>CAYVTZ010000012.1:68191-87228 GCA_964454685.1 uncultured Christensenellaceae bacterium
GAGCAACCGGAGATAGCAGACTTCCGCTTTAGCGGGAGGCAGATGTCAGAGGTTTGCGAGGACGCGATGTTAAAGATTCGGCGACAGCGACCGGATGGAAACGGGCTCGTCGATCTGCGTGTTGCTGTATGGCACCCATTCCAGATGGGAACCCATACCGGGGTTGTACAAGCAGCTGCGATTTTTACCATTGCGCTTTGCGTGATAGAGTGCAATATCCGCTTTTTGATAAAGCGTTTCAAAACAGTCTCCATCAATGGGATAAATGGCAAGACCAACGGTACAGGTGATGGTTGCGCTGACACCTTTATGTGAAAACTGCTGCGCAAATGCGGCGCAAATTTCATTTGCTTTGTGCAATGCCGCGGTTGCGGTGAAGGAGCCTTGCAAGTAGAGAAGAAATTCGTCGCCGCCGACACGCCCGATGATGTCCTCGTGACGGCAGAGGCGGATGATACGCTGTGCGCCTTCTGAGAGAACAAAATCGCCAAACAGATGACCGTAGTGATCATTGACCCCTTTGAAAGAATCGACATCGATGATAAACAGAACGCCAGAGTGATTTTCGCAGTCTAAAAGCTTTTTGATTTGGCTTTCCGTGGTGCCTTTGTTGTAGAGCGCGGTGAGCGGATCGCGTTGGGAGCGCTCCAGCAGCGTTGCCTCCCGCCGCGTTTGCTCGTCAATATCTTCAAGCATGCCTACGGCGCGAACGGCGTTGCCGCTTTGATCATAGATGTTGGTCATCGTAATTTTACGCCACGCATATTGCCCATCCACCTTTTGCGCCCGAATGATACAAGACGCGGTGGGGGCACCGGAACTGATTTGCTGATACATTTCCAAGAACTCGGAAGCATGATCCGGGTGGATGACCTTTTGCTCCACCAAGAAATCCGGTACATTGTGTGTTTCGTGTGCAAGACCATACATAGCTGCGGATTTATCCGCGTGAATCATCACCTTTGTGGCAATGTGATAATCGAAAATGGTGTTGTCTGTTTGCGCAAGCGCGATGCGGAAGCGCTCTTCGTCAATGCGAAGCTGCTCCTCTATCTTTTTACGGTCGGTGATGTCCACCACTACGCCATAAGCGGCAGGAGCGCCGTTGTGTGTGGTGAAGCTGCCGGAGACCAACACCCAGATGACGCTGCCGTCGCGACGGATGATGCGATGCTCAAGACGAAAGCCGGGTTTGCCGGAACGATGCTCTGCGATTAGCGCTCCGGTGACCTTACTGCGATCTTCTGTGAGAAAGGTGCGCGTGATCTCGTCGTGCAGTTCGTCGTGAAACTGCTCACGCGTGTATCCGAAAAAGGCGTATAGACACGGATTACCATGGATGAGTGTGAGAGAATCATCCGTCAAAAATTTGCAGACTCCGACGGGGATTTGGGTGACCAACTCAAGAAAATCGATTGGATTTTGGGTTATGTCATCCCTGTTGTGTTCGTTTTTTGCCATGCGGGAGCCTCCTCGTAAAACAAGAAATAAAACCAGAATGAACGGGTAATATTATACAGATAATGATTGTGCGCTGAGAAACCTCGGCGCACATCATATAACTATTACATATCATAACCTGTTCGAATGAATTTTTCAATAGAAACGGCAGTATGCAATTCTTTTTTTAATGGAAAAGGCATACTGCCGCTTGTATTAAGAGCCAGAGAAGGGATAGACTTCGTTTAACGTTTGCGGCGCTTACGTGTTTGAATGAGGAGAACCGGCACCAACGCCGCGCTGCACGCAAGAATGAGCCAAGGGAGCAGCGGTCTTTCATCACCTGTTTTGGGCGACTGACCACCGGCAGGGTCGTTCGGCGGCGGATCGGGCGAAACGATGGGCTGATTCCTTATGCTTAAAGTAAAGATTGTTTTGGGGATGGTCTGGTGCTCTATGACGCTGGTAAGGCGCGCATATTCATTGGGCTGTGCCAGCTTCACAAGATTGCCCGGCAGGAAATCGAACACAATAGGTGTTTCAATAAGCTGATATCCGGCGGGTGCCGTAAGCTCGGACAGCGTATAGCGCTCGCCTTCAATCAGCAACTCGTCCAGTGCGACGGCGCCTTTTGTGCCGGGCATGATGGTGTGGCTTGTTTTGCCGTTTGCAAGGCGGCCATCCAAGCGAAGGACGACGCCGTCAAGGAATTTGCCGTCCGGATCAACCTTGGCAAATTTCATGGTGGTGGGGTCGTTGGTCATGCGGATATTACCGTTTTCATCCACGACGTATTCGGTGGAGTGATCCAGCATTTGAATGACGCCTGTCTCGTTTACGGTGAAACGCACGGATCCGCCAACGACATAGCCGTGAGGAGCGGTCATTTCCTGCAAAAGATATTCATTGCCGGGGATCATGCGCCCGACGAGCGCATCGGGATGCGCATCGTCCACGATGATGGATTCCTGCTTTTGCACGGAATGCAACTGAGTGGGGAGTGGGGCAAACACGCCGCTGACGCGGAATACGCACCCTTTGAGCGGCTGACCTTGCGGCGAGAATTTTTGTACACGCACCGTGATGGGTTGATTGACCAGTGCATAATGATTGTCCGCAGAACCGATGAGATCACCGTTTGCATCCATCTCTAAGACCAGAGCTTCACGGATAGGCTGATATCCTGCCGGTGCGGATTCCTCGGTTAACCGATATTGCTCGTTGGGCAGGAGCTGTCCCAAAAATTCCTTGGGCTGCGCATCGCTGATCCATTTGACTTCGGAGCTGCCGTCTGCAAATTTTCCGGCCAGCTTGAGCTGCGCGCCGGCAATGTAACGACCGTTGGGCGTGACTTTCGAGAGCAATAACTGCGTACGCTCGTTTTGGATGCTGCCCAGCGCGACATCCAGAACCACTTCTGTTGCGGTTTTGCCGATTGTGAAATCAAACGTGACGTCTGTGGGAGGACGATATCCCTGAGGCCAGCCGGTTTCCTCGATACGATATTCTCCCCATGCCAGATTGCGCAGTTGCAGCGAGCCTGCTTCGCCGGACTCCTGCGTCCAGACCTGTTCGTCCACTGCGGTATATGTGTTTCCTGTGATGAAATCCCAAAACGCCGCGATGCCTGTGGAGTCGGATTTTTTGTACAGCGTGAAGGTGACGCCATTGAGCGCGGATGCGTCCGCCGCGTCCTGCTTGCGCAGCGTGAGTGTGCCCGGTTGACGCGGATTGGTGAGACCTTCGTTGCGATAGCTGGCATGATTCAGCGTCAAATTGTAGCGGTCGATGACGTTCTGCGCGGGTTCCGCTGTTAAATCCAACACGCTGTTTTGGAACGTGGGGCTGTTGCCAACCGCGAAATCTGCTGTAAATGCGGCGGCAGGGTCGAGCTGATAGCCGCGCGCGGGCTGCGTCTCTCGCAGTTGATACCGCCCTTTGCCGGGGATTGGCAGGCGGAGCACACCGTCGCCGTCCGTAATGCCCTGCGCACATGCTTGCGGTGTTGTGCCGGAAGTCCGGTATAACGTGAATTGCGTACCCGAAATGGGCGCACCATCGACAGCGTCTACTTTTTTCAGTTCCACGCCGGCATTCAGCGCTTCGTTTTGCATGGCAATGACAACGGGTGCCGCCGCGTGCTGCGCCGGTCCGAGATACACGACTTCACTTGGCTGCGGTGCAAAGCATAGATCATTGCGCGTACCGGTTTCCAAAAGGTAGTAATAACCTTCGGAAAGGGAACGCAGCGTTGCTTTGCCTGCGGCATCCAGCGTGATGGGGGCGGTGTTGACCTTGACATCCGCGGAGGGGTCGGGGGTGGGCAAGTCGGTCGGGTGATCGATGTCCACTGCCTGCTTGCTGCGGTATAGATCGAAGGTGATGCCGCTGTAATCCTGCTGCCCTGCGGGGATGCTTTTGCGCAGCTCGATGCTGCCTTGTATGGTGAGATCGCGCAGAATCAGCATGGGCGCGCCATCCTGCTGTGTCAGCGTATTTTGGTTGGCTGCAAAGCCGGAGATGGGCGTGATGCTTCCATCTAGCTCCATGCGGAATACGGCAGTGTGCGCGGAGAGGTATCCCGCGACGCGACGCGTTTCGCTCAATGTGTAAGTTTCTCCGCCGATCAGCAGCCCCTTGTATTCCGGCGTGGTGCCATCCGTGACCCATATACGGGTGTTGGTGTTGTCGGTAAAATTGCCGGAAAGCTGCAGTGTGACACCTGAAACGCTATGGTTTTGCTCGTCTTGCTTGGCAATGCGCAGCATCGTTTTTTGGTTGCGCATCAATGTTTCCAGTTCTGCGATGGTGACGGGGGTGCTGCCGTTGATGATGGACAACACGCCCAGCGCGTCCACATTGACCGTGACAACGGATTTGCCGGTTGCATATCCGGAGGGAGCGCTGCTTTCTTTTAGCGTGTATGTTCCATAGACGAGGTCGGGGAAAAGAACACTGCCTGACGCATCCGACGTGGCATACGTATGAGTACCTTCCACATTGGTCAGCCGGAAGGTGGCGCCTTGCAACGTGCCGTCTTGATCGTATTTGACAAATTGCAGCGGTGTTTTGATGATCTTATTTTTCAGCTCGATGACACCGTCTTTCATTTGAGCATATCCTGCGGCAGCCGCGCCGACTGTGACGTTGCCGGAGGCGTCAATCTGAATGGTGAAATCAGGTATAGGCGCATAGCCGGAGGGGGGAACGCTTTCTTTTATTGTATAGGTGCCCGAAAGCAGACGCCATATTCCATCGCTTTCGTATAGATAAGGTTGACCTGTGACGCTGTCTGATGCCGCATAGACACCGCCGGAAGCTTTTGCATTGGACAAAAGATAGATGGGACCGGCTTGCTCCTTGAGCGACGCGACGGGAGTGGAACCGGCATAAAGTATGAATTGCGCGCCGGAAAGCAAGGAGGAATCATCGTCGGCAAGCTTTTTCAGGCTGACTGTGCCGCGGGAGAGCAGATTGAAATATCCATGCTGCGCCGGATCCGGCTCGCTGCCGCCTGCCGGAACATAGGTGACGACGGGGGTGCCGGAATTGCGTACCCATGCGGTGCCTTGGTGCCCCGTGGTGCCGTCCGCAAGCCGGAAGGCGTATGAATTGGAATCGATGACCGCGCCTGCGGGGGGCACTGTCTCACGCAGGGTATAGGAGCCATAATATAGATATTTTTCTTTGCCGGAAAGGGCATCGGTATAGGTGCCGTTGGCGTTTTGCACGAATCTGCCTGTGGCGGGGTCGGTTTTGAGTGTGAAATAGGGCGTTGTCTGCCCGTCTAACGTGATTTCAAAGGTGGCTGCGCCCTTGATTTGTCCGGTGGAGACCGGCGCACCGGAGGTGCGATTGGCAAACACTTTATTGATTTGCACAGAGGCAAATTTGAGATAGTTGATGATTTTGTATTTACCGGAGATCGGGTCAATCTCTTTCCACGTATTTCCTGTGGCGGGCGTGATGCTGCCGCTGAGGTCGACGGGGGAAGCGGCGTAGGAAAGCTGCTCGCAGACGCGCATACCTACGACCTCGCAATCGCCGCTGTTTGCCTTTTCCTGCACGGTGAAGCCGAGCGCGACGCGCGTGAAGCCGCTTTGCAAGTCCGGCGGGGCGACGGTTTCCAGCAGCAGATAATCGCCGATGGGCAGATCGTTGATGTGGAATGCGCCGTTGCCGTCGCTTTGAATGGTATCAAGCGCCGTGCCAGGAGAAGTCGGCTGATATCTGCCATAGCTGATGGCGGCGGCGGGGACATCCAGCACAAGACCGCTGCCGGTGGGGGAGACGATATCGCCGCGGCGAAACAAGGTGAAGCCGACGTTGCTGACGGGCGCTTCGTCCGAGGTGACTTTGAAAAAATCCAGTGCGGGCAGGCGACGCACGATGTTTTGCACAGGCGCGGAAATGACGTATGCGAAAGGAGTCTCGCCGCTTGCGCCGAGAGAAGTGCGCTTGATTTCCATAGAAAAGGGCTGATATCCCTTGGGTGGGTCGATTTCTTTGAGAATATAGTCACCATATTCCACGCGGGAGAAGGTGGTATCACCGCTTGCGTCTGAAACCGCCTCGTAGGTTGGAGTGGTGGCGTCGTATGTGACGGGTACGCCTTTGCCATCCGTGGTGACGATACGGCGGAACAGCCCGAAGCGAACGCCGTCCAGATGTTTTGCGTTGAGGTCGACCAATCCGGTTGCTCCCCAATACGCCGTCTTTGTAAAGGAGATGCTGCCGTGGACGGGCCGGTTGTTGATCTCGTTTTCCAGCGTTGCGGGGTTGTGAACCGAGGGCGTGATTGTGACCTCGGTGGTTTTGCCATAGTGTTTGGTTCCCGCGGGGTATTCACCAATGACGGAAGTGGTATCTTTTTCTGTGATGACGACTGCGTATGCAGCGGTGGATTTTACATAGCCGTCCGGCGCAGTGGTCTCGCTTAGCGTGTATGTGCCCGGAGGAACGTTGTAGAAAGAGACCTTACCGTTGACGTCCGTTTTGCCGGTGGTTTTGGTATAGTTATCTGTGAGTGAGCCGTCGGTTTTGCCGACCAGCGTAAAGGTGGTGCCGGCGAGACGCTCCGCGTTTCTTGCGCCGTCTGCAAAGGTTGCGGAATCCGCAAACGCGGCAAGCTTGGTAATGGAAACGGTGCTTCTCAGGTAATCATTTGTGGCGATGTATTGATCGCTGATATCTTTTTCAAACTTGAGCCCGCTGCCGCTGACGGAACCGAGCGTGTGGGTATATTGTCCCAGCGTGGCATCCCATGCGACGGTAAGCGTGCAGCTTGCGCCTACGGCAAGGCTGCTGCCGGATTTTAGTTCGGTCAGCCGATAGGTGCCGGCGTCCAGCGCGGGGAAATTGACCTGCCCCGAAGCATCCGAAGTGGCGTACTGCGTGGTAACCTTATCTTTTAGGTCGCCCTGCGGCTCTAAGCGGAAAATGGCGCCTGCAAGCGGCCGATACGTCACGGTTTCTTTTGAGCTGTCATACGAATAGCGATCCGGCTGCTGCTTGGTGAAGTGAAAGCCGGAACCGGCAAGCGGCACATTTTGCAAGGCGATTTGTGCATTGGCGTAGAGCGGATTGCCTTTGTCGTCCGTGGTGGGATTGATGACAGGCTGATCGGAATAGGTTTTGGTCGAGCTGCCGATGGTTTCGGTGACTGTGACCTTGTCAAATGCGCTTGCGACGGTGGGGAACAGAAAAAACTGAGGCGTTGAATCCAGCGCATAACCGGCGGGCGCCTGCGTTTCCTGAAGGCGATATACAAAATGATCGCCTGCCATCACATTGAGGAACACGGCAAGACCATCGCTGGTCAGCCGCACTTTCCCATATTTTTTGACGAGACCTGAAGAGTTGACTTGTATCCCGTTTTCGATATCGCCCGTGAAGCTGTATGCTTCCAGATCAAACACCGCGCCATCCAGCAGTAGACCGCTTTTACCGGGATCCTGCACGCTGTTGGAGCTGCTTTTGGTGATGGAGACCTTGGGGCGCGGATTTCTGCCTGCGGCGTCCGTCGCGTCAAAACCGCCGGAGTATCCGCCGTTGCTGGTGTTTGATTCGTCCACGGTGACATCGCCTGCACCCTTGAGATATACCACGTTTTTGATGGTTGCGTTTGGATCGCTTCCGGTTAAATCGGTGGTGAAGGTGACGCGATACACCTTGCTGTTGCTGCCGCTGCCCGCATCGGGGAAATCGAAACGAAAGCCGGCGGGTGATTCGCTCAGACCGTAGGCAGGCAGGTTTGCGGTGACATCCTGCGCTACTTCAGCAGAGCCGTTGGCGCGCAAGGTCATTTCATACAATTTCAGGGAGCCGACGCGCAATTCATGAATGGGGTTTTCTGAGGGAAGATAAAGCTGCTCCAAAAAAGAGGTGCCGAATATATTTTTTTGATCGACATTGATCAATACATCCCAATCGATACAGCCCTGATCTTTATTATATTTTCCGCTTTTGACCATGTGGCCGGAACGAACGGTTTGCACCGCTTGTGCGGTGGCGTTGGTGATGGCGGCGGAAACGCCGTAGCTGTTGAGGATATTGCCGGTTAATTCTGAGAGATTGAGAAATTGCGTACCTGAATCAAGAAACTCTGCACTGTTGCGAAAAGCATCCGTTACGGTGGTGGCAAACTCCAGTACAACAGGCTTTGTGATGTTGCCAAGCGGGAAAGTGACAATGTCGCCGTTGATGGAAACGCCGTTTTTCACCGCTTGCAGCAGCGTGGGGTCCGCAATGCCGTCGACCTTGACATTGGTAAGCTGATCGACCTTGAAACCGGTGCCGATGGGCAGGGTATCCGCGATGGCTGCGTTTTGAATATTCAAACTGTTGGGATTGACCTCGACCTCCCAATAGATTTCATTGGTGATGTAATTGTAGCTTTGAACCGCCCGTTTTTTGATGAGTGTATTGGGAATGCTAAGCTGCGCGGTGAGCGAGCTGTTTTTGGGTGAGCCGTCTATCAGCGCATCGATGGTTGCGGTGTTGGAAAGCTTGCCGATTCCTTGCTTGGAGAGCAGGGTTGGGTCTTCCAGTTGAAGCGACACGTTAAACGAATAGTAGTATTGCGGCGGGAGCGGCTCTTTGATGAAGATTTCCAGTTTGCCGTCCGCATCTTTTTCCGGAGGTATCAAGGCATAGTAAGCGGGCTGCGCTGGGTCGGTTGACAGCGCGCCGCCGGACACGACGAAATCCTCCGCCAGCGTATCGTATTTTACATAAGAAACCTGAATGCTGCCGCTGTTATAAACGCCTTGCGGCAATACGTCTGTTACTTTGATATCGCTTAAATCCGCACCCAGTTTATTGACTGTCAACTTCCAACTGAGCTTGCGCGTCTTAGGGTCGTAGGAAACGCCTTTTTTATCCAGAATATCGATGGCGGTATCCACACGCTTTCCGAAATTGACGATGTCCGGCTGAGGAGCGGGACCGGGACCGTTGCCGCCTGCTCGATTTTTCCAGAGCAGATTGACGACATTGGATACGACGACGCTTTTGGATGCGGCGTGCAGCAAGTAATTATCTACGGACATGCCGTGCAGATTGATGTTGGTGGAATATTTGATTTGCACGTTTGCTTCCTGCGCGGTGCCCTGCAATCCTGTAAAGGGCAGTACCAAAACGCCCAGCTGCAAAAATTCCGGCTCTGCACCGCCTGCGACATAGAACGGATTTGGCTCTGTGCTGTCGTATTCGTAATACACGGCACCTGTGGCGCTGCCAACAAGCGTTTTGAGGTTTTCTGCGGTGAGGGTTTCCCACGGGATGCTGCCGGAGATACGCGTGATGTTGCCGTTGGCGTTGCTGTACACGGTGGTGCCGCTTTTGCCGACGACCGTGATTCCGGAATCAAAATCGTATTGATGATAGCCGGAGCAGAGCTGATCGACCAGATAGCCATATTCCAGATGGGGCAGGCGCGTGTTGGCATCGACAGTCCAAGAGAAGCGCGTACCTTTCAAATTCTCCTGTGAGCCTGTTTTTTGCAGGAAACTGAGGTTCATTTGCGTCTCGATCGAGTTGGAAGTGGCGAGCGGCTTATCCTTGCCCGCTTCGCGCAGCTCTGCCTGATTGGAGAAGGTTTTGTTGTATTTGTTGGTATCGACTAAAGTTTGGTATTCTGTTCGATCCAAAGCGAGTGTGATGACAAATTCTGCCGTGGTTTTTTTGCCGATCTCTGCTTCGGAAGGGAACACATATTGCAGATCTCTGCCGGAGGAGGTGCTTACAACGGAATATGCGGACTCGTCCAATAAGACTCCATCCAGCATGACGGATTGCACATCCAAGCCCTGCGGCAAACGATCTACCAGTATCATCTCGTTGAGCGGTTTTTCTGAGGGAGGCGAGAGCAGGCTGAGGGTGTAATCAATCACGCTGGTGGTGACGCGCGCGGGGCCTTGCTTTTCCAAACCATACGGGAGAGGGCCATCGCCGCCGCTGCCGCCGCCCGTGGAGCCGACGCTCTGCTGGATGACTCTGCCGTCTTTGAACGCGGCTTCGATATCGTCGTCATCCAATGTGGCATCATCGTCTAGCTGCACCTCAAAGGAGAAGGTGGCATAAACGCCTTGGTATGCGTAAGTTTCATTGAAAAAGTGTACCGAAACGATACCTTGTTCCAGTACATAGGTGCCGAAATTTTTACCGCCGGCATCGGTGATGGTGCCTTCCTGACGCGGGCACTTGTTGAAATCGCTGCCTAGATCGTAAGAAAACACAAGCGGCGGAACATCGGTGAGCGCGTTCAGATAATGGTTGACGCGCTGCTCGTAATCGTCATCCGACTCGGTTCGCCCCTGCATGGGATAATCGATCCTTTGGGAAATGGTTTCGATTTGCCGATAAAGAAAATCGTCATCCATCGTGACTTCAAAATGGAACTTTACATTGCGGTCTGTGCCGGTATCAGTTTTATTATAACCGTCTTTTTGATTGAATATAGTGATTTTAGCGGAGGAAAAACCTTCAGAAAGCAAAGGGCTGGGCGGCTTCAGCGTGTAACGATAGATGTTTCCGCCGGTATAATCTGCGACATCCGAAAGCGGCAGGGCAAACAACCGCAAACCGTCTTTGATGATTTGATCGAGGTCGGGCGCCGAAGGCTGCGGCGCTATGGATGGCTCAGGTGTGGAAAGTGAAGTGGGGGCAGGCTGGGGAGAAGGCTGTGAATCGGGTGCTGCGGAAGGCGTGGGTGAAGTGTCGGGGGGCGTCTCTGCGCTTGCTTGAGGCGTGGGAGAAGCGGGCAAAGACGGCTCCGCAGAATCAACAGCCGGAAAAGAAGGTGATGCTTCCGGCGGTGCGGGCGGGGCTTCTTCCGCAGGAGCGGAGGAGATGACAACACCGGGCGTGGCTGGCTCGGGGCTGCCTTCGGCGCTGACTGCGACGACAGTTGCCGGCAATAAGGATAAAACGACTACAAGTGCCAAAAACAAAGCTGTCAACTGCAAACTCAACTTTTTCCGATTCATTTTGATTCACTCCTACACACAAAGCCTTAAAATATAGCCAAATTACAAGTATACAATGGTATCTTATATAATAGTCGAAAAAAAGCAGAAAAGCAATAAAATCTAATACATTTTGGAAAAAATAATAAGAATTTATGTAAAAAAATTCGAAAAAACGGAAAATTTTTAAAAAACGCGGTTTAAATAACGATTGAATACGGTTGCCGATGTATATATCTTACAGAAGATGCGTTGAAATAGATCTTCTGTTTCACGCGGTTTTAATGATTTCGAACCGATGAAAATACTTATAAAAAAGCATTTGCGCGATTGTGAGCCGCGACGGTGTGGCAGGCACGAGGTGCAAAGGTGAACAATGTATATCAAAAGAGATCGCAAGCGGAATATCTGAAAATGCACACAAAAAAACAGCAGTATGAGCTGCTGTTCAGGCTGCTTTGCAAAATGACTTTTATCGTTGCCACGTCGCAACACGCCTTTTTTGGCTTGCTGCGCGCGAAAGGCGCAAAACGACGCACGTAAGATGCAACGAGACCGTAACGAGCGCGCCCAGAAAGGGTTCCCGACCGGAAGATGGAGCAGCCCGCTATAGCGGGAGACGGAATCCGCAAGTTCAGAACGTCGAGATTTGCAGATTTTTTAACAGTCCGGCAAAGCGCTAAGATTTTTTCGACACGCAGCGGAACACTTTTTTGGATGCAAGCAGCAAGAAAAACGGTATGTGATGCGTGGAATCAATAGGTGTCCTGACTATCCACCTGCGCAGTGAACAATGGTTCACGACCCAGGCGGGCATCGACATCGTGCAGAATTTTAATGGCGGAAGGCGCTCCGATGCCAAAGCGGCTTGCTCCTGCATCAATCATTTCCAGCATCGTATCAACGCTGCGTACGCCGCCCGCTGCCTTGATGAGCGCAGCATCGCCAATGGCGTCTTTGATGATTTTAATATCCTGCACTGTGGTGGCGCGATCGTAAAAGCCGGTGGAAGTTTTGACGAACGCGGCACCCGCCTTGACGGCGACTTCCGCGGCAACGGCGATTTGCGCTTCGCTGAGCAGCGGTGTTTCGATAATCACCTTGACGGGAATGCTGACCGCCTCACAGACGACTTCGATATCGTGCTTGGTATATTTGAGGTTGCCGGACAAAAAGGCACCGACGTTCATGACGATATCCAGCTCTTTTGCGCCCAACAGCTCGACCTGCTTTGCCTCATAGACCTTGGCGGACGTTAACTCGCCGCCGAAGGGAAAACCTGCTACGCTGCAATTTTTGACGGCAGGATTTTGCGCCGTTTTTTTGATGGTGTAGCTTAGATAGCTGGGGAGAACAAAGGTGCTGGCGCAACTATACGCCGCTGCAACCTGACACAACAGGTCTACGTCTGTAATGGTCGCGTTGGCTGCGACTGCGGTAATATCGATGAGCTGCGGCAATTCTTCCATTGAAAAGGGCATATCATAACCTCCGAAATTGATTGTTTCTGAAACGACGTGTGCGCAACGGACTGCCAAGCAAGGACAGGTTCCCCTGCCGGGTGCAGGGGACGTCATAAGATAAGAAGCTCGAAAACTGTGCTACAACAGTATTTTTGCATCGTTCAGCAGTGATTATTATAGCGGGTATTTGGAATAATGTAAATTACTTTTTTTAATGAAAATACATTAAATTTTTGCGTGGGCAGGCGATACGCGCGATAAAAAACAAACAATTTGAAGAATCGGATGCTGGGGCTTGGCTTTTGCGGCGCGGGATGGTAAAATAAAGTAGAATATCGCAGAGGGAGGATGCTGCACATTGGAAAAAGGTACGGGAACGGAACGGCAGCTTTTTATACTGTCTCTGCTGGCGCAGAGTGCTACGGGATATTCGATTTCTGAAATTATAGAGCGCTTGGATCGCTTTGCCGGCATTGAGGCGACGCGGCGCGTGGTGGCGCGTGATCTCGACTACATCACACAGCATTTTTATGTGTATGAAGATGTGGTGAACGGCGTGACCGTCTATAAAGCAGACAAATATGAGCTTTCCAAAATCGACTTTTCGATGAGCGAGGTGGTTGCGCTCTATTTTGCGCGTGAAATGATGCTTTCTTACGAGGAGCTGAACCTTGCGGACAGCGCGGTGCAGATCATCGACCGCATACTTTCCAAAATGCCGGAGATCTCCAAATCGGCATTGACCGAGATGAAGAAAAACATCAAAGTGGAGCGGGTACACGCGCCCAAAGAGCAGATTGACGAAGAAATTTTACAGATTATGACGCAGGCGGTTACGGACATGCGCAAGGTGCGGGTGGTTTATCATGCCTTTTACCATGACCGGACGGATACGCGCGAGTTTGAGCCTTATGTGCTGGAAGTGCGAGACGGCACGTGGCATGCCATTGGCTTTTGCCATCTGCGTGGCGCGGTGCGCGACTTGCGCCTTTCGCGGATCATCAAAGCGGAGTTGCTGGCGGATACATTTGATGCGCCGCAATCCTTTTATGAAGAATACCGCAAAAAGCGGTTTGACAAGCTGGCAGGCGAGCAGGCAGAGGAGATTCGGGTGCTGTTTCACGATGAGGCGGCGCGACTGGTGCAGGAATACCATTCATATCGAGCGGATCGGCTGACTCCTTGCGCGGCGGGCTTGACGTTTGAAAAGCATGCCGCAATCACGCCGGACTTGATTTGCTGGATCTTGTCCTTTGGCGCGGGGGCAACGGTGCAGCATCCGCCGCATTTGGTGGAGCGTGTTCGGCAGGAGACGGTGAAAATGACGCAGCGATATTTGGCGGAGGAAAATCAATGAAGCAACGTGAAATTTTATCTAAACTAAGCCCCGACTTTGCGCGGGATGGACAGACGGACTACATCCCACAAAAGCAGAAGCAGATTGTGGACTTTTTGGCGCAGTATTTGCGCGTGAGTGGCATGAAGGGATTTGTGCTGGGCGTTTCCGGCGGCATTGACAGCTTTTTAGCGGGGTGCTTGTGCGCGCAGGCTTGTGCGCAGGAGCGGGCGAAGCTGCATCTTTTGATGCTGCCCAACGGCACGCAAAGCGACATTGCCGACGCAAAGGTGAGCGTGGATTTGATGCAAGGGATTTATCCGGAAGCGATTGCGGAAACGATATCGATTGAGCATAGTTTTGCGGGGATGGTACAGGATTTGCGTGCGTCGAAATGCTTTGAAGATGATGCCGTTACACTGGGGAACTTGCAGCCGAGACTGCGTATGACGGCGCAATATGCGCTGGCGCGCAAACTTTTGGTAGTAGGAACAGACCACGCAGCGGAATCCGTTACGGGATTTTTCACCAAATACGGGGATGGCGGAACAGACATCAATCCCTTGCAGGATTTGATCAAAGACGATATCTATGCCATGTCTGCGTCCTACGGCGCACCGCAAGCGCTGCTGAACAAACAGCCTGCGGCGGGGCTGGGCATCACAGAAACGGATGAACAGGAACTGGGCATTGCCTATGCGGACATTTGTGCCTATTTGAAGGGGAATTTGATTGATGCGGCTTTGCAGCAAAAGCTGGAGGGGTATTTTGAATGCAGCCGGCACAAGCGCAGGGCACCTGCAAGCTTGCTGGATCGGTTTGATACAAAACCGTTGACGACGCACATTGTGACAACGGTAGAAAATGAGGAAAAGACCATTGCGTATATCAATGCGCATCCGCGGCAGAATGTATTATATGTGCAGCGCCCCGGTGTGCAGATTTCGCGGGCATATTACGAGCGGGTGATCAAAACCACGAATACGCCCATAGAACGGTTTAACATCTTTGAGACGCAAGGAATTGTGCCGCGCAACGAGATTTACGGTGCGCTGGATGAAAACGCGTTCGGGCGCGTCGTGGTCAGTGGCAAGGCAAACGCGATGTTTGAGCTGGAGCATGTATTGACGGACAAACAGATTACGATACTCTGATCAAGTTGAAAAAATAAAAAAAGGTGTGGCGGGGCAGGATGCCCCAAAAGGAGAAGCAGGATGGACATTATTAACCGCGTGGATGAGGTGGTCGAATATTATGAAAAGGTGCGCTCGTCGTATGAAGATATTGCGCAGCAGCTCAAAGATTGGATGGAACGACTGATCATTCGCAACTCGGAATATACGCTGAGCTTATCGTATCGCATTAAGGAACCGGACAGCGTACGCGAAAAATTAATTCGCAACAGCGCCTATCGGGTGCACACAACGGAAGAAGAGATCATTGCGAACATTCAGGACATCATCGGCATCAAAATCGAGTGCAAGTTTACCGAGGATGAAACGTATGTCTATCATTTGATGGAGAGCTTGCTGCCGCTGACGGACGATCAAATCTATTTTTATCATGCGGATTTTCCGAAGATGCGCTTTAAAATGAATGAGCGCCAGCCTGTGAAGCAGAAAAACGGATTTGATATCTATAAAATTGATGCGCGCTTTGAGGACAAGGAAAGCGAAAAGGATTTGCGCGTCAACTTTGAAGTGCAGATCAAGTCCATGATCAACAACTTCTGGGGGGAGATCGAACACAAGGTTATTTACAAGAGTCAATCTTACTTTATGGCGGAGCAGGAGGTTTTGGAAACGCTGGTTGCCATCCGAGAGAACCTTTCGCTGGTTGACCATCAACTGCATGAACTGTACAAGCGATACAAGCGTGACGACAGCGCCAAGCTGCATTACCGTAAAGAGAACATTCAGAACATTTTGTCCAAGCTGATCCATGACACGGTTGCGCGCAAGATGCAGAATGATTTTGGTTTTGTTGTGCAGTTTAAGGACACGTGCGACGCGATTGTGGATTATCTGTTTATCGTCAACAACGCGACGCAGATGGAGGAATACGGACGTGTGATGACGGATGTTTTCTACATTGCGGGCAACATGGCGAAGGAGGAACTTAACTTCCGCGAACCGCTGCGCATCGATCGTGAAATCAAGACGGGCGACGCCTTCATCGACACGATGGCGCTGACCATTCAAAAGCTGATGAATGTGGACTTCAACTGGCATCTGTTTTTCATGATTTTATTCGAGATTGAACGGGGCAGCAATGACGACGACTTGGAAACCTTCCTGCGCTATTTAAAAGGGCGATTGACGGTGAATGCGGACTTGCAGCGCATCAAAGAGGTGTTTCCGGCTGAACTTGCCGACAAGATCAAGAAGGATCTGATCAATGAGATGGCGTATGTGTTCCGCAGGCAGGCGGACATTAAGATGCTGCATCTGGACGGGATGAAGGTGTTGATTACGGCACTGAAAAAGACGGTGGAGGACATCATCAAGGATAAACCGGACTGGAACAAGGAAAAGTCTATTTATCTGTTGTATTTGAATAATTCGATTCACATGGAGTGAGTTTTTAGAGTGGAATAGATCATTTTCTTTTCTTTTTGGAACAAAAGAAAAACCAACTTAGAATCGGAAGGCGCGGGGAACGTGAAAGATATCAAATGAAGGAGCGCCAAGGTGCAGCGGAATGAGGCGCAGGACATGCTACGAGCAGAATGAAGATGCGGGATGCGTCCACGCATAGGAATGGTTTCCCTTTAGAAAAAAGAGAAGGAAGTATCAACTTAGAACCGGAGGGCGCAAGGGCGCGGGGGACGATAAAACGATAAAGCAAAAGTGACAAACGAGAACAATACCGGAGTGTCAAAAAAAGCGTCAGTGCTGTATCGACAGATTGAACAATATTTTTAAAATAAAGAGGCGAAACTATGATTATTACACTATCAGACGGAAGCAAACGGGAATTTGAAAACGGCATGAGCGCGCTGGACATTGCAAAGGCACTGAGCCAGAAGCTGGCGAAAACCGCGTTGGCGGCAGAGTTGGACGGCGAGGTGGTTGATTTGACAACGCCTGTGACCCAAGATGCGGCGCTTAAAATTCTGACCTTTGAAGATGTGCAGGGAAAAAAGGCGCTGTGGCATACGGCTTCGCACGTGTTGGCACAGGCAGTGAAGCGGCTGTATCCCGATGTGAAGCTGGCGATCGGACCGGCGACGGACAATGGATTCTACTATGACTTTGACAGCGAGAAGTCCTTTACCAATGAGGATCTGCTGGCGATCGAAAAAGAGATGAAGAAGATTGTTGCGGAAAATATTTCGCTTGCAAAATACACGCTGTCGCGCGCGGAAGCCATCGAGAAGATGAAAGCGGCGGGCGAAGATTACAAAGTAGAGCTGATTACCGATTTGCCGGAGGACGCGGTCATCAGTTTTTACGAGCAGGGAGATTTTACGGATTTATGTGCGGGGCCACACTTGCCGGCAACCGGAAAAGTGAAGGCATTCAAGTTGCTGCGCACGGCGGGCGCATACTGGCGCGGCGATGAAAAGAACAAGATGCTGACGCGCGTGTACGGCGTGGCGTTTTTGGATGGCAAAGAGCTGGAAGCACACTTGCAGCGGATGAAAGAAGCGGAGGAGCGCGACCACAACAAGCTGGGGCGCGAGCTGGGATACTTTACCACGCACCCTGCGGTGGGTCAGGGATTGCCGCTGATCATGCCCAAGGGCGCAAAGGTGATTCAGGTGTTGCAGCGCTTTATCGAGGATGAAGAGGAGCGCAGGGGCTATGTGCTGACCAAGACGCCTTACATGGCGAAGAGCGACCTTTATAAGATTTCGGGGCACTGGGATCATTATCAAGACGGCATGTTTGTACTGGGCGAAGAGGAAAAGGACGATGAAGTGCTGGCATTACGCCCGATGACGTGCCCGTTTCAGTACATGATCTACAATGCGCAGCATCATTCCTACAAGGATCTGCCCATTCGTTACGGCGAGACTTCCACGCTGTTCCGCAACGAGGCATCCGGCGAGATGCACGGGCTGATTCGTGTGCGGCAATTTACGTTGGCGGAGGGGCACCTGATTTGCACGCCGGAGCAACTGGAAGATGAATTTAAAGGCGTGGTGGATTTGATCCAATATGTGATGCGCTGTTTGGGGATCCAAGACGACATCACGTATCGATTCTCGAAATGGGACCCGAACAACACGGAGAAATACATCGGCGATGCGCAGACATGGGACAAGGTGCAAGACGCCATGCGCGAGATTCTTGACCACATTGGACTTGACTATGTGGAGGCGGACGGCGAGGCGGCATTTTACGGTCCGAAGCTGGACATTCAGTTTAAGAATGTGTTTGGCAAAGAGGACACCATCATCACGGTGCAGATTGACTTTGCTTTGGCAGAGCGATTTGGCATGACCTTTGTGGATCGTGACGGACAGAAGAAGATGCCGTACATCATTCATCGTTCCTCGATTGGATGCTATGAGCGGACGCTGGCGATGCTGATTGAAAAATATGCAGGGGCTTTGCCGCTGTGGATGATGAGCGAGCAGGTGCGGCTGATGAGTATTACCGATGAATCTGCGGCGTATTGCCATGCGTACGCGCAAAAGCTGCGTGAGGCGGGGCTGCGTGTGAGCGTGGACGATCGGCAGGAGAAGATTGGCTACAAGATTCGCGAGGGGCGCAACGAGCGCATTCCGTACATGCTGGTGGCAGGCGAAAAAGAGGTGGAGAGCGGTACCTTTGCGGTGCGCAAGCGCAAGGAGGGAGAGCTGGGCGCAATGTCCGGCGAGGACTTCCTTACGATGGTGTGCGAGCAGGTGCGGGACAAAGTGATTTTCTAGGATTTGATTGCAGAAAAAGAGGGCTTGCCATCTGCGAATGCGCGGGGCAAGCCCTTTGTGCGTCTATGAGCGGTGTGAATTGCTGGCTTTGCCGATTGCGGTGAATGTTACTTCTTGCAAATTGAATGTTCGGTAAGCGCGCAGAGCGTTTGCAGCCGTTCGTTGACCATATCATGAAAGCAGAAGGGAAGATGATCCCGATGCCCACGATGCATTACGACGCAGGTGACGCAGTCTCCATGATGCTTGCAAGCCGCCTTGCAGGAACAATGGTCTATGCCGGAGGACTTGACCTCGTCGAGAAATTCTTGCTCAAGCTCGCGCGCTAACGCTTTGTCGCCTGCGTTAAAAGCGAGCATTGCCCGGGTTTCCTTTTCGTTTCCATCAATCATCAGCGGTTCTCCTCGTATTATATATTTATGGTGTTTTGTACAAGTACACCATATAAAACT
>CAYVTZ010000013.1:0-81220 GCA_964454685.1 uncultured Christensenellaceae bacterium
GTCTCTGCGCGCCAACATACATGCGTTGTTTTCAATGTCTCTCGGTCCGATCTCCATGCGGATCGGTACACCCTTCATTTCCCACTCGTTAAATTTCCAGCCCGGACTTTGGTCACGATCATCCAGCTCCACGCGGATGCCAGCCTGCTTGAGCAAATCAAACAGCCCATTTGCCTTGTCCAGCACACCCGGCTTATGCGCCGCCACCGGAACGATCACGCACTGCACCGGCGCAACACGCGGCGGCAGCTTCAAGCCGCGTTCATCGCCATGCACCATGATCAGTCCGCCAATCATGCGCGTGGATGTCCCCCACGAGGTCTGCCACGCATATTTACGCTGTCCGTCCTTGTCCAGATATTGAATATCAAACCCTTTGGCAAAATTCTGCCCCAGATTGTGCGAGGTACCCATTTGCAGCGCCTTGCCGTCCAGCATCATTGCTTCCATGGTATAGGTATGATCCGCACCCGCAAACTTTTCTTTTTCGCTTTTCTGCCCCGTCAGCACAGGGATTGCCAGCACATTTTCCGCAAACTCGCGGTAAACTTCCAGCATCTTCACCGTTTCCTGCTCCGCCTCTTCCTTTGTCGCGTGCACGGTGTGACCTTCCTGCCATAAAAATTCAGACGTGCGCAAAAAAGGACGTGTGCTCTTTTCCCAGCGCAGCACATTACACCACTGATTCAGCAACAGCGGCAAATCACGATAGCTTTGTACCCACTTGGAATACATCGAGCAAATAATCGTCTCAGAGGTCGGTCGAATGCACAGCGGCTCAGCCAGCGGCTCGTTGCCCCCCATGGTGACCCATGCAACTTCCGGCGCAAAGCCTTCCACATGCTCCGCTTCCTTTTCCAGCAGATGCTTGGGAATCAGCAACGGAAAATAAGCATTCTTATGCCCCGTCGCCTTAAAGCGCGCGTCCATTTCGCTCTGAATCAACTCCCAGATACCGTAGCCATACTGCTTGATTACCATGCAGCCTTTGACCTCGGAATAGTCCACCATGTCCGTCATTTTGATCACGTCCGTATACCAGCGCGAGAAATCCTCGCTTTGCGGCGTGATGTGTTCCACAAATCCTTCGCTTTGCTTTGCCATAAAAAACTCCTTTGTTCCCGTCCGCATTATGCGGACGCCAAATACACAAATACCATGATATTCTAGCATTTTCTAGTATTTTTGTAAAGCATTGCCTACTCCCCTGTTTCAGCAGTATCCGGTTGTATTCAGAAAAATGATCGCCGTCCCACCTCCCTTCACAATCACATCCTGCTGCATGCATCCTTCGGCAGACAACAAATTTTTGTGCCTGTTGTTTTTTCGCCTCCTGCTGTTTCAATCATTCAAATATGGCCAACAATACATAAAAGCTCGTATGCGCCATTGGTTCAACTGCGACAGATGAAGGAGATAGTAACATGAAATACAACATTACGTATAGACAAATGAGGAACGAGGACTTCGATCAGGTTGTTGCACTGCAAAACGCAACATGGGGTATCGATCAAATACTGGGTAAGAATTTGGGTAAAGAATTTAGCGAATTATACATTGCCGGGACACTTGCAAATTCCACGCGCCAAATCGTCGCAGAGCACGAAGGAAAGGTCGTTGGCGTTGTCATGACAAAATACCCCGCCAATTTCACAATGATTTCGCCCTCCTCTCGCGACTATGTACAACGCGAGCAGAAAATTATGCAAATGCCGTATGGTAACGAGTTAATTCGCACCTTTCACGGGATTCACGACGCATACGCCTCTTTGATTATCAAAAGCCCGAATCGCGATCGATACGATGGCTATTTAAGCTTTTTAGCCCTCAATTCAAAGATGCGCGGCGCAGGGATCGGCAAAGGACTTATGTATCTGGCACAGGAATATCTTAAGTCGAGTGGCGCAACCATGCTCTTTTTGTATACCGATACCACAAGCAACTATGGCTTCTACGACCACTTGGGGTTTCAGCGCTCCGGCTCGCAAAAAAAGCAAATCGAGTGGAACAAAAAGCAGTATAGTCTGGATATTTATCTTTACGATTACGATTTATGGCAAGAGGAATAATAGGCTGAAACAAAAAGCGGGAGCATCGAAAGATCGCTCCCTTTCCAAATCAAAAGTGCAAAGAATCAACCACTCTTCAGGCTGTGCTCAGTCGTTTTTAAACTTAATCCATCACCGGAATTAAGTACCGCCTGCTTCCCGTGTCAATGACTTCGATGCGGGTGTCATAAACCTCCTGCAATCGGTCACGCGTCATCACATCCCGCGTCTTGCCTGCGTCCGCCACAACACCATCTTTAAGCAGTACGATGTAATCGCAATAATGATATGCCAAATTCAAATCATGCAGCACACAAACGCTCAACATCTGCTTGGTCTGCACCAACTGCTTGACCATGGATAAAATGCCCACCTGATGCTTGATGTCCAGGTTGGATACCGGCTCATCCAGCAGCAGAATGTTTGACTGCTGGCACAGCGCGCGCGCAATGATCATGCGCTGCCACTCCCCGCCGGATAGTCCAATCACAGAGCGGCTCTCCAGTTGCTCGATACCTGCCTTGCGGATGCAGGAACGCGCCAATTCAATGTCCGTAGCACTGTCCGTTTCAAAGGTACGTTTGTGCGGGTTTCGCCCCATCAGCACAATTTCCAGCACTGTAAAATCATACTCCATCGCATAGTTTTGCGGCACCAAAGCCATCTTCTGCGCAAGACTTCTGGCATCGTATGCTTTGATGTTCTTGCCGTCAATCAAAATCTCACCGCAATCCGGCTTCAAATATCCGGAAATCTGCCGCAACAACGTCGTCTTTCCCGCACCGTTCGGCCCGATAATTCCCACAAATCCCTGCTGTAATTCCAATGAGATGTCCGAAAGAATACACTTTGTGTCCACCGCATAGCTGATGTTTTTTATCACAATGCCCATGCTCACACACCCGCCTTCCTGCCGCGTCGCAGCAAAAAGATGAAGAATGGCACGCCGAAAATCGAAGTAATCACGCCCACCGGCAGCTCCATGCCGCTGACCGCCACGCGCGCGATCAAATCACATGCCAGCAGATACACCCCGCCGCCAATCAGGCAAAGCGGCATCAGCTTGCGGTTGTCCGGGCCGGAGATCATGCGCAGCAAATGCGGGATCATCAATCCCACAAAACCAATAATGCCGCTGATTGCAACTGCGGTTGCCGTCAGCAGCGAGGTTACGATCAAAATATTACGCCTCGTCTTATGCGTGTCCATGCCCAGACTTTGGGAGACTTCATCTCCATTGAGCATGATATTGAGCTTTCGAGATTGCAGCATCAGCAATGTGGAACATAGTAGAATCACGGGGAATGATACCGCCAGCTTCGACCAAGTGATGTTCGCCAGCGAACCCATGTTCCACATGATGACGCTTTCCATTTTATCCCTGTTGAGCAACATGATAAAATAGATGATTGATGTTATCAGCGCACTCATTGAAAAACCACTGAGCAGGAGCGAAAAAGTGGAAACCTTCCCGCGAATCCGGCTGATGCTGTAAACCATAATCATCGCACCAACCGCGCCAATAAAGCTAAATACAGCGACAGCACCCGCGCCGAGGAATGTCGTGCTCTGCACAAACACCATCGCCACCGTCGCGCCCAGCGCCGCACCGGAGGAAACCCCCAGTACAAACGGGTCTGCCATCGGATTTTTAAACATTCCCTGCAAGGTACAGCCGGAAACGGCAAGTGCCGCCCCCACCAGATACGCGCCGATCGCGCGCGGCAGTCGAATGTTCAGAAAAATATTCTCCATCGATTTCGAAGCGTCTCCGCTCAAAACCTGCCAGAATTCGCTAACGGATACCCCCGAACTCCCTACAAAAAACGCGCAAATGAATACCACAACCCCGCCGGCGATCAATGCCGCAAGTAAAATCCGAAATCTTTTCTGCGTGCGCTGCATATTCATCTTTGCCGAAACTTCACTTCCTATTGTTTCTTATATTGCTCCGCAATCAAACTGCTGATGGTCTCAATCGCTTCCACAATGCGTGGGCCGGGACGCGAAATCACGTCCGCATCCACAAGATGCACATTCCCCGCCTTCACCGCGTCTAAATCTTGATATCCCGCAGCCGCCTTGAGTCCCTCCACCGTGCCGCCGTCCGATGCCAGCAGAATCAAATCAGGGTTGGAAGTCGCCAGATTCTCCACAGAGTATTCAATCCATGTATCCGGCGCGTCCGCCGTCACCGCTTCACCGCCGCTCAATTCAACCATCGAGTTGATAAAGCTGCCGGGGCCGCTTGTCCAGTTGCCCATATCGCCATAGCTCATGGCAAAATAAACGCTGACCGGATTCTCCTGCATATCCTTTGCCTGCTCTTTCGCCTTGGTTGCGGCTTCCTCAATCATTTTGTTCAGCATGTCTGCTTCCAGCTCGGTTCCCATCAGTTTCCCCACAAGCGAAATTGCCGTGGGAATCTCCTCGAAAGTCGTCGCTTCCACGCATGCCACCGGAATGCCCAGCTTTTTAAGCTGTTCCATCGCATCCACCTGCAAGCCGATGCCGCACAGTACAATGTCCGGCTCCAGCGCAACAATTTTCTCCACATCCGGGCCGTTAAAATCGCCTACGATTTCCGCGCCCTGTATCTCCTCGGCAGGATAGTTTGAAAATGCGTCCACGCCGATCACTTTATCTCCCAAGCCCATCGCACAGACAATTTCTGTACCTGCCGGCGTAATGGAAACAATGCGATCCGTCACTTCCACCGGTTCCACAGGGTTGCCCGCCATGTCTAAGATCTGCTCTGCCGCGGCAGACTGTTCTTGTGTTTTCTCCGCTTGCGCATCAACGCTCACTTCCGCGCTCGCCTGCGCGCTTTCCGCCGTCTCCGGTTGCGCCGCCTGCTGCGCCGGAGCACATCCCGCAAACGCCATCACAGCCAATGCCACGCCCAATGTCAGGGCTAATAATTTCTTCATCATCCATCCTCATTCAATACAAAAAATGCTTCCCCTCAACGGAAAAGCATCTGATTCACCAAGAATTTGTGCCCTTCTTCCCGCCGAAGAATTGTTATCACTCAGAAACAAGCAGGTTTTCCGGCTCAACATCATCGCGTCCCGCGCGTCTTCCCAATCTTACGATCAGTGACTTTGTGCGCTGGTGCTCCGTTTACGGCAGCGGGGGCTGCAGCGGCTTTTCATCCGCTTTCCCTTTGAACTGCAATGCAGCACTTGAATCTTGATTCGATTGCATATAGAATATCATAGGTGCATAAATTGTGCAAGGGTATTTTTTCTTAAAATCCCTATTGCATATTTATTCATTTAATTGTATAATTATAAATATTGTAAAATAGATTGGAGAATGAACATGATTCGAGTCAGTGTAATCGGCGCAACCGGCTATGTCGGAGCAGAGCTTCTGCGGCTGTTATCCGCGCACCCCAACGTGGAAGTCGCGCAGTGCGTGTCAAAAAACTTTGCAGGGAAACAAATGGGCGGAGTTTATTCCAATTTCAAGGTTTCTCAGGATTACCCCCTTGTGGATTTGGATTGCGCTTCCATTGCAGCCAACAGCGATTTTGCATTTTTATGCTTACCGCATGGTCAAAGCATTCAGGTCGCGCCTCAACTGATTGAATCGGGCGTAAAGGTTGTAGACCTCTCCGGAGACTTCCGTTATGATGATGTCAAAGTGTACGAGCAATGGTATGGGTTGACCCACACAGAGCCGGAGCACAACGCCGCGGCGGTGTACGGGCTGCCCGAATTTTTCCAGCCGCAGATCGCGCAGGCCAAACTGCTCGCAAACCCCGGTTGCTATACCACCACCAGCATTCTGGCGCTTGCGCCGCTGCTCAAGGGTGGGCTCATCTCCCCTGACGGCATCGTGATCGACGCAAAATCCGGCGTGTCCGGCGCAGGACGGCAGGAAAAACTTGCCTACTCCTTTTGCGAGACAATGGACAGCTTCAAGGCATATTCCGTGGTCAATCACCGCCATACTTCCGAAATTGAAGAGCAGCTTGCCAAAATCGGCGGTAAAGAACTTACATTATTATTTACGCCGCATCTGCTGCCCGTCAAGCGCGGTATCCTCGCCACCATCTACGCAACACTGTCGCCGGATGTCACCGCTCAAGAAATCGAGCAGGCATATCAAGCGGCATATCTGGATATGCCCTTTGCACACGCGCTTCCCGCAGGCACCTTGCCCGAACTCAAGCAGGTCGTCGGTAGCAACAACTGCGTGATCGGGTTCGATCTTTCCCCGCGCACCGGGCGCATCGTTATCGTATCCTGCACAGATAATCTGCTCAAGGGTGCAGCAGGTCAGGCAGTGCAAAACTTCAACATCATGAACGGTCTGCCGCAAACGACGGGATTGCCTCAAACAGCCTGGTACCTGTAAAAATCCATACAGGCTGTCGATAAAGCCTGACAATCACATAAAACCAAAGGAGAATTCAAGTGAAGCAATATATCGAACGCGCAAATATGCTGGTGGAGGCACTGCCCTACATCCAGCGTCTATTCGGAAAAACAATCGTCATCAAATACGGCGGCGCTGCCATGCAAAACGACGACCTCACGCAAAAGATCATGGAGGATGTCACACTGCTCAAATTTGTGGGTATGAACCCCATTCTGGTGCACGGCGGCGGCCCCGAAATCAACAGCACACTCAAGGCGCTGAATGTCGAGCCGAAGTTTATCGACGGTCTGCGCGTCACAGACGATCAGACGATGGAAGTCGTACAAATGGTGCTGACAGGTAAGATCAACAAAGAGATCGTGGCCAAGTTAAACGGCATGGGCGCCTCTGCAATCGGTCTTTGCGGCATCGACGGCAACATCATCAGAGCGGAAAAAGCACCGCTGAAAAACGGCATCGATCTTGGCAATGTCGGCAAGATCATCGGCATCAACACCACACTGCTCAATACGTTGGCGCACGATCAATATATCCCTGTCATTGCTCCCGTCGGCGTGGGCGAAAAAGGCGAATCCTATAATATCAATGCAGATACCGTAGCCGGTGAGATCGCCACTGCGCTGCAAGCGGAAAAGCTGATGTTCCTGACGGATACCGATGGCATTCGTGCAGACGAAAACGATGCCAAATCGCTGATGTACGTCGCTTCCAAACCACAAATCCTGCAAATGATAGACAATGGTCAGATCACAGGCGGTATGCTGCCTAAGGTCACGGGCTGCTTGAAAGCGCTGGATCACGGTGTTCAGCGCGTACATATTCTCAATGGTACCATCCCCCATCCGATTCTCCTTGAAATCTTCACGGATTCCGGTATCGGCACGATGGTCACAGCGTAAAGGCGGTGTGTATGATGGATCATAATCAAATTCAAGAGCTGGATGCCCGGCATTTCTTGCAGGTGTTTGGCAGACGTGCCTTTGTGCACTTCACGGGCGGGCACGATGCGGTGCTTCATGGCGATGATGGGAAGGAATATCAGGATTTCCTCGCCGGTATCGCCGTCAACGCGCTGGGTTATTCGGATGCAGGCTTCCAAAGCGCAGTCAAAACGCAGGTGGATGCGCTCATCCACATCAGCAACTATTTTTATAACGAGCCGCAGGCACGCCTCGCGCAGCTTCTGTGCGAAAAAACAGGACTGGATCGCGTTTTCTTCGGCAACAGCGGCGCGGAAGCCAACGAATGCGCGCTGAAGATCGCCAAAAAATACGCGTTCGCCAAGGGTAAGCAGTCCGCAAAGTTCGTTTCCGTTCAAAACAGCTTCCACGGGCGCACCGTCGCAACGCTGTTTGCCACCGGACAGGACAAGTTTCACACGGCGTTCCGGCCCGGCGCTTTCACGTTCGATTACATCCCCGCAAATGATGTCGAAGCGGCTAAAGCAGCCATCGACGGCGATGTATGCGGCGTGATCTGCGAAGTCATTCAGGGCGAGGGCGGCGTGCTCCCGCTCACACAGGAATACTTACAAACCCTGCGCGATCTGTGCACACAGCAGGATGTCGCGCTCATCATTGACGAGATTCAAACTGGCATGGGGCGCACAGGCGCATTTTTGGCGCAGCAGCTTTATGGAGTCCAAGCAGATATCACCACGCTTGCAAAGGCGCTTGGCAACGGCATTCCCATCGGCGCGTGTCTCGCAACGCAGCAGTTCGCGGATGCGTTCGCTCCGGGAGATCATGGTTCCACCTTTGGCGGCAACCCGCTTGCCTGCGCCGCAGGGCTGTATGTCACTTCAAAAATCGACGCGGCAATGCTTGACCATGTACGCGCTCTTGGTGTATACTTAAAAGAACAATTATGCGCAGTCAACAGCGATCAAGTCTGTGATGTGCGCGGAGAAGGATTGATGGTCGGAATGCAACTCAAAGCTGGCAAGGACGCACATGATGTCGTTTCCCAAATGCTGCGCAAAGGCTTCGTGATTGGAAGCGCGGGCGGCAATACGCTTCGTTTCGTTCCCCCTTATGTGATTGCAAAAGAGCAGATAGACGCTTTAAAAGACGCACTGGAATCAGTGCTTTAGACGATAAAAACAGACACAATATTGTGTCTGTTTTTTAGAGAAAGAAAGGAACAGAAAAATGCCCCGTATTTCAGACATTGAAAAAATCCTAGTCATCGGCTCCGGCCCCATCGTCATCGGGCAAGCCGCAGAATTTGATTACAGTGGAACGCAGGCGTGCCGTGCACTCAGGGAAGAAGGCTTTGAAGTTGTGCTCGTCAATTCCAACCCCGCCACCATTATGACGGATGTCAACATGGCGGACAAGGTGTATATCGAGCCTCTTACGTTGGATACTTTAATCAAAATCCTCAAAAAGGAGCGTCCACAAGGCATCATTGCTACGCTGGGCGGGCAGACGGGGCTTAATATGGCGATTCAGCTCGATCAGTCCGGCATATTACCCAAGCTGGGCATCAAGCTTCTGGGCACCTCTTTGGATTCCATCAAGCTTGCTGAAGACCGCGAGTTGTTCAAAGATCTGATGGAGCGCCACGGCCAAAAGGTCTGCACTTCGGCAATCGTAAATACGCTGGACGAGGCACGTGCTTTCACAGAGGTCTGCCCCTTCCCCATCATCGTGCGTCCCGCATATACGCTGGGCGGTACGGGTGGTGGTGTCGCGCACGATATGGACGAGCTGCTGAACATCACCGCGCGCGGGCTCAAAATGAGCATCATCCATCAGGTATTGCTGGAGCAAAGCGTCGCGGGCTGGAAGGAAATTGAATACGAAGTCATTCGTGATGGAGCCGATAACTGCATCATCGTCTGTAATATGGAAAACATCGACCCTGTGGGCATCCACACAGGCGACAGCATTGTTGTCGCCCCCTCTCAAACGCTTTCAGACAAGGAATATCAAATGCTCCGCACCTCTGCGCTGCGCATCATTCGCGCGCTCAATATCAAGGGCGGCTGCAACATTCAATACGCGCTGGACCCCGATTCCTACGATTATGTCGTCATCGAGGTAAACCCGCGTGTCTCGCGTTCCTCCGCGCTCGCCTCCAAGGCGACCGGCTACCCCATTGCGCGTGTCGCGGCAAAGATTGCGGTGGGCTATCATCTGGACGAAATCCAAAACTCCGTTACCGGAAAAACCTATGCTTGCTTCGAGCCTGCTTTGGACTATGTCGTCACCAAAGTGCCGCGCTGGCCTTTTGACAAATTCACAGGCGCAAACCGTTCATTGGGTACGCAGATGAAGGCAACAGGCGAAGTCATGGCAATCGGACGCAATATCGAAGAATCCCTGCTCAAGGCAATCGACTGTCTGGATGTCAAACTCAATTATAATCTTGGCATGAAAAACATCAGCGAATGGACGCTGGAGGAAATCGAAAAAAGCCTCAAAAATCCGGATGATGAGCGCATGTTTGTGTTGTCCAAGGCGCTGGAGCACGGCTTCTCGGTCGATCAACTGCACGACATCACCAAAATTGATAAATTTTTCCTGAATAAGCTCAAGAAGATCGTGGATGTGTCCAAAGACCTCAAACAATATACCATCGCCACACTGCCCCATTGGGTACTGCGCGGCTGCAAAAAGGTCGGCTTCGGAGATGGGTATATCGCGGATTGCATCGGCGCTCATGAGTCCCAGGTCACCTATATGCGCAGCGCGCTGGGCATTCGCCCCTCCTTCAAAAAGGTAGACACCTGCGCGGGCGAGTTCAAGGCGGTCACACCCTACTATTATTCCACTTACGATAATGAAGATGAAGTGGAACGTTCTGACCGCAAAAAGGTCGTCGTGCTTGGCTCCGGCCCCATTCGCATCGGTCAGGGCATCGAGTTTGATTATTGCTCCGTGCACTCGGTCAACGCGCTCAAGGAGCTGGGCTACGAATCCATCATCATCAATTCCAATCCCGAAACGGTTTCCACCGACTTTGATACCTCGGATAAACTGTATTTCGAGCCGCTCACCAAGGAGTGTGTACTGGATATTTTAAGCAAGGAAGACCCGGAGGGCGTCATCGTGCAGTTTGGCGGACAAACGGCGATCAACCTCGCGCAGCCTATCATCAGTGCGGGCAAAAAGGTGCTGGGCACCAGCGTTGCGGATATCGACCGCGCGGAAGATCGTGATAAGTTCCTGAATGTACTGCTTGATCTTGGCATTCCGCTTCCAAAGGGCGATACCACCTTCTCGCTGGATCATGCGCTGGTTGCCGCCAAGGAAATCGGCTATCCCGTGCTGGTGCGTCCCTCCTATGTGCTGGGCGGACGCGGCATGGAAATCGTCTATAACGATAAAGAGCTTACGGAATACATCACGCGCGCCGTGGATATTGCGCCGGATAAACCCGTGCTGATTGACAAATATATCACGGGTAAGGAAATCGAGCTGGACGCGATTTGCGACGGCGAGGATGTTTTGGTTGTGGGTATCATGGAGCATTTGGAGCGCGCAGGCGTGCACAGCGGCGACAGCTTTGCCGTCTACCCCACGCAAACGATCCCCAAGGAAGCAAAAAAGAAAGTCGCGGATTACGGCATCGCCATCGGTCGGGAGTTAAACATCAAAGGACTGTTCAATATCCAATTTGTGATGGATGACAAAAATGATGTCTATGTGCTGGAGGTCAACCCCCGCGCCAGCCGCACCGTGCCCATTCTTTCGAAAGTCACAGATATCAATATGGTTTCGCTTGCCACGCGGATCATGCTGGGCGAAACACTGGCAAGTATGGGATATCAAACAGGGATCCATCGAGAGTCCAAACTCATCACGGTCAAAGCGCCGGTGTTCTCCTTTGCCAAGCTAGCCTCTGTGGATACCTTCCTCGGACCGGAAATGAAGTCCACCGGTGAGGTAATGGGTACCGATCGCACCTTCACCAAGGCGCTGAAAAAGGCGTTCCTTGCCGCAGGCAACAGTCTGCCGGAGGTCGGCGGAAACATTCTGTTCTCCATCACCGATCGTGATAAGCCTGAGGCGCTTACGATCGCAAAGGAAATGCACGAGTGCGGGTTCGAAATCTGCGCAACAGACGGCACCTACACCTATTTCAAGGAAAACGGAATGGATTGCAAACTGGTCAAAAAGGCAGATGCACTCGATCAAATCAAAGAAAATGCGTTTACGCTTGTTGTCAACACCCCCACGCGCGGTAAAATCAAGGAGCGCTTCGGCTTCTCGTTGCGCCGCACGGCAGTGGGCTTCAATGTGGCGTGTATCACATCCATGGACACTGTTGGCTCCATGCTGACCGTGCTCAAAACCAATGAGGAGCTCAGCGTGCTTTCTTTGGATAAATATCGTTAAAACGGCTTTCCAGTAAGGAAAATAGAGGATTCAATATGGAACATATTACATTACAGCGCGCCAAAAAAGAGGACGCGCCGGAAATACTGGGCATCACCAAGCTGGCATTCGATCGCTATGCCAAGGAAGTGCGCAAACGCGAAAGCATTGCCGCACTGTTTGAAACTTTAGAAGATGTAGAAAAAGACATCGATACCAAATATGTCTATGTCGCGCGCGTAGACGGTGAATTGGTGGGCAGTGTGCGCATCGTTGTGCTGGATCAGGGTATTGCGTATTTAAGCCGTTTTTCCATCGATCCGGAAATCCAAAACCTTGGAATCGGCGGTTTGCTGCTGGAAAAAGTGCGTTTGGAATGCCTGAACATGGGCGTAAAAGCCATCACGTTGCATACCGCATCAAAAATGCGCTCCACCGTTGCGTTTTATTTGAAAAACGGATATTACATCCACTCAATCTCCAAGGACAGCGATTATATTCGCGCGTTCATGGTCAACGAGCTATGCGAAATGGATGAGCTTTTTGATTATGAAGCGTGCATAACGCAACGAAGTGTTTGACGCGGCACGTTTTTTTTGGTATCTTATAAATTGTGATTACTTGATTCGTTAAGGTAGGTTGGTCCATGAAGTCTGTTTTAATTACGCTGCTGATTGCCATTGCATGCGATATATTGGCTTTTATTCCATGGGTGCGTTGGCTCAGCATCATCGGCTTCACGATGTCTGTGGCAGTGTGGGTCATTGCGCGCAAGCTGTATCAATACGATCGCGGCAATCGTTTTATGTTTTGGTGCCGCAACATTGCCATCATCGCAACCTTTGCAGGCGTCGCAGCCGTGTTCTTCTCTTTTGTAGTTGGGTCACTGCTGTTTGGCGGTTTCGGCATTTTGGAATATTAAGAACATTTTAGTTGTCTCTACCGGAAAGGGAGTTGCCTCACCCAAGAAGCAACCCCCTTTTTTGTTTAACTCTACCAATTTTCAGTCTGTCTGGCATCCTTCTCTACTTCTTCTCACCCTTTACGCGTTCGCACCCATCAAGGTCACCATCACAGCTTTCTGTGCATGCAGACGATTTTCCGCCTCGTCAAAAATCTCATTCGCATGTGCTTCAAAAACGCTTGCCGTAATTTCTTCTTCTCTGTGCGCAGGCAGACAGTGCTGCACCATTGCATCCGGCTTGGCTACCGCCATCACATCGTCGTTGATCTGCATGCCCGCAAATGCCTTTTTGCGCAGCTCCGCTTCACCTTCCTGCCCCATAGACGCCCACACATCCGTAATCAGCACGTCAGCGTCCTTTGCGGCTTCCGCCACGTCCTGTCCAAGATGGAATCCCGCGAATCCCTTGGCAAACTCCAATACGCCGGCATCCGGCTCATATCCTTTGGGAATCGCGCAGGAAACCTCCATTCCAACCTTCAAGCAGCCCACAATCAAGGAATTTGCCATGTTGTTTCCGTCACCGATATATGCCATCTTCAGGCCGTCAAAATCCTTCTTATATTCCCGAATGGTCTGCAAGTCCGCCAGCACTTGGCAGGGATGCGCAAAGTCTGTGAGACCGTTAATAATGGGAATCGTGCCATATGCAGCAAGGTCTTCCACTTCCTGTTGCGCAAACGTGCGGATCATAATGCCGTCCAAATAACGTGATAGAACGCGCGCTGTGTCCTGCACCGGCTCTCCCCGTCCGATCTGCAAATCCGATGCGGACAAAAACAGCGGATATCCGCCCAGTTGCGTCATTCCCACTTCAAACGATACGCGTGTGCGCGTCGATGACTTCTGAAAAATCATGCCCAGCGTCTTGCCCGCCAGCACCTTGTGTTCAATGCCCTGCTTCTGCTCTTTCTTCAGTCGATCTGCCAAATCCAGTAGACCGATGATCTCATCTTTAGACAAATCTCCCATTTTGAGTAAATGCTTCATTTTATATCCGCCTTTTTATATTTATACACGTATTATATCATATTACGCATATTTATGCAAGCAGCATTTGCCGATTGCCTCATTGCATTATCCGCGCTTTGCCTCCTGCTCGCAATAAATACAGCGATACACCCCGCGCTTACGGTCTGTCAAATTGAAGATGTGCGGCAATTCCTGCTCCACGGATGTGATACAGCGCGGATTTTTGCAACGCACGATGTTTTTGACCTGCGAAGGCAGCGTAATGTTCATCTTGCGAATGATCGCGCCATTGTCGATGATGTTCACGGTGATATTTTCGTCAATGAATCCCAGCATCTCCAAATCCGTGTCGATCGCGTCTTCAATTTTGATGATATCCTTACGCCCCATGCGGTTGCTTTTCACGTTTTTTATGATAGCCACGCTGCTCGTGAGTTTATCCAAATTGAGATATTTGTATATCTCCATGCTCTTTCCCGCCTTGATGTGGTCAATCACCACGCCTCTTTCCACACTATCAATACTCAACATGGTTCTGCTACCCCCAATAATTTCATGATCAGCGCCATACGCGCATATTTGCCATACCAGGCCTGCTTAAAATAGACCGCCCGTGGATCGTCGTCCACTTCCACAGAAATCTCATTCACGCGTGGCAGCGGATGCATCACTATCATGTCCTGCTTTGCCATCTGCATTTTCGCCGCATCCAAAATATAGCTGTCACGCAAACGTACGTAGTCCTCCTCGTTGAAGAATCGTTCCTTTTGCACACGCGTCATGTACAGAATGTCCAGTTGTTCGATGCAATCTTCGAGCCGTTCGTATTGTACATACGACACATGACTATTGTTTTTAAGCGCTTCTTCCTTCACATAACGCGGCACCTTCAGTTCAAAGGGAGAAATCAGCACAAAACGTATGTTTTTGTGTCGGGAAAGAGCACGAATCAGCGAATGCACGGTGCGTCCAAATTTCAAGTCGCCGCACAGCCCAATCGTCAAATCATCTCTTCGGCCTTTCAGGCTTTGGATGGTGAGCAAATCGGTAAGCGTCTGCGTCGGGTGCTGATGTCCGCCATCGCCCGCATTGATGATTGGAATGTTCACCTTCTGCGCCGCCACCAGCGCCGCGCCCTCCTTTGGATGGCGCATAGCAATGATGTCCGCATAGCATTCCACCGTGCGCACCGTGTCCGCAACGCTCTCCCCCTTGGAGGCACTGCTGTTGTCTGCTCCCGCAAACCCAATCACGCTTCCCCCCAGTTCCAGCATCGCAGCTTCAAAGCTCAAACGGGTGCGCGTGGACGGTTCAAAAAACAAGGTTGCCAGTTTTTTATAGCGGCATACCTCACGAAACCGCTCCGGTTGCTGGATAATGCGCTGCGCAAGGGACAAAATCTCGTCCGTTTCCTCCATCGATAGGTCCAGCGGTTGCAACAAGTGCTTCATAACACTCCTCCTCAATTAAAAAAACTTTCTCCGCAAGGTACGCAAAGAAAGTCAACAGTTTCCTTACCGGCCTCGCAGGACCAATTTAAAGGCTTCTCAAAAAACGCTTTCGTTTTATCTCTCTTATCATACACGATTTCGCGCATTCCCGCAATGTAAAAATCTCTTTTTTAGGAGCCAAAAAAACGCCGTATTTTATTACCGGCAAAATTTAATACAGTGTCAGATTGACTGGCAGTCTTGACCTCACGGCGTAAAAAAACCGTGCATGCGGTCGAATCAAATGTTCGCCCGTGTACACGGCTTTTTTTCCTGCATCCATTTGTGACGGCGCCCTGCATTCTTATGGCTGCCCGTCACCCAGAGCGCTCAGTCCTGAAAAAACTGATCTCCGTACCCGTATTGCTCTGCGACATAGTCAATATCCTTGTCGCCTCTGCCGCTCAGGTTCACCAAAATGGTGCCTGTCCCCATCTTTTTCGCTAACTTCATACCGAACGCGATCGCATGCGCGCTTTCGATTGCCGGAATAATTCCTTCCAGCCTGCACAGCTTAAAGAACGCTTCCATCGTTTCATCATCCGTTGCGGTTTCATATTTTATTCTGCCAATGTCATGTAAAAACGCGTGCTCCGGTCCAACAGATGGATAATCAAGGCCGCTTGCTACGGAATAAACCGGTGCCGCTTCGCCCTTTTCATCCTGCAACATGATGCTCTCAAACCCATGCAAAATGCCTTTTTTGCCATATGTGATTGAGGCGGCATGTTCCCCCAGCTTGGTTCCCTTGCCCAGCGGCTCCACACCGTAGATGTCCACCGGATCGTTCAAAAACGCGCCAAACATACCGATTGCATTGCTGCCGCCGCCCACGCATGCGCACACCGCATCCGGCAGGTTTCCTGTCATCTGCATGAACTGTTCACGCGCTTCCTGTCCAACCACTTGCTGAAAATCACGCACCATCATCGGGAAGGGATGCGGCCCCACTGCCGATCCAATGCAGTAAATGGAATCCTGATAATTGTTGGCGTACGCCACAAACGCGGAATCCACAGCTTCCTTCAATGTTGCCGCGCCCTCCGTTACAGGCACAACCTTCGCCCCCAGCATCCTCATACGCGTCACGTTGGGCGCCTGCTTTGCAATGTCCACAGTACCCATATGAATCTCACATTCCAGCCCAAAGAATGCCGCAGCCGTAGCAAGCGCAACGCCGTGCTGCCCCGCACCGGTCTCTGCAATCAAGCGCTTTTTGCCCATGTATTTTGCCAGCAGTCCTTCGCCCATGCAATGATTGAGCTTATGCGCTCCCGTGTGGTTAAGATCCTCACGCTTTACATAAATCTGCGCAAGTCCCAATTCACGCGAAAGCCGCTCACAGTGATAAACCGGCGTGGGTCTGCCTTGAAATTCTCTGCGAATCCGGCGCAGTTCATTGATAAACTGTGCGGAATTACAAATCGTCAAATACGCCTCGGTAATTTCCTCAAACGCTGCAACAAGCTGCGGAGGAATAAAAACACCACCGTATTCACCAAATCTACCATTTTTGTCCGGGTATTGCTTCAAATAAGTTCTAAAATCCATCTTCTCTATTCCTTTCTATTCTTTGAAGGCCTCGCCTTCGCCTATTGGAACCTGCGTTCCACTCATCTATGTGGCAAATTTACCACCTGTTTGAGATTCTAGCACAGCAAATAAAAAAAAGCAAGCATTTTTTTATCTTGCTTTTTTATCGTTGTTATGCCGTTCTTTCTCGCGCTTGCATCCGTCAGGTTCCGCTTCTATCCAAAAAACCGGCTGCGATAAATGACTCGGTATTTTGGTGTTGGCATTTCCTTTTGCTGAATTAAGCTGCAACTGCGTTAAAAAAAGGCACTCCCTCAAATCAGCATCCTGCAAATTTGCATCACGCAAATCAGCGCCTAACAAAGTCGTTTTCCTAAGGCAGCATCCCCGCAAGTCCGCTGCCATCATCCATGCCATGCTCAAATCCTGCCCCTGCAAATCAATCATGGTCAGATTCTTTCCCGCAAAGTCCTTCTCTACTTCGCCGGCGGGATTACAAATCGAGATTTCACGAATCGTTCGCTTCAACAACGCGTTTACGCGAGCGCGATACGTCTGCAAATCAAAGCCGCAAATCAAGTCGGGCGGCAGTTTCGTCACCCGTTCGTTCTCTAAGATCAACTGCTCGATGTCGCCTTGCGGGAGGGCAGTTCTAATCTTCGCTTCCCACAAATACCACAGCATCTGATGAAGCTGAAACACAGTCAAAAAGGTCTTGAACACCTCGACAGCACACGCGGCATGCGTTCTCCAGTTTGCTTTCGCGCCGTACAGTTGCGTTACTGCTTGACCCGCGCCAAAGCAATCGTACGTCAAACAACCGTGCATGTTGCGCTTTGCTAAATCAGGGTGAATGGCACATCGGAAATCAGTCGTCAAATTCCTGCAAGGCGTTCCCGCCGCCTTATCTGCCGGAAATCCGTCTGATTTTGCGCAATACAGCGCAACGCAGCACAGTCCGCTGCATTGCGTGCAATCTATCTTTAGTTTCGAGATTGCATCATAATACTTCTGCTCTTGCATTTTTATTCACAAGCAGTGCTCAAGTTCCTTAATTCCGCCGCCGTAACACACCATTCCTTTTCCCTGCAGCATTGCTCGGTAAAGCGCCCGTCCTGCGCGCTGGGATGCAGCGAGTCGTAAAATAAAAAGGGTACCGGCTCCCCGCCATGCGCGCCTGTGTCCGCAAAAGTAAAGTGATCGGATGCCAGCGCCAACGTGAAATCCTCCCCCTCCAGCGCCTGCAACAGACCCGGTAAAAAAACGCGGTCTATGGTCTCCACCGCCTCCGCCTTTTCCGGCGCCAACCGCTCGTGGCTCAAATCGTCCGTCTCCTGAATATGCACATAGATATCATCGTACTTTTGTATCGCTTCTTGCGTCTTGTTCAGTTTTTCCTGCAAAAACCGTTCAAAGCTTTTCCCTTCGCGTTCTGTTCCAACATTGGGCAGCCCCGCAATGGTTGTAATCCCGTCCATCAGCAGCGTTTCGGAAAGCGCGACGCGCCCTGTGGTATCTCCCTTGATTTCCGGCATGATGGAATCGCCCCAGAACCACAATCCGTTTGCCACAATTTCTTTCTGGCGCATCACATCATACGCGCGCTGCATCAGCTCAAAAAACTTCGCTTGCTTCCCTTCCCTGCGAATGAAGGGCGCAATACTCTGCCCGATGATGTCGTGCGCAGGCTCAAAGTCCAGTGGATATAGTCCTTTCCCGCCTTTCACAATCAGGATATTGCGAAAGGAACCCACATAATGCAGTTGAAATTCATCGTCAAACACCGTCTGCGACAGTTCTTCCATCATAGGCTGCGCATCTTCCGTCTTGATCTCATACGCACTATAACTCTCGATGCTGCTCGTGTCAAAACTCTCGCCCGCAAACGTGACGATGTTGCAGCGAATGTATAAATCATCTTCATTCATGGGCATTCCCATACCCGCCGCTTCAATAATGGCGCGTCCACGGTAAGTGTGCGGGTCAAACCCCAGCAAACTCAGGTTTGCAACCGCGCTGCCCACTTCCAATCCCGCGGGAATGGTAAGCACCGTGCCGCTTTTCGATTTCCCATAAAGCGCATCCAAATGCGGCGTCTTTGCATATTCCAGCGGCGTTTTTCCGTCCAATTTCGCATTCGGACGATCCGCCACACCATCCCATACCATTGTAATCCTCTTCATATCCAATCCTCCTGCAAGCAAAACCGCCTGCATCAAACTTTCCATCGGCACACTTTTTGCATGCCACAAAATCTTATTTGTTTTATTATACCAAATCCCGTAACGAATATACATCCCATTTTCGAATCAAGAGAATCATTTTTTCGTGTTTTCACCTATTTTTCACAGAAAGATGTTATGGTATAATCAATAAAAGTAAATGCAGAGAGGAACACACGCATGGCACATTTGTTGGTCGTGGATGACGAAGAGAAAATCCGCTCTTTGATTCAAAAATATGCGCAACACGAGGGATATTTTGTCACGCAGGCAGACGATGGTCTGTCTGCCGTGGAGCTGTGCCTCTCGCAGGAGTTTGATCTCATCATCATGGATATCATGATGCCGCAAATGGACGGCTTCACTGCTGTGCGGGAGCTTCGCAAAAGTTGTTCCACACCGGTGATCATGCTTTCTGCGCGTGGTGAAGAGTACGATAAAATCCACGGTTTCGAGCTGGGCATCGATGATTATGTCGTCAAACCCTTTTCCCCAAAAGAGCTTATGCTGCGTGTCCGGGCTGTACTTCGACGGGTCGACCCCGCCGTCGGCGGCGAAGTCTATGAAAAAGACGGGCTATGCGTAGATTTTGCTGCGCGCAGAGTGACCGTCGATTGCCAAACGTTGGATCTTTCGCCCAAGGAATACGAGCTGCTGTTTTATATGGTGCGCAACCGTGGCATTGCCATCACCAGAGACAAGTTTATCTGTGACATTTGGGGCTACGATTTTGATGGTGATGACCGTACGCTTGACACACACATCAAGGTTTTGCGGAAAAATTTAGGTTTGTACAGTCACTTAATCGTGACGCTGCGCGGCGTGGGGTATCGTTTTGAGGGCTAAATTGGGCATACAATGGAAAATCTTCCTGTTTCTGCTGGGGGTTTGTGGCATATTGATTGTGCTGCTATGGCTGTTTCAGGTCGTTTTTTTAGACGATTTTTACCGCTTTGTCAAAACCGCCACGCTGGAATCCCGCGCCGCCGGTGTGCAGGAAATCCTTTCCACTCAGGATGTTTCCGCAGATGCGACGCAGCAAAGTCTGGAAACGATCGCCGAAAAGGACGAACTTTGCATCAGCATTTCCGCATCCGATGGCAGCACCCTTTTTGAAGTGCATCGGCAAAGCAACTGTGTTATTCACAATTTCAGTGATTCTGCAAAGCAGGAATTATTTGAGTACACCGCGCAATCAGGCGCAATTTACTTTGACCAGGATATGTCTCCGCGCTCCCTGACGCAGCAGCCAATGGGGAACGGAAAAGGATATGGCCGTCAGCATCGGGAAGGCCACGAAGGGAATACAACGGATGCCACCCGCTCCACCAGCACGCTGGTCTTTGCCGCAGACGTTACCGACCGAAACGGTGACACCATTCTGTTGCTGCTGGATTCGCAGATCATGCCGGTAGACGCAACCGTTGCAACGCTCAAAGTCCAAGTCATCCTCATCACCGTGGTCATGCTGCTGTGCAACGCTTTGCTCGCCTTTTTCATTGCGCGTTATATTTCCCGTCCGATCCGCTCTTTAAACGATTCCGCAAAGCAGATGAAGCAGGGCGACTATTCCGTGCGCTTTTCCGGAGCGGGCTACCGTGAGATCGGCGAACTTGCCGAAACGCTCAACGAGACCGCTATCGAGCTTTCCAAAGTGGAGCACCTGCGTCAAGAGCTGATCGCCAACGTATCGCATGATTTACGCACCCCGCTTACGTTGATTGCAGGCTACGCCGAGGCAATGCGTGATCTTCCCGGAGAAAACAACGCACAAAATGCTCAGATCATTATCGATGAGACTTCCCGCCTTAGCCATTTGGTCAGCGATATGCTGGATCTTTCGCGTTTGCAGCAAAACGGCGAGCAGGCAGTCTACGCGCCCTGCAATTTGACGGCACTGCTGGAGCAGAGCATCGCATCTACGCAGGAACTGGTGAAAAATGATGGCTACGCAATTTCCTTTGAGTCTTCGCAGACCGAAATAGTTCTGGCGGATTGCACCCGGCTCACGCAGGCATTTTACAATCTTCTGACCAATGCCATACTCTATTGCGGGGATGATCGACGCATTGTGGTGCGGCAGCTTTCAGAAGATGCAGATGTTTTGGTCGAAGTGCAGGACTTTGGCGAGGGCATTGACGAGCAGGAGCTTCCCTATATTTGGGATCGGTATTATCGTGCCGGCCACGCGCATAAGCGCGCGATCGCAGGCACCGGTCTGGGGCTTTCCATTGTGCGCTCCATCATTGCCGCGCACGGTGGAAGCTGTGGGGTGCACTCCACAGCCGGCAAAGGCAGCACATTCTGGTTCCGTTTACGGCGGGCACCGTCATAATAAAAAGGCCCCCGCCGCACTCTTGCGCCGAAAGCCCTCTCTGTTTACAGTTCAATCCAGTAAATTTCCATCCATTTCCCATCTAAATATGGCTTCTGCTCTCTCCGTGTTCCCCCGCAACGGATGATCGTGTTTTTGGATGCCAGATTGTCTGAATAGCACCCCAGCATCACCGCAGATAACCCCAACGCTTTGGCATATTCCAAAGCCTGACGTAACATCTGCACGGCATATCCCTTGCGCCGCTCGCCGGGTCTGATTGCATAGCCAATATGCCCGCCAAACTCCGCAAGAAAATCGTTTTCCAGATTATGCCGAATGTCGATCATTCCCACAATCCTGCTGTCGCATGTCCGTAACGCAAAAAAAGTGCTTGCGACTACCCAGTCCTCACGTACCGTGCGCGGGTCACGACAACTTTGGATGTGTGCCAACCACGCATCATAGTCCATTTGATCCAGCAGAGAACTACCATTTATCACCGTTTCGCCATAATCAAAGAACTCCTGCTTAAATGCTTCCGCAGCGCGTTTATGCTCTATTGTTGGCACCACCAGCTCCAGTTGTTCCACCGGCCTCACCCCCTCACACAAAATAATAGTTCACATCCCATGCAGGCAGTGCAGGAAAATGCCGCAAATATAACTTGTAATCCTCCCGCAATGAAAGTACGAAGCGTGGCAGCTCAAACAAATCCTCGTTTCGATGATATGCGGACACCATCATGCGCGGCCTATACAGCCGTATGGTTTGAGCCGCGCCCCGCAGCGCCGCCAGTTCCATCCCCTCCACGTCAAATTTCATATAATCCACTGCCGCCCCCTGCAGCAGCCCGTCCATGCTGACCGAGGTAATCTGCCGCTCACTCTGTTCCTGAACGGCGGATTGTCTCCCCGCCGCCGTATCAAAGCCAATGGTGCCGTCCCGATCGCACACCGCTGCGTGAACACACTGCACAAATGCTTTCTCTTTCATATTTGCACGTAATTTTTTGTAATTTTTGGCATCCGGCTCGATTGCAAACATTCGTTGCGGTCGCCCTGCAAAATGCAGATATTCCGCTACCGTATCCCCGTTATACGCCCCCGCGTCAACAGCAATGCCTCCTTCGCGCAAGTCTAGCAATGCGTACGCCTCCGCAATCGTTGTCTCACACTCCCACAAAAGCTGCGGATTCCCACTCCTTTTGTACTGCAATACATTGTCCAGCACACGGCGCGATTGCGCGTCTGCCAGCCGCTGCCGCACCCATTCAAAGTCTGATTCATGCCGCGCGAAATAGCCATCGTCAAACAGCTCTGTACCCATCAGCGGCACATCCGGCACGTACAGTTCCTGCTCCGCTGCAATGCGCTTAATATTTTGCATCACATCCCTTCGATGTGTGCCAAACGCCACCAATACGATCATGTCAGCAAACTGCTGCTTGAGTACATCATAACGCTGCACGGTGAACCCGCGAAACTGCTGTCCACGGCAAAAATCATCACTTGCAAACACACCGGAGACCGCGATCCCACGCACCGCCAGCACATCCAGAATTTTATCCGCACCATTGCCCATCCCATACAGCACAATCGGCTTGCTGCTTTGCCGCAGCACATCCCAAACGCTCATACCTCTGCTCCTTCAAACTGGCTGCGATACAGCTTCGCGTAGTATGTGCCGCGTTCCATCAGCTCGTCATGCGTTCCCTGTTCCACAATGTTTCCGTCGCGCATCACCAAAATCACATCCGCCTCTCGAATGGTAGAAAGGCGATGCGCCACCACAAAGCTGGTACGCCCCTGCATCATGCGGTCAAACGCCCGCTGAACAAACGCCTCGGTACGCGTATCTATGCTGCTGGTCGCCTCATCCAGAAGCAGTATACTCGGGTTGGTCAACATCACACGCGCAATGCACACAAGCTGCCTTTGTCCCTCGGATAAGCTCTGTGCGCTGCGGATCACCGTGTCATATCCCTGCGACAGGCACTGGATAAAACCGTGCGCATGCGCTGCCTTCGCCGCCGCAACCACCTCTTCCCGCGTTGCGTCCGGCCTGCCGTATGCAATGTTTTCGTGCAACGTACCTTCAAACAGCCACGTGTCCTGCAATACCATGCCGTATTGTCCGCGCAGACTATTCAGCGTAAAGTCTGCGATGTCCGAGCCATCCAGCAAGATCTTGCCCTGTTCCAGCTCGTAAAAACGCATCAGCAGATTCATAAGCGTTGTTTTGCCGCTGCCTGTCGGACCTACAATCGCAATGCGTTGACCGGCTTGAACGGCAAGCTGCACATGTTCCAACAAGCGCTGCCCCTTCCGGTAAGAGAAGGTCACGTCCTGTAATTCCACACTCCCGGCGCAGTCTGCGGCCACCAGCGCGCCCGCTCTGTCCCGTTCCTCGCCCTCGTCATCCAGTAATTCAAACACTCTTCTTGCCGATGCCAGCGCAGTCTGCAATTCTGCCACTACACCGGAAATTTCGTTAAACGGCTTGGTATACTGATTGGCGTAGATTAAGAAACTGGCAATCTGCCCCACAGAAAGAGTGCCCCCGATGGACAGCAGTGCACCCACTATGCCCACCGCCGCATACACCAATGCATTGATAAATCGTGTGGAAGGGTTGGTCAGCGATGCGTAAAATTGTGATTTTCTTCCACTCTGATACAGCCGCATATTGATCTCCTCAAACACAGACTGTGTCCTTTCTTCATATCCGAACGCCTTCACCAGCTTCTGGTTGCCTACCATCTCGTCCACGTATGCCGCCAGCTCTCCGCGCTCCTTCGCCTGCAAAAGAAAGCTTCTGTGCGAATACTTTGCAATCAACGCCGCCGCAATCAGGGAAACCGGCGTGATCACCACCACCACAAGCGTCAGTGTTCCATTCATCATCAGCATGAAAATCAGCGTAAACAAAATGGTCAAAACGCCTGAAAAAAGCTGTGCAAACCCCTGAATCAAGCCATCTGAAATCAGTTCAATGTCTGTGGAAAGTCGCGCAATATAATCCCCATGCGGATGAGCGTCGATGCTGCGCAGCGCAAGCCGGTTCAACTTTGCAAATGCAGCATTACGCAAATCTTTTACCGAACCATACGCCACACGATTCAGGCATCGTGCCGAAACCCATTGCAATACGCCTCCCACGGCAATCACAACAAGCATCAGCACAATTGGCATCTTGGAAAACGCAACTTGGTTTACGCCCACCATCAAATTGATGGTATCGCCCACCAGCACCGGCAACCAGAGCGAGCAAAAAACACCTACCAGAGAGGTAACCAGTGCCAGCCACAAAAAAATTCGATACGGTCGTACCAGTGCAATCAACCGCCGCAGCATCGATCTACGCATCCGCGCCTCCTTCCGGCATCTGCGTCACCGCAATCTCGCGGTACACCTCGCAGTTACGCAACAACTCCTCGTGTTTGCCCATGCCCTCCAGCCTGCCTTGTTCCAGGACCAGAATCAAATCCATGCAACGCACCGTGTGAATGCGTTGCGAAATGAATAGAATCGTTTGCTGCGCATCCTTCAGTTCGTGCAGCAGTTTTGCCTCGGTCGCATAGTCCAGCGCGCTCACGCTGTCATCTAAAATCAAAATTTCCGGTCGCACCGCCAGTGCGCGCGCAATCGTAAGCCGTTGCCTCTGCCCACCGGAGAAGTTTTTACCTCCCTGCTGCACTTCGCTATCAAGGCCATTCGGCAGACTGCGTACAAAATCCTCCGCTTGCGCGATATGCAAACAGTGCCACAGCCACTCGTCCTCCGCATGTTCGTTGCCCATCTTCAAGTTTTCCCGAATGCTGCCCCGGAAAAGCACTGCTTTTTGCGGTACAATCCCTATTTTCTTGCGCAATGCCGCAAAAGGGATCTCCCGCACATCCACGCCCTGTATCTCGATTTCCCCTTGTGTTGGATCATAAAACCGCGCGATCAGTTGTGCCAGTGTGGATTTTCCGCTGCCCGTTCCTCCAATGATACCCACACGCGCGCCGCGCCGCACTGCAAAGCTTAGGTCCGATAACACCGGCTCCTTTGCGTATGCGAAGCTTAATTTGCGCACATCGATCGCAGGCGCATGCACGTCCTCATGCGGCGTCGTTTGCGGCGCACACAACGATGGCTCCGTTTCCAGCACCTCACTCACACGCGCGTCACTGGCGGCCGCCTTGGTGAAAATCACAACTAAGTTCGCAACTACAATCAACGCAAGCAGGATCTGCGTCATATAATTGACCAGAGCAATCATCTGCCCCTGTTCCAGCATCCCCGCGTCGACTTGAACGCCCCCATACCAAAGCAGCGCAACAATGCCAACATTGACAATCATAAAGGTAATTGGGTTAAGCAGAGCTGAAATCCTGCCGACTCGTACACAGGTCTTTTGCAGATCGTCGCTTGCCTGTTCCATTCGCTGCCGCTCCTGCTTTTGCCGCGCAAACGCGCGTACCACGCGCGCCCCGCTCAGGTTTTCCCCCGTAATGCGGGCAACGCGGTCAATCAGCGCTTGGATGCTCCGGTAAAACGGCACAGACCGGCTCATAATCAAATACAAAACCAGCACCAATCCCACCGCAGCAATCACAAAAATGATAGAGATTTTTGCGTCGATCAACGCCGACATCACGGTTGCGCCAATCACCAAAAAAGGCGCACGCACCACCAGCCGGATCAGCATTGCCACCGCCAGCTGCAACTGGTTTACATCATTCGTTGTACGTGTGATCAAGGAAGGGGTGCCAAATTCATCGATCTGTGCGTGTGAAAGCGTGCCGATTTTGGCAAAAAGCGCACGGCGCAGCTCTGTCCCAAATCCTTGCGAGGCACGTGCCGCAAAATACTGGCACACCAGCGCGCAGACCAGCCCTACCGCCGCAATCAGCACCATGAAGCCGCCCATGCGCAGCACGTATCCGCCGTCACCGCGGCGCACACCATTGTCGATGATTGCCGCCATCACCAATGGCGCAATCAGTTCCAAGATCGCTTCAATCAACTTAAACAGCGGACCCAGGAACACTTCTTTCTTATAATTCTTTAAATATTTCCTTAGCCGAAACATCTTGTTCCCCAAATTCGATTTTTCCATAACGCTATGCCAGAAAAAATAACCAAAAAATAATGCCGCATTGCGGCATCATCTTATCTTTCAATCTTTGCTTTCTTTGCCGATGCTCTTCTTGAGCCCCGCAAGTTGTACCAAATTCACATTCACATGCGCTGCGGTTTGGTTTTCCAGCACTACTTTTTTTAGTGTCTCATAACGATAGACCCGCATATTTTTGGGGGCTTCAATCCCGATTTTGACACGATCAGAATCAATATTCAGCAAGGTGATTTTGATGTCCTCGCCTATGATAATTGCCTCATTCGGCTTTCTCGTTAGCACTAGCATCGGCATCCACCTCCCCGTTTTGATAATAAGCAAGCAACGCATCATACACCGGATGCTGCAACGAATATGCCTTATGATCCATCATAATCTGCACACCAATCATCTTCTTCATATTGATGAGCAACGGCGCCATCAAATTGATCGTCATTTTGGTCAATTCCTCCGGCAAAACCATGATGTTGAGCACCACAAGGTCTTCCTCCTCATGTGTCTCGATCAAGTCCAGCTCTTCATCATCCACCACAATTTCATAATCCGGTTTCAGCACAAACGGGTTGACAATCGGAATCGAAATGTCTGCATCCTCAATGCTTTGCAGCCATTGAATTGGGTCGGTTTGGTCACATCGCACAATCGCATATTGCGATAGCTTTTCCAGACCGGGCAGTCCGCCCGGAAACATTATGATACTATTGCGGTCAATGCTGATCTCACCAAAGCGTGTCGATTGAATATCCACAAATAAAGTTCTCCTTTGTCTAAATGCTCTTATCTACTTTTTTTCCTTGCTTTTGGGGCACCGCATCCTCATTAACGGAGATATGCACCTGCGCATGGTCTTTAATTTTGATCTCCACAGAATAAGGCGTTACTGTGATATCCGGCATAAAACTATCATCCCAGACAATTTCAAATTCACCCTGCGACCACTGGATGCTCATTTTCGCTTCCGTCCACTCAATCGAGGGCGAAGAAGCTCCGCTGCTCATTGCGATTTGCGGGCTTACCTGCAAAATATCTTCCAATGCCAGTTCGCCAACCATGTTTCTGGACGAACCAAGATAATTCTGAATCTGGCTCATAGAATCACCCTGCGCCACCATGCGCTGAATTGCTTCCTGAACCATTTGCCTGGCCGTATCCCGCATATATTGCCGAAAGCTATCCGGAGAGCGCATCCCACGCTCATTCCAAACGCTGCGCCAGTCCACCTTCATTTGAGGGCGCTGGCTTTCCACCATCATGCGCGGCGGTGTAGATTTCACCGTGAAATTACGGCGCGGCCGGTTCTGGATTTGCAGCTGCGCGCGCGTAGAGCTGATGTCCAAAGTTGCCCGACTCGATTGAATGCTTAATGCCTTCACCCTACATCACCCATTTCATGAAAATTACTTCAGAAAATCCATCAATGACATTTGGATAATCTGAGAGCCACTTGCAAGTGCCTGCTTGAATATCGTGTTTGTGTACTGATATTTCATAATGGTTTCAGCCTGATCAATGTCCTCCACATCCGAGCGAATCGCCTCATAATTGATCGCGTCCATCGAATAGCGGTTCGACATTGTTTTTAACTGCTCTGTGCGTGCACCGCTTGTCACCATCCCAACAATCAAGTTATCCTGCACCTTTGTCAAGGCAGTCAGATGCTTGGTCAAATCATCGTTGGATGCTCCGTTTTCCAAATCCCGCGCAAGATTCAACAACGTCTGGAACATATTTGTGCTTCCTGTCCCGGCCAGCTCAACACCATTAAAGGTAACCGTCTGCTTTAGGTTGAACCCTGTTTCAAACTGTACGCGCTGCGTCGCCTCTTCCCCCAGCTTCGAGGTCACAAACTCCGCAGAACCGATCAATTTTGCCAGTTCCTCCGGTGTTGTGGGGACCACATAAGGCGGATTGGATGCCGGATCCGCAGTCGTTGACCAACTGACGGTGCCCAAACCGAGCGCCGATAAATCCACAGATCCGTTGTTAACGTCGGTTGCGTCCAGCGTGTGCCGCGCAAATTCCGCTCCATTGGAGTCCGTGAAAATCAACGTACTGCCCTGCATACTGATTTGATATTTTTCATTTTCACCGATTGCACCCGTCCACTGCAAGTGCGAATCCGCTTTGCTGCTCATCACGGCCGATGTCTGCGTGTTCACGGTCTTTGCGCCCGCTACCGCGCCTGCGATCTCTGCCGGGGTGCCCAGCGCCGGGTCGGCTTTGTTCGTCCAACTGATCTTGCCGAATCCTTGCGCGGTTAAGTCAATCTCTCCCGCCTGCACATCAGCCGCCGTCACGGTATATCGTTCCTGCTCCTGCACCACGCCGTTTTCATCTGTATACGAAAACACAATGTCATCACCATCTGCACTCACGGCGTAGGCACGGTTATCAACCGTCATGCTGCCCGTCCACGCAAAGTCCTTTGCATTGGTCGTGTTTGCCATTTCTCCACTTGTGGTAATGCCATCCGGCGGCAATGTTAGATCGCAACCATTGTACAGCACTTTGGTTATTTTTCCGTTCTCGTCGCGTATTGCCTTGAATGGTTCATTGGTCGTGTTAAAGCCACCGAATAAATACTGATCGCCAATCACCGAGTTGGACATCTGCAAAATATGATCGGTCAATTCACGCACTTGCAAAGCATAGTTCTGTTTGTCCGATGGATTCGTTGTGCCCATCGCCGCAGTCGTCAGCTCCTTTAAGCTGATCATCACCTGCTCCATCTCCGTAATTGCAGTCTCCGCCTGTGTTGCCCAATGGTTTGCAGAAGATACATTCTTTCTGAATTGCTCCAGGCGCCTAATCTGTTGGCGCGCCGTCATACTGTTCAGCACTCCCACCGGGTCGCTGGAAAGTCTCACAATCCTGCGGTTGCTGGCGAGTTGGTCGCTATATTTGCTCACCTTAAACACATTATTGCTCAAGTTGTTGAGCATATTATCAATCATCATAGAGTTGGTAATTCTCATGTCCGCTGTCCCTCCTTCAAAGCCGCTTATCTGCCGACCAGACCCATCTTATTAATCAAAACGTCCAATCCTTCGTCCACCGCCGTAATCACACGCGATGCCGCTTTGTACGCATACCCAAAGCGGATGATGTTGGTCATCTCCTCATCCAGCGAAACACCACTGATGGATTTGCGCTGTTGATCGACATGCGATTTCATGACCGATTGCGCCTTGTACGTGTCCGTGATATGATTCATGTTGATTCCGATATCATTGAGAACCGCGCGATACGCACTGTCGATGTTGTCCGCTGTGCCGGCTTCATTTTTCTTGGTTACCAGCTCGCACATTGCTAAGATGGTTTTGTTATTGCCTTTCTGATCGTTGCCTTCTCCCGGCACGATAGGCATATCTGACGTGGCAATGTTTGCCACATTTTTAATGATATTAGCATCCACTTTAAAGTCTTTCGCCGTGATTTTATCATACATCGGTTTCCCGTCCGCATCCAGTTCCACTTGAAAAAACCGGATCCCCGTCTTGCTTTGCGTCGAGCCGTCCACGGGAATCGTGTACCCTTTCTCGTGAACTGCGTTCATGTCTGCCGCAATTTTTTGGCACAGCTTGTTCAGCTCATGCACCACAAACGGAATCCCGATCGAATCCTTGGAGTTCCCGTCGCGGATGTCCAGATACCCGCGCATCGCGCCATCGCGGAACGTAATCGCGTTGCCGGTCGGGTCGCCATTGCTGTCCGCCCAATAAACGCCATATAAAGAAGTTTCCCCATTGTTAAGAGGATTCGGCACATCATCATTTACCGCAAGCTGCTTATAATTTGCATGTCGCACTAGATTCCTGCCATCCAGTTGCACCACCAGCTGCCCGTTCGGGTCCTCGTAAGTGGAAATGTCCGCAAGTCCGGAAAGCTGATCCAGCAAAAGGTTGCGCTCATCCCGCAAGTCGTTTGCCTTGGCTCCGGAAAGTTCGTAGCCGTAAATCTGCTCATTTAATTGCGCAATCTGCTTGGCAAGCGCGTTGATCTCATTCGTCGTAATTTTAACTGATTCGTTGATGGTATTCTGCTGCTCTACCAAACGGTTGTAATAATAGTTCATGGTGTCCGTCATGGATTGCGCCTGCTGCAAAAGATTTTCGCGCAATTCGGTTTTCTCCGGCGCTTTGGAAAGCTCCTGCAACGCATCATAAAACCCGGCAAATATCTTAGAAACCCCGCTTGCAGTGTCCATATCATCCAGTTCATTGTTAAACAGAGATTCCACATATTCAAAATATTGCTGCTTGGTCTGCCACTTGGTTGTGGTACCGTTTTCCTTGCGATATTGGTAATCCAAAAACGGATTGCGCACCTGCTCCACGCAGATGGTATCCACTCCGCGTCCTGATGTGCCACGCGCGTCGATCGCAATAAAAGAGTTCCCCGCGATGGGGGGCAATGCTGCCGTACTCAAGCGCTGGCGCGTAAAGCCGTTGGTATCCACATTCGAAATGTTGTGGCCCGTAATGTCCAGTTGGTTTTGGCTGATAAATAAGCCAGTTCTTGCTATTTCAAGTCCATAAAAAGTAGATCTCATATTCACTTCCTCATGCTTGGCTGTCGATGATGTTCACGTTTTTCGCGTTTCCTTCTTCCACAATGCCAGAGTTCCCATAGATATTGCTTGTCTGCGGCTCCACAAGAAACATGTTCACCATATAGTCCACATATTCCATATGCAACTCAATCAATCCCTGCATCTGCGCATTCACCAGCTTTTGCTGGTTGAACAGTTCTTTAAGCGCCTGCGCATTTTCGTCCAGCCGCCTGCACTGCTCCTGCGTTGCATAGGCATACAGCTCTTGCAAAGTCGGCAGCTCCGCCAACTGCTGTTCCGCTGCCAGCGATGCAACCAGCGCGACGCGTTGTTCTTCCAAATCCGAAATCCGGGAAACAAATTCCCACTCGCGTTTTACAATCTCATTCACGCTTTGCGCGTCGTTTTCGATGATGCTTTCCTTTTTTTGCAAGGATAGCGCATAGACTTGCTCATACGCCTGTCGCTGCGCCTCCAAAATCTCGATCAGCTTTTCTATCATGAAATCACACCCTCACGGAAAACAAAATCGCTTCCGCAAGTTTCGCGTCATCCACTTGGTAGCTGCCGGAGCTGATCTGCTGCTTCAGCGCACTCAAATCCTGCGCGGGCATCACAGGCTCCTCCATCGAAGCCTTTGCCGCTTTGAAAATTTCGTGGAAGGAAGCAGCCTCGCTGGAAATCTCAACGCGGTCACTCTGCTGACTCTTCTCCGATCTGTTGATTGCATTGTTTGCAACCCCGCGATACCGTTCTACCGCTTGTATCGATCCGGTTAAATTGATCCTCATACATGCATCCTCCTACTTCTTAATGTGTAACCGTTCCGAGCTACTGCCCAATCCTGCCGGTGCAGGTTTTTCCTTCACCGGAACTTCCTTCTTTGGCAACACCCGATTCAGTGCATTTGAAATCGAGCCGGCGCACTCTTTACACATCCGTCCGCTGGTAACGGGCTTTCCGCATTTTTCACAACACAGCGAGCCGTCTGCAGACTTCATTTCCAGCCTGCCCTCTCTCAGAAAATGCAGAATCGTCGCCTCTTCCACACCGGTTTTCTCTGAAAGTTCCAACACCGTAGCGCTTGGGTAATTGTACAGATAGTTTTTAATCAGATCAAACTTTCTTTCCACTTCCATCAAACACATCGGGCATTCGTTCTTACCGTTGAACGGAAAAATTTTCCCGCACGATTTACATTTTACATACTTCCCTGCCATATCCTACCACCTCATCTCAGCTGATTCGCTGTTCCATCCATCTGATCCGCAGTGGAGAGCGCGCGTGAAGAAATCTGCATTGCGCGACTGCTACGAATCATTCGCGAAAACTCTTCCGCCATATTCACGTTAGAGCCTTCCAACACTCTCTGCTCAACCTTGGTGTCCAGGGCTGCGCGTTGTGCCTGTCCCGATGCTGTCGATACCGCAAATAAATTATCCGAAACCGCTTGTAAGCCTTCGCGGTTTGTAAAATCAAACATACCCAATCGCGCGTAAGACACATTGTTGCCACCATTGTAAATCTGCCCATCCGTCCCGATGCGCACTTCAGTGCCCTGCAAACGAATACGCTGACCGTTTTGATCCAGCACATAATAACCCTTCGAAGTCACCAGATATTCTCCGTCTGCCTGCACATCCCGTGCAAAACTGCCATCGCGCGTGTATAGCCGCTCTCCTGCAGGGCTTTGCACTGCAAAAAATCCTTCGCCATTCAAGTAGCAGTCAAGCTCTCTGCCCGTTTCCAGATACTGCCCCGGCGAAAAAATACGCGTAATGCCCGAGACCAGCGTCCCGTGACCCTTTTGCATGTCAATGCCCGCCTGCGGCTGCACCACGCGCTGCATGCTCTGATAAAGCGCGTCTTTAAAATCGACACGGCTGGCTTTGAAGCCGTTTGTGTTCAAATTTGCCAAGTTGTTTGCGATGGTATCCAAACTTCTTTGTTGGGATGTAATTCCCATCGCCGCTGTGTATGCTCCCTGCATCATAATTCCGTTACCCCGTTAAAATCTTCCGATTTCGCTCACTGTCTTGGCAAGCGATTCATCTACCATTTTGAGTATTCTCTGGTTGCTTTCATAGACGCGGTTTGTGGTCAGCATGTCCGCCATTTCCCGTGCCAAATCCAGATTTGATCCCTCCAGCGCGCCCTGCACAATAGACGGATTGTTCATCACCTGAGGCGCTCCGCCTTCCACATTGAAGAGGTTGCCCCCTTCCTTGCGCAGCACGTTGTTGTTTTCAAACTGTACGATCTGCAACCGACCTACATTCTGATTATTCACCGTCACCGTGCCGTCCGAACTGACTTTAAAGTTTCCCTGCGTGCCTACGTTAATCATGCCGCCGTTCTGCCCCGTCACATAGTAGCCTTCCTGCGTCAGCAGATTTCCGTTCAAATCCACTTGAAAATTGCCACTGCGGGTGTATCGGGTGCCTTGCGGCGTCTGCACCGTGAAAAATCCATTGCCGGCAATCGCAAGATCGGTCGGCAAATTCGTAATCTGCATTGGACCCGAAGTAAAGTCTGTTGCCACACGGTCAATGTAGGTGCCCGTGTTGAGCGGCCCCACATAGGCATTGTTGTTCGTCGTAGTCGTACCGTTGGACGTCTTGTCATTGAGACGACTGATCAGCATATCGCCAAACGAACGCGTCACCACCTGGTCTTTTTTATATCCGACTGTATCGCTGTTTGTCAGATTGTTGATCACCACATCCATTTTTGCACGCTGTGTCAACATTCCGGTTCCGGCAATATAGAAACTTCTAAGCATTTTCGCCTCCTAACAAGTGTGCACAGTCGCACACTTCTATATTATAATTATCGTTGCAAAACCTACCGGACTTTAGCATTTTAGCAGATTTATTTATTCACTTTTGCAATAAAACGGATCTCCGCCTTGGAGATTGCCAACGCTTCCGCAATCTGATCTTCATTTTTTCCTTCTGCAAGCATACGCAGCACTTCCTGCGCGCATTTTGGCGCACTTTGCGACGCGGCGCTCACCTCCTGCGGTGGCGCGATCTCCACGCGGTTCACGGGCATCTGCTCCATTCGGGTCACATTACTCTGATAGATCACATGGGAAGCTTCCGCACGGCGCTGCTCCCGCATCTCTTCCATTTTGCTTGCCTCAAATTCCAATTTCTTGTATTGTAATTCCAACGTCTCAGAAGTATGCGCGATGTAATCCCGCAGCGAGTTCGCCATATCCTCGATTTCAAAATAAGTGACCATCAGTTTTTGCATTTTGTCTTCGTAATCCGTCTGCTTCTCCTTTTGCCGCTGGCTCCTCCATTTGAAAACCAATGCCAAAACGATAACCACAAGCGCGAATACAAACAATGCAAAAATATAATATTCCATGTTCATTCGCAAACACTCCGCTCTGCCTATACGTTAATATCGATCGACATACCAAGCCCGTTTTCTTTCTTTCCTTCCACAGTCTCGATGTCGTCCTCCAGTTCCTCCCGCTCCTCCTGCTCGAAAAGCGCATGACCCTCCTTCTGGTTCTTCTGCTCCTTTTCGCGTCGCACCAGCGGCGTATCCTCGTCCTGCACATGCACGACCGATTCGCCCTCATGTTTGATCCGCACCTTCTCCATTTCCGCAATAAAATCCTTGCCTTGCTGCACATTGTTGTTCTGATCAGACATGTGCCGCGCATAGTCCAGCGATTTATTGATCATGATTTGATTGTCGATTCCGCGTATCATATTATCCTCCCAAAAAACGGTCTGATGCTTGATGCGTCACCTTTGTTGTCCCATTACAGCCGGGTGTGGATGTTCTCGTATTCCTCTTGATATCGCTTCACGATTTTGCCGATTGCCTGCTTGTGGATCTGCGAAATACGCGACTCCGTCAGCCCCATCACTTCGGCAATTTCTCTCATTTTCAGTTCCTTTCGATAACATAAATCCAGCACCAGCCGTTCGTTTTCCGGCAGGCTGCGAATCATCGAAATCAATACCTCTCGCGCTTCCGTCTCCAGCAAAACCTTCTCCGGCATCATGCTGCCTTTGTCGTCCGCAAGGTCATAGGCAACATCCTTGGATGCGATTTCCGTATCACTATGGTAGGAAATTCCGCCAATCATGTCCTCAAAGTGCATCAGACTGTATTGATAGTCGTTCAAGACAATTTTTTTAACTTTTTCCACCGGCATGTTCAAGCGTTCTGCCAGTTCTTCATATTCCGGTGAGCGGTTTAACTCCGCACTCAATTCCTCGCTCGCCTGGCGCAACAACTTGATCTCCTTGCGCATGGCGCTGGGGATCCAATCCTGCTGGCGCATGTAGTCTAAAATCGCTCCGCGAATGCGCACCTGCGCATAAGTTTCAAAGCGAATATTACGCATTACGTCGAATTTTCCGACTGCATCCATCAAGCCTAAAACGCCACTGCTGATCAAGTCGTCATAATCCCGGAAGGTTGACTGATACAAAGGCGACATTCTTAAAACAATCGGCTTAACGAGATATAAATAATGCTCTACCAGTTTGTTGCTATTCTCGACTGTGGGATCTTTTTTATATTCCGCCCACAGTTCTTGAGCCTCCTGCTCTCTCTGCTTATGATCCACTCTTTCGCATCCTCCGATCCGGCATACACTGCCCGGCAAGTCAGCGCGGTCACTTATGCGTCTGCAATCTGTATATATGCTGTCGAATTCGCTTGGAAATCCTGCGTTCCATGTCCACAAACATGCACCCGATTCGATACATCCATATCTGATCCGAATCCATGTGCTCAATCACGCGCACCACACGCGCCGGCACGATATAGTATTCCGAAAGCAACAACAGTCTGCATTGTATTGTATCGCCGCGCGTAAATTTCTGCTCTGATGCAAAGCCGATTCCCGTGTCCGAGATGTCGATGCCACGGCAGGGCACCCATTCGCTCTCCGGCGTGGTAACCGCCCGCACCTCCAAATCGAAAAGCGATTCCAAGCGAAAGGAGGAACGCAGTTCCACCGAAACCGGCGGCACCGTCACCAAAAGCTTGGTGCACCGCAACCCACCTTGAATGATTGCATCCCCCATAATCCTGCATTTGAACAAGTAGATCGCTCCGCGGATCTTCACCTTGCCCGACAAAATTTTATCGAAATATCCCTCCGCATTGGATAGATTTGCAATGCTGCTCACGTATATCACACGATCGTCAACATGCTCAATGTACGAAAAAACTGAATCGAGTTGATCTTTAAACAGCTCAACTTGCCTGCCCGGCTCGAATATCGTTTTTCCGCTAATGCTCTGCTCCATTTCTACCTCGCTCCCTTTGCCAAACGTTCAAAAAACTTTCTGATACCCTTTTCCTTATTTTTCCGCGGCGTTTTTGTGACCTCATGCGCAATTTTGCGGAACAGGTCAGCCGTATAACTATTCGGATTTTGCAGTACATACGGCACCATCGCCGCAATCGACTCCCGCATTTTGGAGTCATTGACAATGTATCCCAGCATCCCAATCGGATAATCCAAATGCTTTTGCACCACATTCGCAAAGTTTTGATAGGTGTTGTGCGCCTCCTGCACGGAAAACACCTTGTTGATCAGCGCGCTCATCATCGGCTTTTCTTCCAGTTCCTGCGCCGTTTTCACCACCACAAAACTGTCTAAAATCGACGTAGGCTCCGGCGTCATCACCAAAATGGTCTGATCGCTCGCGTCAATCATACGCAAAATGTTGTTGTTCATGCCCGCTCCCGTATCAAAGATGATGTAGTCCATCTCGTCCTCCAGCGTCAACAGCTGAGAAACGATTTCCTCCATCTGTTCCTCGCCCAGCTTTAACAGCTCGGTCACGCCGGATCCGCCCGAAATGTACCAGACATCCGGGAAGCATTGCTCCATCACTTCATCCAGCGTTTTTTCGCCGCGCACCACATGCTCCAGCGAATATGGCGCGTTTTTGCCCAACATGATGTTCACATTCGACAGTCCAAAGTCCCCGTCGATCAAAATAACTTTTTTGCCGCATTGTGAAAGTGCCAGCGCAAAATTGACCGCAAAGGACGTCTTGCCGACGCCGCCCTTTCCGCTTGTCACACAAAAGGTATACGCCTTAGGCGATTTTGCTTTATTCGGTTGTGCAGCGTTGCCCAGTGCCTCCTGGACACGCTCCTGAAGCCGTTCTGCCTGATTCATACTTTGATTACTCCAATACAGACTCAACCACATCCTGCGTTGAGATTATTGCAATATCATCCGGCACATTTTGTCCTGACGTGTAATATGAGATCGGCATGCCGCTGAACTTTGCCGCGTTTAAAATAACTCCCTTTTTAGATACTTCGTCCATTTTTGTAATAATAATACTATATTTCTTTAAAAATTTATAATGATCGATGGTTTTTTTCATGACCTTGTCCGCTGTCGATGCACAAAGGGTGATGTAAATATCCTCAATTTTCCCCATGGAAACCAGCTTTGCCACATCCATGCGATATTCCTTGTCGTCGGAAAGTTTTCCCGCCGTATCCACCAAAACAATGTCTTTGTCTTTGAATGCTTCCAGCGCGTCTTTGATTTCGGTAGGCTTGTAAATCGTGATAAAATCTGTTTTCAGAATATCACAGTATGCCTTTAAGTGCTCCTGTGCCGCCACTCGAAAAGAGTCCGCATTGATCACGCCCACATTCAATTTTTCCTGATACACCAGCAAATACGCCAGCTTGACCAGCGTGGTGGTCTTTCCCACTCCGGTAGGGCCAATCAGCATCACAACCTTCTGCTTGTACTTGGTTGCCTTGATTGTGTTCGGCTTACCAATCATGTCTGCGATCATGCTCTTTGCAATGTCGCCGGGGCTTTCCTTCTTCACCATGCAGACTTCCTGCGTCTCGGCACAAATTTCGTCCGCGATCTCTGCATTCACATCGTTTTCCGTCAGTCTGGTATACACCTCCATGATCTCAGGCGTATAGCGCTTACTGGACGCGTCTCCGTTGACCCGCTTGGTCAACTGCTCAATCATGGTCTTTAATTCGTCAATGCGCTCATTGACTCCATCATTATTTTTTGTAAGCACAACCGGCTCACGCACAAAGGCAGGCTGCTCCGCCTGCTGGTTCATTGCGGAGCGAAAAGTTACAGGGTTGCTGGCGGGCTGCTTCGGCTTTTTTTCGTCATAGCCTGCAATCACTTCCAGTTCCTTTTTTGAGAACAAGCCCAAAAATCCCTTTTTTTTGCGCACTTGTCTGCTGCTCAAAATCACCGCATCCGGCCCGATTTCTTTTTTGATCATCTGCATCGCTTCCGACATGTCCGCGACGCGAAATGTTTTCAAGTTCATGAGCGCTAATCCTTTCTCGTCCTAAGATTCCGTTACGCTGTGCCTGCTGCTTGCGCCTTACACCCCAATAATGCCATCTGAAAAGACTTCAACATAGTTTTCTAGTTCGTTGTACGACAGTACGATCAAATCCGGCACCATCGATGATGTAATCAGCTTAAACTGCCGTCGTACCAGCGGCGAGGTGAGCACGATCGGCGTGATACCTCTTTGGTTCATATCCTCGATGATGTCACGCAGCTTATTGTAAATGCGCTGCATCTCATCCTGCGTCAGAGCCACAAAAGTTCCCTGCTCTGTCTGCTTTGTTTTCTCTGCAATCAAGTTTTCCAAGGCAGGATCCAACGTAATCACACGCGCGCGATCGTCCGGCACAAACCGTTTGGAAATCAAGCGACACAGGCTTTTGCGCACATATTCGGTCAGTAATTCCGGGTCGCGCACCATAGCGCCGTGATCCGCCAGTGTCTCTAGTATGGTACCCATGTCGCGGATGGGCACATTTTCCCGCAGCAGATTTGCCAGCACCTTCTGCACTTCGCCCAATGAGAATATTTTAGGCACCGTCTCATCCACCAACGCAGGCTGCGTGGTTTTGAGGTTGTCGATCAATGTCTGCACCTGCTGGCGCGTCAGCAGTTCCGCACAATGACGCTTGATGGTCTCTGTCAAATGCGTCGCAATCACGGAAGGTGCGTCCACAGTGGTGTATCCCAGCAGCTCTGCCTTCTCCCGTTCGCTCTCCATGACCCATACCGCAGGCAATCCAAAGGTCGGCTCCGTCGTCTCAATGCCTGTAAGCTTGCCCTTGACTTCACTGGTGGTCAATGCCAACACATGATCCAGCATAACTTCGCCTTTGGCAACCTCCACGCCTTTGATCTTGATGACATATTCGTTCGTACTGAGCTGAATGTTGTCCCGAATGCGAATCACGGGCACAATGATACCCATGTCGATCGCGCACTGCCGCCGTATCATAACCACGCGTTCCAAAAGGTCTCCCCCTTGGCTTGCATCCACCAGCGGCACCAGCCCGTAGCCCAGTTCAATCCCAATCAATTCCACGGACAACAGCGACGTCACATTCTCCGGCTTGCGCTTTTCACGCGCCGCCTCCAACGCCTTGTCCTCCTCGATTGCCGGAACCACAACCTTTGCCTTGGAACGGATGAGCACAATCCCTACCGTTAAAATCAGTCCTGCGATCACGTAAATCGGCAGCTTCGGCAGCCCCGGTATAAAGCCGATGGCAATAATCATCACGCCTAAGATGAGGAGAATACCCGGCTGCGCAGTCAACTGCTTGATTAAATCGCGTCCAAGGTTGTCCTCGGATGCCGCGCGCGTCACGATGATGCCGGTCGCCGTGGAAATCATCAGCGCCGGAATCTGGCTGACCAGTCCGTCACCGATGGTCGCCGTCGTATAGGTCTGCAAGATTTCGTCCATGGGCACGCCCTCGCCGGACATGGATCCAATGATGATACCGCCCACAATATTCACCAGCATAATCAAAATGCCTACGATCGCGTCGCCTTTTACAAATTTACTGGAACCGTCCATTGCGCCGTAAAAGTCCGCCTCACGCGAAATCTTTTCTCGGCGCTCCTTTGCCTGCGTCTCATTGATCAATCCGGAGTTAAGATCCGCGTCGATGGCCATTTGCTTGCCGGGCATTGCATCCAATGTGAAGCGCGCGGAAACCTCCGCTACGCGCTCTGCGCCCTTTGTGATTACCACAAACTGAATCACGATGATGATAATAAAGATAATGATTCCTACCACGATGTTACTGCCGGTGGCAAAGCTGCCAAAAGCAGTGATTACGGTTCCCGCCTGACCGCCGTTGCCCAAAATCAAGCGCGTTGAAGCGATGTTTAGGCCTAGGCGGAACAATGTCAAAATCAGCAGCAGCGAGGGGAAAACAGAAAATTCCAGCGCCTCACGCACATAAAGCGTCATCAGCAACACCATCAAAGATGTCGAAATGTTGAGTACCAGAAAAACGTCCAACATGGTCGGCGGAATTGGTAATATGATCAGTAATACGACCAGCAACACCACTCCGGCTATCAGAGCGTCCTTAATCTTCATCCATAACCTCTATCTGTCTCAAACTTATTGTAATCATGGTTTGTTGCAGCGCGATGCCGGATTATTCCACTTCCCGTTCAACGCGCCATGCAAACTTCTTTCTATTATCTCATATTTCGGGCTATCCGTGAAGCCCCCTCGCGCATTTTCCCGCAGTTTGTTTCTTTTTTCAAAATCCAACACGTTCCAAAGCCTTGCTCCGCGCACATTCTCATCTTCTTTTTTTGCGGAATACCTGCGCTAAAATCTCGGCTACCACCTGATACATCTCCACCGGGATTTGATCTCCCACTTCGCACATCGCGTACAAACTGCGTGCCAATGTCACATTTTCCACCACTTCAATCGCGTTTTGCGACGCAACTTCTTTAATTTTCAGTGCGATATGATCCACGCCTTTTGCCGTAACAACCGGGGCGTTGCCCCGCTTCTCGTCATATTTCAAGGCAACCGCATAATGCGTCGGGTTTGTGATTACCACATCCGCATCCGGCACGCTCTGCATCATACGCATCATCGCCATTTGGCGTTGCTTTTGACGTATCTTGCCTTTGATCTGCGGATCACCTTCCTGCTGCTTCATTTCCATGCGCACTTCATATTTGGTCATCATCAGGTCTTTTTCAAATTTCCTGCGCTGAAAGATGTAGTCCAGCATGGCAATCGCCGCAAGAAACAGCATAATTTTAAACCCTGCATTGAAAATCAGTTCCGCAATCTGTAAGATGGATGCCTTCCACCCTTCTGTCAACATCATAGAGAATGCAGGCAAGTCAGCGTTGATTTCCGTATAAATGATAATGCCGATCACCGCAATCTTCATGATTGCTTTCATCAGCTCAAACAGCGTCCGCATAGAGAACATGCGCTTGAACCCTTCCAGCATGTTCACGCGGCTCAGCTTAGGCTCCAATGCCTTCGTGCTGAACAGAAAACCCGTTTGCACCATGTTTACAACCACCGCCGCCACCACAGCAATCACTAAAATCGGCAGCATAATCTGTAAAAAGCCAAGCACCATAGCTTGCCCTACCACAGCAAAATTGCTTGTGTTCAGCTGATCCATGGACATATGCTGCCCGGACAAAAAGCTGGCGGAGAACCGCATCAAATTTTCAGCAATCATCGGCGTCAAAAATTTCAGCGATGCAAACATAATCAGCATGGCGCCCGTCATGACCACTTCGTTGCTCTTTAAAACCTGCCCGCGCTCTCTGGCATCCTGCCTTCGTTTGGGGGTTGCGCTTTCTGTCTTTTCGCCGCTACTGTTTTCCGCCATATCACTGTCCTATCATCGTCGCAAACATGCGTTCCAGCCCGTCATACATCGAATCAAACACACGCGGCATGAATGCCACATACACCGGAATAATCGCAAACAAAACCAAAAAACCAAGAATAATCTTGATGGGGATTCCGATGGAAAACGCATTCATCTGCGGCACCATGCGCATCATGATGCCAAAGCATGCCTCTCCCACCAGTCCGGAAGCGATAATGGGCATCGCAATGATGATCGCCAGCAAAAACGCTTCCACAAATAATTGCAGCGCCACCCAGCCGATATTCGCGTTAAACGTAACCCCCCCGATCGGGATATAATCAATGGAAAGCGCCATAATGCGTATCAGTCGCTCGTATCCTCTTACCGCAAAAAAAACCAGCAGCATGATCAGATTTAAAAAGTTGCCCGTCATAGGAATGCTTAGGTTGCTCTGCACGTCAAACACGTTAACCATGCCGAAGCCCATCTGCATATCGATCATCTGCCCGGCCGTAAAGGTCAACTGGAAAAATAGATTCAGCACATAGCCCAGCACCAGACCAAACAGCAATTCTTTGATACACAGCAAAATATATAGCAAAACATCATCGCCATACTGAAATGCTTTCATCTGCTCGGTCAACTGCGGCATAGAAGTGAAAAACAGCATTGCAATGCAAGCGCAATATCCAATTTTCACCACATTGGGAATATTCCTTCTGCCGAAAATAGGCGAAGAAAAAATGAGTCCGGAAATTCTTAAAAACAAAAGAAGAAAAAACTCCCAATTTCCTATGAAGGATTCAAAAAATAACGCCATACCTACTTTATGATATCATCGCAGCATACTCATAAATGCGCGTCGCAAATTCGACCAACTGGTTTAACATCAGCCCTCCAAAAATCAAAATCGCCAACAAAATGCCGATGATTTTCGGCACAAAGGTCAGCGTCTGTTCATTGATCTGCGTTGCAGCTTGAAAGATCGATATGATAATACCAATCACGAGCCCAATCAAAATCGGCGGCAACGAAACCGTCAAAATCGTTCGGATTGCGTCCTGCATGACTGTAATAATTGTAGCCTGATCTATCTCAACCACTCCTCACTTTAGAATCTACGCCCCCGCGCCAACCTCCACGGTCGCTAAGTAAACGTGTTGAAGGTCGTCACCAGGGTTTGCATCGTCAGAGTCCAGCCGTCCACCAGGATAAACAACAATACCTTAAAGGGTAACGAAATTACAATCGGCGGCAGCATCATCATACCCATTGCCATCAACGTACTGGAGACCACCATGTCTATGACAATGAACGGAATATAAATAAAGAATCCAATCATAAAGCCACGCTTTAGTTCGCTGGTGATGAATGCCGGAATGATGGTGGTAATGGGGATGTCCTCCGGCGCCTGCACCTGCTGCGAATTGGAAAGCTCCATAAACAATCCGAGATCTTCTTTAAATGTCTGTTTCAGCATGAAGTTGCGCAGCGGCGTTTCCGCCTTGTCCACTGCCTCTTCAAAGGTGATTTCCTGCGCGACATAAGGGTCAATGGCTTCCGTCTTGATGGTTCCAAACACCGGAGCCATAATGAAAAATGTCAAGAAAATTGCCAGCGCGATTAACACCTGATTCGGCGGCATCTGCTGCAATCCCAACGCGTTTCTTGTGAAAGACAATACGATGACGATGCGCGTAAAGCCCGTCACCATCAGTAAAATGGACGGCGCAATACTCAAAATCGTCAATAGACCCACCAACTGGATGCTGGTAGATCGGCTGCCCAAAAGCTGTGCGAGCGGGTCTGCCCCCTCGTCCACCTCGTTCGTCGTCACCGTCGTCGTGCCATCCGGCGCCGTTGTGGTAGTCGTGCCGGCCACACAACCGCCCAAAACCAAAACAAGCGCAAGCAGCGACACAATGCAAATGACAATTTTTAAAACCAATCTCTTCTTCAAGTTACTGTCCTTTAGTCTTTTTTTGCGTATTTTGATCGCTGTCGCGCTTTTGTATTTCTTTGTCCAGCTTTTTTTGAAACGAACCCTGCGACGCATTCGCTCCGGAACCGCCGGGCAAGTAGCTGCGCAACACTATTTTCATACATTTCTTAAAGCGTTGCAGAAACGTCTCCTCCCCGGGGGGATACTCTTTTTTGGGGGCAGGCTGCGCCGCCGTCTCCTGCGTCGCATCTTCCGGCGCCATCCCACTGACAGCCCCCTGTTCCTCTTTCGCGTTATCCTCCGCGCTCACCTCAGGTTGAGGCTGGCTCTCCGCTTCCGGTAGGATTTCAACCTTGTCGATGCACTCCAGTCCGTTCGGCGATGTACTCATCAGATAATATTTACCTTCAAATTCCACCACCATAATGGTCTTGTCCCGATCCACCGCAACCCGATCCACAACGGAAACAAGATGCCCCATCTCCAGTTTACCGGCGCCGCTTTTGCGCTTCATACCGGAGTTGCGCATCCCTTTTTGCAATGACTTTTTGGCTACGAATTTTGTCAGGAAATATGCAGCAACCACGATCAATACCAGATAGACAATAATTACAATCACATCTGTTGGATTAACCGCGGGTGCAAGCTGTAAGCCGTTTCCTTCAACCATCTATGTTTCCCTTACTTCCGACAGTCATCCACCTTTGACCGTTCATCGCGCTTCGCCAAAGCTCCATGCAGTGCGTCACTCTTGCCAAACCGGATGTTGCTGACAATAAAAAAAGTGTCATACCACTTTTTTTATCGGAGTCTTTTTGATTACAGGGACATGCGCATTACTTCGTTGTAGGCATCCACCACTTTGTTTCTGACCTGAATCACCATGTTCAGCGCCAGTTCGGATTTTGTGCCGTCAATCATCACCTGCGCAATGTTGTCCACTTCACCCGCAAGCAACGCCTGCGTTCCCTCTTGCGACACCGTGCTCAGTTGATCCGCTTGCGCAATCGCATTGCTCAGCATGCCCTTGAATCCGGCATCCGGCATCGTTTCATCCGCATTTTGCGAGGGTGATATTTTGGTCGCCTGATATAATTCCGAAGGAGATGCGATAGGATTAATGCTCGCCATGCTTATTTCCTCACTTTCCAATTTCCAGTGCGTTCATTGCCATGCTTTTGGTTGCGTTAAACACGGTAATGTTTGCGTCGTAAGAGCGTGTAGCAGACATCATGTCCACCATCTCGCGCGCCAACTCAACGTTGGGCAACCGCACATAGCCAAATTCGTCCGCATCCGGATGCGTCGGATTGTAGTCCAGTTTGAAAGGAGATTCATCCTCTCCAATCTCCGTTACACGCACCCCGCTTCCCGTACTGCCGGCAAGTGATTGATTCAGCTGCTGCGAAAAACTCGCGCCGTCCCGCTGCTGAAACACCACATATCTTCTGCGATAGGGCTGTCCTTCCGCATTTCTGGTGGTGTTAATGTTTGCAACATTTTCAGAGATTACGTCCATACGCAGCCGCTGTGCGCTCAACGCAGAACCCGAAATATCCAAAGATGATAAAAATGCCATCTCTCATGCCTCCTTCACTGCTTGTTACTGTCCACGAATCGCCATGCGCAGTTGATTAAACTGTCCGTTGATTTTCCGCATGATCGTGTTGTAGTAAATAACGTTCTTTGCAAAATCTGTCATTTCCTGATCGATATCCACATTGTTCCCATCCATGCGATATGTGGTATTCGCCTTCATCACAACTTCACCCTTGACCGCGCCCACGTCCGATTCACCGAAGTTCATGTGTGTCGCGCGCGTCCGCTTCATGGTGAAGTCATCCTCACCGCCAAGCGCTTTTTTATACAGATCCTCAAATTCGACCCCAGCCGCTTTAAAGTTCGGCGTGTCTACATTAGCGACGTTATCCAGTATGGTGCGATTGCGCAACCACGATGCTTCCAAGCCGTTTTCCAGCGGCTTAATTCCGTCAAACATACCCATTGTGGCAACTCCTTTTTACAGCCTCATCATATCCGGCATCGTGATGTCATACTGCGACAGCAGATGGTCAACAACCTCCACCAGATGTCCGATCTCCGGCTTGGACAGCTGCTCATCCGCACCGAGTTTTTTTCCTTTGATCCGCATTTCTTCGTTGACCAGCGAGGAGAAAATCACCAGCGGCAACGATTTCAAAACCGGGTCCGACTTCACCAGCTTGGTCAAACGGTGCCCGTCCATTTGCGGCATTTCAATATCCGTAATCACCAGCGAAACCTGCTCCTTGATGGATGGCAAATCTCCGCCGCATTCATTTCTGATTTCACGCAGATATTCCCACGCTTCCTCACCATTGTCTTTCTTGACCGTGTTCGTGTAGCCGGCTTTGGTCAGGCACTGAATAATCATGGCGGACAGCAGTGCGGAGTCCTCCACAATCAGGATCGGGCGCTCATCCTTCGAGCGCACACCCAGCGCATCAATTTCACCAATTTGAATTCCGGTCTCCGGCGCAATGTCCGCAACGATCTTCTCAAAATCCAAAATGGTAATCAAACGGTTTTCAAACCGCGCCAGTCCGGTTACAATGCCCTCCTGACCACCATAGATGGTTTTGTCGGGCTTCTCGATCGCCTCCCACGAGATGCGGTCAATGCCTTCCACCGTATGCACGCGAAAAGCAATGTGCAGTTGGTTGAAGTTGGTCACAATAAACAAGTCTTTGGCTGTGTCGTGATCCGCATCCATGCCCAGATACAAGGGTAGATTGATCAATGTAATGATTGTGTCTCTCGGCTTGAATACACCCTCGATCGCCGGATGCACGTGCGGCATTTTTTTAACAGTATGCGGGTTCATGATCTCCCGAATCTTTGCTACATTGATGCCAAACGTATTCCCTGCGATCGTGAACTCCATGATTTCGATTTCATTGGTTCCCGATTCCAGCAGAATTTCCTGATTTTTATTCAACTCCATAACCGTTCTCCTCTTTTCAATCGCCAATTTCACAGGTCAGCGATCATTCGTCTTTTTGAGCAACGCATGGGGAGCACGAACTAAAATTCGTTCCTCACACCTGCGCAAGGAATGTGCCGAATTTCCTATCCTCCACTTTGATATGCGTCACCAGCCACGTGCCTACATTCGCATTCACCTTTGCCAGAAGCCCAATCGTCTCGCCTGTCTTATTGTACTCCAGTACCATCTCCCGCGTTGTGCGTGCAAACGCATCGTGCATTTGCTTATGCGCCACACGCGCCGGGTACTGATGCTGCGTGTGTAAGTTCTGCTCATCCCGAAAATGTTTTTCGATATAGTCCTGCAAAAACTTCAAGGTGCAGTCAATTTTCTGTCTGCCTGCGCCGCTGCTGCAAGCCGCTCCCAGTTCGTTCATGATGCGGAACAATTCCTTATGCTGTGCATCAACCAGCGCTTCTCCAATTTCCAAATCCTTTGTAAAAACATATGCCATGATTCTTTCCTTTCTACGCACAGGCATGCAGCCCGTCCGCCTAGCCCAGCCAAGGCTATTTCAAATCCCCCGATGATGTCCAACCCATGATGAAGTGTGCCGTACATAACTCAAGTATATATTATATACCATTTTTACGAAATTTTATACCAATTTTCGATTTTTTTCCGACAAATTATTCGCCGTCGTTTCTCATTTCTGTAAAGCTCTTCCACATCTGATCCACCAGATTCATACAGCTGAAATATTTCTCTGCAATGATGTCCTCCTCGATGCCCAATCGCTCCGCACAATTCGCCATGCTGATCCAGTTCCCTTTTTCGTAATCCAGCACCAGACGATACAAAAGTCCCGCGCGTCCTTCCTGCTTGGTCAGCGCCTCCACGATGTATGGAGAAATATTCAGCTCCTGCAGCGCTTCCTCCAGTGAAATCTCCATCAAGGAATCGATGGTAGAGAACATCCCCATCAGATACGCCTCGGATTTATTCAATGGCACATCCTGCGCGTATGCCAAAAGCTCCGAGCACATGCTGGCACGCAAGAAAGATATCTTGATAAATTCGGAAGGCAATTCTCCCTCGTCGGATTCAAAACTCAAAACATAAATCCACTGACGCAGCTGCGCAATTCCCAGCACCACCAACGCCTGATGTACAGACTCCACACGCTTGCGCATCGCAAAGTACGCAGAGTTTACCAGCTTGAGCAGCGCGTATGTCAGCGTAACATCCATAGAGATCAAGCTCTCGATCTCGTTGAAATCCGGCTCTTCCTTTGTCACTTCCACCATCAGCTTAAAGAAGTTGCCCTGATGCGGCTTAACAATGCCTGCCTTCTTGGGCATTTGCATCCCGATATACAAGCCTTGCACATAATCCACATCCAAAGCGCGCGCAACGTGATACGCTTTTTCTGTATTCACGCTGTACAAGACAACCTTCTTTTGCAGTTTTTTTGCAATGTCGATCACGCTTTTCTTTTCCACGTCCATATACTCAAAGTTGATTTTAAGCATATCGATATGATCCAGCGCACTGATCGAGCGCGCATTAAATTCAAATCCTTTGAGCGCGACCTGATATCCCATCTCACGATATTGCTGCACCATTCTCATGGCTTCGGAGTCCAGCAGCATCTCCTGATCGATTTGGATGATCAATTTCTCAGAATTGAACATTTCCGGTACTTTGCGTACCAACAGCTTATGCGTAAAATCCACAAATGCCGCCTTGCCGTCCAGCAATCCGTCATTTTGAAACTGCATCAGCAGCACTTCGATTGCCTTTGCCGCTGCTGCGTCGCCGCCAACGCTATCGTAGCCGCCATCCTCTACATATAGGATTTCATACGCGCATAATTCGCTATTTTTGTTGTGAATGGGTAATCTTACCACATATGATTGAGACTGCATCCTCGTCCTCCTTTAAACCTCTGTCTGTAATCCTGCATATCTGAGCACCCGATCGGCGTAATCTCTTACCGATTGCGGTATATTCAGGTATTCAGGACTGCTGCTGCTCGTCACATTTCGCTTCGCCACATTGCCCGGTCCCGTGTTATAGGCTGCCAGTGCCAGTTTTAAGTCTCCGTTATATGTTTTTAAATGTCTTGCAATTTCGTCGGTGCCACACATGATGTTCTGGCGCACATCAAAAATGTCCGTCATCCCAAATTCCGCAGCATTCTCCGGCATAATCTGCATGATTCCGGATGCCCCAGCGCTGGAAACACAGTTCGGATTAAAGTCAGACTCTGCCTTAATCACTCCCATGATGACATTGGCGGGAATGCCATAAGTTGCAGACGCCTCGTTGATGATATCCATGTAAGGCGCCGCTTTTTGCAACATACCGTCGCTTGTGTCAACTGTTCCGTTGTAGAGCCCCCCGGTTGTGCCGTAGTTATAGTTGTTGCCATACGTGCTGTTGGCCAGCGGTTCCGGCGTTCCACAATAGATACATGCGCGCCCTGTATAACGCTGCACCATGTTATTGCCTGTTGCAGTCAGCGAATTTAATCCGCTCGCCAGCAGGTTGTTTCCATACATGCTGCTCAATAAATCCGTCTCACCGGTCAGCATGCCCGAGTTCCCTGTCATTGCAGCGTTCAGCAAAGAAGCATTCAGTGCGGCATCACTCTGCCCTGTTGCATCGCCACCGAGCGCGACATCACCTGCCTCGGTTGTCTGAGCCGTCTGATTCAGTTTTTCGCTCAACAAGGTGTCAAAGCGCACCTGCGGCGCACTTGTCATATTGTCGATTCTCTGCTTGATTGCCGCTACATTTGCGTAAGCGCGGTTGATTCCTTCCAGTCCCACCAGATCATACTCCTTTTTGCTTGCCAAAAAATGTGGAATCCTTCCACCTGCATGCAGTCCTTTGCGTCGTTAAACGGTATTTACACCTTCTGATAAATAGAAGGTTGCACATACTTAAATCCATTATAGCTCTTTCCGAGCGTTTCGGAAAGCCCAATAAAAAAATATCCTCCGGGCAATAGCGCATCGTAAAATCTTTTTGTCAGCGCCTGTCGCGTTTCATTGTCAAAATAAATCATCACATTACGGCAGAATATGACATGAAACTTCTGTTTAAAGCGGAATTCCGGCTCCATCAGATTAAATTTGCGGTAGATCACTTCTTTTTTGATTGCCGGCTTTACTTCATAGTCCGGCCCCTCTTTGTGCACAAAATATTTGCCCTTCCATGTGGGCGGTATTTTGGTCATTCTTTCTTCCGGATAAACCCCTTGTTGTGCGATGCGCAGCACGCGATCCGAGATGTCCGTGGCCAAAACGCGCGTATCCATGCCGCGCTTGTTCCCGCCGAAGTAGTCATCCAGCAGCATAGCAATGGTGAACGGTTCCTCGCCGGAGGAACATCCCGCGCTCCAAATTCCGAGGCTGTTGTCTCTCACTCTGGGAAGAATTTCCGGAAGCGCAATATTCTTCAAAAAATCGAAATGATGCTCTTCCCGATAAAAATAAGTAAAGTTTGTCGTCAATCGTGTAATGATGAGCGACAAATCCTCCCCAGTCGTATCCTTTTCCATGTGATCCATAAAATCGGAAAAAGACCCGTATCCTTTCTTCTGCAAAATGGTTGCCATGCGCCCTTCAATCAACAACCTTTTTTGCGCAAGATTGATTCCGAATCTCCGATACATAAAATCACGCATCCTCTGAAACTCGCTGTCTGTTAATTTCATGTACACCGCCTTCTACGCTTTTCATTCGAGCATACTGCGTCGCTTCAAACGCAGCTCCCTGATATATGCGCAAACAGCCTTCTTCACCCGCACCAACCAAAGCGGCCGCTGCGTATGCGTCAAAGGCCTTTATAAATACATATCTACGAGCAATCCTCGAATATCATCCACCTCATCCAGCAGGCTGATATTGTCCTTTTCCTCGCTTAATATTTTTTTCGTCAAGCTGTCCAGTTTTTCATTCACCGTCTTGATCATCGCAAAAATCTTGCTTCTTCCGTTTGGTCCCAGCTTGCCTTCTTTGTGGAAAGCAAAGCCGTTGCTCACCGTCTCATTAATCAGCTTTGTGATGTTCTCACGATACTTTTGCAGCTCGCTCATATCCGCCCGCTCTTTGATCCGTTTTCCTTGTTCCTCAATGGTACGCACCAGCCCCTCAATCTGCCGCATGTAAACATGCTCGGATTCATTGGTCAACGCGCTTTTGAACACAAGCTCGGAACTATGAGCGCTTGATTCCGATTCCAGTTTGGTTATGGTTTCAAGCGGTATGTTATTGATATTTTGTACTTTCACTTTCTTTTGACCAGACCGTTGTCCTGCCGCCTTTCACGCTTTCCGACTCATGCCTCCCATCGCGCCAGCGCATCGTCATATCGCTGTCAAAAGGCATTATTTCAAATGGTCAAGTATGCTCCCTTCCTGAAACTCGTCCACACTGTACATCTGCTTACTGTACGCGGTGATGGTTTCCCGATCCTGTTTGTTGGCGGACAGTTTGGATTTATAGTATTCCAGTATGCCGTCCATCTTTCCTACGTTTTGTTCTTCCAAAGATTGAATCTGTTGCAAGAGCTCATTGCACAGCCATTCAAAATTGGCTTCTTCCTCATTGGCAGCCGCGGGCAAGTTTCCTAATGCAGTCACCTGTGCAATCACAGTCGCCCGCGCATCCAAACGCGCTTCAATTTCGGCAAAAACAGATTCGACATTTTCTTCCTGCAACAACGCAGAAACCTCTTGGGTCTGCTTCAAAAATTGTTGCAAAAGTTCTACTTTCTGCTTCCGCTGCTCCAGCCGATTGCTCATTTCTTATTCCTCGTCCCCATGAACAAATGTCTTGTTCTCTACCGTCGTCTTCACTTCATTCCATGCGTCGCAGAGTGCACCCAGCATTTCAATAATCGGATCCAGACGCTCCACATCCTTATTGAAGTTAATGTCTACCATTTCATCGATCATAAACTGATATAACTCCAGCAGATTGTTGGAAATGGGGATGGACATATTCAGGCTGCGCACCAGCTCCAGTATGATGTCCTCTGCACGCTCAATGCAGGCAGAGACCTTGTCCAGCTCATTGCTTTCTTTGTGGATTTTCGCCAGCTTCAACTGCTTGATGCAGCCCTCGTAGAGCATCACAATCAGCTCTACGGGGCTCGCAGTTGAAACATAATCCTGCTTATATTTGTTTTGAATGTTCGCCGTTGCATAAAATGCCATACGTTCTTACCTCACCTTTGTTTCGCTCAGCCGGCGCTGCCTGCGCCAAGCTGCTGCATCAGCCAGTTACTCTGCGATTGATATTGAGACATCAGCTTCTCCATCTGCGCAAATTGCGCATACAGCCGCTCCTGCTCCTCATACATTTTCTTGATCTGGTTGGTGATCGTCTCCTCCGCATTGGTAATCTTTTCATTCGTTTTCTTGATATCTTTACCGCGGATGGTGTTTTTCGCATCGGCAACTGTGTTGAAAAAACGTGTAATCAAACCGGATTCTTTAAATTCCGTGTCTTTGTCCCGCGCTGTCGATGTACCTGCCATCGCGCGTGCAACGCCTTCCGGATTGTTCTTCAGCGTCTCTTTGAACTTTGACTCATCAAATGTAATCTGACCGCCGTATTCGCCCGTCACATATTTGCTGGTAGTAATGCCAAGATCTCCCAAAGAAAGCCCCGTTCCTTCTACCGCCGTGTTCAACGCTTTACGCATGTCCGTCATCATGTTTTTGATGGTGGAGTCATTTTTCAGAACGCCTTTTTTGGCTTCCGTTTCCCATTTTTTGATCTCTTCATCCGACATATTCTCGCGCTGCGCCTCTGTCAGCGGCGAATAGTTGTAATCAACGCTTTCCGTCGTCATCTGATACAACGACTGCATCAGTTTATTGTACTCTGTCACAAACGTTTTCATTTTGTCCACGACAGCAGTTGTATCTTGCGTCACGTTAAAGCTTGCAGCCCCCAGCTTTTCAGGATTGTTGTCCGCTTCAAAGTTCTCCTTGAGCGTAATCTGGATGCCATCCAGCACAAACGTATTGGATGCGCGCGTGATGGTCTCTCCATCAATCACCAGCGTTGCGTCTTTCCCGCGCGCAGAGCCTTCTTCCATTCCAAAGAAAGAGGTTGCGTCGCCAAACACACCCGCCCCACCTTCCAGCTTCACCTTCGCGTCGCTGCCGGTCTCACTGCTGGTAAACACAAAAGAATCTGTGATCTCGCTGTAAGAAAGCTTTGCCTTTGCATCCTTGTTGCCGTTGATGGTGGTAATCATCTTGTCCAGCGAATCGGATGCACTAAACGAAAACTCAACATCGTTCACTTTAAACGTAAGTTTGTTGTTCGCGTCCAATTGCAAATCCACGCCCATCTTGGACGCAGCCGATGCAATGGTGTCCGACGTGCGGCTGATGGTCTGGTATTTTGTGGTTTCATCCTCTTTGATGCCGGTTAAACTGTTTTCACCAAAGAAGTTGCCCTGCACGTTCTCCGTTTTAACTTTGGTGTCCGTCCCCGTGACCTTGCTGCGGATCATGAAGATGTCCTTGTCCTTGTTATAGGTCATGGTCACATCCGCACTCGACGCGTTCACAGTATCCGTAACCGTTTTGAGCGTGTCCGTCTTATCAAATTCAAAGGTTTCGCCGTTGATTTTAAAGCTGATCTTTCCATTGCTGTCAAAGCCCAGGTCTCTGCCTGTCGCAGTCGCAATCTCGTCCAGCGTCATATTCTCATTGATCAGGCTTTTGGGCGTGATGTTTAATTCCTCGATACCAAACGCGCCGTTTTTCCCAAACACTTCAGGACCGGCCGTGTTCGCAAATCTCAACTGCGTTTTGGATCCGATTTCCTTGCTCGCAAACTCGATTTTGTTGTCTGCCGAAAGCTTCATCGTCGCTTTTGCGGTAGGATCGCCGCTCACTGCCGACATCACATCACTCAGCTTCTGATCCTGATTGAACACAAAGGATTTCCCGTTGACCGAGAAAGACAAGCGATCGCTGCTGCTTGCAAACTTGAATACCTCAGATCCATCCGCATATTTCAGCTCGGAAAGCTTCATATCTTCACTGCCCGCTTGCAGCGCCTTGGTTCCGGTCACGGATGCAAGCGCGTTGTTGTTTGATGTTCCCGTGAAACCGGCAACGCGGTTCCTGTATTTTTCACCGTTGATATTCGCCGTTTCCGCCAAAGTCGATTTGGTGATTTTGTGCTGCGAAGCGGTAGCATCCGCCGTGCCCTTGATATCAAAGTAGGTGCCGTACTTTTCGCCAATGCTCACATTGAACACCTTATATGTGCTCTGTGAGAACATGTTGTCCGGGCTAAGTAAGCTCATGAATTTGTCCGAAAAATCGCCCAGTAGCTTGTTGACATTAGTATACGCATCCCGCTTCCATTCGAAGGACGTTTTTTGCTGATACATCCGATCCAGCTTTAACTGTTGTGTTTGCATTGCCTTTTGAATCATCGAGTCCGTGTCCATGTTGGACATAAGCCCGGTGATTCTTGAGGTCGAATAACCGTTGATTGAACTGATTGCCATATTGCCACATCCTTTCTCGATTTACATTCTTTGTAATAAAACTCTATGTAAATCTTATCGGTGAAAAACGCCTAAAACTTTAGATTCCAGTGGACGGATTCCTGCTAAATATGCACAAAATATTCCACCTGCTGTAACTTACTGCCCGTTCCGTAGGAATCCACGATATATCCGTCGTTGATGAGTAATCTGCCCGCCTGCGCAATCGCCACGCCGTTTTGCGGGTCGTATGTTCCGGTTTTGGAAGGACTTACCATCTGTAAATGCCCATGCCCACTGGGGTTCTTCCACGATGTTACGGCAGGCATACCGCTGTTTGCATAATATTGCGCCTGTTCCGCGCTTACCTTCTGCCAGCCATATCGCGCACCATGCGTGTTCAGCCAGTCATTGACTGAATTGGCATTGGTCTCCGTAATCCCCTGCCCGCTAGCAGCAACCGGATTCCCGGAAGCATCCACGAAATGCGGAATTTCCGCTCCCATCGCGCGCGTCACATCCCACACAAAAATATTACAATACGTGTCGCCCGTGCCATTTTTATTGACACGATAACGCTCGTTGTTTTCCACATTAAACTGGTTCATCACCGCGCGATATGTCGCGGCATTGCGCTGCCCCGGCATATTGGTCAACGATGGATTCGCCACCAGCCATGATGTGGTGGGAATTCCCTGCTGCATTCCTGTCATAGAAGCGGAATACGCCGCGTTGGCATAGCTGTGTGTGCATTGCGAATTCAGAATCCCATTGCCCATGTTGTTGCAGCTTCCGTTATTCTGGTTCTGCATTAACATCATCATCATGAGCATCATCAGACCACTGTCACCGCCTGTGCCACCCATGCCGAACATAGAGCCGCCACCCATGCCGCCTGAATCTCCCATGGAGGAAAAATCCCCCAGCGAGCTTGCAGACAAAGACATGTAAGTGCTCAAAAGATTCGCAAAGCTGTTACCTGCGTTTGTATTTCTGCTCAGTCCCGTTGCGTTTGTGTTAAACGCCGTCGCATTTGTGTTCAGCGCATTCGCCGTTGGATTCAGCGTATTCGCCGGATAGTTGTTGTTGATTCCATCAACAGGCATGTCGTATCCCCTTCCTAAATCTGAATATCAATTCCCTTTAAGTCTATTTCATCCGATTGCCGCAAAATTTCTTTGGCATTCAGCGGCGTCACGGGTTCGCGCATCTGCTGCACCGTCACCGTCTCAATTTCAAATCCGCTCTCGCGCATCGCCTCGGTAAATTCCTCCGCGGATTCCCGCAAATAGCTCCCGATACGGTCATTTTCCACGCGGAATTCCACGGACAGCTTTTCCGTCTGTGCGCGCAGCACTGTCTCAATTCTTCCAATGTTCTGCGTTTCCAGCGCAATCAACACCGTAATATTGTCCCTTGTCTCGCCTGCCGCATTCTTTTTTTTCTCGAACACATACAGCTCTGCGGTGTTCTTGCCATGATCCATTTCCAGAGGAATCTGGCAATAATAAAAATTATCGATCTGGTTCGCGACCCGCATTTGAGCCGTCAGCTCACCCGCCTTATTGGCTGCCGGGCTGTTTTCTCCTGTCACGCGTGCAATGCTGTTGCGCGCCAGCTCCGTGATCACAGGCTGGTTTTTCACCGCCTGTTCAATGTTTGCACCTTCCACGGGTCTCCCCGTTTTCACCGCAGTAAACAGTTTTTCCAGTGTCTGCAACACCTGATGCGCTTCTTCGTTCACCACTGCCTGCGCCGTCTGCGGCGCCTGCGGGTTTTGTGCGGTCTCCCGCAACACCGCTTCCCCCTTTGCGGCAGTAGGTTGCCCTGCTTGCGTCTGCTGCGCCGGTTCACGCGACTCTGCGCGCTGCACCGATTCCGGCTGGCTGCGCGTCGCTCCCTCCGCCTGCCCTTCCTGTTGCTGTTTCACAGCCGTATAGGCATCCTTGAGCACGGTTTGCAGCGCCTCCTGCTCCTTTGGCGTGAGATTTGTTTGCTGCACAAAATCCTGTATCGCCTGTGCGGCTTCCTGCTCACCCATTGCAGGCAACTGTGCCGCCAGCTCCAAAAAAGGTTGACTTTGCAGCAACGCACTCATCTGCGGCGACTGCGGCAATCTGCCGTCTGATGTAACCATCTGTATCAACGCCTCTGCCACCGGCAGATTCATCGTCTGTACCGTTTTGCCATCTACCGTCACGGCTTCGCCTGTCTGCGGCGCGCTGCTCGCGCTCGGTTCTGCAAGGCGGTTGTCCTGCTGCACCAACTGCGCAAGCTGCGTAATATCCTTGTCCAGCGATCCATGATCGCTTAACCACTGCAAGATCGCGTCCACATTTTGTTGGGTCGGCGGAATCTTATTGTCAGCCATAAATACTGCCACAGAGGTTTGCAACTGCGGAAAGCTTGTTGCAATCTCTACCAGTGCAGCCATGTTTTGCGGTGTTGGTCTAATGTTGTACTGCGCCAGCAACTGCGCCGCGCTCTGGTTCATTGATGACGGCGGCACGCCCATGCGCATCAAAAACACCTGCATCTCGCTGGACTCCAGGTTGACCGGCTGCCCGTTGATTGCCGAGAGTTTGAGAAATACGGTTTGCCCGCTGCGCTCGGTCAACATCAACTCCACGGTATCCCCCGCGTTCACCACGCTGCCTGCGGCAAATTTGGTCACGATCTCCGTTCCATCCTGCGTGCGCAGCGTCACCTGATCGCCCTTCACGTTCACCACTTCAGCCTGCACCGAATCGCCGGATCGATAACCGGAAAACGGCGTCTCCTGTCTGGGCGCGCCTTGATTGATTTTGTTGTCGGGATTGAGTTGTACAACGCCCGAAACCTGCATACTTCCTCCGCCATCACAGTGTACACTTGCCACTGGTGCATTCTTTGATATATAATAGATTCATTCACTGCCTGCTTCCCCACGGAAGCCGCAAATTTCACTCACAGGGAGTTACGCCATGAAAGAACAAAAATCCGCTCCATCACAGGCAGCCGCCCTCAAATATGATCCCCTTCGGGACGATGCCCCCATCATCTCGGCGCTCGGAGTCGGGCAGGTCGCCGATAAAATCATCGAGACCGCCAAGGCTCACAACATTCCGGTTGTCGAGGACAAGCCGCTTGCGGAAATGCTTTCCCGCCTTTCGGTGGGCGATTCCATCCCTCCCAAGCTGTATGAGGCAATCGCTCAAATTTTGGTATTCATCAGCCAAAAAGACAACAAATACAGTCAATACAAACGTTAGCGCATTGCATTCATTTTCTTTGCCTGCGCAATAATCATATCCGCAATGCGGTCAATGGGTGCCTGTGTCATCACAGCGCCTATTTTTTGTGCCACCATCGGCATTCCATATACCACACACGTGGATTCGTCCTGTCCAATGGTGTATGCGCCGTTCATCTTCATTTCCAGCAATCCCTGCGCGCCATCCGCACCCATCCCGGTCAAAATCACACCGATCTGTTTTTCTTTGAGTTTCGCCACAGATTGGAACATCACATCAACCGAAGGGCAGTGCCCGTTTACCTTTTCGCCGCGGTTCAGCTTGATGATCATACGATCCCCGCTCTGCTCCACCAGCATGTGCTGATCCCCCGGCGCAATGTAAGCGTGACCGGGCTGCACCACATCACCATGCTCCGCTTCCTTCACGGAAAGCGCGCATTCTTTGTCCAGCCGATTAGCGTAAAGTTGCGTAAACACCGGCGGCATGTGCTGCGTTACTACAATGCCCGGCATATTGGCGGGCAGTTTTTTTAATATCACACTGGTTGCCTCTGTTCCGCCGGTCGAAGCGCCAATGGCAATCAATCCTTTTGTCATGCTACTCCCGGCAGGCATCGGCACCGAAGCCTGTACTTTAATCGGCTCTGCCTTAACAGGCGGACGTTTTCCGCGTTGCAGCGTTGCGCTTGCCGCAACCACCACTTTGTCCACAATCTCTCTGGAAAAGGCGGCAAGCCCGTCCTTGAGCATTGTGGAAGGCTTACAAATAAAGTCCACCGCTCCTGCGTTCATTGCGTCGAACACAATGCCGTCCAGCGAACTGATCACAACAACGCGCATCGGGTGCTGCGGCATTAAGATGCGCAAAAACTCAATTCCGTTCATGCGTGGCATTTCCACGTCCAGCGTCATCACATCCGGCTTGAGCGCGATGATCTTGTCCCGCGCCTCATATGGATCCCGCGCCATTCCCACAACGCGAATCTTAGGATGATCTTTTACCGCAGTTGCAATCGCGTTGCGAAACAGCGCCGAGTCATCCACGATCAATAGCTTAATTTCCGAATTCATATTCTTCTGCTCTCCAATAATCCTTTATATCCAATCACGTTCCTAGAATAACTGCGAAGCATCCTCCGGCATATTGATTTCTGTCACACGAATGCCGTAATTTTCGTCGATCACCACAACTTCACCCTTGCCGATGCACTTTCCATTGACCAAAATGTCCACCATTTCACCGGCCGGACGATCCAGCACAACCACAGAGCCCGTTGTAAAGTCTAAAATTTCCTTGATCTTTCTCTTCACGCGTCCAAGCTCCACCGTCACGTTCATCGGCACGTCTAAAATCATTGCGATGTTTTTTAGACCGGGTACCGACTTTGTGCCGCTGATGTCATTAAAGCTGGGGAATTGCGGCTCTTGCACGCTCACATTTTGCTGCTCGTGAATCACCTGATGCCGTTGTTTCTCTGCTGCGCCAAAGTCATATGCTGCGGCGCTTGCCTCCTGCATTGGTGGCGCAGTCTGCTGCACAGGCGCTGCCATCTGCGGCGCGGGTGCTGCCATCTGCGGCGCAGGTGCTGCCATCTGCGGCGCAGGTGCTGCCTGCGGCACGGGAGCCGGTTCCGGCTCACTCTGCTGCGTTACAGGCGGTGCGCTCATTTCTGCATTCATGTTGTCCATGATGGTACGCGCCATACCTTTTGCAAAGTCAACCGTCAGAACCTGCATGATTTCACTCTTCAGCAGGCCTTCAATCTCCATCATAAAGCTGATGCGCACAAAAGGCTCCATCGTTTCGGAAAATCCTCCCGAAAGATTGTCCTTCTCAATGCGGATATGCTGTGTGCGCGGTGTGGAAATATCCACCCGCCGGTCCAGAATATCGGCAAGTGCCGTTGCAGACGAGCCTACCATCTGATTCATCACTTCGCCAATGGCACTCATGTGTATCTCGTTGAGCTCCACTTGCCCCTCTGTAATCTCGGTGTCGTCGCCCAGCATCAAATTCGTGATGCGCGCAACGTCAAACTCTTTGAGAATCAGAAGGTTATCGCCTTCCAGCCCCTCTATATACTTGATTTCCGAAACCACCAGCGGCGCAGGATATTCGCTCATCAAAGACGACATCGTCTCAATACGCAAATGCGGCGTTGTAATGGTCACCTTTCTGCCCAGCAATGTGCTCATTGTGGTCGCAGCAATACTCATACAAATATTACCGATCTCACCCAGCAAATCCTGTTCTTCTTTGGTCAGATAATCGTCGACCGAAGGACTCTCCGGTCCTTTCGCTTCATCAATCTGTCCGGCTTCCGCCAACATTTTTTCGATTTGATCCTGAGATAAAACTTCGTTACTCAATGTTCTCTTTCTCCTTGACAATCTTCGCTATCTGTATCGCATACTTGTGGTTATCTGTCCCAATGATCCCTTTAAACTTCAAAATTGATTCCATATTTACATTGATGCACTCTTTGATGGGATGGTTCAGGACAATATAATCCCCCACCTGCATCCGCAGGATTTCCTCCAGCGTTGTCTCGGTTTCGTTGAAGGTCGCTTGCAGCGTGATGTACGTGTTCTGCAACTGATCCTCAATCGTATTCTTAACATTCTGATCTTTTATTTTCCGGTTGCTGGAAGAATCCGCCAGCGACCAGTTCACCGTGCTGAGCTGCTTTGCCACCGGCTGAATGGAATAGTGCGGAATACAAATCGACACAATGCCGTCGATCTCGTCCATCTTCACATTCATCGTCACGATTGCCACCGGCTCGTTCATCGCGGCAACCTGCGCAAACTGCGCGCTGCTTTCAATGCGCCGCAGCACCGGATTCACATTGACAATTTTTCCCCATGCCTCTTTGAATACGCTCATCAGCTGGTGCATAATGTTGCTGATGATGGACATTTCAATTTCGGTAAAGGATTTGTCGCTCAACGCATAGTCCGCCGCGCCGCCAAACAGACGGCTGATCAACGCATATACAAAAGTCGAGGACATCTCCATGATCATAGAGCCGTCAAACGGCTCCATCTCGATCACCCCTAAAATTACCGGCGAAGGAAGCGAATTGTTGTATTCTCCAAAGCTGTGTTCCTCCACCGAAATGACCTCCACCGTGCACAGGCAGTGCAGCAGTCCGGTCAGTTTATTCGTCAGCAGATACGCAAAGCTGTCAAACACAACATTCAATGTACGCATCTGCTCTTTATAAAATTTATTCGCCGTTCTGAAATCGTAAATGCGCGCTACATTCGCCGGGGAGGAATCCTCGTCCGACTGCGCGGTATATTCCTCGCCCGCATTTAGCGCGTTTAGCAACGCATCAATTTCATTTTGTGATAATACGTCTGGCAATCGTTTCCCTCCTAAGCACGCGGTACCGCATTCCTATTGAATCACATAATCGCTGATGATAACCGCCTGCAAATCTTCCATCTTCAAAGCTTCCTTCACCGCTGTGGTCATCTCGCTTTCCAGCATGCCAATGGCTTCAGGGTTCCGCAGTTCTTCTTCTGTGTGCCCCATAACCACTTTGATGATCTGATTGCGGATCATCGCCATATTGGTGGTCAAAAATTCTGTCTGATCCTTTCCGGTCAGTGCCAGCGCGGTATTTAGCTTGATTAATGATAAACTATCCTTGACATTGGTAACAAAGTAATCTCCGGGAACAAAATAATAATATTCCGGCATGGTCTCAACCGCAGCCGCCTCCTCTTTCCCCGCATCCATTTGTGGCTTCAGCACAAAGAAATAAACGACAAATACTGCTGCCACAGCAAGTGCGACTACAATGATTCCAATCTTCTTCTTGTTCATAGTTCCCTCTCGTCCTCTCCATTGATTCCTGCGTCCCTTTTGCTGATTATGTACCGTATGTTCCTTCGATCATAAATTGAACGCGTCGATTCTTTTGTTTGTTTTGTGTCGTGTCATTCGGTGCCACCGGAACGGTGTCCGCCATGCCCACAGTCTCAAATTTATTTTCACCCGGCGCATCCAAAGGAAGCGGGGTGTTCACCTGCATAAAGTTTAACACTTCATCCGCGCGAGCGCTAGATAAGAAGCGATTATTTTTAAATTGCGCCGTCTGAATCGGGTCGCTGTCCGTATGCCCTTCCACGCGAAAAAGCTGAATCGCATCCCAATACGTTGCAATCATGTCTCCGATGTCCTTCAAAATCAGCCTTGCATGCTCGTCTCGAATGTCTGCTTTTCCCGAATCAAACAACACAATTTCTGAAATCGTCACAAAAATCAACCGTCCATCACGCTCCAATCCGATCGCGGACTGCAAATCATTCTGTTCTACATAAGTGTTCAGCTTATCGTAAAGCTTGTCCAGTTGCACTTTAGCCTCCAACTGTCCGGGACTCTGATCTCCCTCGCTTTGCCCTTGTGCATCGCGGTTTGCTCGCCTGTTGAGCTGCGGAATCATATCGCCCGATGCAATGCCGTTGGTTGGATTCAGCGGGTCGATCGGCTCAACAATCGCACCCACGGGCGTTCCACGAAAGGATGCAACAATCTGCACCCATTTTTCTTCGTTCACCTTGGATGAGGCGAACAGCATAACGAAAAAGGCAAGCAACAACGTAACCATATCGCCATACGTATCCATCCAGCTGGCGCCTTTTCGTTCCCGTTTTGGTTTTTGTTTGCGATCCGCCATGATTAAGCACGCTCTCCTTCATCATCACCTTCCGCAGATGCTGCCGACGCTGCTTTTCCTGCCTCCGATGCGGCAATGAACGATTTCAGTTTATCCTCGATCACGCGCGGGTTTTCACCATCCTGAATGGACAACACGCCCTCAATGATGATGTCCTTGCAAAGCTGCTCCTGCGCGTTTCTCGCGCGAAGCTGCGAAGCAATGGGGTTGAAGACCAGGTTCGCCAGCATAACGCCGTAGAACGTCGTAACCAAGGCCACAGCCATGTTAGGGCCAATCGAACTCGTGTCTGCCGTCAGGTTCTGAAGCATGTTGATCAGACCGATCAACGTACCGATCATACCAAACGCCGGTGCGCAAGAGGAGCCAACTTCAAAAATAGAAATATACTTGGCATGACGGTCATCCGTAAAGTATGACTGCGTTTCCAACATGCTTTTCACCAGTTCCGGATCCGTTCCGTCCATAACGAGCATGATGCCGTTTTTGATGAACGGGTCTTTGATATCATTCAATTTTTCTTCCAGAGCGAGGATTCCTTTTTTACGAGCAGTCTCCGCCATCGTCACGATCTCCTGAATCTGCTCGGAGTAATCGCTTGGCGTCGTTGTCATCGCCAGCTTAATGAGCTGCGGAATCTTCTTGAGGTCGTCCATGGGAAAACTGGCAATGATCGCGCCCAGCGTACCACCCACCACAATCATGATGGAAGGCGGATCAATATAATCCTGGATTTTCCCGAGGTCAAAGCCACCGCCTGCTATGGCAATACCAATTACCGTGCAAACCATGCCCAGGGCTATGCCCATAAATAAAGACTTGTTCAAATCGTGTTCACCTCAACTCTTACTCTTCAATTTCTTCACGCGCTTGCAAGCTTCTCTGGAGCACCTTAGGCAGCCCCAAATAAATCTTCTGCTTGTACGCGATAATCCGCTCAACCACCTCGGATGGCTGATCCAGCACCAGGATTTTTTTTCCTGATGCCAGAATCAACATCGTATCCGGGATAATCTCGATTACATCAATGGCCTCAGCGTTTACAATGCATGTTTCGCCACCAATTTTCGTTACTTCGATCATATCCTATTTGTCACCTTTCATAGGTTAGCGTTTTAGGTTGATCAGCTCTTCCAGCATCGCGTCCGTCGTCGTGATGATACGCGAATTTGCCTGGAATCCTCTCTGTGTGGTAATCATGTTTACCATCTCTTCTGAGATATCCACGTTGGACATTTCCAGTGAAGAAGGCGTAATTCTGCCAGTGCCGCCTGCGCCTGCCAGATTGTGCGTCACACGCCCGGAGTTTGCTGTCGTTGCATACATATTCGCGGACACTTTCTCCAAACCTTCCGTATTGGTAAAGTTTGCAACTGCCAAATAGCCAAGGATAACCTTTTCACCCTTCGCCATCGTGGTTGCACCGACGATGCCCGGCGGTACCATCTCACGCTTGAGCTGTCCGATGACTGCGCCGTCCTCGTTAATGGAGATATTCTCGTACGCATCCTGATCAATGATCATATCACCAATTCTGTTGCCGGCAATAAACGCGTCATTGTTCTTCACCGTCACGCCGGAGTTTTCCACCATTGTCGTGATGTTATTGATTGCGGTCGCATAGTTTGCGGGTCCTTCATTGGTGCTCGGATTCACCGTCACATTCGCCTTAGCCAAAACCGCATTCAAGTCCGCAAGCGTTGTCGGCAGGTCATTGCTGTCTGCCGTAAATTTGATGGTTCCCAAAGCCGTCGTCATGGTGTATTCCGTGCCCGGAACCGGCGGATTCGGAATGCCCGTAGCCGTTCTTCCCGCTTCCACTGTACCCAACCATGCCACCAGCTCATTGGTTGCTGCGTCGATGGTGTAAGTATAAGTTCCTGTCGTAGCAGCGTTCACCGCATTCGCATTTTTCGTGAAATTCACGTTTTTAACGCTGCCCGATTCCGCATTCGTCAAGCCAACCACCTTGGGGGAACGATCCGCAATCGTGAAGGACATGGTTCCCAAATCTGTTTGAATGCTGTATACCTTTCCGGCCTCAAAGCCCACATTACGTGTCACTTCTGCGCCGCCGCCATCCAAAATCGCCAAATCTGTCTGCACCTTTACGCCGTTCTTGTAAACATCCACACGGTTGTTGTTGTTTACTTCATAGGTGTACGCGCCCGATGCCGCAGTCTCAATCACAGCCGGATTCCCCTGCCAGTTGAAATTGATCAGGCCGGTTCCCGTTGCATTGTTCATGCCGACTGTGCTGGCAACACCCGCATCGCCCGGCTTGTAAGTGGAGTTGTAGCACTGCACAAAGAAGCCGTTGGGGTTTACTAAGCTGCCGTTGCTGGAAATCGAGAGATTGCCCGCGCGCGAATACTGCTCGCCCGTTGGTGTGCGCATGCAGAAGAATCCGTCGCCGCTGATGGCGAGGTCAAGCGTGTTTCCGGTGTACTGTGCCGCACCCGGCGTGTGCTTGATGACGATGGAGTTGCACGTCACGCCTAAACCGATCTGACGCGCATTCACACCGCCCTGATTTCCGGCCGGCGCAGAAGCGGGCGCAACCGTTTCGCTATAAAGATCCGAAAAGTTTGCCGCGCTCTTTTTGAAGCCCAGCGTGTTTACGTTGGAAATATTGTTACCGATGACATCCATTCGGGTCTGATGGGTTCTGAGTCCCGTAACACCCGAAAAAAGTGCTCTCATCATGATGTTCTAGCCTCCTATGACTATATCTATATCAAATGTGTTGTTGCCTGCATTATCATCCCTGCGATCATTGCAAATAATGTGCAACCTGCTCCTCCCGTATATTACAGAGGGTTAACCTCGTCGCTCGATTCACCGATTTTTGTAATATACGCAACAGGGACTTCCTTGCCCTTTTCCGTACCTGTGCCTTTCAGCTTGACATACAGCGTATTATCTTTCACGATAATCGCCTCCACCTCGCCGGATACGTCCACCAACTTCGTGGTTGTCTCTCCCGTCGACGGATCCTTCACGTCTTCGGGCACTTTCGCCTCGATCTTCTTACCAACCAGGTTAGAAGCCTGCGCAATCAGCGCATTCGAGTCCACGCCGGTGTCATATGTTTCGGACACTGATCCAAGCGGTACATAATAGCTTCCCACCTGCAAATAGTCCGTTTTTCCGCTGCGCAACACACCTGTGACCTTGCCAAAAATCGTCTGCGATATACCATTTTCATCCGTGATTGTCGCTACAACGTTTTTCCCGATCATTGCGTGCGCCTGCGATGTTACATAGGAATTATTGAGTTCCTGCATCTGTTCAAGCGAGGAAAATTGTGCAGTTTGCGCAATAAAATCTGTATCCTGCATCGGCTCCAACGGGTCTTGGTTGGAAAGCTGAACTGCTAAGATTTTTAAAAATTCGTCCTTGCCAAGCTCCTGCTTGGGGACACGGTTTTGCGCCGTACTCTGCGGAATCCCGCCTGTTGTTGGATTGATTACATTACCTGTAGCCATTTCGTTGTTCCTTTCTGTGTGAGTTCTGCCCGATGCTTAGGCAGTAAATTCCACAGAACCTCCTTGCTCTGCCAATACTTCATATTGCGAAAGCATTTCGTAATATGTTGTTGCACCTTCCACGGTTTCCGGTATTCTTCCATGACTACCATTCGCCTGTTCATACTGTGCCTGATTCCCGCCGGAATGATCCTTTGCGGTTGAGTTTGCCATCTGTCCGTAAATCACTTCCATCTGGACCACATTGATTCCCTTGTCTCGCAACGCCGCCTGCAACTGCTCCATATCGCTCTGCATCGTTTGATACACCGTCTGATTGGATGTTACCAGCTTTGCAACGATCCCGTTTTCCTCTGCCGCCAGCAGAATGGATAATCCACCCAAATGCTGTGGCTTCAGCTGTAAGAATAGCTCTGTCTTTTCTTTGGTCACGGTGTTTCGCACACCTTCCACCAACTGAGACAAAATCTGTTCCTTTTGCTCCACTTGCGGCATCTGCTCGCTCAATGTCTTGAAATCGACTCTGCCATCCTCCGCCACACGCGAAAACACCGTGTTTTGTGGCTGCGTTGTCTCTTTCATGTCGTTGCCGGCCGTGCTCTGCTTTTTTTCTCCTGCTGCCGCCTGCTTGAGTGTAACATTTTCTTCCGTTATAGCGGGTACAGATTCTGAGACAACGATCTTTTCTCCGCTGAATTTTTGCTGATCCAGCATCACATTTGCCTCGTCCAAAACCTGCTGCGCAAACTGCGTCGCGTCATCCGAAACCATCTGTACATCCGTCTGCTTTTGGCTGACTTGCTGCACCGGCTGTTTGATTTGCGGATCTTCGCCCTTCGCAAGTGTTTGCTCCTGCACCACAAGCTGCTCGTCTGTCACCACAAATTTCTGTTCTTCGCCCATGGAAGGCTTCACGTCTGCTTGCGTCTTTTGTGTGCCCGGCTCCGATTGCAACGTTTCCACATTGCTTTGCACGCTTGGCTGTTCCATCACAAGCTCGGAAACCATCGTTACGCCCGGCTGCTCCGCCATTGCCGCATCTTGCGGTTGTGCGATCATCTCCGGAGCGACAAATGCGATGAGTCCTTGCCCAAGCTGCGCCAGCATTTCTTCTGCCGGGTCAACAACGGGCGTCTCCTTTGCTTCGGGTTCCTCTGTTTGTGGCTGCTGCACCATCTGCGATTCATCCGCCTTCTTCATTTCCGAAGAAAATCCTTGATCGCCCGTGTTCTTGGGTGCGTTGTCCGTCGGTGTTGGTTTTGGTAAAACCGCCTCCATTATGTTCGGTACTGTCATTTCCATTTCACCTCCTTTCTTGAAATATCACGCGACCTTTGCAGACCGCTGTATAATCATACGAAAGCTCGTATCATTATCTGTTATTGGATGTAGCGCGCAACTTCTGCCGCCTTGTCCGGCTTCATCGCCGCAAGCACAGCCGCCGCCTTCTTCTGATCCATAGAGCTCAGGATCTCCGCAACTTTCAAGTCACTGGCCATATTGTTCAAGATATTTGCAGCCTTGGCTGCGTCCATATTCTCCAGTAACCCCGCCGTAGAGGCCGCATTTTTCTGATTGGTGGTTGCAGCAGACTGCGTCGTGGTCGTCTCCTTTTGCTTGAGTGCTTCCTCGCGGGTGTTCAACTGTTGCTCCCGCTGATCCTGCGTCTGCTTCTGTGTGTCAAGGTCTGTCTGCTTCTGCTGATTCTCCTGCGCCTGTTTATCCAGTTCCGCCATCCGCGTTTGATAAGTGGAGTCCTGACTGATGAAAAAGTTAATCACCATCGTGCGGAACCCGAATAAATTCATGAAATAACAGACAAGCACTCCTGCAATCAATATCACAAATATGATTGCTGCGACCGCTTTGCCTTTGACTTTCTTCTTTTTTTTGCCTTCCACAGGCTCTTCATCTATCAGCATGTCCGGCGGCAATGGTTGCGCCTGCATGGTTTCCTTCTTCTCTGCCAAATCAAATCTCCCGGTTGCGTGGCGGCTTTAAAACCGCGCCTGCATAAAGTCCTCTATCATTCTATCGTCGTTTTTTTGCACTTCTTTAAGGTATTTGCGGTATTGTTCCTCTTTCATCCGATCCAGCACATTACTCTCGTTGATCAACTTGAGCAGTTGCGCCCTGCATAGGTCAATGCTACTCTGACAGGAGGCAATCACCGTATCCTGTGTGCGCATTTCCTTCTCCAAATACTGCAGAAATTCATTATACTGCTTTGCCTCTATCATGCCAAGCCCCGCAACACACTTGCTCTCAAAGGCCTGATACTGCCGATCAAAGAGCTTTTGGTTTGCATCTCTTTGACGCTGATAGATTTCTAGATTCCGAAGCAGCTCCTCCAGCTCGACGCGCTTTTGCTTTTCCTGCATTTCTTTCACGTCTCGCAGCCTTTGCAGCGTAAATACAAATTTTTTCATCTTGGTTGCCCGTCTGCAGTTTTCAATCTGCCATACGCTTTCACCCTCAGCTCACGCCTGTTATGTCCGGCACAGCAGTGCTTGTTTGCGGCTGCTTTTCTATTATACCATATTCTTGGTAATAATTCCCATCATATTTAATGTTTGCTCAAAAGTTGCTTCCTCTTTAATTTCCTGCTTTAAAAGCTGCAAAATAGGTTCATGCAGACCAATCGCCATATCCGTTTTCACACTCGCGCCCTGCTGATATGCTCCAATACTGATCAAATCGCGCACATTGTTGTACTCCGTCATCATATTTCGGATGTAGTTCGCCATCTTCCAGTGTTCCTCACTCACGATGTCCACCATCAAGCGGCTCACGCTGGCCAATACGTCAAGCGCCGGATACTGGTTGTTGTTCGCAAGCTCTCTGGAAAGCACGAAGTGTCCATCCAAAATGCCGCGCACCGTGTCCGAGATCGGCTCATTCATATCGTCGCCTTCCACCAGCACCGTGTAAATCCCCGTGATACTACCCTTTTGCGATGTCCCGGAGCGCTCCAGCAGCTTGGGCAGTTTCGCATAGACCGAAGGCGGAAATCCTCTGGAAACCGGTGGTTCCCCTACTGTCATGCCAATTTCACGCTGCGCCATCGCAAAACGCGTCAGCGAATCCATCATCAACATCACATTACAGCCCTGATCTCGAAAGTATTCCGCGATCGCAGTGCCGACTTGTGCACATTTCAGGCGCAGCAACGCGGGCTGATCGGAAGTTGCAATCACCAGAATGGACTTTTTCAGCCCCTCCTCCTGCAAATCCTTTTCCATAAAGTCTACCACTTCTCTGCCACGCTCGCCAACCAGCGTAATCACGTTGATGTCAGCATTTGCACGCCGCGCAATCATGCCCAAAAGCGTACTTTTTCCCACGCCGCTGCCGGCAAAGATACCAATTCTCTGTCCTTTTCCAATCGTCAGCATCGCATCAATGGCGCGAACGCCGATCTGCAACGGCTGCTTGATGCGTGTGCGCTCCAACGGGTTGGGAGGCATGCTGTCTATGGCGTAGAACGCCTCCGGCTCGATGGCTCCCAGCCCGTCCATGGGTCTGCCCAGAGCATCCAGCACTCTTCCCTTGAGCGCGGGTCCCACCGGCACCTTATACTCCGTACCGGTCGCAATCACTTTGTTTCCTGCGCCAATGCCAGCGACGTCGCCAAACGGCATCAAAATCACGCTCTGCTCTTTGAATCCAACCACTTCCGCCAGCACGGGCTCGCCATTCTCATCCGGGAATATCTTGCAGATATCACCCATTTTCACAAATGGTCCTTTCGATTCCACTGTCAATCCGACAACTTTATCAACCGTTCCGCTGACTTCAACAAAACTATTCGCATCCAGAACATTCTTAAATTTTGCAATCCGCTCCGTGATGTCCATCTCATTCCGCCTCGCGCAATAAGTGCGCCATTTTTTGCAGCTGCATCCGCACTCCGCTGCGCAACGTGCCGTATTCCGTCTCCACACAGCATTCCGCTGGTTCCATCTTGAAATCTTTTCTGATCTCCACACCCGAGCTCTTGAGCAAACTCACAAAATCGTCTGCATCATTTGCAAAAAACCGGTCATAGTCCGCCCCGTTGACGCGCAGCACGATGCTATTGTCACTTTTCACCTGCGCAATCACCTCGCGCACCATGTTCAAGTATGCCTGATCGTCTCGATCCAACTCGGTCTGTATCACTTTTTCCGCGATAAAAAGCGAAAAATCCAACACGCTGTCCTGAATCTGTTGATATGCGGCATCCGTGCTCTTTTTGAGCATGCTCGTCAGCCGATGCACCTCCGACTTCAGCGTCTTAATTTCCGCTTCATACTCTTCACGCGCGCGCTCCATACCCTCCTGGTATCCGGTTTGCATCGCGTCCTCTTTGATCACAACCGCTTCTTGCTCTGCCTCTTGCACCACTTGCAGCGCCTGCAACTTTGCCTCTTCCATGTCTTGGATCAGTTGCCTTAGCTCCTGCTTTTTCTCATTGATCTTCTGATCCAGCAGCGCATCCACGCGTTCGCCTTGATTCTGTATCTCGTCCAGCTCTAAATCGTCCGGTGTGGAGTCCTCCGGAATCTCAATCTCCGGAATCACCACCACCTTGGATGGATTGATCCGGTTATGGCTGACCAGATTCCGGTCGATCCTAAACAACGAATTCATTGTCACTGTCTCCTCTTGAGACCTCAACCTCGCCGGCGTCTTCCAGACTACGGATCACGTTGACGATATTCTGCTGCGCCTGCTCCACATCACGCACTCTGACCGGTCCCATGTATTCCATGTTCTCCACGATCATATCATGCGCACGCTTGGAGATGTTCGAGTAAATCTTGTTTGCAATTTCCTCGCTTGCGCCTTTGAGTGCCACGGTAAGCACGTTGTTGTCCACGCGCTTGAGCACTTTTTGCATATCCAGATCGCCCAACTTGACAATGTCCTCGAATACAAACATCCTGCGACGAATTTCGTCTGCCAGTTCGGGATTGTCCTGCTCCACGCGATCCATGATATTTTTCTCCGTACCGCGATCGGTTGATCCCAACAGCTCGATGACCATATCCAGACCACCCACTGAGGTGTTCTCCTCATGCCCGATGCTCGTAACCTTATATTCCAGTACGCGCTCCGCTTCCCGAATGTATTCCATAGAAACCACACCCATATCCGCGATGCGCTCAATCACCTTGGGCTGCAAAGATTCCGGCAACATTGCCAAAATGCGCGCTGCTTTATCCGCCTTCAAATACGATAAAATCAACGCAATGGTCTGCGGGTGCTCATTCTGAATGAAATTGCTCACCTGCGTGTCGTCTGCTTTGCGAATAAAGTCAAAAGGCCTTACCTGCAATTCCGCAGAAAGCTTCCCGATCAATTCATCCGCGCGATCTGATCCCATCGCGCGAATCAATACATCACGCGCGTAATCGATACCGCCTTCGCTGATGTAGTTCTGCGCCAGACACAGATCATAAAATTCCGCGACCACATGATCTCGCGTTTCCTTATCAAACGCGTTCAGCCCCGTGATGCTCAGTGTCAGCTGCTCGATCTCGTCCTCTGTCAAATGCTCATATATTTTTGCCGAGGTATCCTTCCCCAGCACGACCATCAGGATCGCCGCTTTCTCCTTTGACGATAGCTCCGTTTTCGACATTACACAGTGCCCCCAAACTCATCACTTAACCAATTTTTCAATAATTGCGCGATCATCTGCGGGTTGTTGTCCACAAAATCCTTCACCTGAGACAATGTATCGTCTCGCTTCTCATTGAGCAGACTTTCAATCGTCGTCTCATCATCCGCTACCAAATCAATTCCACCTCCGGCAGCCATTTGCTCCTCATAGAGCTGTTGGCGGCGTTCTGCTTCCTCGCGCAATCGCTGCGCTTCCCGCTCTTTTCTCTGCTTTTTGCGAATGGATGCCATAATCAGCAGCAGAGTCAGAATAATCGCGCCTACGATCGCCAGCGGGACGATTACACCCGTAATCAGCTGCATGCGCTGCTGATCGGCGATGTACTGCGCCTGTTGCTCCATCATCTGCTGAACCGTATTGTCCTCTACGAATTCCGAAGCACGCACCACGATTTTGTTTTCCGGAGCGCCAATCGCCGCCGCCACCAACGCCGAAACATCCGCAAGCACTGCTTGCACCTCCGCTCCACCGTTAATGGTGATCGCCGCCGAAAGGTCAGTAATGTCGCCCTGCGCTTCCTCGATCTGCTGGTTTACCTCGTTCACCTCGGTGTTAACCTTGGTCACAACGTTGTAATAGGTGCTGTCTGCCGCCGCCTGATCAATTTCAGGGTAGGTCGGCGCACCGCCATTCGGATCCATGCCCGGTTGTCCTTGCGGCGTCGTGCCCGCGTTTTGCAAGCGCTCCACCGTTTGTTCCATACTCGTAATAATGCCCATGTTTTGCGCATCCGTCGTGGGCGGCGAAAGCGTCAACGAGTTGGTTGTCTTTTTATCGAAATCCAGCAACACATTCACGCTGGATTTAAAATTATTTGCGCCAAACATCGGTGTCAGTAGATTGACGATCTGCGCGTTCAGCTGCTGCGATACCTTATTTTGCAAATCCAGTTGCTTATCCACACCGGAGGTACCGGAGGACCCTCCCGTGCCATCCGCCGGAAGTCCGTAGGAATGCATATACTGGTCAACAACCTGTATGTCCGCTTCCTTAATCATAGGCACGCCGCCCGCAACAATCGCGCGAATCGCAGCCACATCCGAATCATTCAGTTCGTTGACCCCGTCCTTGAGCATGACGCTGACCGTCGCCGTAGAGGTTGTGTTTGAAGTGTCAGAAATCACAAACGCGCTTGTATCCGCAAGCGAAAGCAGCACCATACTGCGCTCGATCTTATCTTGATCGTTAATCATTGCCACAAGGTTTTGCTGCAACTGTGCCTGTTCATAAAAGGCCTTGTCCTTGTCCGTCGCACCAAAACTGGTCGCATTACCGGTATAAATCGAATAATCAAAAGACTTCGGTGCCGGCAGCCCCTGCGATTGCAGCTTGTATTTCAGCTCTTGCACTTGGCCTTTGGGTACCAATAACGTACCACCGGGAGCAGAGCGTACATCCACGCCTTCATCCTGTAGCTGGGTAATGATTGTACCGGCATCCTCATCGCTGAGTCCCACGAACAACGTTCCATATTCCACCTGATTCGCCATTGATATCACAACACTAAGCGCAACGATGGTCAATGCAACAACACTGATCATTAATATCTTTTGTGAAGTTTTACTCTCTTTCCAAGAGCTCATCAGCTTTTGTCCGATGTCTTTTAAACCATTCTTTTCCAGAAGAAGATCCCCTCTCTTATACGATTTCCCGATTGATTCTACTCAATCCGTGCTCGGCACAGCGCATGCAACACTTGCTGCATACCCGAAAAACCGCTTTCTTGCCCTCACCGGTGTGCAGCGCAATCCGCCGCCTGATTTCGGTGTTAGCATTGTGACGCACGACATGCCCGATAAATCTATCGAGCACATCGCAAAACGTCCATTCAATTTTTTACTTTATTATTTGTTCATCCATATTTCAGTATTTTTCAGCACCATCCGTAAATTCAAAGGAGGTAAAATCTCCGTCCTCCTGCGTCAAGCTCATGTCGATCTCCTTATTGCTGTTTTTCAATTTGAAGCGATTCACCATCTGCTTCATCATGTCAGCCTGACCGGAAAGTTCCTGTGATGCCGCTGCGCTCTCTTCTGCCGTAGCAGAGTTTGTTTGCACCACGGTAGAAATCTGTTCCACCGCACGGTTGATCTCACTTGCAGACTGCGCCTGATTTTCAGATTCCTGCGCAATGCTGTCCAACTTCTCTGAAATCTGCTGCGAATCAACAACCATTTCCTTTAATACATCAGCCGTTTCTGTCGCGCGCTTGTTGCCCTCCCGCACCTTCTCAATCGATCCTTCGATCAAGGATGCCGTCTCTTTTGCCGCCTGTGCGCTCTTAGTCGCAAGGTTTCTCACCTCATCCGCGACAACCGCGAATCCTTTGCCTGCATCTCCCGCGCGCGCAGCTTCCACTGCGGCGTTCAGTGCCAAAATGTTAGTCTGGAAGGAGATGTCGTCGATCACCTTGATGATCTTGCCAATTTCCGCAGAGCTCGCGTCGATGGCCTGCATCGACTCCAGCATCTGATCCATGTGCGAGCTGCATGTCGCAACCAATGCACCGGATTTCGCCATCAGCTCCTGCGTCTGCTTCGCGTTGGTCGCATTCCGCTGGATCTGCTCATTCACATTCGATACTGTGGCGGACAGCTGTTCAACGGCGCTTGCCTGTTCGGTTGCGCCCTGTGCCAGCGATTGCGAACCTCTGGAAACTTCGTTGGCACCAATCGCCACCTGCTCCGAGGATTGCTCCATGCCCTCAAACGTCGTATTAAACGCCATAATGCTGCGCTCAATCGCCTTTTTGATTGCCACAAAGTCTCCCACATACGCTTCGTTCAGTGCGACGTCCAAATTACCGCTCGAAATCTCCTGCATCACATGGCTGATTTCATCAATATACTTCTTCAGCGTGCCAATCATGCTTCTCACATTTTCAGCAAGTTCGCCAAATTCGTCCTTCGATTGATATTCCAGCGAGATATGCAGGTCTCCCTGCGCTACGCTCGTCGTCGCCTTGACGCATTCATTAATCGGCTTGCGGATTCCCTTTGTCACACTCAATGCCAGCACAATCGCAATCACGATCTCCGCACCCAGCAGAATGAAGATAATCAGCAGATTGGTCGCCACTGTGGAATCCACTTTAGAAAACTGCGCGGTCGTTGCATCAATGGTCTTTTGCGCTGCCGCGCCCATGTGCTCTTCAAAATTGTTGACCGCCGGCGCATATTCCGTTAGCAATATTTCTATCGTTTTGTCCCTTGCGCCTGCATCCAGTTCGTTAAACGCGCGCATGCGGACTTCTCTCAGTTTGTCATATTCCTTGCGCAGCGCTTCAAACGCACTCTTTGTGTCCGGATAATTTTCAATCAAGGATGTAAACGCATCATCGATGTACGTCGCATTCTGCATCGTTTTATCCTTGAGTTTGTTTATTTCAGCCTCGTCCGTTACCAGCATAAGCGCATATGTGTTTCGTATGTTCTCGCCCACCTTCAGCTCGATGTCTGAAATCGTATCTCGAACCTCATTCGCCGAGTAAAGCTCTCCTGTCGTTGTAGACAGCGCCTGCATGCCAAACACGGCAATCAGCCCCAAAACGCCTGTCATCGCAATAATGATCAGGAACCCGACTATAATTCTAGTCCCAACTTTACAATTTTTAAGCATAACCTACTCCTCCTCGAGTTTGATGTCTAAGGGTAACCCCAATACCACTGATGTCTTTTGCTCAAAATTTGATTTTGATGCCTATTTCTTAAAAGAATTCGGTGCCAATGATCTTCTCGCAGGACATTTGCAAAATCAGTTTGTCCGGCAATACCGCGATGCCGCTGACATATTCGTCCGCCGCAACCGTAGAATTTTTTGGCGGCGGATTGATATCCGCATCCCGAATGTCAATCACCTCGTCCACTTCATCTACAATCAACCCGATTTCAATGCCATGTACATTGACCACGATTACGCAGGTCTTGTCGGTGTACTCCTGCTGGTCATATCCCAGCCGGAGATTTACATCGATCAGCGGAACAATGAGTCCGCGCAGATTGATGATCCCCTTTGCGTAATACGGGAATTCTGGAACACTCGCTACTTTTTGCATCCCAATGATTTCCATCACCAGTTCAATCGGAATCCCGTAGCACTGCTGATTGATATACATGGTCAAGTACTTATTTGTTGCACTTTCCTCTTCGATTTCTTCCAGGCCTTGCATCATTTCGAAATTTTCCAAGGTCAAACCTCCCTTCTCACGCCGTACTCAAGCCAGCAGATTGTTGATATCCAAAATCAGTGCAATCCCGCCGTCACCCATAATGGTACAACCGCTGATCCCCTTAATTCTGCCAATCGTCTTTGTCACATACATCGGCATCGGCTTCACCACCGCCTGCTGCTCACCCAAAAGCTCATCCGCAAACAGGCACGCTGTACCCGCTTCGCAGTCCACCAGCACCATAATGCCATCATTGAAATCTTCTTTGGCGTCCTGAATGCCGAAAATGCGGTTCAGGCGCAAAATAGGATAGCACACACCGCGAATGATGATCATTTCATTCTGGTTCGGCTCTGTGATAATCTGATGCAACCGGGGCTCCAACGATTCCCGAATCGACAGTGTCGGTACGATGTAGGTGGAATCTCCTACCGTAATCTTCATGCCATCCAAAATCGCCAGTGTCAGTGGGATGTGCATGGTAATCACAGTGCCTTTGCCAAATTCACTCTCAACTGTGATGCTTCCGCCGATTTTTTCGATATTTTTGCGCACCACGTCCATGCCAACGCCACGTCCGGAATACTCCGTCACCTCGTCGTTGGTTGAAAATCCCGGCAGCAAGGTGAAACCAAATGCTTCCTTGTCCGAAATTTCATTTTCCGGCTTGGTCGTCAAACCCTTTTCGTATGCAATGCGGATGATTTTGTCACGATCCATGCCGCTGCCATCATCCATCACGCGCACTACAATGTCGCCGCTGGTGCTGTTCGCCTCCAGCGTAATCGTGCCGTTGCCGGATTTTCCCGCCGCCATGCGCTCCTGCGGTGTCTCAATGCCATGGTCCACAGCATTTCGAATCAAGTGCATCAGCGGGTCGGACAGATTATCTATGATATTCTTGTCCACTTCTGTGTCCTCGCCAATAATCACCAGCTCCGCAGATTTATTTGTTTTCTTGCAGATGTCGCGCACAATACGCTGCATCCGGTGGAACGTGGCCGCAATGGGCACCATACGAATGGACATCACGATATCCTGTAATTCATCGGTCAGCTTGCGCAACTGGCGCGCCTGCTTTTCAAAGCTCTCCAGATGCAACGCCTCCACTTCCGCATTCTTGGTGACCATGGATTCTGTCGTCACAATCTCACCGACCAAATTCATTAACTTATCAATTTTTTTGACGTTTACGTTGATAAAGTTCTGCTTTTCAACCTTCTCGTCTTTCGGTTTTTCTTTCTTTTCAGCCACAGCCGCCTGCACCGGCAGGTCAATGCTCTGCACGGGCGCCGGAGCCTCCACCTCTTCAATCAGCGTCTCTTCCGCGGCAGTGTCAGCCATTGCACCCTCGCCATACTCAATGCTGGCGACGAACATACTTTCCTCGATCTTCTGTTTGATCATCTCAAGGCAGTCGTCCGTGGTGGAAAAGGCCATCCAAAATCCATTGGCAATAATCTCCGCGTCATGGTTGTCCTCGAGATCCGCAGGAAGCGTCACAATGCTCGAATACATGTCCTTGATTGCCATAAACACGCCGTAAGCGCGGATGGTCTCCATCTGACAGCCTTCATCAAACGTGATCTTCACCCAGTACGGATGCTCCCCGTCATGCGCCTCAAGTTGCGCCATCAGCTGCTCCGCCTGCTCCCCGTTGTCTTTCGTTTCAACGTTCTCGCCCTCTGACTCCTGCGCCTGCGCAGTGTCCCACATCTTCGCGCGAATGTCCTTCAGCTCCGCAACCATGTCTGCTGCGCTGCCGTCCGGTGTTTCCCCATTCTGCACCTTGTCGATTTCATCTTTAAAGAAGTCATTCGCAGAAAGAACAACATCAAAAATGCGCTCCCAGCTTGTTTCCGGCGGGCGCTCCTCACGAATTTTAGAAAACAGGTCCTCCACGCCATGCGCAAGCGTAGCAATTTCGTCAAACTCCATCATGGCGGAAGAGCCTTTGATTGTATGCATGATGCGGAAAACTTCGTCAATCTGCTCTTTCGATAAGGTTGCGTTTCTCTCTCCGCCCAACAGCAGTTCTTCCAAATGCTCCAACAGCTGCGTACATTCCAATACATAGGTTGGGATCATGGATTCCATTTCACTCATGCGCGTCACTTCCAATCATTATTATTTTTCCCGGTCAAAAGAACTCAAAAAAACGTCGCACGCCTATTTGAACTTACTCAGCGCCGAAACAATCACTTCTTCTTTAAAAGGCTTTACAACAAACCCCTTCGCGCCAAGCATTACAGCTTCTTTGACCATGCCCTCCTGTCCCAGTGCCGAAACCATGACCACGCTTGCCGACGGGCAAACCTTCGCAATCTCTTTCAGCGCCTCGATGCCGGTCATTTCCGGCATTGTGATGTCCATCGTCACAATGTCCGGATTCAACTCCGAACACTTTTGAATCGCCTGTGCGCCGTTTTCTGCTTCTCCGACCACCTCAAAACCATTTTTAGAAAGCATGTTTTTGATGGTCAATCTCATGAATGCAGCGTCGTCAACAACTAAAACTCTCTTCATTTGATCCTCCTCGAAAATCTATCTGTGATATCGATCGTTCACACTGATCTGCTTACAACGTTTTCACGCCGCGCCCCACCGTTTTCACCATTAAAGACCCGTCCTCCGGGTTCAGTTCAATGGTCCGCCCATAGGAGCCGCCCAAATCCTCCGCCTCAATCTTGATGCGCAATCGCAGTACAGCCATCTTGCTGTTATACGCGTTACGGTCTCCAATTTTCATGGTGTCCGTCTTGGTGATGCCGCCAAACATGTGCGCACCCCCCGCCAGCTTCGCCACAATAGCGCTGCGCTGTGCGCCGGCCTTTTCCATCGCGGTCAGCAGCGCTTGTGCACCCGTGTCCGCATATTTCGCGGGATTCGGCACCGGACGGTTTTCACTGTCTGGCATAACAACATGCACCATGCCGCCAATCTTGTTGATTTTATCATACAGCACGATGCCAACGCACGATCCCAGTCCCAAAGTCGCTATATGCCGTGGCACCTTTACGACCCCCATTTCAGCCATGCCGATAATTAAGGTCTTTTCCATATCATTGCCCCGTCAACGCGCGCTTTAGCACTTCCAAAGATTCAATCGTGGGAATCAAGAATACATTCCCTTTGACGCTCTCCCCTTCCGCCCGGAACTTTGTGTCCAGCAGAAGCACGAATTCGCCCAAATCCCCATACATATAAACCGGCACATTCATGATCGCCATGGCCATGTCCACCGTCATTTCCGGCACACTCATGTCAATGGTCAGCTGCATCATAGAGCTCAAGGCGGAAATATACGTCCCTGCGAGGATGTTGCACACTTCTCTCATCGTTTCATACGTCTTAACGTCGTAATCATCGCCGTCTGCGTCCACACCCATCAATGCTTTAATGGTGTTTTTTGCATCCTGCAACTCCTGCGCAAGCAAAATATAACCCTCGATATCGCCTGATAATTTTACCAGCATACCAAGGATCACGTTTTCTGCGCCGCCCACCACTTCTGCAATCTCGGAATAGCCGATCATTTTGCATTCGGGGACATTGATGTCAATTTTTTGGCCCGTAAGTTCAGATAACGAATTTGCCGCGTTCCCCGCACCAACATTCGCAATCTCTTTGAGCATATCCAGTTCAAACGTACCGATTTCCATAATACCCACTTCCAATCTGTCCAGCAATTTCTCTTTCAACCCAAGCAAGTATAAGATTTATACTAATACATTCCTGCTCCGGTGTCAAGCGTCAAGCACACTTTCCTGACGCAAAGTTATTGTACAAATTTGCGTTTTTATGCCGTTTTTACGAATACCTGAGGACACCTTTCCTACTTTGCGCTGCGCACTGTTTTTTGCGTCTTGCAACAGAAGAAATCCTTCTTATAAGCAAATCAAGACGCATCCCCCGATATCCCGAATTCTATTTTATAACATTTCCCCGAAAAAACCAACCTGACATTTTACTACTAACCGAAAATCAATGAAAAAAACGAAAAATTTTTGTAATACGCTAAAGTTTCTAAAAAACCCCGCGAAAGAATATACAGGAAGATGCAGTGAATCTGCTTCATCGGCGCGGGACGTCACGCACGATAGATGAACTTGCTTCTTTCAATCAAACAAAGTTTGGCGGCGCACGCCGCCATGGGTCCTTGCATAGAATGCAACACAAAAGGGACCAGGTGCTCGTCTGTGGTTTGAATTCTGACAGGCGGGTAAATCAAACAAATACATGGAGGTATTTATTATGAGAATTCAGAACAACATTATGGCTATGAACACACATCGCCAGTACACCATCAACAACGATAACGTAGCAAAAAGTGCAGAGAAACTCTCGTCCGGTTACAGAATCAACCGCGCGGGCGATGACGCTGCCGGTCTTGCCATTTCCGAGAAAATGCGCGCGCAGGTTCGCGGTCTTAACATGGCAACCAAGAATTCGCAGGACGCGATTTCGCTGGTACAGACGGCTGAAGGTGCGTTGCAGGAAACGCACTCCATGCTGCAAAGAATGAACGAGCTTGCTGATCAATCCGCAACCGGCACCAATCAGAAGATTGACCGTGCGGCGCTTTCCAAAGAGTTCGAGCAGCTCAAGCGCGAGATCAACGACGTTGCAGAGCAGACCACCTTCAATAACATGAAGATTCTGGACGGCTCGCTTTCCTACACCGGTTTGCAGCGCAGCGCAGCAACTGCAGGTATTGTGGCAACCACCACGACCGGCGTTGCGGACAGCTCCGGAGTCAAAGCATCCAGCATTGCTTATGCCGCGGCAACAAAGGCGACCTTCACTGTCGACTTGGCAGGAATGAGCGCCAGCGGTGTGGATGCCACCGACACCTTTGATATTGCTATCGGCGCAGCGACACTGACTTCCGATGTTGCCGGCGGCGGTGGCGGTGTCTCTTTGACGGATGTTGATATTGCCGCGTTGTTTGACACACAAACCGTGACGATTGGCGGAAAAAGCTTCACTGCCGCCGTCACAGCAGGAAGCACAAAGGTTGTGTTGACGGCTGACACTCCTGAAGCGAATCTTGCCCCGACAACTGACGCTACGGTCGACATCACTGGTAACGGAACCGTTGACGACCAGCCGACTGACCTTTCATTGAAGGATGTGGCAAACGGAACAGACGAAGTAAAAGCATCTGTGACCGCCACGGTTGATGCGAAAAAATTGTCTATCGGTGATGTCCTCAAAGTGGGCGACACAACATATGAGCTGGTGCGCAACGCCGGAGATGAAGCTGCGGGCAGAGTGGGCATTGTATGGGATAAGACAAGCACTTTAACCACGCTGGTAGACGGAATCAATGGGCAAGCGCCCACAGGTTTGACTGTGACGCAAACCGCGTCCGGCTTTGTTGCGGAACAAACAGCTGGCGGTAATGTTGGCAAAACCGGCTTGACTTACACGGCAAAGGCTCCCGCAAGCAGCACGATCGAATTCGATCCGGTGAAGCTGAAAGTGGACGACATCATCAGTGTGAAAGTGGATGGTACGGAATACCAGTATCAGTTCAAGCCCACCAACACCATGACGGATATCTTTGATGGTTTAAGAGCCGCAGACGGTACGCTATTCAAAACAGCTACCGGCGCAACGCTGAAGGGCAATGCGATTATGCTGAACTCTGCCGCAGATGTTTCGGGCTTCATCCCGAGAACAGAAGCACCGGAGAACTACAATGCAATCCGCATTCAAGTCGGCGCATTGGAGGGCGAGCAGCTCTCGCTGTCTATCGAATCCATGAATACTGCCGGTCTCAAGCTGGACGGCGTTACCATTGATACGCAGGATGATGCCGGCAAAGCTGTAACGGCTACCCGCACGGCGATTGATCAGGTTTCCGACCTGCGTGCAAAACTCGGTGCAATGCAGAACAGACTGGATCACAAGATTGCAAACCT
>CAYVTZ010000014.1:0-67242 GCA_964454685.1 uncultured Christensenellaceae bacterium
TAGTTTTTCTGCGATAGAGCCCTTTTTTCTTGTCTCTTTGTCGGATAGCTGTTCAGTTGCGCCACGGTCCTTCTTATTTCTGCTTTTTTCTAGCGGCGAAAACAATCGTAATCGCTGCACAGAAGAGACCAGCCCCTACTGCGATCCAGACTGCTAAATTCATACATTACGCTTCCATTTTCCTTTTGTCGATTCGCACGACCATTCAATGTCTTGATTGGATCATAAGATAGTATATCACATCATTTGGCACTCTTGAATCTTTTCGGGCAAAATGATATACTAATCGCCATGGAAACGATTTATTTGGATCATGCAGCGACGACGCGGCCGCTTGCGCAGCTTACGTCTTTTTACGGTGCGTATGCATGCGAAGGCTGGCAGAATCCGTCTGCACTGTACGCGCCTGCTGTGGACGTACAAAAGCAGTTGGAAGAAGCGCGCAAGCACCTTTTGACGTTGTTTGGCGCGCAGGGACACAAGTGCTTTTTTACCAGTTGTGGTACGGAAAGTGCGAACACCGTAATTTTGCGTGGGTTTAAGCAACGCAAAAACATCAATTTTGTCTGTGCAATGGGGGAACACCCTTGCGTGGAGGAGAGCTTTCGATTTTTGGAGCAGAGCGGGCAGGAAGTGCGCTATGTGCGACCCGACGAATGGGGCGGTATGGCGGCGGAGCGCGTGGCGGACGCGGTAGACGAGAATACGGCACTGGTGAGTGTGATGCACGTGAGCAACGAGACAGGCGCGCTCAACGATATTGTGGGCATCGCGCGGGCGGTCAAGCAACGCAACCCACAGGCGCTCTTTCACAGCGACGGAGTGCAGGCGTTTGGCAAGCAGCGTTTGACCGGTACGGAGCAGATTGATTTTTACACGGTCAGCGCGCACAAACTGGGTGCGTTTAAGGGTACAGGCGCGATTTTTGCCAAGCCGCAGATCAAGCCGCTTCTTCTGGGTGGCGGGCAGGAAGGCGGCGTGCGCTCGGGTACGCAAAATACGCTGGGGATTCTGGCGTTTGATGCGGCGGTACGACATTTTGAAAAAAATGCCTTTGCGCCGGAGGGTTTGAAAGACTATTTCCGTACATGTGTGGATGCGGCGGTGGAGGATGTGATCTGGAATGCGCCGTCAAATGGCTGTGAGCATATTGTGAGCGTATCTTTTCCCGGTGTGAACGGCGAAACCTTATTGCACATGCTGGAGCAGGACGGCATCTACATTTCGACAGGCTCGGCTTGCTCTTCTAAAAAGGGGAAGGGGCGCATTGCCACTGCCTTGGGCTGGGACGACGTGCGTGCGGCGGGCAGCGTCCGCATCAGCTTTGGCCCGTCCAACACGCGAGAGCAGATCCCTATTGTGACCGAAAAAATCAAACAGGCCGTGCAGACGCTGCGCCGCTTCCAAAGGAGATAAGAATGGTATTACTACTGAAATATGGTGAACTTTACTTAAAGGGGCTGAATCGTCCGCACTTCGAGGCGCTGGCGCGCAGAGCGGTGAAGCGGGCATTGCGCGGATTTGAAGGGTTGCGCATTGAAAATGGGCGCGGCACCTTTGTGGTGTATGGCGTTGCAGAGGAGCAAAAGGAACAAGCACTGACGGCGCTTTCTAAAGTGTTTGGACTGCATAGTGTGACGGCGGCGACGGAAATGGAAAAGGATATGCAGGTCATGGGTGATACCCTGGTGCAGTTGACGCAGGAATACATGCAGCGCAAGGGGCTGAAATCCGCAACCTTTAAAGTGGAAGCCAAGCGCGCGGACAAACGCTTTCCTGTGGGATCGCAGCGCATGGCGGCGGAGCTTGGCGGCGTGATTTTAGAACGTGTGGAAGGGCTTTCGGTGGATGTGCACCATCCTGATTTTCGCGTGTTTGTGGAGGTGCGTGAGACTTGCTACGGTTTTATTGAAGTATTGCCGGGCGCGGGCGGCATGCCGCCGAAGTCGAGCGGACGCGGGATGCTGTTGTTATCCGGTGGCATTGACAGTCCGGTGGCAGGATATCTGCTGGCAAAGCGCGGGGTGGAACTGAATGCAGTGCATTATCATAGTTTTCCTTACACCAGTGAAGCGGCAAAGCAAAAGGTGATTGACCTTGCGCAGTTGATGTCGGAATATACGGGTAGAATCTATCTGTACGTGGTTAGCTTTACCGAGATACAGATGCAGATTTATGAAAAGTGTCCGCAAGACATGCTGGTCATCATCATGCGTCGCTTTATGATGCGCATTGCGCAGAAGCTGGCGGAACAGACCAACTGCCTTGCGATTGGCACAGGGGAAAGCATCGGTCAGGTGGCAAGCCAGACGATGGAGAGTATGTTTGTGACGGACAATGCCGCGACGATGCCGGTATTTCGACCATTGATCGGCATGGATAAAATGGAAATCATTCAAATTGCGCAGAAAATTGGCACATATGAGACCTCCATCCAGCCGTTCGAGGATTGCTGCACGGTGTTTGTACCCAAGCACCCGCAGACGCGCCCGAAATTGGACAAGATCGTGGAGGCGGAGCAGGTGCTGGACATCGACGCGCTGGTGCAGCAGGCGGTGGAAAGTGTAGAAGTGCTGGCAATCGGCTAGGCGAGTAAAGTCAGACATACAAATAATCCCCGCTGCTGTTACAAACGGGGATTGAGAATTTTGGGGAGATCAGTTGCATATTGCCTGTACCACATCATCTTCATTGTTGCGTGACTTGGTGATGTGGAGAGCGCGCGCGTACTGTGCGGGCGCACGAAAATCGGACGCGCTTGCAACGGTAATCAGCGTGACACGCGAGGGGTCAAGCGTTTTCAGGAATGTGGCGGCAGGCGGCGCAATTTTCCCTGCCCAGATGGGTGCGACGACAACAACGGGCGATTCCGGAGGCAGATCTGCCGAAAGCGCGAAAGGTACTTCTTTTCCGCGCATCGCATAAAATGCGGCGCGCCAATAGCCAATGGCGCCTTTCCAGGAAACGGGAGAAGTGATTTCGATGGGGGTTACGCCCATCCGCTGTGCCAGCGTGTGTGCGATTCGGTTGCAGTTGCCTGTTTTGCTGAAGTAGATGATATCCATTGTAATGCCTCCTTGCGTTGTGTGATCTGTTTGAATCTCTATCTTTAAAATAATAAAACACAGAAGGATCGTTTGAAACAGTTTTTTTGGATATGCGCGCCAAAATAAAGATTTTGTGCGTGGGTGGAGGCGGCGATGCTTCGACAAAGGAGGAAACATTGAAAAATTATACACAGTACATTGACATGTTTGAATTGCCGGAAGGCGGTAAATGCAATGAAAACTATCGTGCATCAATGAAAATCGCCACGCCGCGCGGTGAACGCATGGTTTGCACCAGTATTTATTACCTGATGCAGCAGGGGGAGCAATCCTGCTGGCATCGGCTGACCAGCGATGAATTATGGTTGTTTCACGATGGAGCGCCTTTTGAACTGTTTTCCATTGCGGATGGCAAGGTGCAAAGACAGATTCTGGGGCTGGATATGGCTCGGGGTGAGCTGCCGCAGATTCTGTTTGAAGCGGGTACGTGGTTTGGCGCGCGGATGAACGGCGCATTTGGACTATGTGGCTGTGTGGTGGCTCCCGGATTTGACGAGCGGGACATCGAGTTTGCCACGCCGGAGCAGCTTGCGGGGGTGGGCGACACCTTCGGCGTGTTGCAAGATTTGACGAAATGATCGGACGAAAAACAGTTGCGAAAAGCGATGGAATCGCATATAATATAAAATACTCACGGAAGGCGAATCGTCTGTGTGGTAAAAACGGGGAATTTTTGAGGAGAGGTTATTTATGAGTTTGGAAGAAAAAAAGGTTGCAAATCCGGGTCCTTTGGGGCTGTTGGGATTTGGGATGACTACCATTTTGCTGAACATTCACAACGCGGGCATTACGGAGCTTTCGATTGTGATTGTTGCGATGGGCTTTGCGCTGGGTGGCGCTGCGCAGATTATTGCAGGTGTGCTGGAATTTAAAAATGGCAACACGTTTGCAGGAACTGCGTTTGTGGCGTATGGATTCTTTTGGTGGTCGCTGATCATGATTTGGGGAAACCCCTTCGCAGGCTCGGTGGCTGATGCAGACCCGGTATCGATGGGATTCTATTTGCTGCTGTGGGGCGTATTCTCGCTGTTTATGTTTGTGGGAACGCTCAAGCACAACCGCGCAACGCAGGTGGTGTTCTTATCGCTGACGATACTGTTCTTCCTGCTGTCCATCGGTGACTTTAGCGGAAGTGAGCTTCTGATCCGCATTGCGGGCTGTGTAGGTATCTTCTGCGGTGCCAGCGCGGTGTATAACAGCGTTGGACAGATCATCAATGCGGAGTTTGGCAGACCGGTATTTAAACTGTAACACAAAAAGGAGTGATGCCTTGTGGCAACCGCAACGCCCATGCCTTCTCCAATCGCTACGGCGGTTACGGAGGGCCTGGGAGAGGCCTTAAAAGAGTTTGAGCAGGATGTGTTTTCACTTGGGTTTGTAGACACATTGATTTTTGCTGCGGTTGTTGCGGGCATCACGTTCCTGATTATCAAAGTACTTTCCAAAATTGCCAAGAAGAAGCTGACGGGAAACATGCGTGTGTTTTACCGGCTGATTTATGTGCTTGTGATTACGATTGCGGTGTTTGTGGTTTTGATGACCATAACGCCACTGCGAGAGTTTGCAACTGCCATCATTGCCAGTTCGGGGATTGCGGCGGTGGTGATCGGTCTTGCTGCGCAAGAAACGCTCAACAACGTAATCAGCGGTCTTTCCATTGGGATCAGCAAGCCTTTTGAGGTGGGTGAGTACATTGAAATCGTGGATGTGAAGGTAAGCGGAACGGTGGAGCGCATTGAGCTGCGCCACACCATCATCAAGGACTTCACCAACAAGCGCATTGTGGTGCCAAACAGTGTGATCAACAAAAACGTAATCAAATCATCTAAAATATCCGATACGGAAAATTGCAATTACTTTGAGGTTGGCGTCGCTTACGACACGAACCTTGATTTGGCGAAAAAAATTATTTTGGAACTGGCGCAAGCGCATCCAAAGCAAATTGACGCGCGTACACAGGAGCAGAAGGAGCGCGGTATACCGGAGGTCGTATTCCGCATCGTTGACTTTTTGCCGTATTCAATACAGCTTCGTGCTTTAGTATGGTCAAAAGATGTGTATGATGGCTTTGAACTGCTATCCGATTTGCGTTATCAGGTGAAAAAACGATTTGACGCAGAAGGAATTGAGATTCCGATGCCGTATCAAAACGTGATTATCAAGGAGGGGCGCCGCCCCAAATCCTGAGCAGCGTTGCGGCGCGACGGTATCGTAGCTGCGTTGCGCTTTCGGCATCAAATTCTCTGATCTGAAATGCAAAGGGATTGCATATAAAGCGGTTGATTATTTTACAAAAAATTGTTATAATGTACAAGACGTATGCAACGGGTCTGTTTTCATGCGACTCGTTGTTTTGTATTGATTATATGGAGGTAGCACATGAAGTCTTTGCAAGAATTAGAAGCAATCAGAAAAAAAGCTTTAGGCAAGGTCGACATCCGCACTGGTGAGGCAGAAAAGCGCGTGGTTGTCGGCATGGCCACCTGTGGAATTGCGGCGGGAGCACGCCCGGTTTTGCAGGCATTTTTGGATGAAGTGAACAACCGTGACCTAAACGATGTGGTGGTTTCACAAACCGGATGTGTTGGTGTATGCCGGCTCGAGCCTATTGTGGAAGTCTATGTTCCGGGGCAGGAAAAAGTGACCTACGTGAAGATGAAACCGGAAATGGTAAAAAAGGTAGTCGCGGATCACTTGGTCAATGGCTGCATCGTGACGGAGTACACGATCGGCTATGCGGAACAAAACGACTGAAGCGGGGAGGTTGATCGTTCATGGATATTTATCGTTCGCATGTATTGGTTTGCGGCGGCACGGGATGTACCTCGTCGGGATCGCAAAGTGTCATTGAAAAACTGGACACGGAGATCAAACGGTTGGAGCTGGAGCACGAAGTAAAGGTAGTGCGTACCGGCTGTTTTGGACTTTGTGAGGCAGGTCCGATTGTGATTGTTTATCCGGAAGGCGCATTTTACAGCAGAGTAACGCCGGATGATTGCCGTGAGATTGCGGAAGAGCATCTTTTAAAGGGCAGAATCGTGCAGAGATTGCTGCATGTTGAGGAAAATGTTAAAAAGATTTCAACCACGCTGGATGAGATCGGATTCTATAAAAAGCAAGTGCGCGTTGCATTGCGCAACTGTGGCGTGATTGATCCGGAAGCGATTGACGAATACATCGCGTTTGACGGATATAAGGCGCTGGGAACCTGTTTGGCGGAATATTCGCAGCAACAGGTTATCGACATCATCAAGGCATCGGGACTGCGCGGCCGTGGCGGCGGCGGATTTCCGACCGGGCTGAAATGGGAATTTGGCTATAAGGCGCAAGGGAAACAGAAGTATATCATCTGCAATGCAGACGAAGGCGACCCGGGCGCGTTTATGGATCGCAGTGTGCTGGAAGGCGATCCGCACAGCGTCATTGAGGCAATGGCGATTGCGGGATATGCGATCGGCGCATCCATGGGCTATGTCTATGTGCGCGCGGAGTATCCGATTGCGGTCAAGCGACTGCAAATTGCGATCGATCAGGCGCGGGAATACGGATTGCTGGGAGAGCGCATTTTCAGCTCTGACTTTGCGTTTGACATCGAAATTCGTTTGGGTGCGGGCGCGTTTGTCTGCGGGGAAGAGACCGCGCTGATGGAGTCCATTGAGGGACGGCGCGGCGAGCCAAGACCCAAGCCGCCGTTCCCTGCGAACCGTGGACTGTTTGGCAAGCCGACCATCATCAACAATGTGGAAACACTGGCAAATATTCCGCAGATCATCTTAAACGGCGCGGAGTGGTTTGCTTCCATGGGAACGGAGAAATCCAAGGGAACCAAGGTGTTTGCGCTGGGCGGCAAGATCGTGAATACCGGATTGGTGGAAATACCCATGGGCACGACGCTGCGAGAAGTCATATATGAAATTGGCGGCGGCATTCCGGACGACAAGCTGTTTAAGGCGGCGCAGACGGGAGGCCCTTCGGGCGGCTGTATTCCTGCGGAGCATTTGGATTTAAAGATTGATTACGATACGCTGACTTCCATCGGATCTATGATGGGCTCCGGCGGGTTGATCGTCATGGATGAAGAAAACTGCATGGTGGACGTGGCGAAATTCTTCCTTGATTTTACCGTGGATGAATCGTGTGGAAAGTGTACCCCTTGCCGTGTGGGCACCAAGCGGATGTTGGAGATTTTGGAGAACATCACAGAGGGCAAGGGAAAACCCGGTGACATCGAGAAACTGGTGGAGCTGGGAGAAAGCATTAAGGACGGCGCGCTGTGCGGACTTGGGAAAACTGCTCCCAACCCTGTGCTGTCCACCATTCGATATTTTAGAGATGAATATGAGGCGCACATCAACGACAAAAAGTGTCCGGCAGGGCATTGCAGTGCGTTGCTTAGTTATGAGATCCTTCCGACGAAGTGCATTGGCTGCGGCGTATGCGCGAAGGTTTGTCCGGTGGAGGCGATCAGCGGGGAGCGGAAGCATCCGTTTGTCATTGATCAGGACAAGTGCATTAAATGCGGCGCTTGCGTAGAAAAATGCAAGTTCGGCGCCATCAGGAAATGAGGAGGATTTGAAACATGGTATCAGTAACCATTGACGGTGTAACAGTAGAAGTACCGGAAACTTCTACGGTATTGGACGCGGCGAGAGCCGCAAATGTGGATATCCCCACATTGTGCTATTTAAAGGGAATCAACGCGATTGGCGCGTGTCGTATCTGTCTGGTGGAAGTGAAGAACAATCCTGTTTTGCAGGCGGCGTGTGTACTGCCGGTTGCCGACGGCATGGAAGTCTCTACGACTTCGGCGCGCGCAATGAACGCGCGTAAGGTCAGTCTGGATTTGCTTTTATCGAACCACGATCGTGAGTGCTTGACCTGCGCACGCAATCAGAACTGCGAATTGCAGACGCTGGCAAATGAGTTTAATATGCGTACAATCAAATATGCCGGCGAAAAGCTGGAAAAGAAGATCGATGATCGTTCGGTTTCTGTCGTGCGCAACCCCAACAAGTGCATTTTATGCAAACGCTGCGTTTCTGCCTGCAAGAAGCTGCAAAGCGTAGGCGTGGTCGGTGCGACCAATCGTGGATTTAAGACTATTGTAGAGCCGGTATTTGAAAAATCGCTGGTGGAAGTGCCTTGCGTGAATTGCGGACAGTGCATCAATGTGTGTCCGGTGGGCGCGCTGACCGAGGCGAGTGAAATCGATCAGGTTTGGGCGGCACTGCACAATCCTGATGTGCATGTGGTGGTGCAGCCTGCTCCCGCGGTGCGCGTGGCACTGGGGGAAGAGTTTGGGATGCCGATAGGCACACGTGTGACGGGTAAGCTTGCCGCCGCACTGCGCAAGATGGGCTTTGATCGCGTATTTGACACAGATTTTGGCGCTGACCTGACCATCATGGAAGAAGGGTATGAGCTGATTCACCGCGTTCAAAACGGCGGAAAGCTTCCGATGATCACATCCTGCTCGCCGGGATGGATTAAATATGCGGAATACTATTATCCGGATATGCTGGAGAACCTTTCGAGCTGCAAATCGCCGCATCAAATGTTGGGTGCGATCATCAAATCCTATTATGCAAAGGAAAACAAGATTGATCCCAAGAAAATCTTCACGGTTTCAGTGATGCCGTGTACGGCAAAAAAATATGAAAAAAATCGCGCGGGAGAGTCTGTAAACGGGCTGCGTGATGTGGACGCGGTGCTGACAACGCGCGAGATTGCTGCGATGATTCGTGAGGCAAACATCGACTTTGTGAATCTGCCGGATGAGGATTTTGATCCGGTTTTGGGAACTTCCTCCGGTGCGGCAGTCATTTTTGGCGCGACAGGCGGCGTGATGGAAGCGGCATTGCGTACCGTTGCGGATGTGATGTGCGGCTGCAAGCTGGATAAGATCGATTTTACCGAGGTGCGTGGCATTGCGGGCATCAAGGAAGCAGATGTGCAACTGGGAGACCTGACTGTTAAGGTGGCGGTTGCAAGCGGCATTGCCAATGTAAAGAAGCTGCTGGATTCGATTCGCAGTGGTGAAAAGGAATATCATTTTATCGAGATCATGGCATGCCCCGGCGGTTGTGTGAACGGCGGCGGGCAGCCTATTGTCTCTGCACGCATCAAGAATCTGATGGATCCGCGGCAGGTGCGCGCATCTGCAATTTATGCGGAGGATGCTGATAAGCCGGTGCGCAAATCTCATGAGAATCCCGATATTCAGAAGCTATACAATGACTATCTTGGGGAGCCAAACGGACACAAGGCACATGAACTGCTGCATACCTTTTATGAAGCAAAGCCGAAGTATCCGGAGGATGCATAAGCGGGAACTAAGAATTTAGAATGAGGGTGTGCGCTTGAGCTTGACCCGAAAGCTAAAATTCCAGTTAAAAGAAGAAATATGCAGATGCAATGCGGATTTGAACTACAATGCAAAGCAAAGAGAAGGGCGACCGTGGGGTCGCCCTTATGGTTTCATTCTTCTTGCAACAGCTTTTCTAAATCCTGAACGGATACATCCATGCGCTGTGAGGTTTGCTGTAGGCTCATGCCGGAATCGAGAAATTTTTGCACGACAGATTTCAGATTTTCGCCCACTTCGATGACATGCCCGTCAAGATCATAGAAGCGGATGGTGCGTTGCCCCCAGCTTTGCTCTTTGACGCCCTCGCCAAGATAATGGATGTTGGGGTATTGCCGGAGCAATTTAAGGAACACGTCGAAATCATCTTCCTCGAAATACAGCTCCATATTATGCGACTTATGGAGAATCTGTTCCTTGGGGAGACCCAGCAACCAATCAAATTCCTGCTGCAGGGAAAGCCCGCAATCAAAGGAAATATTGATGCCATAGTCTTGATAAACCTTCAGTCCGAATAAATCTTCATAAAACCGCCGCGCGGCGTTGATGTCCTTGACTGCAATGCAGACACTTTGATATTTCATTTTACGCTCCCTTTTAAAAAAATTATAACACGCGGATGGTTTTATTTCAATCCATGCAGCCAAGCGCTTCAAAAATAACTGCGAAATGATTTCACTTTGCGATGAAACATGATATAATGTAGCAAATCGTTTGTGATGCGACGCGCGTATTTTCAGATCATGAACTCGACGGCTGTCGCACGGGCGGCGCACATCAGGGAATCAGTATTAAAGGAGTTGCAGTGATGTCAAAACATATCTTAATTGTGGATGATGAACCGACCTTGGTCAAAGGCTTGCGCTTCAATTTGGAACAGCAGGAGGGGTATCGCATTGATGTTGCGTACGATGGGGAAGAAGCTTTGCGGCTATTTGATCCGGAAGTGCATGACTTGATCCTGCTGGATTTGATGCTGCCTAAGATCGACGGGATGGAGGTGTGCCAGCGCATCCGCAGCGCATCTGATGTGCCGATCATCATGTTGACGGCAAAGGGTGATGATATGGACAAAATCCTCGGACTGGAATATGGCGCGGATGATTATTTGACCAAACCGTTTAATATGCTGGAGCTAAAAGCGCGAATCAAGACCATTTTGCGCAGAGCACGTGTGCAGAAATCACCTGCGATGGGGCAAACGATTCAGGTGAAGGACCTGACGCTCAACCTTTTGAATCGCAGCGTGGAGGTGGACGGCAAAGAGATCAATCTGACCGCAAAGGAATTTGACTTATTGAACCTGTTTGTTTCCAATCAGGGTAAGATTTTTGACCGCAACAATCTGCTGGAGTTGATTTGGAAGCATCAGGGGGATTTGCGCACGGTGGACGTGCATATTCGCCGTCTGCGTGAAAAAATCGAGAAAAATCCGGCGAAGCCGGAATATATTTTGACAAAATGGGGCGTGGGCTACTATTTTACAGGCAAATAAACTTTTATATTCCGTCCGTTGGCGGTTTGTTATCATATATGTTATTTTAGTTGGTATCGTATTTGGCATCATCTCTGTTGCGTTGTCCGCAATGGTGAAGAACTATTTGGTGAGCCAGAGGTTAGCCGAGCAGATGCAGGGCGCTAGCAATACGGCGGTACAGGTTTCGCCTTCTTTGAACGATTCGGACGCGTCTTCGCTATACGATGTTGTGGTGAGCAACAGCAAGAACGAGGGCGGCCGCTTTCTGGTGGTGAACAGCTCCGGCACGGTGGTGGCGGACGCATTTTCCGCGCTGAACGGTTCGCGGTTGACGCACCGGGAGGTCAACGACATCGTATACGGGTTCAACTCCTCCTCCTATGGATTTCATCAGATTTATGATGAGACAACCGGGGAGCCGATTTGGGCATTATATTGCGTTTCTGCCATTGTAAACAACGGGCGCATTCTGGGTGCGGTCGTATATTCCGCGAGCATTCAGGATGTGATCACGGCAACAGACCGATTGCAGGTACAGACCATTTGGATTTTCGGGGTTTCCTGCGGCATTATCATCTTATTGAGCATGTTTTCTACGGGATATATCACCAAGCCGGTCAAGGCGTTGACGAGCGCGGCATTGAAGGTTTCGAGCGGTGACCTTACACAGCGCGCACACATCAAGGGGAAGGGTGAGATTGCAGAGCTGGGGCAGACCTTTAACATGATGTGCGAACGACTGCAAAATATCGACACACAACGCAGTGAGTTTGTTTCGGATGTTTCTCACGAATTGAAAACGCCGCTGGCGTCCATGAAAATCCTGGTTGAGTCTTTGCTTTATCAGGACCATGTGCCGGAAGAGCTATATCAAGAGTTTTTAGGGGATATCAATAACGAGATTGATCGCCTGAACAGCCTGATCAATGATTTGCTGCTGATGTCGAAGATGGAGAACGACACGATTGCGCTGAACATCGAAAAGGAATCGTTGCGCGGGGTGCTGCAAAAGTGCATCAACGCGTTGCTGCCCATTGCAACGCGCAAGGGAGTGGAAATCACCTTTTTGCCGGGCGCAGATGTGGAACTGGAATGTGATTCGCTCAAGCTGAGACAGGCGCTGAATAATTTGATCGAAAATGCAATCAAATATTCCAAAGACAACGGACTGGTGCGCATTGTGGCGCGTCGCGCAGGTGGCGAAGCGGTGGTCAGCATTGAGGATAATGGCGTGGGCATGCCGAAAGAGCATTTGCCGCGCATCTTTGAGCGCTTTTACCGTGTGGACAAAGCGCGCGCGCGGGAGACGGGAGGGAGCGGACTTGGGCTTTATATTGTGAGCCGCATCGTGCTGATGCACGCCGGCCGCATTGAAGTGGAAAGCCGGGAGGGAGTTGGATCGAAATTCACGGTGCATTTGCCGCTGTTGCAACGCAAGACTCTCGAACTAAAGGAGAATGAAGATGCGTAAGATATGGGTTGGATTTTTGGTGATTTTGCTGTCGATGAGTCTGATGGCATGCGGACAGCCGCAGGAGCAGACCAGTGCGGCGCCGGTACCCATCAATCCGGTACCGGAGGCGGTCAGCAAGGACAAATCTACCGCGAAGTTGTATTTCGGATATGCGGATAAGCCGCTGCTGCTTTCGGAAAGTCGCGCGTTTGACGTGCCTGTCAACGAAAATGTAGAGACCTCTGTGGTCAAAGAACTGATTAAAGGACCTTCTGCGAGCCGCATGGATTTTACACCTATCATCAACCCCGCAACCAAGGTGGTGGGGATGTCGCTGTTGCCGGGGGATGGCAACATTGTGGGTGTGACGCTGAGCAAGGAGTTTTTGCTGCCGGTGGAAGAAAAAAACGGGGAAGAGCGCTTGAATCGTGCGTCCGAGCAGACGCGCCGCATGCTGGCGGTGTATTCCATCGTTAATACGCTGGTGGAGCAAGGGCTGTATGCCCGCGTGCAGATTTTGATTGACGATGACAACACGGGAACGGGCAGACCCATTACATTGCAGGAGTCGGGCTTGGACAGCAATGCGGTTGCAGAGCCGTTTGCGCGAGATGGCTCTATCATATTGAATGGGGCGAACACGGTGCGCGAGATTCTTGCGGCGATTGAAAACAAGGATTATTCAACGCTGTACTCGTACATTGCGTATAAGAATGCCTATGGGCAGGACAAACCATCCATGGAGGACTTTGTGGCGGAAATCAACAACCGTAAGCTGTCATTATCCGACGCGAAAGTGCTGGATTCTGCGCTGGGTGCGGACGGCACCACGGACATTGTGATGGTGGATGCGGTATTAAGCTTTAAGGACGATCAAACGTATGTGATGAACAATGTTCCGCTGCGTATGTTTTTGGAGAATGGCATTTGGAAGATGTCTTATAACGTGTTCAGTAAGAATTTTTTGAGTTAGGACGAAGTGCATGAGCAAGCGGATTTTGCTGCTGATCCTTAGCGTGTGTGTGTGCCTGATGTGTGCATGCTCGATGGTACGGGAGGACGCGGCGAACCTGAAAACTGAATATGAGATCGTTCCGCTGGCGCAGGAGATCGATCTAACCCCCGGCATTTCGGTCAACGCCGTGCTGTATTTTCCCAATCGGAATGGCACCAAGTTGACGGCACAGACGCACAAGGTGGAAGTGGCGCAGGATCAGCGTGTGGAGGATGCGATACTCAAGGCGCTGTTTTTGGGAACGGACGCGCAGGACTTGCGATCGCTTTCGCAGGGGCTGTTGTATGACCGTGTGGAGGTGCTTTCGGATGTGGTCAATGTCTATTTGTTGAGCAAGCATTTTGTCAATGACAGCGATCTATTGCAGGCGAAGCTGGCGATTGCGTCTACACTGGCGGACTTTACAGGCATGAAATATGTGAATGTGTTTGTGGATGGCAGACAGGCGGGATACCAGGGGACTCCGACAGGCGCGCTGCGCAAGTCAAACGACCTTTTGGAGGACATGACGGCGTATGGAACCAATTCCGAAGCCCAAAACCCGACCATGAACGCGACTCTGTATTTCCTTGATCCGTCGGAATCGTATTTACTTGCGGAAACGCGCAGCATCACTTTTCGTAATGACAGCAATCTGGAACCGGAGAGCTTATATGCCCAGGAATTGGTTCGGCAACTGATTCAGGGGCCTGAAAACACGTATAATCATCTGCCGTCCATTGATCCGACGATGCAGCTTTTTGAGCCGCCCACCATTGTGGAGCGCGGAGGACAGCGCATTCTGCATTTGAACTTCAAAGGGAGAATGCCTGCGGTCTATACGCAGGGATATGCGGATGGGCAGCGCCTTGCCATTGCCGCGTTGACGCATACACTGTTTGGGTTTTTGCCGAACATCGATGGAATGGAAATCTATGTGGATGGCATGGAACGCGCCGCAACACTGGTCTACCGGCCGGAACAATTTGAGGACTTGAAGGGGAAAGAGATTTTGCTGTACCTGCCAAACAGCGACTATTCGCTGCTGTCAGGGGTGGAGCGCGTGGTACAGGAGGCACAGGCTCCGTATTTGGAAACATTGCTGCTGGAGCTGATGAAGGGGCCGGTTTCGCGTGATTCCAGCACCATCATGCCGGCGTTCCCTGCGGGGATTACGCAGGAGCAAATCAACGAAGTATATTTGGCGGGCGACATTGCAGTGGTGGATTTTTCCGGCGAAGTGGCGCAGCCCATGCAAACTTTGAGCGAGGACGACGAATATTTGTGGCTATATTCGATTGTGAATACGCTGACCAACATGCCGCGCGTAAAGCGCGTGCAGTTTCTACTGGATGGGGAACGTGTGGCGCACCTTGGTAAAGACGTTTTTTATGTGATGGATCCCTTGTTGAAAAACCCGGGTATCATAAAGTATTAAATTTTTAGTGTTTGGAGGAAGTTATGAACTCGAAAATCAGGACGTTTTGTGCGGCGGCTATCGTGACGGCGCTGGTTTATGTCGTCACCTTTACCATTTCGATTCCGGTTGCGGCGATCAATGGTGCGTACTTTAACATTGGCGATATCATCATCTATTGTGGCGCGTTTGTGCTGGGCGGGCCGTGGGGCGCGCTGGCTGCCGGCATTGGCAGCATGCTTGCCGACATCACGCTGGGCGCGATGATTTATGCGCCCGCAACGCTGGTGGTGAAGGCGTGCATGGTTATTCCGATGATTTTGCTGACCCGAAAAGCAGCAAACTTCAAACGCTATGCGATCGGATGCCTGCTGGGCGCGGTGATTTTATGCGGCGGATATTTTGCTTATGAGACCATCCTGTACACCATTTCCGCATCGATTTTGACGCTGCCTTTGAACGCCTTGCAGGGCGCATTTGGCGCAGGCGTTGCGATCGCGCTGTACAAGCCGATGCGAGCCATCCGCGTGCGAATGGGCTATCGGTGATGCGCACGGAGAAACATAATTGCAGGCTTGAAAAGAGTGATGCGTTGGCAAGGGAGGACTGCTATGAAGCTGACTGTTTTAGGAAAATACGGACCGTTTCCGGCGGCGGGCGGCGGAACATCGTCGTATCTGCTTTCTTGTGGCGGCAAACAGATTTTGATGGACGCCGGCAGTGGCAGCATGTCCCGCTTACAGCAATTTTTGGAGGTAGAGCAGCTTGACGCGGTGCTGCTGAGTCATTTGCACCACGATCATTGCAGTGAAATGAATCTGCTGAAGTACGTTAAAAAAGCGGATATTCCTGTTTATTTGAGTGCGACACCGCAGCGGGAGCACGATCAGATTGCAGAGTGCGCGCGTTTTTTGACGCAGCGTATCACAGACGGTTTGTGTGTGATGATCGGCGAAGCGGAAGTGACCTTTTTTGCCGTGCGGCATCCCGTGGAGTGCTACGCAATCAAGATCTGTGCGGAAAAGCGAACGCTGGTCTATACGGGTGACACCGTATATTTTGACGCGCTGGCAGACTTTTGCACGGGTGCGGATGCCTTGCTGATAGACAGTGGCTTTCTTACGACGCAGCCGTGGCGGGAGGGGTTACCGCATCTGTATGTGGAGCAGGCGGCACAGCTTGCGGCGAAGGCCGGCGTTGGGAAACTTTATCTTTCACACATCAATCCCGATTACAAAGAGCAGGATATCCTGCAAGAGTCGCGTGCCTTTGCGCGAAGAGAGCTGGTTCAGGAAATGCAGACTTATGAGATTTAGCAGGGTATGAAGCAGATCGTCAACAAAAGACCGTTGTTTTTTAGCGTCATCCTTTTTGTGATTGGGATTGCGCTGGCGTATTATGCCAAACTGCCGCAAATGCCGGGGTGGATTTTAACTTTGGCAGGCGCGGTGGTCTTTTTGTTGCTGTTGATCCGCAAGCATCCGCGGGCGGTGTGGGGATTGTATGCCGTGATGCTGGGTTTGGGGATGTTGCTTTTTCCGATACAATATGCCGCAGGATATGAACCGGAGTGGAATGGGAAGCAGGCAGGCGTGCATGCGCGCGTGTATGAGCGCAGCATGGGCGAGAGCAACAACCGCTATCTGCTTTCTGAAGTGCAGTTAACCATAGAAGGAGCGACGCAAAGCTACCCCAAACTGATTGAACTGAACACACAGGAGATGCTTTCGGTGGGCGATATTTTAGAGTTTGAAACTACGATCTCGCTACCGGATGATTTGCGTAACCCCAATAACTTCAACGAGCGGATGTATTTGAGCACCAAAAACATCGGATTCACCTGCTATCAAAGCAATTTCAAGGTGGTGGGGTGGAAATGGGGCATTTTGGATTTCTCCTTTGCGCTGCGCGAGCAGCTTTCCCAAAACATTGATCTGTTGTTCACGCCGGAAAACGCACCCATTGCAAAAGCGATGATACTTGGCATTCAAGACGACCTGCCACAGGATCTGCGCGCCGATTTCGCCAAGACGGGCATTGCGCATGTGCTGGCGCTTTCAGGCCTGCACGTTTCTGTGGTGGTACTGCTTTTGGGATATTTACTCAAAAAAATGCGGCTGAATCGGCATGTGCGGTTTGCGATTTTGATTGCATCGCTGCTGTTCTTTTTGACCACTACGGGGTTTGCGCCGTCCATCGTGCGTGCCGTGCTGCTGTCTATTTTTCTAATCATCGGGCGATGGACGTTTTCTGACCGTGATACGCTAACCTACTTGAGCGTGAGCGCCATTGTGATGCTGATCGGCAATGCAACACTGCTGTTTTCCGCGGGATTTTTGATGTCCTACGCCGCAATGTTTGGCATATTATTTTTGCTGCCGCCGCTATCCCGGCTGCTGTATAAGGTGATGCCGCTGAAGCTGGCAGAATCGCTGGCGGTTTCGATTGCTGCATCGATCGCAGTGGCACCGCTGACGGCGTTTTATTTCGGTAATATTTCACTCCTATCGCTCGTTACAAGCTTGTTTGCAATCCCGTTGACGATGTGTATTGTCTGTTTGACCGGTGCAAGTGCGGCGTTTTCGTTGTTTTTTGCGCCTGTCGCGCAGTTTTTTGCTTGGCTTTCCGAGGGGTGCATCATCGCGCTGCGATATTGCAACGACTTTTTTGTGCGACTGAATATCGGATACTTGGAGACTACGGTGAAGTCGGTCTGGGTGGGAGTGGCGGTGATGGCGCTGCTGTTTATACTTTCGGACTATCTGATGGTCAGGCGCAGAACGAAGGCAATATTAAGTGGCATTCTGTGTGGCGTGCTGGTGCTGGGTGTGATGTTTGGCGGCGGTGGAACGCAGGGGCGTGATCAAGTGGTGATATTGGATGTAGGCACGGGGGACAGCATCCACATTCAGGCAGGAGACAAAAATTATTTCATTGACAACGGCGGCACGATGCAAAAATCCAACGTCAACGACTACGTAAAGCAGAACAAAATCGTGTTTGACGCGGTGGTTGTGACCAATACCAAGTCCAATAACTTAGAACGGCTGATGGAAACGGATGTGGTGGGCATGATGTATACACGCGAGGATTATGAGCCAAAGGCGTATGAGCAAAAAATTCCCGCGCGCACATATCAATTATATGATAAAATAGAATTGAGTAATACGCTGGCACTGGAAGTGTGCGCGATGGACGAAAAGTATACCTCGCTGCTGTTGCGACAGAACGGCGAGGCGGTGTGTCTGTTTGCGCAAAACAAGGCGCAAGAGCTGATGGAGCTGACGGAGCGTGTGCAAGTGGTGAAACTGTCCGGCGGTGGCGCAAAAGGAAGCATGACACAGGAATTGCTGGCGGTGCTACAGCCAAAGGCGGTGATCTGCTCGGTGAAACTGCCCAATCAGAAGGAGCTGCCGGATGCGCAGGTGCTGGCGCTGCTGGAGCAAAAGGATGTTGCGGTCTATCTAACGGGCGAGCGCGGCGCAGTGACCATCCGTCTGCCCGAAGGGCGTATAGAAACGATAAAGTAGGTTATGAGATGCAGGGAATGCAAGCATTAGGCAAGGCAATGGAGTTGCAACAAAAAACGTGGGTTCTGCTTTGTGGCGAGAATGAGTTTTTGAAGCGCAGCATCTATGAAAAATTGATCGCGGGATTGCAGATGCCGGAGCTGAATCTAACCGTTTTTGACGGCGATGTGGATGCAACGACCCTGCAAGAGGCGGTGGGGACGTTGCCGTTTTTGGATGAGCGTCGTGTGATTGTGGTGCGCGATACGGCGGTTTTATCCGCGCAAAGCGGAGCGGAGCAATCCAAGGCTTGGGCGGCGTTGCGCATTCCGGATTGCAACCGTGTGATTGTTTGGACGAGCGGCAAGGCGGACAAGCGCAAGGCGCTATACAAGCAGATTGCAGAACGTGGCGCTGTGGTGGACTGCGATATGGCGAGCGAGGCGGAGATGATGCAGTACATTGAGGCAGCTGCCAAGCGCAGCAATTTGCTGATTTCGCGCGCTGCCGCGCGGCGGCTGAATGAGAAGCTGGGCGGAGACTTTGGCGGCGTGCATAATGAGATGCAAAAGCTTGCCAGCATTTGCCGTGGCGAGATTACAGAAAAGGATATTGACCGCTATGTGATCGACAGCATGCAGTTTAGCGTATTTCGATTGCATGAGCTGATGATTGCAGGGCAGCGAGAGGCTGCCAACAGGCTGCTGACGCGCATTTTTGCAGAGGACAGCAACCAGATGGGGTTGATTACGCTGCTTTCGAATAATTTCAGGCAGATGCTGATTGCGCGCGCCTGCCGCGATGCGCGATACGACGAGCGACGCACGATCGAGCAGGTGATGACGCATGCGGGTGTGGCGGACTTTGTCGCGCGCAAGGCGGTGGCATATTGCAAGAGCTTCAGCGCGCCGCAGCTGCGCCGTGGTATCAAAAAGTTTGCGCAGATGGATTTTGACGCAAAGCAGGGCGTGATTGTGCTGCAACAGGATTTATTTCCGCTGCTGGTGGACATTTATGCGGGGAAAGTGTGAAGAACGCAAAAAAAAGACTGACTTGCGTCAGTCTAATATACAATCGATACGGGCGAATTATTCCGCAGCTTGATTCAGATGTTTTGCCAACTGAGCTTTTTTGCGGTTTGCTTTGTTTTTGTGAATCACGCCTTTGATTGCAGCTTTGTCCACTGCACTGACAGCTTTGACATAAAGTTCATCCTTGCTTGCGTCGTTTGCGACACATGCAGCATCAAACTTTTTCAAATCGGTCTTCAAAGCAGACTTCAAAGCCTTATTGCGCATCGTTTTCGTTTCAATGACTTTAACGCGCTTTTTCGCGGATTTAATATTCGGCAACTCATTCACCCCCGTGCTTATAAATTCAACAATAGCTATGATAGCACATTAAGACCTGTAATGCAAGCGTTTTTTCGGCAATATAAAAAATTTATGCTCCAACTGCGGGCATTTTGCTCCGGATTATGCCGGATTATGATGGATAAGGAGCCATGAGGCGTGGTGTGATCGAAAAGCAGTGTTTGCAGCTGCACTGGCGCATGCTTTGCCTTTTTGCAAAATGGGGGCTCTTTACGAACGCTTTTTTTTGAGATATAATTGCGAGGAAGAACAGAAAGCGGGAACACTGGATATGAATAATGCGCCCATTGGGTTTTATGATTCCGGCGTAGGCGGAATCAGCGTATTACGCGAAACACGCAAGCTGCTGCAACAGGAGCAGTATGTTTATTATGGCGACTTTGCCAATGCGCCGTATGGCACCAAGACGGAAGCAGAGATCATGGAACTATCCATGGATTGCGGTCGATTTTTGCATGCGCAGGGTGTGAAGATGATCGTGGTGGCGTGTAATACGGCAACCAGCATTGTGATTGATCGGATGCGCAAGGAGTTTTTGTTGCCGGTGGTAAGCATTGAGCCCGCAATAAAGCCCGCGTTTGAGCAGAGCGACGGAGGCGATGTGATTGTGATGGCGACGCCCGCCACGCTGGCACAAAGCAGATATCGCCGCCTTGTGGAGCGCTTTGCGGATCACGAGCGCTTGATTCATGTTCCGTGCGCGGGACTTTCGGAATTGATTGATACGGGGAATTTGCGCAGCGCTGCCTTACAGGAGTATCTGCGGGAGAAATTGCTGCCTTATCAAGGTCGGCGCGTGGACGGCATTGTGATTGGTTGTACCCATTACACATTTGTCGCGGATCAAATCCAAGAACTGGCGCGGCAATTTTATGTAGGGGAGTGCGCCATATTTGACGGCGCGAGCGGCGTTGCGAGGCGTGTGCGGTATCTGTTGCAGGAACAAAATTTATGCAACGATTCCACGGAGCGAGGCGAGGTTGCCCTCTTTGCTTCCGGCGGCGAGGAAAACTGCGACACCATGCGGCGTTTTCTGTAACGCGAGAAAAATTTAGACGAAAAAACAAAAAAGGGCTTGTGTTTTACAAACTTCCATAGTACTATATGTAGTGTGATTCACCAAGATGAATGCGAATATATAGTATTTTAGGGGGTTTTTATTGATGTTAAGCCAAAATGCCGTCACTGTCCTGAACAGACGCTATTTGAAAAAGGATTTGCAGGGAAATCCGATCGAAGAGCCTAATGATTTGTTCCGCCGCGTGGCAAAAACCATTGCGCAGGCAGACAAGGAATTCGATTCTTATTGCGATGTGGACAAAACCGAGCAGATTTTTTATGATATGATTTCCACGCTGCGCTTTATGCCCAATTCGCCTACGCTGATGAACGCGGGACGTGAGCTGGGTCAGCTTTCGGCGTGCTTTGTATTACCGGTGGCGGATAGCATGGAGGACATCTTTGATGCTTTGAAGAATGCGGCGCTCATCCATAAAAGCGGTGGCGGTACCGGATTTTCCTTTTCGCGGCTACGTTCGCAAGGTGCGACGGTCAATTCCACCGGTGGTGTGGCAAGCGGCCCTATCAGCTTTATGAAGGTGTTTAACGCGGCGACGGAAGCGGTGAAGCAGGGCGGCACGCGGCGTGGTGCGAACATGGGTATTTTGCGCGTGGATCATCCGGATATACTGGATTTCATTCAGTGCAAGAAGGACACGCGGGATATTACCAATTTTAACATCAGCGTGGGTATTACAGAAGAATTTATGCGCGCAGTGCAGGAAAAGCGCGAATATGCACTGATCGACCCCCATACAAAAGGCGAAGTGAGCAAGCTGAACGCGGTAGAGGTCTACGACCTCATCGTGAAGATGGCATGGACAAACGGCGAACCGGGCATTGTATTTTTAGACCGTATCAATCGGGACAATCCTGTGCCCAAGCTGGGTGAAGTGGAGAGCACAAACCCGTGTGGCGAGCAGCCCCTTTTGCCCTATGAAAGCTGCAATTTGGGCTCCATCAATTTGAACGCGATGCTGATTGCGCGCAACGGCATCTATGAATTTGATTATGACCTGTACAAGCAGACAATCTGCGATGCAGTGCACTTTTTGGATAACGTGATCACCGTCAACAACTATCCGTTGCCGCAGATTCGGGAAATGACATTGTCCACGCGCAAAGTAGGTTTGGGTGTGATGGGCTTTGCGGATGTGCTGTTTAAATTGCAGATTCCGTACAACTCCGAGGAAGCGATTGAGTTTGCGGAAAAAGTCATGAAGATGTTGCAGGATACGGCGCGGGAAAAATCCGCGGATCTGGCGAAGCGCCGCGGCACATTTCCGGCTTATGACGAGAGTATTTTTCCTGCAAAGGGTATGGTGCAACGCAACGCGACCGTGACGACGATTGCGCCTACGGGAACCATTTCCATCATTTGCGGCGCATCCTCCGGCATTGAGCCGATCTTCGCGCTTTCTTATATCCGCAATGTGATGGATAATGATGAGTTGGTAGAAGTGCACCCGTATTTTGAAGAAGTTATGCGTCAACGCGGGTTGTTTTCGAAAGAGTTGATGTCGCGCATTGCGCAGGAAGGTACAGTAGCGCATATTGACGAAATTCCTGCAGACTTGCGCCGTGTGTTTGTGACATCGCACGATATTACACCGGAATACCATGTGCGGATGCAAGCGGCGTTCCAAAAATATACGGATAATGCGGTCTCGAAAACGGTGAACTTTGCAAGCGAGGCATCCGAAGAGGACGTGCGCGAAGTGTACAACCTTGCTTATCAGTTGGGACTCAAGGGCGTTACCATTTACCGTGACGGATCGCGGGATGCGCAGGTTTTGAACATTGGCAAAGTGAACAAGGCGGAGGAAAGCTGCAATGCCGAGGCATGCAGTTCGGAATGTGCTACCTGCTCTGAGGGCGTTGTGGCGCCGCGTGTGCGCCCCGAAGTGACGCAGGGCGTGACGCAGAAAGTAAAAATCGGTTGCGGAAATCTGTATATTACGGTAAACTATGATGAAAACGGCATCTGTGAGGTGTTTACCAATCTGGGACGCGCAGGCGGCTGCCCGTCACAGTCCGAGGCAACGAGCCGGTTGGTTTCCACGGCGCTGCGCTCCGGCATGGACGTTAACTCCGTGGTGGAACAGCTGCGCGGCATCCGCTGTCACTCTACCTTGCGCAAAGGGGATGTGAAGGTGCTGTCTTGCCCGGATGCGATCGGGCGCGTGTTGCAGGCGGTTGCCAAAATGCGCGGCGAGGAGATCGCGCCGTTGTTGATTCAGGATACTTCCAAGCCTATGGCGCTGCAAAGCGATACGGTTTGCCCGGAATGCGGCAAGGCTTTGGAGCATGAAGGCGGGTGCAACATCTGCCGCTCGTGCGGATATTCCAAATGCGGATGAGACACGGGAAATAACAGGATGATATAACACGTATTGTAATACCGCCGGAAGCCTTTTGGGAGGATGGCGGTATTGCTGCGTCAGACCGCTTGAACGCGCATAAACAATGTCTGTGGAGGAAAACAATGACGGCATCATATACAGTCGATAATATCGAAGTACTGGAAGGATTGGTTGCGGTACGCAAGCGTCCGGGTATGTATATCGGTACAACAAGCATCAAAGGATTGCATCATCTGCTTTGGGAGCTGGTGGACAATGGCATCGACGAAGCGGCAAACGGTTTTGCGGACAAGCTGACCGTGACACTGCACGCGGACAATTCCTTGTCTGTGGAGGACAACGGCAGAGGCATCCCGACGGGCATTCATCCCGAAAAAAAGATGTCCGGCGTAGAGGTGGTGTTTACCCAGCTGCATGCGGGCGGGAAATTTAACAACAGTTCGTATACCTATTCCGGAGGGCTGCACGGGGTGGGCGCGTCCGTCGTCAACGCGCTTTCCAAATGGCTGTGTGTGGAAGTGTATCAAAATGGGAAAATCTATTATCAAAAGTATGTGACGGAAGTGGACGACAAGAAAAAAATGCAGGTGGGCAGACCGCTTGAACCGTTAAAGGAAATTGGCGAGACACGAAAGCATGGTACCAAAGTGACCTTTTTGGCGGATGATGCGGTGTTTGACGATGTGGTATACCAATACGAGACCATCAAGCGCCGTTTGCGGGAACTTGCCTTTTTGACCAAGGGGCTTAAAATCACGCTGATTGACGAACGGCTCAGCAGCACCAAGAAGGAAGTCTTTGAATACAACGGCGGCATTGTGGACTTTGTGCTGTATCTGAACGAGGACAAAACACCGCTGCATGCTGCGCCCATTCTGCTGGAGGGACAGCGCAACGAGATTTTGGTCAGCATTGCGATGCAGTATAATTCGGGGTACAACGAGAGCATCTTTTCCTATGTGAACAACATTCCCACCACCGAAGGCGGGATGCACGAGACGGGGTTCAAGACGGCGCTTACGAAGGTGATGAACGATTATGCCCGCAACGCAAATCTGCTCAAAGAGAAGGAAGCGAACCTTGCGGGAGAGGACTTTCGCGAGGGGCTTTGTGCGGTCGTCAACATCAAGATGAAGAATGTGCAGTTTGAGGGGCAGACCAAAACAAAACTGGGTAACGCAGAGGCGCGTGTGGCGGTGGACGCCGTGGTGAACGAGACGCTTTCCGCGTACATGGCAGACCTCAACAATACAAATTTGTGCAACAAAATTGTGGAGAAGGCGATTGCGGCGGCGCGCGTGCGGGATGCGGCGCGCAAGGCGAAAAAGATGGAACGGGCGCGTACCAAGCTGGAAAGCTCTCCGCTGGTGGGCAAGCTGGCATCCTGCACGGGCAGAAATCCGAAGCAGAATGAGCTGTTTATTGTGGAGGGAGACAGTGCCGGCGGAAGCGCAAAGCAGGGTCGGAACCGGCATTTTCAGGCGATACTGCCCTTGCGTGGCAAGCCGCTGAATGTGGAGAAAAAGCGCATGGATCAAGTGTTGGCAAATGAGGAGTTTCGCTCCATCATCACGGCGTTGGGCGCCGGATTTGACGACTCCTTTGTGCTGGAGAACATGAAGTACAACAAGGTGATCATCTTATCCGACGCGGATCAGGACGGTGCGCACATCCGCGCGATTTTGATTACGTTCTTCTATCGTTATTTTAAGGACATGATCATGGATGGACGGCTGTACATCGGTTTGCCGCCGCTGTATAAAGTTGCAAAGGGAAACAAGACGGTGTATGCCTACGATGATAAGGAACTGGAAAGCGCGAAGAAGGAAGTTGGGCGCGGATATAACTTACAGCGTTACAAAGGTTTGGGCGAGATGAATGCCGAGCAGCTTTGGGAGACCACGATGAACCCGGAAAAGCGCACATTATTGCGCGTAACCATCGAGGATTTGGCGGATGTGGAGCATCTGGTCAGCACCTTGATGGGGGACAATGTGGAGCCGCGCAAGGCATACATTGCGGAACACGCAAACTTCAATAAAGTAGATTCGTTTGAGGCGGTGCATCATGAAGCATAAGCAGATCGACTATCAGGAAAAAATCGTAGAATCGGCACTCAACGAGGTCATGCACAACTCCTATATGACCTATGCGGAATATGTGACGATGGAGCGGGCATTGCCTCGCGTAGAGGACGGACTCAAGCCGGTGCAGCGCAGAATTTTATACACGCTAAGCGAGCTTGGGATTACGCCGGACAAACCGTACAAAAAATCCGCAAGAATCGTCGGTGAAGCGTTGGGTAAATATCACCCGCACGGCGATACCAGCGTCTATGACGCGATGGTGCGTTTGGCGCAGGATTACACGATGCGCGCGCCGCTGGTGGATGGGCACGGAAATTTTGGCTCTATGGACGGCGACAGCCCTGCTGCGATGCGTTATACCGAGGCGCGCATGTCTGCACTGGCGTTGGAGATGCTGCGAGACCTTGACAAAGACACGGTTGCGTTCCGCCCTAATTTTGACGATACGGAACGTGAACCGGACATGCTGCCTGCGCGTTTTCCAAACTTGTTGGTGAACGGCGCCTCGGGCATTGCCGTTGGCCTTGCGACCAACATTCCGCCGCACAACCTTGCTGAGGTGATCGACGGCGTGGTGATGCGCATGGAGCACCCGCATTGCGAGCTACAAGAAATGATGGACATTGTAAAAGGCCCGGATTTTCCCACGGGGGGCTATTTGCTGTGCGGGGGCGAGCTCGAACAGGCATACCGCACGGGTAAGGGCAGGGTGCAGATTCGCGCGAAAACGCATTTTGAGAAGCAACCAAACGGCAAGACTTCGATTGTCATTACCGAAGTGCCGTATGAGGTAAAAAAGGCAAATCTGCTGGAAAAGGTATTGCAGGTCAGCGAGCAGAAAAAGGATCTGTTTGCGGGCATTGACGACATCCGTGACGAGTCCGACCGCGAGGGTGTGCGTGCTGTCATCGAGATTAAAAAAGGGCACGATGCGGAAAAGATTCTGAATCTGCTGTACAAATATACGGATATGCAGGTGACGTTTGGCATCAATATGATGGTGATTGCCGATGGCGCGCCGCAGCAACTGGGGCTATTGCCTGTGATGGATTATTACATCCGGCATCAGAAAAATGTGGTCACGCGCCGTACGCGCTATGATCTGGAAAAGGCGGAGAAGCGCGAGCACATCTTGCAGGGGTTGATGATTGCGGTGCAAAACATCGACCGCGTGATCAAGCTGATCCGTGCCTCCAAAAATACCGAGGAAGCGCGTAAGGCGCTGATGGCGGAATTTAATTTGACCAGCATCCAGGCGCAGGCGATTTTGGATATGCGTCTCGCGCGGCTGACGAACCTTGAAATCATCACTCTGGAAAATGAATACAAAGAAGTGGTGGCGCTTATCAAGTATTTGAAATCCATTCTGGATTCCGAAGAAAAGCTGCTGGAAGTGATCAAAGATGAATTGCTGCTGGTGAAAGAAAACTATGCGGACAAGCGCAGGACGCAGTTTATCAGCGCGGAGAAGGCGCAGATTGTGGTGGACGAAAGCGAATTCATTGCGACGGAGGACTGCATCATCACATTAACGCGCGGCGGCAACCTCAAGCGCATGACGCTCAAGGCATGGCAGAAGGGCGCGGAAGCGGAAGATTTGGAAGAAAAGCTGCAGCCCAGCTTGATCACGCAGACGGACACGGGCAGCAAGATATTCCTCTTTACCAATAAGGGGAATCTGTATACCATTGCTTCTACGGCGATCCCTGAGGCGCGTATGCGGGAGGCGGGGAAATCTCTGAATGCGCTGATTCCCGGCGTGGAGAACGATGAAGTGGTGCTGAATATTTTGGTCAAGCAGGACTTTGCATGTGAGCACATCTTGTTTGCGAGCAGGAGCGGACTGGTGAAAGCGGTTGCGGTTGCGGAGTTTGACGTCAAGAAAACAAAAATCATGGCGTGCGGGCTGAAAGACGGCGACGAACTGATCTATGTGCAGCCGGATGACCCCAATGCGCAGACGCTGCTGTGCCTGTCCTCGGACGGCATGTCCATTCGCTTTGCAAAGTCGGAGATTTCTGTGATGGGAAGAAGCGGCAAAGGTGTGGGCGCGATGAAATTAGGCGTGCGTGCCAAACTGGTGCTGGCGGCGCAGATTCAAGACGGGCAGGAAGGCAATGTGCTGCTGATGACGGAAAAGGGCTATGCCAAGCAGACGCCGCTTGCGGAGTTTGATGTGCAGGGCAGAAACGGGAAAGGGCTGAAAGCATTCCAATTCACACCGCACAACGGCAAGCAGATTGTTGGCGCGCTGATTGTGGAGCGTATTACCAAGATCACAACGCTGCAAAACTCCGGCGAGATGAAAAAAATCATGACGGACACCATTCCGACCGATGAGCGCAACACCAAAGGCGAGCAGGTGGTGCTGGCGGTGTTGGGCAACGATGTAGAGCGGGTTTATATGAATATTTTGGAATAAACAAGAAATGCGTGCGGAAAAGTGCAGAAAGCCCTATCGCATTTTGAATGACGCGAGGACTTTAACCGCGAATTGTAAGAGAGAAAGACTTTGAATCGTGCGCGATCAGGGTCTTTCTTTTCGCGTGGTAATGTGCTAAAATGTAAATACAAAATGATGAGCGTGAGACATGACCATTGACCAGGCAATTTGCTTGTTAGAAAGGTACGGATAGGATGGAAACTTCTAAATTACAGTCCGCAGAGTTGGACCATTTGTTTGAGGCGATTTTATCACTGGAAGATGTGCACGAATGCTATATGTTTTTTGAGGATTTGTGTACGGTTTCGGAACTGAATGCCATTGCGCAACGCTATAAAGTGGCGCAGATGCTGAAACATAAAACGACATGCAGCGCTATTGCTGAAAAAACAGGAGCCTCTACGGCGACCATTTCGCGCGTGAATCGCGCGCTGCACTACGGCACGGGCGGATATGATCTAATTTTGGAGCGCATTACAAACAAAGAGTAAGAGCGGTGGTCTGCCTGCCGCATCCGAACAGTGAGGCCGGAGGTGCGTGGGCGGATTTTTATGCTGTTGAAAAATAAGGAGAAACGAATGCAACTGAATACCAATCAACAACTGGCGGTGGAAACGACAGAAGGCGCGGTGCTGGTGCTTGCGGGGGCGGGCAGCGGCAAGACGCGCGTTTTAACGGAGCGCGTCGCGCACCTGGTGGGAGATAAGCGCGTACCGCCGTGGGCGATTCTTGCCATTACCTTTACAAACAAGGCGGCCGAGGAGATGCGCAATCGTATTGCGGAGCGCACGGGTTATGACGCGCGGGACATTTGGATCAGCACCTTTCACGCGATGTGCGTGCGGATGCTGCGCCGCTATGCCGAGCATGTGGGGTATACTTCGAATTTTCTGATTTATGATTCGGACGATTCTTTGCGGCTGGTACGCAAGATTTTGGAAGAGATGGGGTTGAAGGAGAACAAGAGCTACAACGACCGATACATCAAAAATATCATCAGCCGTTATAAAAATGATGCGCAAAACACGGAATTTTATGATTTTGTGGCAGAGCGCAATGCGTTCATTGCGGAGAATGCCGAGCATATCTTCATTCGTTATCAGGAAGAATTGCTACGGCAAAATGCAATGGACTTTGATGATCTGCTGCTAAAAACACTGGAACTGCTGCAAAACAGTGAGCAGGCGCGGAATTACTATCAAAACAAGTTTCGCTATGTGCTGGTGGACGAGTATCAGGACACCAACATGGTGCAGTACAACCTGGTAAAAATATTGTGCGGCGGATATGGCAATCTGTTTGTGGTGGGTGACGATGATCAATCGATCTATGCGTTCCGCGGAGCGAACATTCGCAACATTTTAGAGTTTGAGAAAGATTTTGAAGGCGCGAAGGTGATTCGTCTGGAACAGAATTATCGCTCGGACAAACGCATACTGGACGTGGCAAACTGTGTCATTCGTAACAACGAGGGGCGCAAGGGAAAAACGCTGTGGAGTGAGATCACCAGCGGGGAAAAGCCGGTTTTGTACACTGCATCCAGCGAATATGACGAAGCGGAGTCCATCGCGCGCGAGATTCAGCGGCTTTCGGACGAGGGAAACAATTATTCCGATATGGCGATTTTATATCGCATGCACACGCTGACGCGTATTATCGAGGAAAAACTGCGGTTATATACGGTGCCTTATCGTATTTACGGCGGCTTGAGCTTTTATGAGCGCAAGGAAGTAAAGGATATGATCGCGTATCTGAACATTTTGGCAAATCCGGCGGCAGACTTGCAGCTTTTGCGCATCATCAACGTTCCCAAACGTGCGATTGGCGATGCGAAGGTTTCTGCGCTGACGCGCCTTGCGGGCAGCAACAGCATTTCGATGATTGAAGTGATGGCAAATGCGGATACGATGATTGACGATGCCGCACTGCTCAAAAAGGCGAAGGAATTTTACGCGATTTATGAGGAAATGCGCGAAGGGATGGAGCAGAAATCGGTTCACGAGATTCTTGAGGACGTATATATTGTTTCCGGCTACAAACAGATGCTGGAAGCGGAGGGCACGCCCGAGGCACAGGGGCGCATGGAGAATGTGGAGGAACTGATCAACTCTGCGTATGAATATGATGAGCGCAACGGCGAGGACGCCGGACTGGATGGTTTCCTGCAGGACATTGCGCTGATCACGGACATGGACAGCATGGACGAAAAGGGCGGCGTGACATTGATGACCATGCATGCTGCGAAAGGATTGGAATACGATTATGTGTTTGTTGCCGGAGTGGAGGAAGGGATTTTCCCCAGCATGCGCAGCATAGAAGAGGACAATGTAGAAGAAGAGCGGAGGCTTTGCTATGTTGCCATTACGCGCGCAAAAAAGAAGCTGTATCTGCTGCACGCGCAGATGCGCACGTTGTATGGCAAGACTACGCCAACCATGCCTTCGCGCTTTCTGGACGAAATCGACGACGAACTGTTGGAGCGCCTCGGCAAGAAGGAGCGACCGGTGATTGCGCCGAAAGCGACGACGCAGAAGCCGGTGTTTGCAGGCAAATTTGAACTGCCCAAGGCGAAGCCGGCAAAGGTGCTGGGGAACTATAAGGTGGGCACGGTGGTGCGGCACAAAAGCTTTGGCGTGGGAAAAATTATGAGCATAGACGGTACGGGCGATAAACAGGTTGCCGTGGTGCTGTTTGAGCAGGCGGGTCAGAAAAAGATGTTTTTGGCGTTTGCGGCGCTGGAAATTCTGTGAGACTTGCGCGGTGCGTGAGCGAAGAACATGAAGGAGACAGACGCATGGAACGGATGCAGGAGCTGGTGCAGCTGCTGAACACATACGCATATCAATATTACGTGCTGGATGCGCCGACGGTGGCGGATGCGCAATATGATGCGCTTTACGACGAGCTTTGCGCGCTGGAGCAAGAAAGCGGCACCGTACTGCCGGATTCTCCGACGCAGCGGGTGGGCGGCGAACTACTGGAAGGATTTGAGAAGCATCGGCATCTTGCGCCGCTGTGGAGCCTGGACAAGGCGCAGAGCTTTGAAGAATTGCAGGATTGGGAGCAGCGCTTGAAAAAGGCGTTTCCGGCGCAGGAGCGCTTTGCATATTCTTTGGAGTATAAATTCGATGGCCTTACCATCAATCTAACCTATGAAAACGGCTTATTGACTCACGCGGCGACGCGCGGCGATGGAGAAGTGGGGGAGGAGATTACAGCGCAGATCAAGACCATTGCCAGCATTCCGCTGCGCATTCCCTATTTTGGACGCTTGGAGGTGCAGGGTGAGGCGATTATGCTGCTGTCTGCGCTGGAAGCGTATAATAAGACTGCGGAAGAACCGCTTAAAAATGCCCGGAATGCGGCGGCAGGAGCGTTGCGCAATCTGGACACTTCGGTAACGGCAAAGCGCCATTTGAGCGCGTTTTTGTATAATGTGGGATATATCGAGGGTAAAACGTTCCGCGACCACGGCGAGATGATTGCCTTTTTGAAAGAAAACTATTTTCTTGTGAATCCTTATGAAAAGCTGTTTGAGGACTTGCAAGAAGTGTGCAAAGAGATTGAGCGGGTGGAAGCCTTAAGGGATTCTTTGGACTTTTTGATCGACGGCATGGTCATCAAGGTTTCGGACTTTGCAATGCGCGAGCAGCTTGGGTATACGCAGAAATTCCCGCGCTGGGCGATCGCCTATAAATTTGCCGCGCAGGAGATGACGACGCGCATTTTGGATGTCGTCTGGGATGTTGGGCGCACGGGAAAACTGACGCCGGTGGCGGTGTTGGAACCGGTGGACATTGCGGGCGTGACGGTGCAACGCGCGACGCTGAATAACTACGAGGATATTTTACGCAAGCGCGTGGCGCTGGGGATTTCGGTGTTTATTCGACGTTCCAATGACGTGATTCCCGAAATTTTGGGAGCCGCGGACGAAAACGAGCAAGGAACGCCCGTTGATCGGCCGCTGGTTTGTCCTGCGTGTGGAACGCATTTGGTGGAGATCGGTCCGAATCTATATTGTGAAAATTCTTTGAGTTGTGCGCCGCAGCTTACGGCGCGCATGACGCATTTTGTTTCGCGGGATGCGATGAACATTGAATCCTTGAGCGAAAAAACCATTGAGCAGTTGTTCCATGCGCTGGAAATCCAGGACATTGCGGGACTGTACACCATTCGGAAAGAACAGCTTTTGGGATTGGAAGGCTTTCAGGAGAAGCGGGCGGAGAACATTATTTCGGCGATCGAGCAGAGTAAGACGCCGCCGCTGGCAAACTTTATTTTTGCGCTGGGCATTGCCAACGTGGGGAAAAAAACGGCGAAGGATTTGGCGGCAACTTACGGCAGCTTTGAACGTGTGATGCAGGCAACGGAAGAAGAATTATTGGGCATCCGCGATATTGGCGGCGTGGTAGCGCATGACATCGTCTCATTCTTTGCAGACGCAAACAGCCGCCGCGTGTTGGCGGAGCTGGATGCTGCGGGGGTGAGACCGCAAGAAGCACAGATCGCGCAAGCAGAAGGCTTGTTTTCAGGACGCACTTTTGTGCTGACAGGAACGTTGCCCACCATGACGCGTGAACAGGCGCAGGAGATGATCGAAGCACAGGGCGGCAAGGTGACCACATCCGTCAGCAAGAAAACAGATTTTGTTTTGGCGGGAGAGAAGGCGGGGAGCAAGCTTGCAAAGGCGCAAAGCCTAGGCGTTGCGGTGCTGGATGAGGACGCGTTTTTGCGGATGATGCAGGCATGATAGGCAAGGAAGAAGTGCGCGAAATTGCGCACAGCGCAAGGTTGCGGCTAAAGGAAGAGGAAATAGAGCAGATGTGCGCAGAGCTGGAAACGGTGTTGGCGCTGGCGCAAACGCTGGAGCATGGAGAGCATGTGGAATGCTCTGCGCCAAAAGTGGACTACGGACGCAGGGACGAGGTAGCTGACTTTGCGGGAGACCCGTTGCGTGATGCGGCACAAACGCGGGATGGCTGCTTTATTGTGCCGCGCATCATGAGTCGGCAATGAAAAAGCTGCGGGAGATCCGGCGTATGCTGGAACAAAAACATATGAGCGCAGTGGAATGGACGCAGGAGTGCATCACGCGGATGCGGCGCAAGGAGAGCGAAATCGGGGCGCTGCTGGCGACGGATTTTGACGCGGCGCTGCAACGTGCGGCAAGCATCGATAAACGGCGTTTGCGCGGTGATGCGCTGGGTGCGTTGGCGGGCATCCCCTATATTGCCAAGGATAATATTTGTACGCGAGGTTTGGCGACGACGGCGGGTTCAAGGATGTTGGAAGGGCATTTGCCACTCTATGACGCGGCGGCGGTGGAGCGGTTGCGCGCGGAGGACGCTTTACTGCTGGCTAAGGGAAACATGGACGAATTTGCCATGGGATCGTCTACCGAGCATTCCGCTTTCCGGCTGACGCGCAATCCGTTGGATGCGACTCGTGTGCCGGGCGGCTCGTCCGGCGGAAGCGCAGCGGCGGTGTGTGCGGGTTATGTGCCATTTGCGTTGGGATCGGATACGGGCGGCTCGGTGCGGCAGCCTGCCGCATATTGCGGGCTGGTGGGGGTGAAGCCCTGCTATGGGAGCGTATCGCGCTATGGGTTGATCGCGTTTGCAAGTTCACTGGATCAGATTGGTGTTTTAGCAGGAGATGTGCGGGATGCGGCAGAGGTTTTGCGTGTGATTGCCAAACGGGATGCGCGGGATGCGACCTGCCACGGCGCATTGGTGGAACCGTTGCCGGAGGAGCCGCGCTCCCTGCACGATGTGACCTTTTGCGTGCCGGAAGGGCTTGCAGCGACGCAAGTGCAGCCGGAAATCCTGCACAGCTTTCAGGAGGCACTTGCGCGGATACAGCAGAATGGAGCGCATGTGGAATGCGTTCGGCATCCAGACTGGCAACAGGTGCTGGCGGCATATTGTCTGCTTTCCAGTGCGGAGTGTTGCTCAAACCTTGCGCGGTATGACGGGATACGCTACGGCGCTTGTGCGCAGGGAGACACGCTGGAGGAGCAATATCAAAATACGCGCTCCCAAGGCTTCGGGAAGGAAGTGAAGCGGCGCATTTTGCTGGGAAACTATGTGCTGCGCGCCGAGCATTTTGAGCAATATTACCAAAAGGCTGCGGCGATGCGCAATCGATTGCGCGTGGAATATGAGAAATGGTTTGAACGCGCGGATGCGCTGCTGCTGCCTACTACGATGCAAACGGCATTTCGTTTTGGAGAAAAGGACGAACCGATGCGGATGTACGAAACCGACCTATTCACCATTCCGGCGAATCTGACGGGGCATTGTGCGCTTTCGATGCCCTGCGGACGGGATCATGCGGGGCTGCCTATTGGCTTGCAAATCGTTGCGCGGGATGAGAATACGCTTTTGCGGATTGCCTTGGCAGTGGAAGCGTCGGGAGGCACGACATGAATGAATGGGAGGCTGTGGCCGGGCTGGAAGTGCACGTAGAGCTGCGCACGCAAAGTAAGATTTTTTGCGGCTGCAAAAATGAATTTGGCGCGGCGCCCAACACACAGGTGTGTCCGGTGTGTCTTGGTATGCCGGGGTCACTGCCTGCTTTGAACGAGCGCGCGGTGGAGTACGGCGCGAAGGCGGGCATGGCGCTGGGTTGCGATGTGATGACGTATTCGCGTTTTGATCGCAAGCATTATTTTTACCCAGACCTTGCCAAGGCATATCAAATTACACAGGCGCAGTTTCCGCTGTGCAGAGATGGAGTGGTGCGGCTGGAGGCGGGAGAAATTGGCGTTGAACGCATCCATCTGGAAGAGGACGCAGGCAAGCTGACGCACACGGAGGATGCAACGCTGGTGGACTATAACCGCGGCGGCGTACCGCTCATCGAGATTGTAACGCGCCCTGATTTTCGCTCGGGGGAGCAGATCGCGCAGTTTTTGCGGCATGTGCAGCAAACCATGCAGTTTTTAGGGGTTTCGGACTGCAAAATGCAGGAAGGCTCTTTGCGTTGCGATCTGAATCTGTCTGTGCGCAGGCGGGGCAGCGAGGGGATGTCGGAGCGAACGGAAATCAAAAATATCGGGAGCATCTCGCTGGCAGCGCTGGCATTTGAGCAGGAATGTAAGCGGCAGATCGAGATTTATGAGCGCGGCGGAAGCGTACAACGTGAGACGCGGAGACTGGATGAAGCCACGGGAGAAAGTGTGCTGCTGCGCAAAAAAGAGCAGTTTTGGGATTATCTTTTTTTTCCGGAGCCGGACTTGCCGCCCGTATGGTTGAACGAGGAAAAAATGGTGCAGTGGCGAAACGAATTGCCGGAAACAGCACTGCAAAAGCGAGAACGGTATCAGGCGCAGTACGGGCTGTCCAATTATGATGCACAGGCGCTTACAGCGACGCGGGAGACTGCGCAGTATTTTGAAGCGTGCGTGGCGCTGCATGCGGATGCAAAGACGGTGTGTAATTATATCATAGGCGATCTTGCGGCATTACGCAAAGAGTCGGACATGCAGCCGGAGCAGAACCCCGTTCCGCCGCAGATGCTGGTGGAATTAATCACGTTGGTGCAAGAACAGAAAATCAGCATTGCGGCATCCAAAACGGCGTTGCGCGCGTTGTTTATGCACGGGGGCGTGGTACAGGACACCGTGGATCGGCTGCGGCTGTGGCAGCAGAGTGATGCGAAGGAGCTGCGGGATATCGTCTGCGCAGTGCTCAACGAGCAGAAGCAAGCGGCAGCGGATGTGAGAGCCGGCAAGCAGAATGCGGTAAAATATTTGATGGGTCAAGTGATGAAACAGACGGGCGGACGCGCGAATCCGCAGGTGGTCATGGAATTGATAGAAATGGAGCTAACCAATGAAACAGGGAAAACTGAGTAACGCAAAGCTGTCCGAGGTGGTGTTCAGCAAAATTGTTCCCCAAAACGCGGATACGGTGGTGGGTGCGGGCGTAGGAGAGGATTGCTGTGCGGTTCGCTTGCAGGACGGTTTGTGCGTTGTATCGACCGACCCGATCACAGGGGCAACGGAGAATTGCGGCAGTCTTGCCGTGCATATCAATGCCAACGATATCGCAGCGGCCGGCGCACAGCCTATTGCGGCACTGGTGACATTGCTGATTCCGGTGGACGCACAGGAATCGCAAATTGCGGCGACCATGAATGAACTGGCGCAAACCGCGCAGAGCATGGGCATTGACATCATTGGCGGACACACGGAAATCACGGAAGCGGTGCGGCGCATCGTCGTATCCGTGACGATGATCGGCAAGCCGGTGGCGCAGGGAAAGATGTTCCGCAGTGTGGACATGCGCGCGGGCGACGACATCATTATGACAAAATACGCGGGACTGGAAGGCACCGCCATTCTAGCATCCGACCATGCGGCGCAGCTTAGCGGAATTTTAACGCTGGACGATATGCAGCAGGTGGCGGAGGCGAAGGCGAGTTTGAGCGTTGTACCGGAAGGATTGATCGCGGCGCGCATCGACGGAGTAAGCGCCATGCACGACATCACCGAGGGCGGTGTGATTGGCGCACTGCATGAGATGTGCGATGCGGCGGGCGTGGGCGCGCTGGTAAACCTTTCGCGTGTTCCGGTGCTGCCTGTGACCGAGCGAATCTGCGCCTATTACGGATTAGACGTGATGGGGCTGATTTCCAGTGGCAGCATGATCATTTGCGCGGCTGATGGTGCGGCGGTGTGCGATGCGCTGGCAAACAGCGGAATCATGGCGACCATCATCGGGCATGTGGAGGGAGAGCGCGTTCGGGATGCGAAGACGGGGCAGATCATCACACCCTACGATGCGGACGAGCTTTATAAGGCAAGCGGCGATCCGTAAAAATAAATTTGTGGTTAAGTTTCCATATTTGAATTATAATAAAGGTAGAAGAATCATATTAAACGTGCGAAACAAATGGGAGCGGCCGTAAGCGTCCGCTCCGATGCGAATCAACACGAAGAGCATAAGGAGTATATCACATGAATCATCAATCGCTGGATCATCTTCCACTTAAGAAAAAGATCAGCAAGACGGTCAATTTTTTTCTGATCTTAATTGCCATCGTTTCGGGACTGGCGGGCGCGTTTGGGCTTGTTAAGGTGTTTGTACTGGATCAGTACATTTATGAGCAACGCACGATGCCATACGTCAACGCGTCGCAGATGGTGGAGAACGTTTTGAAGGTTTCTTCCTATTTTGACATGGCGATTTTAGCCGGGGATGATGTGCAGCAGATTGCGGAATATCAACAGATGACCGAAGAAGCCAATGCGCAGACGCAGGTCTTGATGGAGGAATTTAAGGCGTATGATCTGCCCGCGGGTGTGGTGGAGGAATTTGATCAGGCGCAGACGCTGTTCCAGACGACGTTGCAGCCGGCATCGCAAGAAATCTTCACGATATTAAAGCAGGGCGACATTGCGCAGGCGGAGCAGTATATGGATGCTACCGATGTGAAACTGGGCGAGATGATCGATCATTTTAAAAACAGTCAGATCAACATGCTTGCCTCGATGAACGAGACGTCAGAGCTGTTCCGGCAGATGACCATTATCTTTATTGCATTTATCCTGCTTGTGTTTGTCGTCGGGATCGTTGTGAGTATTAAAAAGAGCAAGGCGTTTCGCAGATCGCTTTCAAGGCCGATTCAGCTCATGTCGGAAATTTCGACGCAGATTGGCAAGAGCGGGAATTTGAACATCGATGCGGACACGATGCAGGAGCTGCAATTTCTCGCGCAGCGCAAGGATGAGCTGGGCGCCACATCCGCCGCTTTTCTTGCGCTGGTGAGCAGCCTCAAGACCAACAGCGATATTTTATCCGGCGCGGCGAGCGGAGACTTTACGAGATCGGTACATTTGCTTTCCGAGCAGGATCATGTTGGAATCAGCATACAAAACATGCAGCGCCAGCTTTCGAAGCTGATCGCGCGGGTGAATTCATCCAGCCAGACGGTGACGCAAAGCTCTGAAATCGTGGCGCAGTCCAGCCAGAGTATTGCGCAAAATGCGACGGAGCAGGCGGGCATCGTGGAGCAGATTTCCACGGCGGTTTCAACGATTTCGGAAAAAATAAACGCTACCGGCGAGAATATCTTACAATCGCAGCACATCAGCAAGCAAACGCTGTCAGATGCAAACCGCTGTAACAGCCTGATGCGTGATATGATTGACGCGATGCAGCTCATTGCACGGCAATCGCACGAGATCAACAAAATCATCACGACGATTGACGGGATCGCATTCCAAACAAATATTCTGGCGCTCAATGCGTCCGTGGAGGCGGCGCGTGCAGGGGAAGCCGGAAAAGGGTTTGCGGTGGTCGCCGAGGAAGTGCGAGAGCTGTCTGCAAAGGTGACACAAGCAGCAAAGGAGACAGAGCGCTTGATTTCAGGCTCGATGAGCAGCGTGGATTCCGGTGTGGCACTGGCGCAGGATGCGGCGGAGTCGATCGGGAACATTGTGGGGGGCATTGAGGACGTGGCGAAGTATTCGGATGAGATCGCGCAGCATTCCACAGAGCAGCGTGACGGAATCCGTGCAATCCGCACAGATGTGGAGCGTTTCTCCGACTTTGTGGCGGAGAATGCGGCGACATCACAAGAGAGCTCGGGAATCAGCGCTGAACTGGAAGAACAGGTGAATGCGCTAAGAGCGATCGTATCCGAGTTTCGGATCTAGCGAAGTGTTACAGATTAAAATTTTGACTGCGCAGTGAATTTCTGCTATACTATTATGATGTAATTTGACTGAGGAAAAGCGGGAGGAAATCGCATTGAAGAGTATGACAGGCTTTGGGAAAAGCGAAATTGCCATAGACGGCAGAAAACTGCGCATTGAGATTAAAACGGTCAACCATCGTTTTCTGGACATCAGCGTGCGCCAGCCCCGTTTTTTAATGCAAATGGAAGAATATATCCGCAAATGTGTGAAGGAGCGCCTTGCGCGCGGACGGGTAGAGCTGTTTATCAACTATGCTTCGGAGCGCGACGATTCCAAAAAGGTCGTAGTGGACTTGCCGCTGATTACAGCGTACAAGGATGCGGCACGGCGCATTGCGGAAGCGACGGGTGTGGAGGACGATTTGACGGCGGCGCGGCTGATGCGGCTGCCGGACGCGGTCAACTATGAAGAAGAAGAGATGACCGAAGAAATGCTAAAAGAACTGGTGGATGTGAACCTGACGCATGCGCTGGATGAACTGATTGCGGCGCGCACACGCGAGGGCGCGGAACTGAAAAAGGATATTGTTTATCGGTTGAATCTGCTGATTGAACTTGCGCAGAGCATCAAAAGCAGGGAGCATACCGTGGTGGCGGACTACAAAAAGCGCCTTGAGGATCGGATGGCGGAACTGCTGGACGGTGCGGAGGTGGACGCGCAGCGCATTGCGCAAGAAGTTGCGTTTTATGCGGATCGCTGCAACATCACGGAAGAACTGGTGCGCATACAAAGCCACGTGCAGCATTTTTTGGATTCGACCACGCAAGATGGCGCGCAAGGCAGGAACATGGACTTTATTGTGCAGGAGCTGAACCGCGAATTTAACACGATTGGATCAAAATCGCAGGATCAAGACATCACGCAGGCGGTCATTGTCGCAAAAGGCGAAATTGAGAAGATTCGCGAACAGATACAAAATATAGAATAATGAGGTAAAACAATGGCTGTAAGCCTGATTAACATTGGATTTGGGAATGTGATTTCGGCGAACCGCGTGGTGGCGATCGTAAGCCCGGAGTCTGCGCCCATCAAACGCATTGTGACGGAAGCGCGTGCAAAGGGTATGCTGATTGACGCGACATACGGACGCAGAACGCGCGCCGTTGCCATCATGAACAGCGATCACGTGGTGCTGTGCGCGGTGCAGCCGGAGACCGTGGCGCACCGGATCATTGCAAGCGACCACGAGGAGGATAACGCATGATGAATGGACGGTTGTATGTGGTTTCCGGCCCTTCCGGATGTGGAAAGGGTACCGTGATCGGAGCGCTGCTTCAAGAAGTACAAGGGCTGGAGCTTTCCATTTCCTGCACCACACGCAGCCCGCGTGATGGGGATATTGAGGGTGTAACCTACTACTTCAAGACAGAGCAGGAATTTTTAGACATGATTGAGCAGGGCGCTTTTTTGGAGTATGAGCAGGTTTATGCGGGGCGATATTACGGAACGCCCAAGGAAATCGTACTGCGCAAGCTGGACGAAGGCACGGATATGCTGCTGGAAATCGACGTATATGGCGCGCTGAAAGTGAAAGAGAATTTTCCCGATGCGGTGTTGATCTACATTATGCCGCCTTCCAGGGAAATTTTGCTGCAGCGTTTACGCGGCAGGGGCACAGAGACGGAAGAGCAGATACAAATGCGCTTTGCAAAATCCGAAGAAGAGATGGAGCAGGCGAGAAAATATGACCACGTTATTGTCAACGATGTGTTGCGCGACGCGGTTGATCAAGTGAAAGCGATTATGAGAAAGAGCGAGGAGAAAATATGATTCATTTAGAACTCAATGATCTGTTGGCAAAGGTGGACTGCCGTTATACGCTGATTGTAGAGGCAGCGAAGCGCGCGCGTCAACTGATTGACGGGGCGCAGCCGTTGACGGAAAAGGTTGATCCCAACCCCGTTTCTCAAGCGGTAAACGAGATTTTGGACAACAAAGTAACCTTTATTCGCGTTTCGGACGGAATTAAATAACATGTTGGATGGTCTGCATGTGCTGGTGGGCGTGACCGGCGGAATCGCTGCGTACAAGACGGCGATGCTGGTCAGTTTACTGAAAAAGGCGGGAGCGGACGTGCATGTCGTTATGACGGAAGCGGCGACGCGGTTTGTTGCGCCGCTTACGTTCGAGACCATGAGTGGGAATCCCGTTGCGATAGATACTTTTTCGCGCGAGGTACCGTGGGAAGTGGAACATATTTCGCTTGCAAAGCAGGCTGATTTGGCTATTGTTGCGCCGGCAACGGCAAACACGATTGCCAAGCTGGCTTATGGCATTGCGGACAATATGCTAACGACAACGCTGCTGGCATACAAAAAAAAGCTGTACCTTGCACCCGCAATGAATACGGCAATGCTGGAGCATCCGGCGACGCAGCAGAACATCAAAACGCTTGTGGAGCGCGGCGCAGGTGTGATTGCGCCGGACAGCGGGCTGTTAGCTTGCGGTGATATCGGCAGCGGCCGCATGGCCGAACCACAGGAAATTTTCAATTACATTTGGGCAGATTTGACATCTGTCAAGGATTTAGAGGGCAAGAGAGTCTTAATCACTGCCGGACCCACACGTGAGGCGATTGATCCTGTGCGCTATTTGACCAATCGCTCTTCGGGGAAGATGGGCTATGCGCTGGCAACGGCCGCGAGGAACCGCGGCGCGCAGGTGACGCTGATCTCCGGTCCAGTTTCCATGCAGTCGCCCGGTGGTGTGACGCTGGTCAGCGTGGAGAGTGCGCGGCAGATGTACGATATGGTGATGCACCACAAAGGTGATCAGGATATCATTATCATGAGCGCGGCGGTGGCAGACTACACCCCCAGAACGGTCAGCGATCAGAAAATCAAAAAGCAGGACGCTGCTGTGATTGAACTGGAAAAAACGACGGATATCCTGCGCGAACTGGGAGCGCAAAAGCACTGCTATCTTGCGGGCTTTGCTGCCGAAACACAGAGGTTGGAGCAGTATGCAAAAGATAAACTAGAGAAGAAGAATTTAGACATGATTATCGCAAATGATGTGTCGGATTCCTCCATCGGCTTTGACAGCGAACAAAATGCCGTAACGATTTACAAGCGGGATGGTGGGAGTGTTCATGTTTCGCGCCGTTCCAAGCTGGAAGTGGCGGATCGGATTTTGGATGAGATCGTGAGAGAAAGCCAACCGAAATAGAGCGGTGAAACGCTTTTTTGCAGGATCGGGAGTGGTGTTGCTTTTAGTGATTGGCTGGCAAAACGCACGCCGTGGTGTGGAGGATATCATTTGTACGCAAATGTCATCATAGACGTATCACATGCACAGATTGACCGGGTGTTTGAATACCGCATTCCCGACGGAATGCGTCTTACGCCCGGTTTTCGCGTTGCGGTGCCCTTTGGGAAATCGGATGAAGTGGACGGCGTGGTAATGGATGTGCACGAGCAGGCTGCGTTTGAGCCGGAGAAGATCAAGCCTGTCCTGCGCCTGCTGGATGACTTTGCGGCAATCACCTTGGAGCAACTTGCGCTGGCACGTCACTTGGCGCAGGAATATCGCTGTACACTGGCGGCGGCGTTGCGCTTTATGATTCCTGCGCAACTGCGCGGCGGTGCGGTGCGGGAAAAGACGCAGGCCATGGTTTCCCTTGCGATGGAAGGGGAAACGCTGCAGGAACAGATTGATTTGCTGCATAAGAAGGACGGTACGGTGAAATATCCGCGACAACTGGAACTGATTCAGCGATTGCGGCAGGAAGGGGCGGTGCCGCGGTCGACGTGCAATGCGTCTGCGCTGAAATCGCTGATGGCGAAAGGTGTGGTGGCGTGCACACAGGAGGCGCAATATCGCGCTCCCTTTGGGCAGGAGATTGAACAGATCGTAGACTACGAGCTTTCAGAGGAGCAGAAAGCGGTGCTGCAACAGATACATACCGCAACAAACAAACAGTTTTTGCTGCATGGCGTGACAGGCAGCGGCAAGACGGAGGTATACATCCGCCTGATGCGCGAATGCCTTGCGCAGGGAAAGACGGCGATCATGCTGGTGCCGGAAATCTCTTTGACCCCACAGACATACCGCTTTTTGAAGCAGCGGTTTTCCGAGTATATCGCGGTGTTTCATTCAGGGCTATCTGCCGGCGAGCGCTACGATGAATGGCTGCGCGTGAAACGCGGGGAAGCGAAAATCGTTCTGGGAGCGCGATCGGCGGTGTTTGCGCCTCTGGAGCATATCGGCATCATCATTGTGGATGAGGAACACGAGAGCAGCTATCGTGCGGACAACTATCCACAATATACCGCGCATGAAATTGCGCGCTTTCGCTGTGCGTTGCATGATGCGATTCTGTTACTGGGCAGTGCCACGCCGCAGGTGGAGACCTATTACGAAACGCAAACGGGAACGTTACAGTTGCTGAGGATGCAGCAGCGTTTGTTTGGGTTACAGTTGCCGCGTGTGCAGGTGGTGGATATGCGCGAGGAGCTGAAGCAGGGGAATCGAAGCGTGATCAGCGGCGCGCTCTATCATGCAATGCAGCGTGCGCTGCAAGAGAACAAGCAGATCATGCTGTTTTTGAATCGGCGGGGATTTTCCACTTTTGTAATGTGCCGCGGATGTGGGTTCACCGTGCAGTGCAGTGCGTGTGATGTAACGATGACATATCACAAGAGCGAGGGACAGTTGCGCTGCCATTATTGCGGCAGAACGCAGAACATGCCAAAGGTCTGCCCGCAGTGCGGCAAACCGTATTTAAAATACTTTGGTGTGGGAACGCAGCAGGTGCAGGAACAGGTACAGTCGTTGTTTCCCAAGGCGCGATTGCTGCGCATGGATCTTGATACGATGAAAGCCAAGGATGCGCCCTTGCAGCTATTTGACGCTTTTTCCAATCGTGAGGCGGATATTTTAATTGGAACGCAGATGATTTCCAAGGGATTTGACTTCGGAAATGTGGCGGTTTCGGCAGTGCTGGCGGCGGATGCGACGCTGAATTTCCCCGACTATCGCAGCGCGGAGCGTACATTTTGCCAGATTACGCAGGTGGCGGGGCGCGCGGGACGCAAAGAGGCGGGGAGCGTGATCGTGCAGACCTATCAACCGCAGCACTATGCGGTGCGCTTTGCACAGCAACACGATTACGAAGGATTTGTGCAGCAGGAGCTTGCGCTGCGCAGAATGCAGAAGCTACCGCCTTATTCCAAGTATGTGCGAATCCAGTTTTCCGGCGATGACGAGGCGCGTGTGGTGGCGTCGGTGAAAGATTTCATTTTACGATTAAAAAACGTGCTTTTACCGCACAAAAATGATATAATTAGTATCACGGCAGCACAGTCTGCCGTGCGTCGGATTAACAATCGTGTACGCTATCATATTTTGCTGCGCGTTGCGCAAAAAGATGCGGCGATGGTGGAGCAGATTATGGCGATCTTTCAAGAAGCGCAATATGAAAAGGTAATGACGGGAATTGAAATAAACCCGATGAATATGACTTAAAATACGGAGGAACCTATGGCAACAAGAACCATTATTGAAGGGGATAACCCGCGTCTGCGCAAGACTTCTAAAGTGGTAAACAAAATCAACAACCATATCACAGAGTTATTGGACGATTTGGCACAGACCATGTATGAGGCGCGTGGCGTTGGGCTGGCTGCGCCGCAGGTGGGCGTGCTGCGTCGTGTGATTGTGGTGGATGCGGGGGATGGGCTGATCGAACTGATTAACCCTGAAATCGTATCCATGGAGGGACAACAGCGCGAGGAGGAAGGATGCCTTTCATTGCCGGAGGACAACGGCTATGTGATTCGCCCCGCGAAGGTTACGGTAAAGGGGCTGAATCGTGCGGGCGAAGAGGTGACATACACGGGTGAGGAATTACTTGCGCGCGCGTTTGTGCATGAGATCGATCACCTGGATGGCGTACTGTTTACGGATAAAATGATCGAACGCATTGTAAATGAGGATCATCATGACGGCGGACTCTAAGCAGATCGGGCGCATCGTTTTTCTGGGAACGCCGGATTTTGCGCTCCCGCCTTTGCGCATGTTGATGGAGCAGGGGTATGAGGTAGCGGCGGTGATTACGCAGCCGGATCGTAAGGCAGGGCGTGGGCACAAGCTGGTGCCGCCGCCAGTGAAGGTGCTGGCGGAGTTGCACGGCATTCCGGTCTATCAATTTGAAAAAATAAGCCGTGACGGGGTGCAGACTCTGCGCGAGCTTGCGCCGGATTTGATGATTACGGCGGCATATGGGCACATATTGACGCAGGAAATTTTGGATATTCCGAAGCACGGCTGCATCAATGTGCATGCCTCGCTTCTGCCCAAACTGCGTGGCAGCGCACCCATTCAATGGGCAATCATCACGGGGGAGCACGAGACAGGCGTGACGACGATGTATACGGTTTTGGCGCTGGATGCGGGTGATATTTTAGAGCGCGAATCCATTCAAATCGCGCCGGATATGACGGCGGGAGAACTATACACACAGCTGAGTGAGCTGGGCGCGGCCGTATTGAAGCGTACGCTGGAAAAGCTGGCGGCGGGAACGCTGGAGCGCACACCGCAGAATGAAAACGAAATGACATATTTTCCGATGTTCCGCAAGGGATTCGGCGCGATGGACTTTGGAAAATCCTTTGAGGAGCTGTACAATTTTGTACGCGGTACGAATCCGGTTCCGGGCGCGTATTTTACTTATGAAGGCGAAAAAGTGAAGGTGTTTGCCATTGCCAAAGCGCAGGGGCGCGGCAGAGCGGGCGAAATTTTAACGGCGGATGACAAAAACGGACTGGTGATCGCTTGTGCGGACGGCGCGGTGCGCATTGTAGAGATGCAGCGCATGGGCGCAAAACAAATGCGCGCGGAGGACAGTTTGCGCGGAAAGAAGATGCAGACGGGCTGCTGCGTCATGGAGGAGAAAGATTGAACGCAAGACGCATTGCGCTGCAAGTGTTGACAGAAGTGATACAAAATCAGAGCTATTTGAATTTGACGCTCAAGTCTGCGTTTCCGTCGCAGACATCGCCGGAAGACAAACGATTTGTAACGGCGCTGGTCAACACGACGTTAGAGAATCTGTTGCGCATCGATTATGTGTTAAGACAATTCGTACAGACAAAGCGCGTGCATACGGTGGTGCAAAACATTTTGCGTTTGGGCGCGTGCCAACTGATGTTCTTTGAGCATGTCCCTGCATCGGCAGCGGTCAATGAAAGTGTGAAACTGGTGCAGAGCGTAGGCAAGGCGCAGCTCAAGGGGTTTGTAAATGCGACGCTGCGCAACCTTTCCGGTAATTTAGGCAAGCTGCACTACCCGGACCGTAATGCCGATACGGCAGAGTTTTTCAGTATTTTTTACAGCTATCCCAAATGGCTGTGTGAACAATATATCCGTGATTACGGTGCGAAGCAGACGGAAGAATTGCTGAGCTATCAGCCTGATTTTGCACGTGTGTGCGTACGCATTGCGGATGCGTCGGCATTTTCTGCGGATGAGCCGGGGCAGTATTACGAGGATGCAGGTTACCTCAAAAACGCGGCGGGCGTGGAACGACTTCCCGCGTTTGTAAGCGGCGCGATTACGGTACAGGGCGAGGCTTCTATGCTTTGCGTGCGCGCGGCAGGGGTGCAAAGCGAGGATCGCGTACTGGATGTGTGCGCGGCGCCCGGCGGAAAGAGTGCATATTTTGCGCAGTTTGCAAAGGAAGTGGTCGGCGTGGAGCTGCATGAGCATCGTTGCGGTTTGATGCGCGCTAATTTCGAGCGGCTGCACGTTAAGAATGTGAGCATTGTACAGGCAGACGCGACGCAGGAGCATGCAGACTGGGCGGAACGATTTGATGTGGTGGCGGTGGACGCGCCTTGTTCCGCGTTGGGGCTGGCCTACCGCAAGCCGGACATCAAGCTGTTTAAGACGCGCGAGGATGTGGAGCAGCTTTCGGCGCTGCAACAGCAGATTTTGAACGTAAGCAGTCGCTATGTGAAGCCGGGCGGCACTCTGATGTATTCTACCTGCACCATGAACAAGCAGGAAAATGAGGACAATGTGCACCGCTTTTTGCAGGAGCACCCGCAATTTGAATGTGCGCCGCTGATATTGCCGCAAGCGTTCAAGCAATACGAGCGGGACGGGATGATACAGTTGTTTGCCAGCCGCGATGGGATTGATGGCTTTTTTGTTGCGAGGATGAAGCGGAAATGATGCTGCTGGACTACAACATGGCGCAGCTCAAGGAATTTTTCACTGCAATGGGCGAAAAACCTTTTCGCGCAATGCAGGTATTTCACGCGTTGGCGTTGGGTACTGCGTTTGAAGATATGACGGATTTGCCGCTTGCGCTGCGTCAGAGACTGCGGGAGCAGGCATCCGAAGGGTTTTTACGGGAGTTGGATTGCAGAAAATCCACAGACGGTACGATCAAATATCTGTTGGAATGCGCGGATGGCGAAACGGTTGAGTGCGTATTTTTGCCGAATAGTTATGGCAACACGGTCTGTGTATCCACACAGGTGGGATGTGCGATGGGATGCGCGTTTTGCACATCGGGCGAACATGGAAAGGTGAGAGACCTTTCTGCGGGAGAGATTTTGGCGCAGGTGATCGCCATGAATCGCGCGCAGGGCAGTGGACGCAACATCAGCAATGTGGTGCTGATGGGTATGGGAGAGCCGCTGGATAACTATGATAATGTAATTGCCTTTTTGCGTTTGATTGGCGACCCGGCAGGACTGGGGTTCAGCATGCGCAACATTTCGGTTTCGACCTGTGGGCTGGTTTTGCAGATTCACAAGCTGGCACAGGAACAGCTGCAAGTGACGCTGTCTATTTCGCTGCATAGCGCCATAGATGAAAAGCGTAAGGAGATCATGCCCATTGCGCGGCGATATTCTGTTGCGGAGGTGATGGACGCGGCGCGTCTGTATTTTAACCAAACCGGACGGCGCGTTATTTTAGAATATACGATGATACAGGGATTCAATGTTTCGCAAGAGGATGCGCAGGAGATCGCGCGGATTACAAAAGGGTTTGCATGCCACGTGAACCTGATTCCGCTGAACGATTCGGCATGTGCGTACACTTCGCCGGATCGGGGAGCGTGCCATGCGTTTGCACACCGATTGGAACAATTAGGCGTGAGCGCTTCGGTACGCAGATCTATGGGCGGCGACATTGAAGGGGCTTGTGGGCAGTTAAGAGCAAGAAATCAACAGGAGCGGGATAAAGCATGAAATCAGTCGGCATCACACACATCGGGAATGTAAGAAAGGTCAACGAGGACTCCTTTTTGGTGTGCAGTGAAAAGCATCACAAATATCTGATGATTGCAGACGGCATGGGCGGACATGCGGCAGGCGAGGTGGCGAGCAAACTGGCGTGTGACAGCATTCGTGCATACATCCACACGCTGCAAAAACGCAGACTTTCCGAGCAGGATATGCTGGATGCGGTGGAGCATGCAAACAAGAAGATTCTCGCGTATGCGGAGCAGCATCCCGATAAGAAGGGTATGGGTACGACGCTGACCTTTGCGGTGCTGTATCAGGATGTGGCGAAGGTGGCGCAGGTGGGGGATTCGCGCGCTTATTTATTTGATGGCAAGGCGCTGCATAAGATCACCACAGATCACACGTATGTGCAATATTTGATCGACAAGGGCATTATACAAGAAAGTCCGCAGGAGGATTACCCGTTTAAAAATATCATTACGCGTGCGCTGGGCATTGAGAATGTTACGGTTGATTTGTTTGAGATTCCGTGGAAGGCAAACAATGTGATTCTGCTTTGCTCGGATGGGCTTACCAACTACGTCAAAGCGGATGCGCTGATGCAGGTATTGAGGTCTGAACTGCCGTTGGAACAAATGGCGCAGAGCCTGATGGACGATGCGCTTGCCGGAGGTGGCAAGGACAATATCTCGATTGTGCTGGCGCAAAAGGAAGCGGGGGATGGCGCTGATGATTGAGCGAGGCATGATGCTGGCGCAGCGATATTGCCTGCTGGAGCAGATTGATTCCGGCGGTATGGCGTATATCTATTCCGCATTTGATCAGGAGGAAAAGCGCAGAGTAGCACTAAAAATTCTGAAACCCGAGATTGCCGAGGACCCGGAACATGTACGGCGCTTTGTAAAGGAAGTGCAGGCGGCAACCAAGCTGAACCATCCGAACATCATCCGCACGTATACAGCGGGGCAGGAAAACGGAATCTATTACCTTGTCATGGATTTGATTGAAGGGAAAACGCTCAAACACTTAATCAAGGTAAATGGGGCGCTGCCTGTAAAATATGTTGTTAACGTTGCAAAAAAGCTTTGCGATGCGATGGAATACGCACACGCAAAGGGCTATGTGCATCGTGATATCAAGCCGCAGAATGTGATGGTGGACATGAGCGGCGAGCCGTATTTGACCGATTTTGGTATTGCGAAAAATGTTGCGCAGAACTCCATTACGATGGAGGACACCAGCATTATGGGCAGTGTCTATTACTTTTCGCCCGAACAGGCGCGCGGAGAACGCGCGGACAAACGCTCGGACATCTATTCACTGGGCATTACAATGTATGAAATGCTGACGGGAGAGGTGCCTTTTGATGCGGAATCTTCTGTGGCGATCGCGCTCAAGCATGTGAACGAGCCGTTGCCTGTGCCGCGGGAGATTATGCCCGGCATACCGGAAAGCGTGAACCGCATTATCCTTAAAGCGACGCAGAAGGACAAGCATTTTCGTTATAAAAGCGCGGACAGCATGTATGACGATTTGGCCTTGTGCTTGGACATGCCGGAGGGCAGCTATATCCGATATGCGGAAAGCCCGCGTGCGGTGCAGCGCAGGGAGGAACAGCATTCCCGCCATTCGAAGCGCGGGTTCCTGAAAATGGCATTAACCATCGGCATTGCGGCGGGTATCATTTTGGTGGTTGTGCTGCTGGCGAGCAGAGCGGTGGACGTGAGCGTTGCAAAGCCCATTCATGTGCCGAATTTTGTGGGCATGGAATCGCAACTGGCAAAGGAGTACGCGGCAGAAAACGGTTTGTTTGTGGAGATGGAGACAGAATTTTCCAAACAATACCAGCCGGGTATTGTATCGGGGCAGATGCCGGAATCCGGCGGTGAAATTGCGCAGGGCGCAACGGTGCAGCTTTTGGTGAGCAAAGGAGCGGGAGAAGGCGTGGTGCCCAATGTTACAAACTTCAGCCTGACGGAGGCCAAAAAGGTATTGCTGGAATATGGCATCAAGAATGTAACGGTGGTGGAGGATGCCGAGGGCGAAATTCCCATTGGATTTGTGATGCAGCAGACGCCATTACCGGGTGAGACATATGTGGATGCGGAGGGCGTTACGCTGCGCGTCAAGATTTCCCCGGAAGAATTTAAGGTGGTGGTGCCGGGCGTTACGGGAATCACGCTGGAAGAATCTGCGGCGAATTTGGCACAGCGCGGTTTTGAAAAGATACTGGTGCGTCAGCAGCAAAATGATGCGGCAACGGCGCGCACGGTGCACACGCAAGAGCCGAGTGAGGGCACAGAGCACATGACCAACCAGCCTGTGATTCTGACGGTGTCAGAGCCTGCAAGCATGACGCAATATGTGTATGAGGGTTCGTTTGCGGTGGACGTCCCATCCGATGATTCTAAACTATACGTTTTGCTCAAGGATGCAGTAGGGGGCGTTACAGTCTATTATCTGGAAGAGGAAATTACGGCGCAGACGGGGCGACACGTGCTGGAGTTGCAATTAACCGCGCTGCTAAACGAGCGTGAGGCGACAGCCACCAAAGACGTCGTGATATTGGTCAATGGTGAGCAGGCGGTGGCGCAGCAGGTATTACTCAAGCGGGAGGAGACTTGATGCAGGGAATCGTCACGAAGGGCATTGGCGGGTTTTATTACGTTGCGCATGGCGGCGAGATGGTGCAGTGTAAGGCGTGCGGACGCTTTCGCATTGAGAAGGTTTCCCCGCTGGTGGGAGATCATGTCGTTTGCGAAATGCAGAACGGGGAAGGGTATATCACGGAAGTTTTGCCGCGCAAAAACTGTTTGGTGCGTCCGGCGGTGGCAAATGTGGATCGGATGCTGATTGTGATTTCAGCGCAAAAGCCGAAGCCTGACTTGATGCTGCTCGATAAACTGCTTTTGCAGGCGCGGCGCGAGGGGATTTCTCCGTTGCTGGTGATCAACAAATCGGAGCTGCAAAGCGGCGCAAAGGCGTTGGCGGAGCAATATCAGGCGGTGTGTAATGTGCTGGTGGTTTCGGCGAAAACAGGCACAAACTTGGATGCGCTCAAACAAGCAGTGAAGGGGAAAACCGTGGTGCTGGCGGGGCAATCGGCAGTGGGAAAATCATCGCTGATTAATCTGCTGGACGCTTCTCTGCTGCTGGAAACAGGAGAACTGAGCAAAAAGACGCAGCGCGGAAAGCATACCACGCGGCAAGCGACGCTGTTGCACATTTCCTCTTTGCAGGCGTATGTAATGGATACGCCGGGGTTTTCTATGTTTGAACTGTCGCAGTGGACTTGCGATCAGATTCAGTATTCGGAATTTGCGCCCTTCCTCAAGGGGTGCCGCTATCCTTCGTGTATGCATGATAAGGAACCGGATTGCGCGGTGAAACAAGCGGTGCAGGAGGGTTCGGTGCACGCGCAGCGATATGAGCGATATTTGAAATTGCTGCAACAGGTGAAGCAAGCGGAGGAGCGAATATACTGACAGAAGGGGCGGGGCAGGATGAGGAAATATTTATTTCCGATTTTGATGTGGGTGATCTTTGAAAGCGTCGCCGTGGTATTATGGTTGACGCTGGATAATCTCTTTTATCTGTTTAATTTTACATATATTGGAAGCTGCCTTGCCATTGGCATTGCGCTTTACATCAGAAAAGTTAAGTTTGCGCGCAACATTGTACAGTTTGCGGTCGGATTGTATATGCTGGTATATCTGGGAATCCTTTCGCGAGAAAACATGCAGATTGAGGGATTTTGGTATTATCTGTTTTTAGGCGTGTTTGAAGCGGCGGTAATCCACTACGCGGTTGCGAAAATATTTGGGCCATTACTGTTTGGGCGGGGCTGGTGCGGATATGCCTGTTGGACGGCAATGATCTTGGATTTGCTGCCTTATAAAACGCCGGAAAAGCCACGCAAGAACATTGGCTTTATCCGATATATTGTATTTATTGTGGCGTTATTGTTTGTCGGCGCGCTGTTTTTATTGGGTGTTCGCGATTTACCGTCCATTCTGTTTTGGAACTTTTTGATCGGGAATGCGCTGTATTACGCGGTGGGTATTGCACTTGCCTTTGCGTTGCGGGATAATCGCGCATTTTGCAAATATGTGTGTCCTATCACTGTGTTTTTGAAGCCCATGAGCTATTTTTCGTTGTTGCGCATCAAAAATGATACGAGCAAATGCGTGGAGTGCGGCAAATGCAAAAAAGTGTGCCCTATGGAAGTAGAGATGACGGACAACTCCCGCAAGCGAAAAAATGGCACGGAATGTATTTTGTGTTTTCAGTGTCTGGAAGAATGTCCGGCCAAATCGCTGCATACGTGAGGGACATAAATGTGTTTTGTGGAGCAGGGAAACATGATATAATAAAATAAAATTGTATGAATAAAGGAGAAAGCGATATGAGTATCAAAATTGCACCTTCGATTTTATCGGCGGATTTTGCGAACATGGAGCGCGATGTGAAGCGCATTGAGCAGGCAGGTGCGGACTACATTCATTGCGATGTAATGGACGGCGTTTTTGTGCCGAACCTGACATTCGGATTTCAGATGATTGCGGATATCAAAAAGTTTGCAACCATTCCGCTGGATGTGCACTTGATGATAGAGCAGCCGGAACGGTATATTGAGCGGTTTGCACAGGCGGGTTCTGACCTCATTTCCATCCACGTGGAGGCAACTGCGCATGTGCAGCGCGTACTCAAGCAAATTGCGGGGTGCGGCAAGATGCCTGCGGTGGTGCTCAACCCAGCAACGCCGCTGGAGACCATCAAATATGTGCTGGATGATGTGGACATGGTGTTGCTGATGTCCGTAAACCCCGGCTATGGCGGACAGGGATTTATTCCCGCGGTGCTGCAAAAGATCAAAGACCTAAAGGCGATGATTGCCGCGCACGGCAAGGACATCATGATTGAGGTGGACGGCGGTGTGACCTTTGATAATTGCCGGGAGCTGGCGGAAGCAGGAACGGACATCTTTGTGGCAGGCAATACCGTGTTTTCCAGCGACGATTACGCAAAGGCAATCCGCAGTTTGAAAGGAGAAAGCGTATGAGGGCATTGTTGGTTTTGGCGGGGGATTCGCCCGACCGTCATTTGTTGATGCAGGAGTACACGAATGCCGACTTGCGTATTGCAGTGGACGGCGGGTTGGAAGATTTCTCGCAGTTGGAGTTGAAACCGGATGTGATTGTGGGTGATTTGGACTCGGTACGCGCCGGTCTGGTGGAGCAATATGATGTGCCACTACTGCAAGCGCAGGCGGAAAAGAACGAAACGGACAGCATGCTTGCGCTGGATTACGCGATCGAGCAGGGCGCAACCGAAGTGGTGATGCTGGGTGCGCTGGGGGATCGGATGGATCATGCGGTATCCAATCTGCTGATGCTGCGTCGGGCATATGGGAAAAACGTTCAGATGGAGCTGAAGGACGAGCGACAGACGATCATGCTCAAAAATGGTGATTTTGAGATTCACGCGCCGCAGGGCACGACGGTTTCGCTGATTCCGGCGCGAGATCAGGCGACCGTGACGGAGTCGTGGATATACTATCCGTTGGAACGTCTGAACTTGCACTGTGATGAGGGCAGGGGTGTAAGCAACACCATGCTTTCGGAGGTGGCGCAGATCAGTACGGATGATTTTTTGTGGGTGTTTCTATCGCAGCGGGTGTGAGGCGTTGAAGTGTTGGACGGGATTTGGTGGCTTGTGATCGCTGAATCTCGTTTTTTTATTGTCCGAAATGGAGCGGTGCATACGAATATAAGGATAGAGCGCTCAATTTGGACAAAGGAGCAAAACGCATGGCAAGACAATGCAAAAGTATAGATGTGCTGCCCTTTGTGGGTGAAAGCAGAACTTGGATTTCGGAGTATCGGTGCGAAAAAGTGGGGAAAGAAAAGCAGAATGACATTTTAATATTACTGCACACCAGTCCGCAGCGTGGTCTGGCACGGATGATTGAAGTATACAGCGGTTATGTTTGCGCGATTGTAAAGCAAAAGATGCCGCAAGCATCGCTTCAAGATGTGGAGGAGTGCGCAAGTGACGTGTTTTATGCGGTTTATCAGAGCAGGGAGTGCATTGACGAAAGAAAAGGATCGCTGAAGGCGTTCCTTTGTACGGTGGCGAAGCGCAAAGCGATTGATTGTTTGCGAAAAAATGCGCGGCATGCGCATGAATCCTGGCGAGAGGACTATGACAGTTTGCAAGCGACGGACCATGTGCAAAATGCGGTTGAAGAGAACGAGCAAAAAAATGCGCTCGTTCGCGCGATTGGACTGCTGGGAGAAGTGGACGCACAAATTGTGACGCGCAGATATTACTTTGGTCAGAGCATCAAGGAGATTGCCGCAGCACTCTGTATGAATGAAAATGCAGTCAGCAAACGCAATGCCCGCGCAATGCAAAAGCTAGGGCAAATTTTGGAACGGGAGGGATTTTCCTATGAATGAACAAAAATTGATGAATCTATTGGATTCTTTAAACGTGGAACAAACAACTCGGTTACTCAAAGGAGTGGAAATTGCTTCCGATCCAGTGACCAGCAAACGCTTGGTGCGGCGCACCGCAAAGAGAACGGGAGAAAAGTCAAAGCGCCAGTTTAAGGTGCTGATCCCTGTGGCGGTATGCGCGTGTGCCTGCGCGATCCTGTTTGCGGGATTCCCGGAAACGGCGGAGGCGATTTGGAACTTTTTTACCATGAGACCCTCAGTGGAATCGTATTTGGAAACGCCAAAGGGGCAGCGACCGGAGATTCCCGAACTGGAAGCCGCCATACATCAGCCGACCGCAGCGCCGGACGCGAATGTGATGGTGAAGATCGGCTCGGAAATGGAAGGGTGGGAGGAAATCGGAACTTGGCGCAGCGACAATGGGGTTGCTCCGCTGGATGAAAATGCGTATGCATGGCTGCGCGAAGTAAAACCAGAGATCAAGGAAGTGCTGTATGATGCGGGGAATATGCTGCTGGTGTCCGGCGTTTTACACACGAACAATCCCTTGCCGTTTTATGATATTCCAAGCAACGGCGGGCAGGCGATTGGTCTGGTGGATGCGGTGCTGGAGTATGGAGAAGGGGAAAATGCCGTCCGCATGAGCGGTGTGTGTAATATGCCGGTGGATGAAAAAGCGCGCACCTATACGGAGAATGGGGATGAATTGACTGTGGTGGTGAACGAGGAATATGTCCGCACCATAACCGAAGTGCCGTTTATTGCGCGCTTCCACCTTTTGACACAGTTAGATGAAAACGGCAACTTGGACACCCGTGTGCCCGAGAAAAAAACTATGCTTCCGGAGGAGATCACGCCTGCACGCATGACGGTGGAAATCAACGACTACAGTGTAGACGACATGGCGGGGATTGGTAGAATGGCATCCATTGCCTTCGACACCACCATTGACGGCTCGAAAGCAGCGGAAGCGCCGCAGAAGGACACGGCAGAAGTCGCACCCATAGCACTCAAGGGTAACGCGATTGCAACGCTGTATTATGGCGATCCGAGGAATATGCAGGGCAGCATCACAGTACAGAATGAAGAATTATCCATGGATGGCGCAACCGTGGTCATCGACAAAGTGGAACAAGGCTTGGAGGAGATTGATGTGTGGTACACCTTAACGTTGCCGGACAGTTGGAGCGAGGAGCAATGTAAGCTGTATGCAACGGGGTGTGTGGCAAGAGCGAGCAGCCTTACATTCCGTAGCGTGCTCAATGGCGAGGAAGATGACATATATACTTCGGATGTAGAACATGCCTCGGGGCGCACTATTCAGTTTAAAATGAATGCGTGGCTGATGCCATCCACCATTGAGACATGGGAGTTGACCCCGGTGATGGAATATATGTCGGAAATCAGCACAGATCATCCGACCAACGAGGAGGAGCTGAAAAACCAAAAATGGCAGCAACTGCCGTTGGGAGGGAAAACGACCATAGACATCTCAAAATCAAACGGATTTGGCGTGAAGACAGGCAGAACCGTGTTTGAGGACGCGCAATTCAAACTGATCGGGTAACTGAACTGTAAATGTCATAGAATCGGGCATCCGCCTTTTGGGAAAGGGGCGGGTGCTCTTTTGCGAATATAGATTTTGCGACAAAAAAAAGACTGTCACAACTAAATTGTCACAGCCTGTTTTCATATCTGCATTTTAGACGTAACGCTCGACTTTGCCAGAACGCAAGCAACGTGTGCAAACGTACTTTCTGACCGGTGTGCCGCCTTCCAATACTCTAACTCTCTGTACATTCGGAGCCCAAATTCTTCTGGATGTTCTGTGCGAGTGGCTGACTTTGTTACCAGACATAACCCCTTTGGAACATACCTCACAGTATTTTGCCATGCTTTCTACACCTCCTCTTCGTGTACAGTATCAAACAGCATTTAGTTTATCATTATTTTGGCATGAATGCAAGCGTTTTCGGATTTTTTTTTGAACAAATTATGATTTGTTGTGTTTTCTTATTATATGGTATATAATATCTACTGGACACGAGCACTGTTTTGAAATCTGCCGTCGTGGCAGAGGCAGCGCGGTGCATTGTGAGAAAAAAGCGGCGCTGAGCGCATCATCTAAACTATAAAACCACAACAAACAGGAGGTTATGATATGAGCGCAATTTTGAAGAACGATATGGGGAAGATTATCTTTGCCGACAGCTATCTGACTGCGATTGTTGGCACGAGCGCTTCGGAATGCTACGGGATCGTGGGAATGTCGGACCGTAACGTTGGCACCAGCATACTTAACGCGTTTAAGAATGACAGCGGGGTTTCCAAAGGAGTGCGCGTCATTACAGACGAAACCGAGAATGTGAAGATTGAGCTGTATGTCACGGTACGCTACGGCGTGACGCTGTCTACCGTTGCGGAGAATATTATTGACAAGGTCAAATATTCTGTGGAGAAGGAAACAGGCTTGAATGTGGAGCATGTGAACATCGTTGTGCAAGGGATTGAGGTCTGAGGGGGTCTAGTCGGTTGAACAATCAGATTACAGGTCGCCAGCTGCGGGAGATGATCCTTGCGGCTGCGGCTGTTTTGGAGCAGAATAAACAGACATTGGACGAGCTCAATGTATTTCCGGTGCCGGATGGCGATACGGGAACCAATATGTCCTTGACTATGGTTTCTGCTGCAAGGGAAGTGGCGCAATTACAGACGGAGGACGGCGCGGAGGTTGTAAAGGCATTAAGTCTGGGTGCGCTCAAAGGTGCAAGAGGAAATTCGGGTGTCATTCTTTCGCAGATTTTTGCGGGGTTTGCCGAGTCCATCATCAAATCCGATGGAAATGTGGATGCAATCGCGGTGGCGCAGGCATGGCGCAGCGGAGTGCAAAAGGCGTACAAGGCAGTGATGAAGCCCAAAGAGGGCACCATACTCACGGTGGCGACCAGTATCGCGGACGCCGCGGAAAAATATGCCCAGCGTGATTCTGACATTCAAAAGCAACTGGAATATGTGGTGGCCGAAGCGGAAAAAACGCTGAAGCAGACGCCGGACATGCTCCCTGTTTTAAAGGAAGCGGGCGTGGTGGATGCGGGTGGCGCGGGTTTGGTTGCCATTCTGCTTGGATTTCAAGCTGCGCTGGATGGTCGAGAGCTGGATACGGCATCTTTAACGGACGGCATGCAGCCGCTGACGGAATGGGCGGCAACGGAAGAAAGCAATACCGAGATTCTTTATGCCTATTGTACAGAGTTTTTCATCAAAAACATTTCGCCGGATGTGCGGGAGCGGGACGTAAACACCTTCCGCCGCAACCTAATGAAGATTGGCGATTGCGTGCTGGTGGTGGGCGATTTAAAACTGATCAAGACGCACGTGCACACCAACGAACCCGGTCTTGCGCTGCAATATGCGCAGTTGCTGGGAGAACTGAGCCAGATCAAGATTGATAACATGCGTGAGCAGCATCGGGAATTACCGGATGTTCCGGAAACGGATGTGGAGAAAGCTGAGCTTGCCGTCATTACGGTGGTGGCAGGAGAAGGCATCAAAGATGTGTTCCGAGATTGCCAGATCAACCATTTTGTTTCGGGCGGTCAATCCATGAATCCGTCCACGCAGGATATTCTGCATGCGATCAGAGAGGCAAACGCAAAGAATATTATTATATTACCCAACAACAAAAATATTGTGCTGGCGGCTGAGCAGGCGGCAGATTTGTGCCCGGAGAATGTGGCGGTCATCCGCTCTACATCGTTCCCGCAGGGCATTTCCGCAGCGATCGCGTATGATCCGGATGCGGAAATGGAAACCAATGTGCAGCGGATGCGCGCGGCGATTGAAACGGTGCGGACGGGCTGCATGACAACAGCGGTGCGTGATACCAAAATTGAGGGTATGGGCATTGCAAAGGGCGAGTTGCTGGGCATTGCGGAAAACAAAATTGTGGCGAGCGGCAGTGACGAAGGCTCGGTATTCCTTGGCATGATGGACAAGCTGGTGGGCGAGGATTCTGAATTGATTACCTTATACTATGGTGAGGATGCGAGCGAACAGCAAGCGAATGTGTTGCAGGAATTGCTGGGCAAGCATTATCCGGCATGTGATGTGGATGTGCATTTCGGCGGACAGCCGGTATACCCGTACATTGTATCCGTGGAGTAAGCGGCGGAGGTGAACATGGAATTGCACAAGTGAAAGCCTGTGCAATTCAGGCTGGCGATAAAGCCGCAACCGCCACTTCGCAAGCATGATATGTGCTTGCGAGGTGGCTTCCATCGTTGCCGAAATTGCAAAAACCTCGATGAATTGTATATTCTATCTCGTCTTTTGTAATTTCTAGCGCCTTGGCTTGCATCTTTCTTACCAGCCTGGTAAGGAGCCAACACTTCTTTAGCAGGTTTAATTGCACAAGTGAAAGCCTGTGCAATTTTTCTTATCACCGCAAAATATGATTCGAGGAGTAGGCTGTGAACGAGCGCGATTCCATTGCCGCGATAAAGGGCGTGGGCGAAAAGACAGAAAAGTTATTGGAAAAGCTGGAAATACGCACCTGCGGGGACTTGCTGTACACGTTGCCGCGCGCATACAAAGACCTTTCCAATCAAAAATTACTGGCGGAAGCGAGGCTGGAAGAACCGGCGTTTTTTTGTGTGCAGGTTTGCGGTACGCCGAAAACAAAATATATTCGCGCCGGATTGGAAATTACATCCTTCACCGTACAGGATGAGTCCGGCATTGCCTTGGTAGACATTTTCAATCAAAAAGGCGTAAAGCATTATTTGAATGAAGGGAAAGCTCTTTATCTGTATGGGAAGCTTTCTTTGCGCGGACGTAAGCTGAGCCTTAGCGCGCCGGAAATCTATTTTGCCAAGCCGCAGACACCCTTTTTGCCTATTTATCCTTTGACTGCGGGTCTAAAGCAAACCATGATGCGCAAATGGATGCAGGAGTGCCTACAAGCGGTGCAGGTGCCGGAATGCTATTCCGGTGCTTTTTTGCAGCAATATACGTTGCCGACGTTGCAGCATGCGTTGCAACAGGTGCACTTTCCCAAGGATGCGGAAGCATCGGCAAAGGCGCGCGCACGCATCGTGTTTGATGAATTAATGGTGTTCAACCGTATGCTGGAACTATTGGGTGAGGAAGAATCTGCGCCTAACGCGCGGCCATATAAAATTTCGGCGAAAAGTGTGGATGCCTTTGCACGATTGATGCCTTTTGCATTGACCGGCGCGCAGAAGCGTGTGGCGGGCGAGATCGCCGCCGATTTGAAAAGCAAGCGGTATATGAACCGCATGGTACAAGGAGATGTGGGCAGCGGTAAGACGGTGCTGGCTTTTTTTGCAATGTACTGTGCTGCGTTGAATGGATGTCAAAGTGTACTGATGGCACCGACGGAGGTACTGGCAAAGCAGCACTATGCGGCGGCGTGTGAGTGGTTTGGTGCGGAGAAAGTGGTTTTGTTGACGGGTAGCGCATCCGCCAAGGCGCGCAAGCAGAACGCACAGCGCATCGAGGAAGGCAGTGCAGCTTATGTGATTGGCACACATGCGGTGATCTATGCGGGTGTGGCATTTCACAATCTGGGTTTGCTGGTGACGGACGAGCAGCATCGTTTTGGCGTTAAGCAGCGCGCAGAGCTGGCAGGCAGCCATGATGTGCACACGCTGATTATGTCAGCGACACCCATTCCGCGCTCACTGGCGTTGGTGCTGTACGGCAAGACAGACATTTCGATTGTAGACGAGCTGCCGCCGGGGCGTTCGCCAATCAAGACCTACTTGATCCGTGAACACAAATTTGCGGATATGCTGGGATTTATTCGGCAGGAACTGGCACAGGGCAGACAGGCATACGTGGTCTGTCCGTTGATTGAAGAAAATGAAGAATTTGATGCGAAGTCTGTGGAAGAACTGCATGTGCAAATGCAACAGGAATTTCAAGGATTTGCCGTTGCTGTGCTGCACGGAAGGATGAAGGCATCCGAGAAGGAGCGCATCATGAGTGCATTCTACGGGGGAAGTATTGCAGTGCTGGTCTCCACGACTGTGATTGAGGTGGGGGTCAACGTGCCGAATGCGACGGTGATGGTGGTGCAGAACGCGGAGCGCTTCGGGCTGGCGCAGTTGCACCAGCTGCGTGGGCGCGTGGGACGCGGGAAGCACCAATCCTACTGCTTTTTGGTCAGCGACAATCAAAACGCGTTCGAGCGGTTGCGCATTTTGGTTTCGACCAATGATGGTTTTGTGATTGCGGAGGAGGATATGAAGCTGCGAGGCAGCGGTGACGTCTTTGGAGTGCGTCAGCATGGGATGGGTAGTTTAAGGCATGCCAATCTAATTTCGGACTCCAGACTGCTGGTGAAAACGCGTGAGGTTTTGGAACGGATGCGTTCCGACCGGAGGTTTGCGCAGGAATACGAAGCGATCACGCGAAAGGCGAAGCAGCAATTAGAGCAGAAAATGATCGAGATTGCCTTGAATTAGAAAGGGCTTGCGGACATACTGAGGGAATGGAGTTGACAGGATGCATAAATCGTGCTACTATGATAGCGTAGTAGTGATTTACTATGATAAATTATCGCGTTATATCGCAGCACAAATTGGATGAGATCGGCGGTATGAAGCGGGATGACGGAGAAAACAATGAGCCAACTTAAGTTACAACTGCCTGTGGGAACATGGGATTATCTGCCGCAAGAGGCGTATGCAAAGCGCACCATAGAAGAAAAGATTTTGCGCGTATTCTACGAAAACGGCTATGAATATCTGCAAACGCCTTCCTTTGAGAACTTTGATGTATTTACACACGATGCGGTGGCGTATGTGCAGGAGAATATGATCAAATTTTTTGATCAGAAGGGACGGATTTTGGCGCTGAGACCGGACAGTACCGGATCGATTGCGCGGGTAGCGGCGACCAAGCTGCTGGAAGGGCAGGATTTTCTGCGCTTATGCTACGTACAGAACGCATTTGGCTTTTTGGGCAATGACAGCAGCGAGAAGAATGAGTATACGCAAGCGGGCGTGGAATTTTTAGGAGAAAGCAGTCCGGCTGCGGATGCTGAGGTAATTTCACTTTCCATTCAAGCTCTGCTGGAAATCGGACTCAGCGATTTTAAAATCGACATCGGGCAGGTGGCGTATTTTAAAGGCTTGCTGGAAGGAAGCGACATCAGCGAGCAGGCGATTGAAAAGATTCGCGGGCTGGTGGACACCAAGAATAATATTGAACTGGAATACGAACTGGAACGCCTGGGTGTGCCGCAGCAGACTAAGGAAGCGCTGCTGGAACTGTGCGATTTGTTTGGCGGAGAGGAAGTGCTGGAACGTGCCAAGCAGTTTGCAGGCAACGAGACTTGCGCGCGGGCGGTGCAGAACATGGAGGACGTTTACCGCATTTTGTGTGATTTGGGATTTGCGCAGTATCTTTCCATTGACTTTGGGATTTTGAATAATTTCAGCTATTATAGCGGCATTCTGTTTCGCGGTATTGTGGACGGATTGGGCAGACCGATACTCTCAGGCGGGCGGTACGACAAGTTGCTCAATGAATTTGGCGTGGATTGTCCGGCAACCGGATTTGCAATGGGTGTGAAAGAGCTGCTTGTGGTGTTGGAAAAGCAAAACAAGCTGCCTCGTGACGACAAGAAAATCACGGTATTGCGGTGCAGTGAAAGTACGCGCAGTGCGGCGGCGAAGGTGGCACAGCAGTTACGCGCGGCGGGGAATCGTGTGATTTTGACGGAGCGCAGAGATAATTATATTGCGCCGGAATACGAATGCGTGGATTTCAACGCACAGCTTCAGTAGAGCGGGAGGACGAACATGCAGCTTACAGTTGCTTTGGCAAAGGGAAGGTTGGCGAAATTCGCCATTGAATTATTCGAACAATGCGGGTTGGATGTTGCCGTGCTGCGCGACGATACGCGCAAGCTGGTAATCGAACTCGGGGATATGCGCTTTATCTTTGTGAAGCCGGCGGACGTTCCGGTTTATGTATACCGCGGGGTGGCAGACATCGGGATTGCAGGGAAAGATACGTTGCTGGAAGCAGGTCTGCCGCTGTATGAAATGCTGGATTTGAAGTATGCCAAATGCAAAATATCCGTGGCGGGTTACGCGGATCGGCAGCACGAGCGCGTCACCTCACACATCACGCGTGTGGCAACCAAATATCCGCGCGTGGCGAAGATGTATTACGATCAAAAGGGTGAAGGAATCGAGATCATCAAGCTGAATGGCAGCATTGAGCTTGCGCCTATTCTGGATCTGAGTGATGTGATCGTGGACATTGTGGAAAGCGGAAACACCATTCGTGAAAATGGATTATGTGTGTTGGAGGATGTGTGTGAGGTCAGCGCGCGGCTGGTGGTCAATCAGGTCAGTCTCAAGACGAAATCCGAACAGATCAAACCGCTGATCGAAAAGATGAAAGCGGCGTTGGAGGAAATGTAAATGTTACCAATCTATCGCTCTGATGAGATTCAAAAAATAAAGGAACGATTGCTGGCGCGCGCGCAGAGTGATTTCACCGAGCAGCAACGCATCGTGGACGAGATCATATGCGCGGTGCGCACACACGGCGACGCAGCGCTGTTTGACTATTGCAAAACGCTGGATGGATTCGATGCAAATGCGGAAAATATCCGCGTTACGCGCGGGGAAATTGAGGCGGCATATGCGCGCACAGACGCGGATTTGATTGAAATTTTGCGTGAGGCTGCGGAAAACATCAGGCAATTTCACCGGATGCAGTGCCGCGAGAACTGGTTTATCGAGCAGGGTGGTAAAGTGCTGGGACAGCTTTATATTCCCGTGGACATTGCGGGGGTATATGTACCGGGCGGCAAAGCGGCGTATCCCTCCAGCGTTTTGATGAACATTATTCCGGCGCACTGCGCAGGGGTGGAGCAGATTTGCGTGGCGACCCCTGCCATGCACGGCGTGGTGAACCCCTTAACGTTGGTAGCGGCAGACATTGCGGGCGCAACGACGATCTATAAGATGGGTGGCGCGCATGCGGTGGCGGCGCTGGCGTATGGCACAGCCAGCATTCCCAAGGCGGATAAAATTACGGGGCCGGGTAATATCTTTGTTGCGCTTGCAAAAAAGAGCGTCTATGGGCAGGTGGGCATCGACATGATTGCAGGGCCTTCTGAAGTGCTGGTGATTGCGGACGATGCGGCGAACTCAAAATATATCGCGGCTGACTTTCTTTCGCAGGCGGAGCATGACGAACTGGCGGCGTGTGTGCTGGTGACGGTCTCTGAGGCGAAGGCGCTGGAAGTGCGTGAGGAGATCATGCGGCAGGCGGCGCGTTTGCCCAAGCGGGATATCGTGGAGAAATCACTGGAACACTACGGCACGATCATACTGGCGCAGGATTTGGATGATGCAGCCGCGGTGTCGAACACCTTTGCCCCGGAACATCTGGAAATTTGCACAGAGGATCCGCATGCGCTATTGCCTAAGATTCGCCATGCGGGGTCTATCTTTCTTGGTGCCTACGCGCCGGAACCGCTGGGCGATTACTTTGCGGGAACCAACCATGTGCTGCCCACAAACGGCACGGCGCGGTTTTCTTCACCATTAAATGTTGATGATTTCCAAAAGAAGTCTTCTGTGATATACTATACCAAAGAAGAATTCCGGAAGGTTTATAAAAAAGTAGAACGATTTGCGGATGCGGAAGGATTGCATGCGCATGCCATGTCTGCAAGATTGAGATTCGAGGATGAGACGTGATGAGAGAAGCGGTGTTGAGTCGCAAGACGAACGAGACGGATGTGGAGCTGACGCTCGGCCTGGACGGGTGCGGCGTTTATCAAAACAAAACGGGTGTTGGTTTTTTTGACCATATGCTGGATTTGTTTGCCAAACACGCGCAGTTTGATATGCAGTTGCGCTGCACGGGCGATGTTGAGGTGGACGCGCACCACACGGTAGAGGACTGCGGTATCGTGCTGGGGCAGGCGATCGCGCTGGCACTGGGCAGCAAAGAGAAAATACGCCGCTATGCTACGAAATTTGTGCCTATGGACGAGGCGCTGATGATGGCGAGTGTGGATGTGAGCGGCAGACCATATTTTTCCTATCACGTGGATTTTGTGAGTATGCAGACAGGCGGCTTTGACGCGCAGCTCTGCGAGGAATTTTTTCGAGCGCTGGCGATGAACGCGGGGTTGACTCTGCATCTGAACCTGCAATACGGCAGTAACACACATCATATCATAGAAGCGGCGTTTAAGGCGGTGGCACAGGCATTGCGTGAGGCGATCTCAATCGACGAGAGCTTGTCGGGCGTGCTGTCTACCAAAGGGGTTCTATGATTGCGATTATCGATTACGGTATGGGTAATCTGCGCAGTGTGCAGAAGGCGTTTGAGTTTATCGGCGCACAGGCGGTGCTGACGCAGGATGTGCAGACGATGCGGGATGCGTCCCATATTGTGTTGCCCGGCGTGGGTGCGGCGGCGGACGCGATCGCGCATTTGCGGGAGCGGGAACTGTTTGAAGTTTGCAAGGCGCAGGCAAACAGCGGAAAGCCTTTTTTGGGTATTTGCCTTGGCATGCAGCTTCTGTTTGGTAAAAGCTATGAGAATGGAGAGCATGAATGCCTTGCGCTTATTGAGGGCGAGGTAGTGCCGTTTGAACAGACAGGGCTGCGTATTCCACACATGGGCTGGAATGAGATCAGCATTCGAGCGAATCCATTGCTTACAAGCGACGGGGAGGAAGTGTATTTTGTGCATTCCTACCACGCGGCGCATGTGCCCGAACAATACGTGATTGCGACAACGGAGTATGGCTATGCCTATCCCAGCGCCGTACAAAAAGAAAACTTGTTTGGATTGCAGTTCCATCCCGAAAAGAGCGGAAATGTGGGGCTGGCCATGTTAAAGAACTTCACGAAATTACGATAGGAGGGACAAAGAACATGAAGATTTTTCCGGCAATAGACATTAGAAGCGGAAAGTGCGTCAGACTGGTGCAGGGCAAAATGGAGCAATCGACAGACTATGGCGATCCGGTCATGATGGCAAAGCACTGGGAGGAACAGGGGGCGCAATATCTGCATTTGGTTGACCTTGATGCGGCGTTTTGCGGGGAGTTCAGCAATATGGAAACCGTACGGCGCATTGTGCAGGCGATCAAGATTCCTGTGCAGTTGGGTGGCGGCGTGCGCGTAAAAGAAGATATCAGGGTTCGCCTCGACGAGGTCGGCATTTCCCGCGTGATTCTGGGAACGGCTGCGGTGGAATCGCCGGAGCTGGTGCAATGGGCGGTGGATCAGTACGGAGACCGCATTGCCATCGGGATTGACGCGAAAAACGGTTATGTCGCCATCAAGGGTTGGGCGGACAAGACGGACATGGATCCCGTTGACCTTGCGGTGCGTATGCACAAGCTGGGCGTTAAAACCATCATCTATACGGACATTGCCAAGGATGGCATGCTGGAAGGTCCTAACATTGAAAAGACCGAGCAGATTGTCAAAAAGACATGGACAAATTTGATTGCTTCGGGCGGCGTCTCCAGCATTGAGGATATCATCCGCGTCAAAGGCACGGGCGCGAGTGGCTGCATTGTGGGTAAGGCGCTGTATGAAAAGGAATTAACGCTGGAAGAAGCGATGAAGGCGGCAAAATAATGCTGTCAAAACGTGTGATTCCCTGCTTGGATGTACATGCCGGCAGGGTGGTGAAGGGCGTCAATTTTGTCAACCTCAAGGATGCGGGCGATCCGGTGGAGATTGCCAAAGCATACAACGAGCAAGGCGCGGACGAACTGATTTTTTTGGATATTACTGCGTCCAGCGATGGGCGCAGTATTATGGCGGACGTGGTGTCGCGCACGGCAGAGCAGGTGTTTATTCCACTGACGGTGGGCGGCGGCATACGCACGGTAGAGGATGTGCGCAACATCTTGCTGTGCGGTGCGGACAAGGTTTCGCTGAACTCTGCTGCGATTAAAAACCCAACGCTCATTGATGAATCCGCTGCGCGATTTGGCAGCCAGTGCGTGGTAGTTGCGATTGACGCAAAACGCAACGATGCGGGAAGCTATGATGTATATTTAAACGGTGGACGCGTAAACACGGGCATGGACGCAATCGCGTGGGCGCAGGAGGTTGTGCGGCGGGGCGCGGGTGAGATCATGCTGACCAGCATGGACGCGGACGGTACCAAGGCAGGCTACGACATCTCGCTTACACGCGCGGTGAGCTCGTGCGTTTCTGTTCCGATCATTGCGTCGGGCGGCGCGGGAAACTGCGAACACTTTGCGCAGGTGATCCGCGATGCGGATGCAAGCGCTGTTTTGGCGGCTTCGCTGTTTCATTATAAGGAACTGACCATTGCGCAGGTGAAAGAATATTTAGAACAAGAAGGAATCCCAGTTAGGAGAATCAAGAATGATGCAACCAAAGTTTGATCAAAACGGACTCGTTCCGGCAATCGCGCAGGACGCGCATTCCGGCAAGGTGCTGATGCAGGCATATATGAATGAAGAAGCGTACCAACTCACGCTGCAAACGGGCTACGCACACTATTACTCCCGTTCCAGGCAATCTTTGTGGAAGAAGGGCGAGACCTCCGGACACGTGCAAAAAGTGAGGGGGCTTTCGCTGGACTGCGATGGTGACTGTGTGCTCATGCAGATTGAACAGACAGGGAATGCTTGCCATACGGGCGAGCAATCCTGCTTTCATAATGCTGTGATAGAGGGCGGCGCGCCGGCTAACGCGTCTCTTTTGTATGAACTATACGATTTGATTGCAGACCGTAAGGTGCATCCCAAGGAAGGTTCCTATACCAATTATCTCTTTGAGAAAGGCATTGATAAAATTCTCAAAAAGGTAGGGGAGGAGACCGCGGAGGTCATCATCGCGTCTAAGAATGCAGGTACGGACGAACTGCGCTACGAAGCGGCGGATTTGATCTATCATCTACTGGTGCTGATGAACGAAAAGGGGCTGACGCTTGGAGAACTGTTTGGTGAACTGGAAAAAAGAAGATGAAGCACTCCAGGGAAGTAGGAACACGTCAAAAAAGCAAAATGCAAATGGACGTTTATCTACAATTTGGAAATTTTTCTAAGAAGTCTGTGGAAAATAGTTGACTTATGCGTAAGAATATAATATAATAATACTCGCGTCGCAAGGAAACTGCGATGCGAATTGTGGGAGTATAGCTCAGCTGGGAGAGCATCTGCCTTACAAGCAGAGG
>CAYVTZ010000015.1:0-31325 GCA_964454685.1 uncultured Christensenellaceae bacterium
TGCTTTTCATTATATCTGATGTTTTTGTGTCCATCAAATCGGGTACGGGGGCAGAGCGCTTTTGTTTCGGACGATGCCTTGATGAAAGTGCTTTACTTGGCGACTATGAACATAACAGAAAAGTGGAGCATGCCGATTCGGGACTGGGGCATGATACTGGATAATCTGATGGTCTATTTTGGGGACAGGCTTGATATCTCGTTGTAAGAAACAGCCCTGGCCGATTGACCAGGGCTAACAAAGACTTTATCTGACTTTTGGACTTTACACAAAATTTTACGCACTATCTCAAAAGGTCAAATAACGTGACCTCCAGCCCCTCGTCCACGTATCGATAGACAATATTCACTGATATCGCAACCAACATAGCCACAAAGGCAATATATCTCCATTTTGGAATGGATTTCAAACTTGCCCAAAATCTCTTCATACGCGTTATCTCACGATACTTCCATCTGTTGCGTCAATAACAATCAATGCCTGATTGGCTGGCGCATAAACTTGGTCAAACTGGTCAAGATATCCCCACACAATCCAGCACGGTTTGATCCAATAGTTTTCCATATCGTCTTTGATAGGTATGAATTGGTACGCCATTTCAACCCCTGTGATATATATTTTTGTGTTTTTATTGCGCGAATCTCCATATGAAATCTTTAACTGCTCAATTGTACGCTCTTTCATTTCGGGAATGCTTAACAGACTTTGTGCTTCCTCTCGTGATTCTTCAATAACGGGATTCACATATTCAAAATAGCGCAAGCCGCTATCATCAAACACTGCCATAATTCGTTCCGAGTTCCACGCCGCCCTAAAGTCTACTTTAGTGTCCATCCCCAATTCATTATCGCACACCGCTTTTTGGCTGACCTGCGCTACTCTTGTCCCCGCAATATTTCTGGAGATCAAAACAGTGTAATAGTATTTTTTTTCGCCAACTCCGGGAGCAAATATCCCCGGCGTGGTATAGGATAGCCCCACTTTATCCACTTCAAACTGGTCAATCCCCATTTCTTCTATCAACTGGGTTGCTTTGAGAATTGCTTCATCCTTCGTAAGCGCAAGCCCCATCGGATCGCTGATTGCCTCTAATTGCCCGACTTGCGTCAAAAATGTCTGACCACTCGGGAAATTATCCAAATCAATTTTTTGTGTTTTTAGATCTTGCTTTACGCTCATAAGTCTTAGCCACGCAATCGGATTCCCTGCCCCGAAATCAACCGCCGCAGATACACTCTCAGAATCTTGCGGAATTTTCAATTCTCCAGGCAATATTTTTTTTGAGCACTAAGCAGTTGGTCTTTAGGCAACGTTTGATTATAGAATTCCTCCATTCTTTGTAATGATGCTTCTATTTCACCTATTTGGGAAATCTCTTCTGGTCGATTGGTACGATACCATTGCAAATCCTTTTTTACCTGAATAATATCCGATTCCACTTCTTCCCTGCTCATTACAATGTAATCGCCATTTTCAGGCTCCAAGTACAAATCGTGCCCCTGTGATAATACAGAAACAACTCTACTTGTCAAATCATCATCAAACGTTGTCGGATTTGCCTTTATCACGTAGTAAGTACCTTCTGGCATCTTGATATTGGCATTAGCAACAATTTGCATATTGTTGCTACCTGTGATCGTTTCAACCCAATCGTGTTTGCCCTGCACGCTTTCTTTTTCAGTCGCATCCTCAGTAACACTATGTTTTGAGTCACTGCTACCTGCAACTACATTAGAATTCTCACTGCTGATTACAATACGCTCCTGAGGTGTCGGCTGACATGCCGTCAATGTCAACAAGATAGCCCCGAAAAGCAGAATAGCTATAATCTTTTTTTTCATTTCACCTAATCACACTCCCATCAATCGCACTTAAAACCATAATCGCCGTGTTAGAGCCAAATACGTTGCCATTCACATTTCCATAAAACACCCAGCACGGAATCACTTGAAATCTATTCAAATCATCTTTTATCGGCACATCTTGCATACCAAATTCTACTCGATTTATTTTTAGAAAATCACTAGCACCTCGGTCGGCGAAAAAGAATCCAATCTGCTGAACACTCCTATCTTTGATATCATCAAAATTCATAATTGTCTGACTTTTTTCGGCTCCTGTTACGCGCACAGGATTAACGTACTGGAATTCGCAGATGCCACTGTCGTTGATATCAATGCGTATATGCTCAGATTCCCATACACCTCTAAACGCGTCCGATTCGCCTTCTCCTGTTCCCTGCTGATTTGTATAGTTGAATTTCACATACGGCATTGCAATTTTATTAAATTCACGCGTAAGAATCACTGTATGGAAAAATTCTCGTGCATCATCACTCTCATCTCCACCTGCGCGGGACAGTGTTGCCTGCACTACTTTCATATCAGCAAATCCCATATCTGACACCAATTTTTCTGCCACTGCGATTGCTTCTTCCTGACTCATTTGAATTTTTGATTCGTCTTCTTCTATCTCTTCCAAAGAAGCATGGTTGTCTTTTTTATTATAAAAGTGCACTAGATACGCACTAACGATTTTGTCTTCCGAATTGTTGAATACTTCCAATACGGCATTAGGCTTTCCGTTGTTTAAATTACTAAAAGCAAGAAATGAACTACGGTTTTTGGGCAATTCCATTTTTGAAAAATCCACAAGGTTTCCATCGCTCATGAGTTGTTCATTTGTAAGCAATGTCGGATAAAGCGCCTCCAACTCTGCAATATACTTTTCCAGTTGCTGCGCATTCTGCGAATCACCCTTTTGTTCGGCAACAGTCAGGTCCTTTTTTCGCTCGATAATAGTTAATTCTGCCTCCTCCTTGGTCATCGCCACACCTGCTCCGTTTGTCGAAAAATACGGTCTGCCCTTACTTAGACACATAGCAATTTTTTCAATTTGCTCTGCGGTAAAATGAATGGGTTCAACATTGACAATCGGATATTGTGAAGCATTCGGCAACTCTATGTTTGCCTCAATTTCAACAGGCATTTCGCTTGGTGTTTGAAACGATTGATTCCATTGTGTATCTTGTGTCGCTTCCATTGCTTCTGGTGTATGATTCGGTGTGATTGATTCTACGGAGCTACTTTCCGCATAGTCCCTGCTGTGGATAATTTTTCCCTCAGGTGTCGCTTGGCACGCCCAAAGCATCAATATACAAAAAGCAAGTAATGCGGTGATAATATGTTTTCTCATTCATCCTCCAAATTTGGTGCCAGCACATTTGCGCTGGCACCAAGTCACTCTTTTATTCCGTATAAAACATCCCTTGCGCATAAAGATAGGTGCCTTGCTGTAAAGGTTCTTGCCGCAAAGCAGCCGATCCACTTCCGGCAACATAAGTAATATGTGCGCTTTCTGAGGGGTAAATGCGCCCGCTCTGCAATACTCCATTCAAACTGATAAGCGACCATGCTTGCGTCGGCACGCCTCTTGCATCTAAGTATTTATAGATTTGGTTTCGCATCTGGGTATGATACGATTCTTTTGTGCAATACACCGTCCATGAATATTTCATACCTTGATCGTATTCTTTTTCAGCCGCCATCGCCGTACTCGAAACACCCAGCACAGTCACTGCTGCCAGAGCCATCATCAATGTTCTCATTAACTTCTTTTTCATAATAAACTCCTCTCTTTAATCACAAATTAATCACAAAATTCATGAATATTACCTGAATTTCGCACGTATTTTATTGTTATTCTTTCTTTTCCGTAGTAGAATGTTTATAGTCCTTGCAATCCTTTTGTCAGCTACGGCTGGCAGGGAACGTCGGTTTGTAAGGACTTTTTATTTTCCCATTGGAATCACCCCCCTTCCAATTCACCGTGATTTGGCAAAAGCAGGCTTCGGCAATGCCCCCGCCCCCTTTCGCCAACTCACATTTCCACCACCTTTACTTTCTCAGTTTTTCCGGCAGCTTCGGTTCGTAAAATCTTCCGCTGCATGCCACCGTCGAAAATAATTCCGCAATCCTCACAATCGTCTTTTCTGCAATTTTCACGGATGCCTTTTCTGTTTTTTTCATCTGTTTCACCCCCTCTTTTTTTATTGCATCGTACCAGTAAGATCAAAAAATTTCAATAGGGCGGGGACGAAACCCCGTTTTCAGGGGACGAAAAGTTTTTAAAAAGCATTTTTGTATGGTAATATATGTAAAAAGGGGGGATTAAAATGCAACTTAATTCTTGGCACGTTTTAGAATTTACCATGAATACGGTAACAACCTGCGTCACATCCTATTTGCTGTTCAAAAAGCTGGGTGTAGATAAAGCAAAATACAAATACATGTATCTTGGAGCGGCAGCCATTACCATCATCTTATGTATCTTAAATTATATAGATGTTGATTTGGCGATTTATGTCGCGCCCAATTTCACGATTTATGCCAATCGGCTTATCGTTACGGCACTCACTCTTGTTCTTGCTGCAACGGTGTTCAATGGCAGTTTTTCAGAACAATTAATGTGGAGCTTTATTCCCATGTTCATTACTTCCATTGCCGATTTCATCACCGTGCCTTTCTCCGCCTATGTTGGCGGTGTGGATGTTGAGGCCGCATCACAGTATGGCGAGTTACGCGCTTTTGCGGTCATTTTATATACGGCCATCTATGTCTCCCTGACGCTTCTGCTCGCAAATCGGGGTAAAAAGAAGCCGCTTTTTATTCCCACGCATGTTCGCTATTTAATGGTCGTCTTGGTTGTCCTCGGAACCATGTCCGTTGATATCTTAATTGACAATCTCTTTTTTCAGCATGATGGTGCAACAACGGTGAATTTCGGAGAATTATTCATCACCCTTTCCTTTATCGCACTTATTTTTCTGCTTTTTTCCTTTGTGTTCAAAGTGGGGATTCTAACCAGCGAAAACATTGCATACGTCATAGAAGCCAAGCAAAAACAACTGGAAATCGAAGCCTTTCAAAATATGAGCGTCGCAATTACGGAATTGCGCACAGTCAAGCATAATATGCGCCAACATATACAAGTCATGCAGGGGCTTGCCAACGACAAAAACTTTGACGCGTTGCAAGCGTATTTTTCAAGCTTCACAGATGATTTTTACGATAAATCAAGTGCCATCATAACGGATGAGCCCATTGTAAATAATCTCCTCTATGGTAAAACGCTTATGATGAAGCAAGAAGGCATTGCGTTTGATTACGAAATCGTTAATTTGGGCGACATTCCCATCCCGCGGTTTGATTTTTGTTCTGTTCTGGGGAATTTGCTGGACAATGCAATCGAAGCCTCCTGCAAATTGCTCCCGCCGGAATCGCGCTATATCAAATTGCTCATCAAAAATCATAGAGGCTTTTTGATTATCGATGTTGAAAACAACTATAACGGTGTCTTTCAGCGGGTTCATCATAAATTCGTTTCCAGCAAGTCCGAGGCAACGCATGGGCTGGGGCTTGAATATGTCAAAAGAATCGTGGAAAACAATCATGGTCACCTCAATATATCGCCCGAAAGTACGATCTTTATCGTCAATGTATATCTACCATACACGCAAAGGAGTACATAATGAAAATTGCAGTTGTTGAAGATGAAAAGTTGTTTGCAGATGCTTTGGCCGCCCTTCTATGTGAATGGTGTGCAAACAATCGTCACGATGCCCCCGAAATTTCTTTGTTCGCTTCCGGCGAAGCGCTCATTGAGGAATTTAGCAAAAACAAGCCCCACTACGACATCATTTTTTTCGATGTGCAGTTGGGGGAAGGTGCGGACGGCGTCCAGACCGCCACGTCCATCCGAGCGCTCGGCTATCAAAACGCGATTGTATTTACTTCTAATCACAAAGATTATAAGTATATGCAAAAGGGTTATGATATCGGTGCCACAAATTATTATGCAAAGCCGGTCTCGATGTCCGATATTAATGGCTGTATGAAACTGTTGAACATCGGCAAATTCCACCAATTTTGTTTTAACGGCAGGCAATTTGCGGTGCCGTATGCGGAAATCTCCTTTTTTGAGAGCAGGCGTAATTATATACACATTTTTACCGCAAAGCCAAGCATTCAGCTGCCTCCCTACAAATGCAGTATTACCACTCTCGCAAAGCAGGTCCCGGAGTCCTTCGTGCAGGTTCACCGCTCCTTCATCGTAAATGTCGCGTTCGTTTCGAACCTCGACGGAAAGGATGTGCACATGATAGAAAACAACCACATTGCAGTTCTTCCGATCGGCGACAAATATTTGCAGAGATTTCTCGACACACTCAGATTTTTATAGAGGATGTGAATGGATGTTATATCAACTTGCAGAAAAAATAGCCGCCGGGCTGATCGCCAAAGGCGCCGACCCTGAAAACAAGGAAGTGCTGGTCTACGGCATGGAATGTATTTTAAGCGAAATCATCGTGAACGCCATTATTTTCACGTTTGCTTTTCTGATTGGTCGCCCGCTGGAAATGCTGATTTGGAATCTGTTTATGCTTCCCCTGCGCGTGAATATCGGTGGGCACCACGCCAAAACACCGTCTCGGTGCATCCTGTTTTCCGTGGTTCTCGCCGCCGCCTGTGTGCTGGTTTATCCGCTGCTGCAAGGCTGGTATTTTCTACTGTGTATCGAAATCATCCTTTCCTGCGTGATCGCATTCTTTTTTGCACCACATGTGCATGAAAGTCATCCCATTTCAGAGGCGCATCGCGCCAAGATTCGAGGATGGGGAAAGCGCGCCGCAATCATAGAATCCGTTTTCATTGCCCTGTTCGTCATATTTCAGCAAAACGAATTCGCTCAAATTGCAGGGCTGGGTATGTTGAGTGCAGTGTTGCTGTTTTTTGCCGCTAAAATTGACGCTGCCTTGGCGGCACGAGGCTCCGGGCTGTAAAGCATCCACATCCTTTCCCTTGACAAAAAAGCCGCCTCTCGCGGCTCACTGCTTTAAATAAAAAATCATTTTCCCTTGACATATATCGATGTTCTATCTATACTCATATATAGATTATCAATATATAAAGAGGTAAAATATATGACCATCGACAAAAGCCTGCTCGCAGGCAGCACCGCAACGCTATTGCTCAAATTATTAGAAGATTGTGATATGTACGGTTATCAAATGATAGAAGTTCTCGCCAAACGCTCTCGGGATACATTTCACCTCAAAGCCGGAACGCTCTATCCCATTTTACATACGCTGGAAAAAAACGGGTACGTCACGTCTTACGAGCAAAAGGCGGATAACGATCGCACACGCAAATACTACCACATCACCAAATCCGGCAAAAAAGCGCTGCTGGAAAAGCAAGCAGAATGGAATCAATACGCATCTGCCGTAGAGCAAGTGCTCCGTGGAGGTGTCGGCTATGCAAACCCGTGAAAAAATCCGCTCATATTGCACCGCTGTGTGCAATGAAATTCGCTTTCGGAGCGCGCATGATTGCGTGACGAAAGAACTCAGTGATCACATCCAAGATCAGCGTGATGCATACATGGCACAGGGCGAAAGTGAAGAGCTCGCCACCAATCGCGCCATTGAGCAGATGGGTGATGCCGTGGAAATCGGCACCCAGCTTGACAAAGCGTATCGTCCCCAACCGCAATGGATGCTGCTGGGTTTGGCGATTTTGCTCATACTTTTGGGCTTTGCAGCGCGCTTCGCAGTAAGCCCTGTCCTGTCCGTTGATCCCGGCAACGCAGTCCTTGGTGTCTGCATCGCAGGCGCGGCTTTGTTTTTGTGTTATTTCTTAGATATCACCTTTTTAAGCAAATACGCTCTGCCAATCTCACTGGTTTGCACCCTTCTGTTCGCACTCGGATTGGCGCTCAGTTCACTCACCGGCCAACAGGCATTCGGCACATTCCCGTCCAGTATAAGCCATTTTGTCCTTATACTCCCTTTCGTTTTTGCGCTGTTCCTGTATGCAATGCGCAAGAAAGGAACCAAAGGGATGATTCTGTGTAATGCCTTTTATATCCTCTTGTTGGTGTTTATCCTTGCGCTTTCTGTTTCATTTACCGAGGCACTGGTTTTTTCCGCCATCGCGTGGATCATCCTGATGATTGCCGCACATCAAAAATGGTTTCACATCAGCAAAAAGCGCGGCTATCTGATTGCATTACTGCCACTGGCGCTGGCTGCCGTATGCGCGCTGTTGCTGCTGAAGGAATACCAGTGGGCGCGTCTTACAAGTTTCGTCACAAGCGCGCACAGCGATCCAAACGGCGCTGGCTTTGTCATCAATCAAGTCCGCGATATGTTGCAGCACGCGCAGTGGGTCGGCATGGGCAATGTCTCCGCATTGGCAAATCCTGACTTTTCACTCACCACTGTGTTGCAATCCGATTTTACACTCACCGCGCTTATTTTCAACTACGGATACATCGCTTTGGTCATCATATTAGCGCCTCTCGCCTTATTTCTGACGCTTGCTCTGCGCCAAACGCTAAAGCTCAAAAGCGTACTCGGAAAGCTGGTGACACTTTCCGTCCTGCTTGTGTTCCTCTTTCAAATCACACTTTTTCTATGTGCCAATCTGGGTATGTCTTCTACCCCTGTGCTCGGCTTTCCCTTCCTTTCCCCCGGCAACACCATGCTCGTACTCAATGCCGCGCTTGCAGGCTTCATGCTTAGCGTATTTCGTTCAGGCAGTGTGCTGCGCGATCCTGTAACCGTTCAAATGAAAGCGAGATAATGGTACTCCAATATCGAACGCCCGTTTTCGCCACACGCCATATGCTAGTCCTCTTACATGCAAAAGCGGCTTCTCCGGCAATCATCAGCCGGAAAAGCCACTGCGTGTTCACGCTTCCCGCAGTACTCCATCGTTGATTTCCACAATGCGGCGGCTGCGTCGCGCAACATTAATATCGTGACTGATCATGACGATCGTATTGCCCCGCTCGTTCAGTTCCCCAAAGAGCGAGAGTATCTCCGCTCCCGTAACAGAATCCAGCGCACCGGTCGGTTCGTCTGCCAGCAGCAGCGCAGGCTGTGTCACCAGCGCGCGTGCGATCGCCACCCTTTGCTGCTGCCCGCCGGAAAGTTCGCTGGGGCGATGCGTTATGCGGCTGGAAAGCCCCACAAGCTCAATGCCTTCGCGTGCGGCTGCCGTGGCCTCCGTGCGGGACATCCCGCGCAGCAACAGCGGCATGATCACGTTTTGCAGTGCCGTATATTGAGGGATGAGGTGATATTTTTGAAAAATAAACCCGATATTGCGGTTGCGTATACGCGTTAGCTCTGCGTCGGAACAATCCTCAATGGGCATTTCACCAAATCGATAGCTTCCGCTGTCCAGTATATCCATGCAACCCAGTATGTTCATCAACGTGGATTTCCCGCTGCCCGACGGGCCGAGTATCGTCATATACTCGCCCCGCTCCACCTCCATGCACACATCCTTCAAAACGTGCAGCCTTTCCGCGCCCATTGCATAACTTTTGTTTACATCTTTTAAGCACAATAGTTTTTCCATCGCGTTATTCCATGATTGTAATGTTCTGCGCGTTCATACGTTCGGCTTGCGCATCGTCCACAGTCAGCAGTAACACAGAACCCTTTTTGATATCTTCAAGCTTGGCGCTTTTCCCTGTCAGCACGCTCATGATGTCTATTCCCGTTGGAATGATCACGCTCTTGGTTTCGCCCGTGTAGTTCAGTTCCATCTTATTCCCGCCGCTTGCGCCGTCCACAACGTTAACCGACCCGTCACCATCTGCTACCGATATGGTAATTTCACCGTCGCCGTCAGAATCCGCACCTTCCGGCAACGCTTCTTCATCGACCATAACGGTCGTTGCCGGCGTCATTGCAATCGAAGCTCCTTCCTCTGTTCCGGCATCGGGTTCGCCCATTTCAAACGGCGGATTCGCCAGTTCCAGTTCGATCTCGTTGCCTACAATGTTCTTCACCTTGCCAAAAATATTGGTCGTTTTCTGCGCATCCGGTGGCGCGGCCTCGCCCTGCTCACCCTCTGCGTTCTGCTCTTGTGCCACCTCCTGCGTCGGCTCCGGCTGCGGCGTCACCGCCGGCGCACCCGTGGAACATCCCCATAGCGTCGTAGCCAAAACCCCTGCTAAAATCACTGTAATCATCTTCTTCATTGTCTCTTGTTTCCTTTCATATTTCAATTTTTTATTGATGATATACTCTGCCTCATCTCATGCGATAGAGCATATCATAAATGCTAATTTCTGATTCACTCATAATTGAGTGCGTCGATCGGCTTCAATCTGGATGCCTTGTAGGCCGGATACGCGCCAAACACCGTGCCTGTCAAAACAGAGAACAGCAGCGCCAGAAACGCGCCGTCCGGCGTAGCCAGAACAGGAATTTGTGTCAGTCGCATCAGCGGCAGCAACAGAGCGGAAAGCAGTATTCCCACCAGCCCGCCAAACAGGCTGATCAGCACCGATTCCAACAGGAATTGTGTCATGATATCCCTGCGCGATCCTCCCAGCGCTTTTAAAATGCCGATCTCGCGTGTACGCTCTTTTACTGATACAAACAGCACGTTCATAATGCCGATGCCGCTTACGATGAACACAATAGCCGCCACGGATATCAGCAGCGTTTTCATGGTGCGGGCAGACTGCGTTGCCGCCTCGATGCGGCTGCCCGCATCCTCCACCACATACAGGCTGCCGTCCTCCAGCAGGTATTCCAACGAGCTTTGCACCCGGCTGATGGCCTGATCCACGACATCAATGTCCTTTGCCAGACCAATCATCTGAGGCACATCATAATCCCCGATCAATCCGCCTGCCTCCGCACTGGAATAGGGTACAAACACACTGCCATCCGGATTCATTCCCTGTATCGCGTCGCCCTTTCGCTCCAGCACTCCCACTACGGTAAAATTACGGTTTTTAATTTTAACGCTTTTGCCCACCGCGTTTTCCGCCGTTCCAAAATATTGCTTTGCCAGCCGGTCACCCAGCACAGCCACTCGCGCCTTATTTTCTATGTCCTCCTCCGTGATGTTGTCGCCATACGTCGTCCTGATGTTGGATATCTCTGCATATTCGGGATATACCGCCGTAATAGGCTGGTATTCCTTTTCGCCCTCTATGGTCACATCGGCAAACAGATAACTGACACGCATCAATCCTTTCATATACGGGTTTTCTTCCTTCATCGCGGCAACGTGCTCCTGCGTGAATTTCGGCAACTTGTTCAAGTCCTTGCCACCCATCGTTATTTTGGTATAATCCGGAGTCACATAGATGGTAGCGGCAGATAAATCACCAAACTGTCCGGCGATCTCCGCCTCGCCGCCCCGCCCAATCGCAATCACCATCACAATCGTTACCGCGCCCACAATGATTCCCAGCGAAGTCAGCAACACCTTGAATTTGTTTTCCATTAGGTTAATCCATATCACGCGTAGCGTTTCAGTCAAATTCATGCCTTAGCCCTCCACAAACACAACGTCGCCCTCTTTGACTCCGGAAAGAACCTCGCTGTATCTGCCATCCGAAAATCCCGTCTTGATCGGCTGCTCAAACAGCTTGCCTGCCTGATCTTTCATCATCACCACTTGCTGTCCGTTGGAAGATTTAATCGCCTTGTTGGAAAGCATCAGCACATCCTTCACCTGCTTGGCGATAAATCGCGCACTGCATGTCATTCCGGTCAGCAGGCTTTCCCCCTCCATATCCACCGAAGCCTGCACCACATAGCTGACGGGGTTGCTGTCTTTCACAGGCAGCGGCAACTTTTTGGTCACCTTGCCTTTAAATTTGTGGTCCGGAAACGCGTCAAAGTTCAGCTCGACCTCCTGACCAATTTCGATTCCGCCGATGTCAGCCTGCGCTACCTGCAACTTCGCAAATATCTCTTCCGGTGCGCCGATTACGGCAAGCGCTTTTTCGCCGTTTGTTTCCATGCCTTCCGTATATCCCAGCTCAAGCACGATGCCATCCAGTTTCGCCAACAGATATACTTCATTCTTGGCTTCGCCCAGCTCACGAATTTGCCGCTCAAGGTTCTCCACCTCAACCTCTGCCGATTCTATGGCATTTTCGTAGGTGTTTTTCTTGAGCGCATTCGCGTCGCGCTCCTTGCCTTTCGCCGCCTGTTGTTGCGCATGGCTGCGCTCCATCGTTCCTATTTCCGCGTTCGCGCTGCTCATCTGCGCGTTCAGCTCATCTATCTTTGGTGCGATCGTGTCATGTTCCTCACAGTAGCCTGCGTGCGTGGCTGCCAGTGCATCCCGCTCCTGCTGCAAGGCTGCGCGCTGCGGGTCATCCTTGGGCAACGCGGCAATCTGCGCATCCAAAGCCAAAATCTGCTCTGTCAGCTCCGCTACCAGCCTTGAAAGCTCTGCTTGCCGCGCCGAAAGCGCCGCTATATTGCCCGCTAAACCATCCGCTTTCGACTGCGCTTGCTGTCTCGCGTTATCATATTCCCCCGCGTCACCCGTATCACGCGCCTCCACTTTCCCGATTGCCATGTTGTTTTTGGCGTCGTCCAATGCAATCTGCGCTTTTTTCAAATTGGTTTGCAGCTCTGCCAGTTTCTGTTCCAGCGCGTCCTCATCCAGCTTTGCCAGCTTGTCGCCTTTTTTCACGCTGTCGCCCGCCTTCACAAAAAGCTCTGCAATTCTCACGTTTTGCTTGAAATTGTGCGGGGTTCCTTCCAGCGAAAGCCCGCCCGCTCCGTCAATGCCCGCCGTGATATCCCCGCGCGAAACAGAGTATTCGCGCAGCAGCGCGTCCTGATTCTCTTCCTTTGCGCTCGCCGTGCCAAAGTATCCCAATCCCACCGCGAGCGTCACGCCCACCGCAACCGCTGCCACCGCCGCAATCACCTTTACCTTTTTCTTCTCCAAGTTCGTCGCCTCCATTCGCTTCATGATGCACAGCATACCTCAATCAGGGTTAAGAAACGGTTAAGATACCGCATATTGTTCAAAAAAAGTTTTCGCAACACAAATTTACCGTTTCTTAACCAAATCTATGTTAGAATATAGTAAAAAAACGGAGGCGAAACACATTGAAGCTGCTGATCATAGAAGACGAAGAGGACATTTTATCCGCATTGCTACGCGGCTTTCAAAAGCGTGGTTACATCGCGGAAGGGGCGCAGGACGGGCTCACCGGCCTTGAAATGGCACAGACCGGCGGCTACGATCTGGTGATTCTGGATCGAAATCTTCCTCAGATGGATGGCATGGACGTACTGCACCAACTGCGCGCGGAAGATAAATCCATAAAAATACTCATACTGTCTGCAATGGCAGATTTCCCCGACCGTATTTCCGGTTTAGACAGCGGCGCGAACGATTACCTCGTCAAGCCTTTTGATTTTGGCGAGCTGGAGGCGCGTGTGCGCAATTTATTGCGGCGGGAATTTGTACAGCAAGATGTCAAAATAAACTGTTGCGGCGTGGAAATAGACACCGCGTCAAAACGCGTTTTTGCGCCGGACGGAACGCTGATCGAGCTTTCCCCCAAAGAATATATGATACTGGAATACCTTGCCATGAAGCGAGGATCAGCCGTTTCCGCCGAAGAACTGATCGATCACACTTGGAAAGGCGAGGACGGTTTCTTTTCCAATGCCATAAAGGTACACATCAGCCAACTGCGTAAAAAGCTTTCCCCCTACTGCGCGGACGCAATCAGCCATATTCGCGGCGCAGGCTATCTCATAGAGAGGTGACCCATTGAAAAAGCTAAAGATATATAAAATTTCGCTGCGTGCGAGAATCACCATCGTCACAATGCTCATGATTTCTGTGATTGCCGTGGCTTTTACCTTTATCACCATGTACAGCGCAAACTACCTTGTGTTTAGCGCCACAGATACGCCGTCCGCACTATCGCAAGCGCCGCTCGAGCCTATGGATCCCGCAAACGCGGCATCATCCGATGTCTTGGTTGAACCGGCATCCAATGTTTATTTGTTCGCCCCCGGCTTTGATGCGCAAATGCTCACCGTGCCGGCGTCAACAGTGCTGCAAAGCCAGGACGCGGAACCGCTGCTCCCCGCCGCGCAGTTTGCCGCAGAGGCGGACAGCGTTCCCGCCCAAGTCGTTTCGATATCGTCCAGTTTTGCAGACGGTGTGTTCAGCGTGTCGCCCGCTATCACGCTGGCGGTACAGGATTTCAACATACTGCTTTTGGTGATCATGATGATTATTGTAGCAGTCGGTGGACTGGTCACGTGGCTGGCACTGGGCGGCGCATTGCGTCCGGTAAAGCGACTGAGCGAGGAGATTGGCGGCATCGGTGAAAACGACCTTTCTGTGCGCATCTCAGATTTCAAGGCAGGAGACGAAATCAACCGGTTGGCAGACTCCTTCAACCACATGCTGGAACGGCTGGACAAAGCGTTTGCCGGACAAAAGGGCTTTGCCTCTGCTGCCGCGCACGAGCTCAAGACGCCGCTTTCCGCCATCAAAGCAAATATTGAAGTGCTGGAAATCGAAAAAGAACCAGACGCGGAAGAATACGCACAGACCATCAGCGTCGTAAAGAAGCAGACTGAACGCATGATATCACTGGTGGACGAGCTGCTGGAGTTGGCATCCGGCAAAGAGCAAGCAGTCGAAAGGCTGGAACTGGCTCCCATACTCCGGGAGTCCGCAAAATCGTTGGCACACACAGCCGCGGAACGCGAAATCGAAATCGTGCTAGATGTCCCTGACGATTGCTGTGCCACCGCAAACCGCGAACTGTTACGCCGCGCAGCCGAAAACATTATTTCAAACGCCGTCAAATACGGCAAGCACGGCAGCCGCGTGTTTCTGCGCGCCGAGCAGACGAACACCGACGTGCTGATCCGTGTGATCGATAGCGGGCCGGGGGTACCGGAGCAAGATCGTGAACGCATCTTCGAACCCTTTTTCCGTGTTGACACTTCGCGCTCACGCAAGGCCGGCGGAGCTGGTCTGGGATTGGCAATCGCACAAGATGCCCTCATAAGGCAGGGCGGCAAACTCGAATATCTGGAAAATCCGGAAGGCGGCAGCATCTTTCAGATTACACTCCTTAGATGAACATAAGAAAGCATAAAAAATGCTTCGCAAGCGACTTACCCTGCGAAGCATTTTTTGATATTCTATTTTTTCATAGCAACAGAGTCAGCGATCCGTTTCTGCAAACATTTTTGCCGCAACCGTAAAAATCTACCGGCGCCTTGACGGCGAAGCATTACAAAAGTTGCCGTGTTTCACTCTAACGCACATCAATCATTACGCGCGTGCTTACAAACACAGCAAATCAGGCATTCTATGCACTACCCTCATTCTTACAGTAGGGGAAGCTCATTCACCCGCACCACAGCTTCCCGTCATCTTGCTGATTGCCTGAGGCATGTCTTCACTTGCCATCACGCAAGTTCCCGCTACCATATAATCTGCACCGCATGCTTTGATTGCCTCCACATTGTCCAGCGTAACCCCTCCATCCACGCCAATTTCGAAGGTATATCCGCTGCTATCACGCAGTTCTTTTGTCTGCCGCAGCTTGTCGTACATTTGCGGAATAAACTGCTGCCCGCCCAGTCCTAAACACACACTCACCAGCAAGACGCGATCCACCCACGGCGCCACGGCTGTTAGCGCGCTTATTGGCGTTTCCGGCGCAACGCAAACACCCACGCGCGCGCCGGCCTCCTTAATATCACGCAAGGTTCGGTAGGTTTGCAGGCAAGGCTCCAGTTGCACGGTCACAATGCCCGCACCTGCATTTACCATTCTCATGGCAAATGCCTGCGGCTGGGCAATCATCAGGTGCGCATCAACCGGAATATTTGCCGCTCTGCAAATGTCCGCCACATTCTGCACACCAAACGCAATGTCTTCCACCAAATGCCCGTCCATTACATCCACATGGAAAAAGCCTGCGCCAGCCTGCTCTGCATTTGTCATCGCATCCGCTAAGTGCAAAAAATCTGCCGCCAGCAACGATGCCCCGATTTCAACCATATGCTTCCCGCCTTTCTGCGTGACGCTTCATCAAGCATTACGCACTTCCCGCTTTTCTCACATCACAGATGCTCTGCCATCAGCCGCCAAAATTCTTCCGCATGGCTTCACAATAATACTGAACCAAATCCCATTGTGCGTCCGGCGCAATTCTATGGTCAAGGCATGGGATGAACCCTCCCAAATCGACCAGTCTTTTGGCACGCTCGATCTCTTTGTCAATCGCCTCTCTGCTTTGCGCTAAAACATGCTTGTTGATGTTGCCAATACCGCGCACCTCTTTCCCGAACTTCTTCCGCATTGTTGCAAAGTCGTATTCCCATGCGCCATATTCTACGGGGAACATGGTATTCACTCCATTGTCCAGCCACACCGGAACCAAGTCCTCCGTCAGCCCATCACAATCAACAGACAAAATATCCACCCCCGATTTCCGGCATTCATCGGCAATCCTGCGATAATGCTTTCCTACGCGCTCCCGAAAAACATTCGGGTGGATCAATGAACCCCGATTGTAGCAAATGTCTTCCCAAAAATGCACGAAATCCACTTCTATACCCGTTTCCAGCGTATGTTTTACCACCTGATAGCTCAGCTCGCCAATGGTGTCAATGCACTCGCAAAACAAATCCGGATCATCCACCTGCAAATAGCTGATTTCCACCAAACCCCAATAATTGCGCAGCTTGCCATACAAGCTACCCGCATAAACACACAAATGCCGCTCACGCGTCTGATTGGTCTGCTTGAGTCGGTCAATTTGCTCCAAATCCAATCGCTCCGTGCTAAACTGCAAACGCGGCACATATTCCCGCTCCCAGCTTTCCCGATCTTTCAACGTGTGATCCATTTCAGCAGGAATGGACTTTGCATCCTCTTTTGCCAAAACAAATACGCCGTCACAATCGCGCTTTTTGCAAGACCCATCCGCATATTGCTCCACAACTTCTTCCTGAAACGCAGGATAAAGCGGCATATCGTACCAGTTTCCTTTTTGACCGGTGTACACAAGCGCATTGTCGTCAAATCCCAGCTTTTTTGCAATGGCAAGCTCGTATTCATTGCCATCCGCCATATTTCCCTTTACGATCATTTCGTCAATCTCCCGCTGGGATAGATGCCCCTCCTTGACCCACTTTTCAAGTGTTTCCACCCAAAATCCAAAGTGCAGCACCGGTACCCTGTCTACGCTTTCATAATGTAAAATTTTCCGTATCGCTTCCCTGTTGGTCATGACCTCTGCTCCCTCCTTAACGCTTTTAACCGCTTCATCACATCGTTCATGCCTCTTCCAAAGTAGTCGTGCAAGGCTTTATACTCTGCAAACAGTCTATCATACACCACTGCGTTTTCATGGATCGGCTCATACAACACGCCTTCTTTGAGCTTTCCCATCTTTCTTGCCGCTTCGTAAATGTCATCATATCCACCCTGCTCCGCGCCCGCTGCAACCGCACCAAAAATCGCTGCACCCAGCGCAGGACCCTGTGCGCTTCCCGAAATCCGAATCGGCTTCTTGATGATGTCCGCATAAATCTGCATCATAAACGAACTCTTTTCCGCAATACCACCGGCTGCAATGTATTCTTCCACCGCCACACCATGCGCTTCCATCGTTTCAATAATCATCCGTGTGCCATATGCTGTCGCCTCCACCAAAGCGCGATAGATTTCCTCAGGCTTTGTCGCAAGCGTCATTCCTACCATCACACCGGTCAAATCCACATCCACCAGCACGCTTCTGTTTCCGTTCCACCAATCCAGCGCCACCAATCCACTTTCGCCCGGCTTCTGCATGTCAGCTTTTTCCTGCAAGTAGGTATGGATGCTGCATCCCTTCTTTCGTGCTTCTTCCCGGTAGCTTTCCGGCACACAGTGCTCCACAAACCATGCAAAGTGATCCCCCACACAGGATTGACCGCCTTCATATCCAAAATATCCCGGCATCATGCCGTCTTCCACATATCCGCAAATGCCCGGTACCAAGCGTTCTTCTTTGCCCATGACCAGATGGCAGGTGGACGTCCCCATGATGGCAAGCATTTTGCCGGGACCATCAATCTTCACCGCCGGCATACACACATGCGCATCCATATGACCTGTTGCCACCGGCGTTCCTTCTCTTAATCCTGTCAGCGCCGCACCCCGTTTTGAGATCACGCCCGCCCTGCTGCCGATAGGCAAAATCTCCGGATTCAATTTTTCCTCTACAACATGCTCCAGCCGCTCATCCAGCGCCTTGAAAAATTCCGCACTCGGAAATCCTTCCTGCTTGTGCCAAATACTCTTATAGCCTGCCGAGCAGGAATTACGCGTTTCCTGACCCGTCAACACCCAGACAATCCAGTCTCCCGCTTCCATAATGCGCTCCGCCGCATCATAAACCTGCGGCGCTTCCTCTAAAATCTGCCAAATTTTAGGAATCATCCACTCGGAAGAAATTTTGCCGCCATATCGCTGGATCCACGGTTCCTTTCTTTGATGCGCGATTGCATTGAGCCGATTCGCCTGATCTTGCGCAGCATGATGCTTCCACAGCTTTACATAGGCATGTGGTTGCTCCGCATACTCCGGCAACAGGCAAAGCGGCGTGGCGTCCTGCTTTACCGGCATAATCGTACAGGCAGTAAAATCTACCCCCACCCCCACAATGTCCGTCGCCTCAACGCCGGCTTCTTGCAGCACTCTCGGCACAACCGCCTGCATCGCTTCTAAATAATCCGCGGGATGCTGCAATGCCCAATCCACACCCAGCTTTTTCCCGCAGGGCAATGCCTCGTCCATCACCCCGTGGGGATAATCATATGCGCAGGTCGCCACTTCTTCCCCATTTTCCACCTTCACCACCAGCGCGCGAACGGACAGCGTTCCATAATCAATTCCCAGTGCATACTTTGTCATGCTTCAGCCCTCACAAAACACGAGATGCAGCACCCTTGGCGCATCCCTCTTTTAATCTATTATACCGCAGAAAATGCCCCGTCAATCAAAATATCCTGCCCCGTCAAAAAGCTTGCATAATCGCTGGACAAATAAAGCAGCATCCCCACCAGTTCCTGCGGATATCCCATGCGCAGCATCGGGCAATTTTCCTCCCAGACTTTGCGCCACTCCTCTTTCCCAAGGCAGGTCATCTCTGTATAGATATAGCCGGGGCTCAAGCTGTTCACACGCACATTATGGCGTACCCATTCCACTGCCATAGATTTAGAAAGCTGCATCACCGCCGCTTTGGACGCGTTGTACCCCACTTGCGGTTGCGGAAAGTTCACCACTCTGCCGGACATGGATGCGGTGTTGATGATAGATCCGCTTTTCTGCTTGATCATCACATTTCCCACTGCCTGTGCCACCAAAAATACCGCATTCAAATTGAGGTCCATCAGCTTCATCCAGTTTTCGTAAGACATTTCCTCGGCAGGCTGATTGATGGCAATACCCGCATTGTTAAAGCAAATATCGATTCTTCCAAATTTCTCTACCACCGTTTGCACCATCGCTTTAACCGCATCCGGTTTGGTCACATCACAGGATACAAAAAACACTTTGCCGCGTCCGATGGCGTTGATCTCTTCCACCGTTTTCTGTGCCCACTGCGCATCAATATCCACCAATGCCACATCCACATATTGCTCCGCAAGACCTTTCACCGCGGCCTTTCCAATGCCCTTCGCACCGCCTGTCACAATCGCTTTCCTGCCCTGCAATTCAAAATTTGCATTCATATAGTCGCCTTGAAAGCCCTCTGTTCTTCCAAATTCCATATTCATCGCCATGATCGTTTCTCCCTCACTTGTTTCATTCTAATCCTTGCTCGTTTTATAGCAAAATCTCTTTCGCCTGAGCCACCCAATGTTTCATCGCCGCCATATCGGTCGCGGCATCATTTGTCACTTGAAATCCATCCGCACGCACCGTGCGATAGCGCCCTTGCGATGTCTCTTTGATGTCAATCATGCGCTTTCGCAGTGCATCGTCCGATGCCGGCGACAGCACATCCGTAATGGGGTGCAGCACAAATTCCAACGCCTTATCCCGATCGTATAATTCCGATGCTTTGTAAATGTCTGTCCACGGGCTTACGTGCACCATGTCCACCCGTGGGATGGTGTCAATCATTGAAATAAACGACGTCGTATCGCCACAGCTATGCCAATAATTGATCCCCCCAAAATATTCTCCAATCTTCTTTTCAGATGGCAGAATCGCTTGTTCATACATCGTTGGTGAAATCAGCGGCCCCATTACTTCATCGTTGTAAAGGTTTGCGTGCGTGTTGTCAATTCCCAAATACTGAGTGCGGTCCTTTGACCACTGAATGCGTGCGTCCGCCAGCAAGTCCACAAATCCAATCAGCCACTCCGGGTCATCCACATAGTCGTAAATCAAATGATCTACTCCGCGCAAATGCCATGCAACGCCCCATGCACTTCTGCACCATTGCGGAAATCCCAGCAAAAAATCGTCTGCCAAAATCTCACGCATTGTTTCATAAAACGCAATGGTTTGCTTCATCACAGGATGGTTGTTGAAGTCCGGGCGCTCAATGCTGTCCAGTGGTACGCGCTCTTGAATGGCATGCTCTCTCCCAATCCAGGCATCGTGCTCGGTATAAACCTGCGGCATTCCCATCAAGCTCGCCTCAAACCCCACCCCCGGCCAATACGCAATCGACTTGCCGATGGGCGTACAATCCTCAAATGTGCGGAATTTAAAAATCATGATTTCCAGTGAGCGCAGCACAAACTCAATCGGGTCTGTGTAAAAATTCACCAGTGAATACCCCAGATACTGCGCAAACCCTGTGCGCTCCAACTCAATCGTGAAGGGAATTGTCTGTCTCGATTTTGGTCGCGGATGCCAGATATAGTCGTTCGCCGCCACATCATCTGCCCAAAAGCCACGTCGCCTGTCATTCTCTTCCGATTCAAACAGCTCACGCACCGTGTCTTCATATTCCCGGATTTTCTCAATTCTTTGGTCAGCCATAGCTTCCTCCCTTGTCTGCCTCATGCAAAAGCGCCGCTCCACTCCTCAAAGTTCTCAAACCGTTGCCCATTTCAGCCTTCTTTTGCGCCGAATGCTATCCAAGCTCACCGCAAGCAGCAATACCAAGCCTTTGGTAATCACCTGCACATATTCGTTCATATTGATCATCAGCAGCCCGTTGTTCAGCATACCCATGATGATAACGCCAATGATCGCTCCGAACATGTCGCCTTCGCCGCCGTTCATGCTCACACCACCCAGCACCACTGCGGTAAGTACGTCAAATTCAAATCCCTGCCCTGTAATGGGCTGTCCGGAATTGATGCGCGAGAGTAGAATGATGCCCGCCAGACCGGAAAAGAATCCGCACATCACGTAGGCGCTCAACTTGATACGGCTGGAATTAATGCCCGAAAGCGTTGCCGCCTCTTCATTTCCGCCCACCGCATAAAATCGTCTGCCCGGCACACTCTTACGCAGGAAGATCCATCCAAACGCAAAGCACGCGGCCATGATGATTACAGGAATGGGAATTGCCCCCACATAACCTTGCCCCAATTCTTTAAACTGCTCCGGAAAGCCGAACACCGGCTGCCCGCCGCACATCAAATAGCTCACGCCGCGCAACACATTCATCATTGCCAGCGTCACAATCAGCGGAATCACACCGATTTTAATGATGATAATGCCATTGATAAAGCCGATTATCACCGCTGCCGCAATAGAGATCAACGCCGCCAAAACCGGATCAACACCCGCCTTCACCATCAAGGTTGCAGCAAGGATATTGACAAACGTAATCTGTGATCCAACCGAAAGATCCACACCACCCGTTATCATCACCAGTACAAATCCTACGGAGGTAATCCCAAGCATAGAAACCTGCCGCAGCACATTGAGCATATTACTCTGCGTCAGAAAATTTTCCGACATCAGCGCAAAAAACACAATCAACGCAATCAGCACAAAAAAAATCGGGCTGTTTTTTGACTTTAAAAACCGTTTCACCATTTCCATATCCTCCGTTAATGTCCCGATGCAAGCATCAAAATTCTTTCCTGACTGAATTGCTGCTCGTCCAGCTCACCACAAATGACGCCTTCGCGCAATACGATGATTCGATCCGACATCCCCAGCAGCTCCTCCATCTCGGAAGACACCATAATGATGCTTTTGCCCTGCTGAACCAAGTCGTTCATCAACTTGTAAATTTCCTGCCGCGATCCCACATCAATCCCGCGTGTGGGTTCATCAAAAATCAGCAAATCGCAGTCTGCTGCCAGCCACTTTGCCAGTACCACCTTTTGTTGATTTCCACCGCTCAGGTTCTTTGCAAGCTGTAAAATGGATGGCGTTTTAATGGAAAGCTTTTGCACCTGCCGGTCTGTCACATCACGTTCCTTTTTGGCAGAAATCAATTTGAATTTAGAAATGCGCTCCAAAATCGGCAGGCAGATATTGTCTTGTATCGTATGTTGTAGCAGTACGCCATGTTTTTTACGATCCTCCGGGATCAGCCCGATGCCGACGCGGATCGATTCCTCCGGCGAATTTCCTTTCAGCTTTTTCCCGTGAAAGTAGATTTCACCGTGTTCCAGCGGGCATTTCCCAAAAATCAACTGCATCAGTTCCGTGCGTTTGGCGCCTACCAATCCGCCAAATCCAAGAATTTCACCTTTGCGCACTACAAAGCTTGCGTCCTTCACACCGTTTCCGCTCACATTGCGCACATCCAGCATCACATCTCCATATTGCTTTTCTCGGTGTGGGTATACTTCATTCAACGAGCGTCCAACCATATAGTTTATCAATTCTTCTAAATTGGTCTCCTTGGTTTGCAGCGTTGTGATATACTGACCGTCTCGCAGCACCGAAATTCGATCTGAAATTTGAAACACCTCATCCAAACGATGCGAGATATATATGATCGTCACGCCGGACTGTTTGAGCTTCAAGACAAGATCAAGCATAATTTTCACTTCATGCTCAGTAAGCGGCGCCGACGGTTCGTCCATAATCAATATTTTTGATTTCTTTGAAATCGACTTTGCGATTTCCACCAACTGTTGATATGCCACCGAAAGCTCCGCAACCGGCTTCTGCGGGTCGATTTCAATGCCCAGTTGTGAGAATACCTGCTTTGCCTCCCGCTCCATTCTGTCTCGATCCACAAATTTCCCTTTTCTGTATTCGTTGCCCAAAAAGACGTTTTCGGCTACTGTCATGTGTGGTACCAAATAAAATTCCTGATATATGATAGAAATGCCGTTCTCCATTGAGCGTTCGGGGGTCATCTGCGAAAATGTTTTGTCGTTGATTTCAATGCTGCCTGACGTTGGCGCAATCGCCCCGGATACAATTTTCATCAATGTAGATTTTCCCGCTCCGTTTTCCCCACAGATTGCGTGAATCTCGCCTTGTGCAAAGTCTAAATTCACATTGTCCAGCGCCAGCACACCCGGATATTCTTTTCTAATATGCTTCATTGAAAGAATGATATTATTTTCCACGCTGTTGCACTCCTTTTCTTACACTGGGTTGGTGCGCAGCGCTTATCACTGCGCACCAACCCAAATGATTATTTCAGATATTCTTTTACATTTTCAGCCGTTACAGGGAAGTAAGGATAGAAATTGTTTTTCTCGAATGCTTCTTCTTTCAGAACTTTTTCCACAAGGTCTACAATCCACAAACCGTGCTCCGCGCCGGATCCCAAAGATAGCGACATGCGCAGCGGCTGTCCCGCATCAATCTTGCTCAACGCCTCCAGCGTTGCATCGCATCCAAACACGCCAATGTCCGCATAGTCCACACCGGATGCAACAATCGCTTCGTTCGCACCGATTGCACCGCCATCACCAATGCACGCAAACACCTTCACGTTAGGGTTGCTCTGTAAAATTGTTTCAGAAACAGTCATGCCCTGCGCCACATCCAGCGCCGCCTGTTGCGCAACTTTCTTTGCGTTGGGTGCAAGCTTTGTAATCGCATCCTCGATGCCCTGCGCTCTTGTCACCAAAACCGGCAGCGACGGATAATCAATCAACGCATATTCCGTCTCACCACCCAGCTTTTCATTGATCCATTTCGCAGCCTGTTCACCAATCGCATATCCCACATCGTAATTCTGCACCATCAGCTCTGTTGTAAAGTTCTCGATCGGATTGCCTTCTGCAATGACGGGGATGCCCGCGTCCAACGCGCGCTTGCAAACATCCTCTACCGCGCTGGCCTCCACGCATGTAATTACAATCGCGTCCACCTTGTCTTGAATAAAGCTTTCCACCTGTTCAATCTGCTTTGCCGGGTCATTGTCCGCGCCCAACACCGTTACTTGGATGCCGCGTTCCGCACCGATTTTTTCCGCAGAGCTTGTATATTCTGCCCAAACCGGATTGGATAGATCAGACATCGCCAATCCCACACGATACGTTCCGCCTGCTTCTGCTGCCGGTGCTTCCGCTGCCGGTGCTTCTGACGCCGGAGCTTCTGACGCCGGAGCCGCTGCAGATTCTGCCGCGGGTGCCGCTTCCTGCGATGCAGGCTGTGCGCAACCAACAAACATGGTCACCGCCAGCACCAAAACCATTGCCACTAAAACGATTCTCTTCATTTTTTTCTCTCCTTTGATTATTATAATTGGTCGATTGACCAAACTTCTGCATTCTATACGCTCGCAGATTTGCACAGCAGGCATAGATTTTTTCATTACTTATAGTTATGTATTATGCAAAACCTTGTCTACTTCAACTTTCTTCTAATTTGTTCATTAGGAAAATCGAGCATCATCTTGTAATTCCATCTAATTCGCGTGCTTTTCGCGCAAATCCCGCTCTTCAGTTTTTTTAATGCGTAATGGGTGTGATTTCAATGTTATATTTGATACTTACACTTAATATTCAACATTAAGTATCAGTTTTAAGTCGAGTATACCCTCGTTTTTCGCTCGTGTCAAGATATAATTTCATTATTTAATTGCATTTTTGTTCAAGTTTATGTTATTATACAATTAAAAGATAGCCGATTTCGAGGTAAAGGTCATGGTAACGTCATCCATCAATACAATGAAAGTCAAACAAATCAATAAGAATAACGTATACAAATTTATTTACAAAGAAGGCTTCACTTCCAAACTGCAAACAGTGTCTCAACTGCAAATGGGTTTGTCCACAGTCAGCCAAAACATCAAAGCGCTGGAAGAAGAGGGCTTAATTCAGCGTAACGGCACATTGGAGTCCACCGGTGGGCGCAAAGCGGATATGTTTGAGATCGTTCGCACTGCGCGCATTTCAATCGGTATCGGCATTTTGAAAGCCGGTACATTGATTGTTGCCATTGACTTGTACGGCACAGTGTTATACTCCGCCACACTGGATTTGGTTTTCGAATCGACTACGGATTTTTATAAAAAGCTGGCGTATGATCTGGAACAGTTTATAGAAGCAAACGGGATTGATCCAAACATCATATTGGGTGTTTCCGTGGCAACACACGGCATCATTTCATCAGATGGACAGTATGTCAGCTATGGTGTGCTAATGAACAACAGCGATATGCGATTATCCCATTTTGACGAATATATCCCCTACCCCTGCCATATTGAACATGACTGCAAGGCTGCTGCCTACTTAGAATTGTGGAACCACGAAGAAATCGACAACGCTATTTTGCTGCTGTTAAACCGCAATTTCGGCGGTTCGCTGATTATCAACAAAGCGGTTCACCGGGGCGATCATATGCACGCCGGGGCGATCGAGCACATGTGCATCAACAAAGATGGCCCGCTCTGCTATTGCGGTGATCGCGGTTGTTTGGACACCTATTGCTCCGCACAGGCGATAGAGGTATTCACAGGGCTGGACGTTCAAACTTTCTTTGAGCAACTGCGCGCCGGGGACCCCAAATGCGTCAGATTTTGGGAAGATTATTTAGACAAGTTGGCATTCGCCATCCGGAATCTGAGCATCATCATCGATGGGTATATTATCATCAGTGGGTATTTGGCACCCTATTTTATCAAAAGCGATGTGGATTATCTGCACAAGGCATCCTCTCCCACGCCCTTTCCCATTGCCAAAAGCCAATTCATTGTAGGCAATTACGGGCTGTATACCTGTGCCGCAGGCGCCGCGTTATATTATGTAAACCAATTCATCGAGTCTATTTAACACAAACCTCGCATTGAGCGAACAAGCATAAAACGCATCCATTTGCAATCAAACCCTGCCCGCGTTCCAGCAGGGCCGGTTGGTGCCGTTTCGCTAAATCCGGACCGCTTCTTCAGAAGCCTACATTGTAATTCAAGCCACATTGCAGCACACACGTTCAAGCATGCGTCGCGCGTCACTTTCCCTCATCTCTGCGGGCGCTTTCCTTTTTCTGCGCAAATTCATCTTTCCCGTGCCTGCGCGATTGCGTCCGTCCCTCGTGTTTCGCACAGTCTTTCGCGTTGCGCGCCTTGTTTTTTGCTTCTTATTTCATGTTCTTTGTGCCACCAATATGCCGTTTCATCTTTACAAATTCCGCCCTGCGGTTTATACTGTATTCGTCGCAAGAATAAGGAAGGATTGGGAAAGTGCATTGGCTTTTGGGTCAGGACGGGATCATCAATTCAATATTCTCTTTTTGGTGTTGAAAAAGACGTTTTTATTTGTCTTGATCTCTTTGCTTTGTCTCATCCTGATTGTGGGGTGCGGCGCCGCCAGTGGCAGTTCCGGCACAGCGCGCGATTCTACACCCAAAGTGTTGGTTCCGGAAGCGCCCGGCAAAGATGCGCGCGGAGATTCCACGGTGTCTGTTGACGTTTCCAACATCAGTGACGGCTATTTTGTCGTAAAATACAACGGTTCGAATGCCGACCCGCGCATGCTGTTGACGCCGCAAGGCTCCGATTATATTCAGTATACACTCAGAGGCGGGCAGGACGAGGTGTTTGTGCTGCCAAACGGTGATGGAACCTATCAAATACAAATCCTCGAAAATGTGTCGGGCGATCAATTTACGCCCATTTTCGAAACCAGTGTTGACGTCAAACTGACGGATGCCTATCAGCCGTTTCTGTATCCAAACCAATATGCGTGGTTTACAGCAAATTCAAAAGCCGTCGCAACCGCACAAGAGGTCGTAAGCGGTGCTGCAAGCGATGTGCAGGCAGTCGAAAAAGTATATAACTATGTCGTAACAAACGTCTCGTACGACTATGACAAAGCAAAAACCATCCAGTCGCAAACCGGTTATTTGCCTGATGTGGATGCAACGCTGGCTTCCAAAAAAGGAATCTGCTTTGATTATGCCGCATTGGCAACCGCAATGTTGCGTTCTCAGGGTATTCCCACGCAGCTGGTAATTGGCTACGCGAAGGATGTTCTACATGCGTGGGTCAACGTTTATACACCGGAAACAGGCTGGATCAACAAAGCGATCGAGTTTAAAGGAAGCGACTGGGTACGGCTGGATCCGACCTTTGCTTCATCATCTGGAGACAACAAATATGTAGGAGATGGAACGACCTATCATCCAACAGGGTACTATTGATTGGGAGGATACATGGCATGGCAAAAAAGAACACGCTGTCTGACTTAGAAATCTCGGCTTTTTGCGAACAGCTCGGGTTCATGGTCAAGGCGGGCATATCACTGCAAGAAGGGTTGATGCTGCTGGGCACAGACAGCAAAAGCACGCACGGTAAGGAATTAACCGAGCGGCTTTTGGATTCTGTGGAAATGGGCGGTACGCTTGCCTATGCCCTCAAAGAATCCGGCGAGTTCCCGAAGTATATGGTCAACATGGTCGAGATTGGCGAAACGTCCGGTCGGCTGGATCAAGTGCTGGAATCTCTGCGCATCTACTATGAGCGGAACGAGGCAATTTCACGCAACATTCGCAGCGCTGTCACCTACCCGCTTGTTATGATTGCCATGATGGTCGCGGTTGTGCTCATCATCATTGTCGAGGTCATGCCTGTGTTTCAGGGAGTATTTCAGCAGCTGGGCAGCGAAGTTCCGCCATTCGTGCAGGGCATTATTGATTTTGGCAGCGCGCTCAGTCAATATGCCGCCATCATCATCATTGCCATTGGCGCCATCATTGCGCTGTTCTTTATCGTTCGCGCACTTCGCAAGGACAAAGATAACGCTGGCACACTTTCGTCTCGGTTGTTTAAAAAGACGTCGGCTGTCATTGCCTCCGGGCGCTTTGCCTCTGCAATGTCGCTCATGCTGGGTAGTGGTATGGATGTGGACTCCGCGTTAGATATGACGATGGAAGTTGTGGACAGTAAGCATGTCCGCGATAAAATTCTGGAAATCAAACAGCATACAAACGAAGGAGAAGGCTTTGCGGAATCCATCGTGCGCACAGGCATGTTCTCCGGCTTGTATGGGAAAATGATCGTCGTCGGCTTTAAAACAGGTTCGCTGGACACCGTGATGGAGCGCATTGCAGCGCATTACGAGGAAGAAGCAAACCGGAAGATCAGCTCTCTGGTTTCTGCGATCGAGCCAACGCTGGTCGCCGCCATGTCCATTGTTGTTGGGATGATACTGCTCTCCGTCATGCTGCCGCTGATGGGCGTCATGTCCTCCATCGGTTGACCCGAAAGGAATTGAACTTATGAAAGGAAAAGCCTTCGTCAGTGAGAAGAAAACCTCTGCCGCATCCGTGCTGAAACTGGTAGTGCCGATTGCGCTTTTTCTTGTGATTGCGCTGGCGGTGGTGTTTGGAGTGCGGGAAGTTTCCGCTTCCTCACGCGCAGAGCGGCTCAACGCCATCGAGCAAGCAGTACGGCGCAGCGCAGTGCAGTGCTATGCCATCGAAGGTCGCTATCCGCGCAGTCTGGATTATCTGGCACAGCACTATGGATTGTCTGTGGACAAAAATAAATATGTGTATCATTATCAGTATGCGGGTGCCAACATTTTGCCACAGATCAAAGTGTTTATCAACGAGTAAAGGAGCGCTCATGGAAGGAAGAAAGCATCACGTCGTAGATATCGTGTTCGTCTTGTCGCTGTTTTGCGCGTTTGCAGTCATGGCGCTGTTTGTGGTTGTGCTGGGCACCAATGTGTATAAAAGTATTTCGGCGAACATGAACGCCAATTATAATTCCAGAACTTCTGTTTTTTATCTGACAGAGAAGGTACGTCAGACAGAAGGGGCGGATTCCATAGAGATTCGTGAGTTTGGCGGCAGTGATGCGCTTGTGCTCTCGCAGGATTTGGACGGCGAAATCTATGAAACATGGATTTTTGTAAGCGACGGATACTTGAGCGAAGTCCTTCTGCAACAAGGCAAGCAGCCTTCCGCTGGCTTTGCACAGGCTATCATGCAAATTAAGCAGCTTTCCTTTGCTCGTATCGGCGATCATCTCTTGCAGATGTCTGTCACCGATGCGGATGGCAAGGAGTACTCGAGCATGGTCAGCCTACTGGAAAATCAGTAGCGCTGGATCATAGTATAAGGAAGTGAAAACCGGATGGATTTGAGATCATCGAAAGCAAAACTATTTCTGATTGAACTGGTTATCATCATATTGTTTTTTTCATTCGCTTCCGGCGTGTGTATGAAGATGTTTGCTACTGCAAAGCAAATCAGTATGCGCAGTACCGAACTGACAATGGCTTCGATGGCGGCGCAGTCTGCCGCCGAGGCAGTCAAAAGCGGCGGAGAGCAGGGCTTGCAGGACGCGCTGGGTGTACAAGGTTCGGACGGTCTGTACGAAGTCCACTACGATAAAGATTGGAATGTGGTGCAGGGCGATGGCAGCTTTCTGATGGCAGTACGACTGAACCATGCGGACAACGATTTATTAAGCGCGGTGATTGAGGTGCGTTATCAGGACGATGTCTTGTATCAGATCACGGCAAAGCGCTTTGAAGGAGGATTGGCTCATGCGCAACAATGACGGTAATGTGGGCACAGGCACAGGCGGCATTTCAATCCTCGCAATTTTTGTTGTGCTCTGCCTTACCACACTCGCGGCGCTATCTTTGGTCTCTGCACAGGCGGACTACTCACTTGCAGAGCGAACCATCAACGCTTCCGCGCAGTATTACAAGGCGGACGCGCGTGCACAGGAGCGCCTTGCCGAAATCGTGACGCAAGCGCAGAAGGATGCAGAGTGGGAAGCGACATTGCGCAACGGCGGCTATGAGGTGACGCCCTCTTCTGGCGGCGTGGTGGTGCGTTTTGAAGAACCGATCAGTGATATAAAATATTTGTTCATAGAAATTAAATTAGCACTGGATGCAGGCGGCAGACCGAACGGCGAATGGTCGATCCTTAATTGGCAGTCACGCATCTTCGATGTGCAACAGGAAGCGGAAACACTTCCACTGTTCCAATAACTGGCTTACGGAGGGATGAAACATGATTGACACGCAGGAGTTGTTGCGGCTTGCAGCCACACAGCATGCTTCGGACTTATTTATTGTTGCAGGGCGACCGATCTCTGCAAAAATCAACGGAAATATTGATCGTCTGGATGATATCCAGCTAACACCGGAGGATACGCAGCGCATCATACACGAGCTGTATGCCGTGGGCAATCGCCCGCCGGAGCGTCAGGCGCGCGGTGACGACGATTTCAGCTTCTCGCTGCCAGGCATCTCTCGCTATCGTGTCAGTGTGTTTCGCCAGCGTAGTTCCCTGGCGGCGGTGGTGCGCGTGATCTCGTTCGATCTGCCCGACCCGGCAACGCTTGGGCTGCCGGAAATCGTGCTGGCACAGGGCGACAAGACCAAAGGCTTGCTGCTGGTCACAGGGCCGGCAGGCAGCGGTAAATCCACTACACTCGCCTGCATCATCGATCGCATCAACCATACGCGCAATGCACATGTCATCACGCTGGAGGATCCAATAGAATACCTGCATCGTCATGATAAGAGCATCATCAGCCAGCGCGAGATTGTAACCGACACCAAAAGCTACGACGTTGCGCTGCGCGCGGCACTGCGCCAGGCGCCGGACGTGATTTTAGTCGGCGAAATGCGTGACAGCGAAACCATCAGCACGGCTATGACTGCGGCGGAAACCGGACATCTTGTGATTTCCACACTGCATACACTTGGCGCCGCAAACACCATAGACCGTGTTGTAGACGCTTTTCCTCCCAGCCAGCAAGGTCAAGTTCGTGTGCAGCTTTCTATGGTGCTGCAAGGTGTAATTTCTCAGCAGTTGGTGCCAACCACAGATGGTAAGGTCACGCCTGCCTTTGAAGTCATGCTGGCAAACACCGCCATTCGCAATATGATTCGTGAATCTAAAACGCACCAGATCGATACCGCCATCTTCTCATCTGCGGGAGAAGGCATGATCAGCATGGACACCAGCCTTTTGCAACTGGTGGAGTCAGGGCGTGTTTCAGCGGAGGATGCCATGATGCACAGCATGTCTCCGGATGTGCTGGCAAAAAAGTTAAAGCGCTAACGCGCTGCGCTGTTTCTTCCCCGT
>CAYVTZ010000015.1:31425-39877 GCA_964454685.1 uncultured Christensenellaceae bacterium
GCGCTGCGCTGTTTCTTCCCCGTAAAGAACACGGGCAATGGATCGAACCATAATCAAAGAGCTGAGGCAATGCGCCTCAGCTCTTTCTTCATCTTTTAGGGGCTGCACATGCATGCAGCCCGTTTCTTTGTTCCTTGGCATTCGTGACGCGCGACTCATTAAATCCTTTGAGCCTGCGTATTACGATTCTCCTGCCGTTCGTCGTCGTCCTTTTTGCGGCTCTTCTTGGTGAAGAAGGCTACCACGATCTGTGCAATCGCTATAATCGCCATCAGGATGGTGTATTTGTCCATCATGACCATAGGCAGTCTCATATCTTCCGTCAGGATGAATATTACTACTGCTACGATTGCGACCACAATGCTAATCAAGCGCGCAATGCCTTTTTTCTTCAGCTTGCCTGCGTCCTCATCCTCGTATCTCTCTGTGCGCATACGACGCATCGCATACAATTCAGATTTCTCGTTCTCCTGCTCTTTCTTCTTCTTTCCGAAGAAGTATGCAATCACTACCACAAGGGAGATGATGCCTGTCAGGATGGTAAACAAGAGATTCAGCAGAGCCCAAGCAGGACTATTTCCGCCTGCTGCCAACGGTACTTCCTGGTTGCCGAGTTGGATGTTCCGGTCAGCGTTTGCCAACGGTGTATCCGGGTTCCCCAGCGTCATCAGATCGCCAAAGAAGTCACGAATCGTCTGCGGCAGATTCGTCAGTGCCGTCGCCAGTGTCGTTGTTGGCGGCGTTGCCGGCGGTACCGGAGCCGCGGGGGCTACCGGCGGAATAGCCGGATCTGTTGTCGTCGGTGTGTCCTCGGTTGCCGCTGCCGTAATGGTCAGCGTTCCCGGGACGGTTCTCACATCATAATTCGCGTTCTCCCGATACGTTGCGTTGATCGGGTAGAGGCCCACCTCTTCGCCCGCTGTACGCGTGAGCGTATACGTGATGTTGTCGTCATTTACAATGCCTTCCACTTTCGCGGTAAGCGACGGGTCAGCTGCGCCGGCCACTTTTGTCTGGTCCGCCACCAAAATGGTTGCCGGAGCCGGTGTCACTGTAAAGACGCCCGTTCCTGTGCGAATCTTGTAGTTCGGGTTGTTGCCCAGCTCCACACTCAGTTCGTATTCACCCACTGTCTCGCCCGCTGCGCGAACGATTCTGTAATTCAGTTGGTTGCTGTTTGCCGTGCCCGTCACCACACTGGTGAAGCGCGGGTCAGCTTGACCGTATACTTTGGTTGCGTTGTCGGGTGTGATGATGACATCCACTTCCTGAGGCGTGATGGTAAATTCACCATTTCTCACGACTACTTTGTAGTTCGGATTCTCACCCGGCGTTACGTTGATCTGGTATATTCCCACATCTTCGCCCGCCGCACGCGACAGCGTATAGTTAATCTTATCCTCATACTTCGCGCCCGTTACAGTTGCCTGAAGTTGCGGGTCATCCGCTCCGTAGATCTTACCGGCATTTTGTGCCGTCACTGTCACTTCTGCCGGATTGATGGTGAAGTCTGCGGTTTCCAGCTTAATGTTTTTGTAATTCGCATTGTCGCCGACCAGCTCTACCTTGATCTGGTATGTGCCAACATTTTCACCTTCTGTACGCACCAGTCTGTACTGGATGGTATCCCCTGCAAACGTGCCCTTCACGGCAGCCGTCAGTGTCTGATCTTCGTCGCCGTAGGTCTTGGAAGCAGCCTGAGGCGTGATCACTACCTCAACTTCCGCCGGGTAGATCGTGAAGTTCCCCGGTACAACCGTCACAGCATAGTTCGGGTTGTTGCCTTCAATCACGTTGATCGCGTAATCCCTCGCGCTCATGTTACCGGCATCTTCGCGCTCCAGCGAATAGTCGATCTTATCGCCCTGTTTCACGTTGCCCGTGATGGTTGCCGAGAGCGCCGGAGGATTCGCGTCGCCATAGATCATGGACTTGTCGTCCGCTTTGATCGTGATAGGTGCCGGCGAAATCACGTATTTCGACGTGCCCGTTTCCAGCTTGCTGAGGTCATAGTTCGGGTTGTCGCCGAATCTGATGCTCAGTTCATAATCGCCATTCGCGTTTTCACCCGGTGTACGAACGATTTCATAAACGAGGTCATCCGGCAAGTTGCCCACGACGGTGATACCGTTGTAGCCGCTCTTGTCTGCCTGTCCATATACTTTACCATCCGCGTTCGGCGTGATGATTGCTTCAATGCCTGCCGGCGCAATTACGAAGTTGCCCGGTTCCACCGTCACATTATAGTTGCGGGGCGTTTTGTTTTGCACCTCCACCTTGATCGGGTATGCCTTAGCGCTTTCGCCCGGATCACGGCTAACCGTGATGGTTCCCAGTACATCCGCTTCCCTGTCAGTCGGCATGAGTCCGCTTACAAGGTATGCGCCCGCCGCTGTCCAATCCGGCTCTGCTCCATTATAGAGTTTGCCGGTGTAGGTCGGCGCAACGCTTACGTTCGCTTTCTCGATCTCAAACGAGCCCATCTGCCGTGCCTGCGCAAGCTCCATATAGTTATCGCTCATGTTCACGCCATTTGCGTCTCTGAGGTATACACCGTATGCGCCGTCAAACACCAGATCATAAACTCCGGCATCCTTCTGCGTTACCGCTGCCTTTGCGTCAATCGAGTGACCGGCAATCAGTCCGAACTCACCCGGTAAATATCCCATGGCTGAAGCCACCTGATCCGTGATGTCCGCAAATTGCGTGGTCTGACCTGTCTGCTCTGTGCCGTCGTACGTCACAGTGGGCGCGTCAGCCGATTTCACTGCCACCGGACGCTTCGTGATGTTGACCGCCGCCATCAATTCTTGATCCGCAGCAACACCGTTCACGGAAATCTTCGCCGTTACAGTCGTGCTGTCCGCAACATTTGTAAAGCTCGGCGCTGTGGTCGATGTCTGCGGTTGACCCGCTGCATCCGTATAGCTGTATACCACGTCAAACGCTACGCCTGCGGGGCCCTGTACCTGAATGGTAGAAGCTTCGCCATTGTATACTTTCGTGATGCCTTGCATCCGATACTGCTTGCTGTCTACCGCCCAAACTGCATACAACGGTTTCGTCGCGTCATCGTTGTTGCTGTCGCCCGTCGCCAGATTCGGCATGTTAAAGCTGCTGTCCGCGCCTGCCGGATAAGCTGGCGTCGTTGCGTCTTTGTTTTCATCCCAACCGAGGAATACGAATCCATCCCGGCTTGGTTGCGTCGCTTGATCCACCGTCACTGTTTCGTCCGGCGCATAATATTTTGTGTCAACCGGTGCGTTCTGACCGCCGTTTGCATCATAGGAAACCTGCCATGCAGCCGTCACTGTCAACGTGCCCTGCGCGAACGTTACATCATAGTTTTTATTAGCCCATGTCGATCCCGGCGCAAAGCGGATGTCAAAGTCTCCCGACTTCGGCGCTGCCGCATCATACGTCGTATCGTAGCCCGCGACTACGACCGAAAGATCCTCGCCCGGTACCACACCTTCGCCGATTGTGTAGCTATAATTGCTCGGCGCGCTGTCTCCGCGTTTGATCGTCTGTCCGTCCGGCGTCACTGTCACCGGAGCCGGATTGATCTTCACGGTCTGGAATCCAACTTCGCTTCTGTCATTACCGCGAACCACTTGGTAGTATACCGTCTCGGTTGCCGCATTCACATAAGCAGGGTTCTGCGTCGTCGCGCCTTTGAGCGTTCCATCTTCATTCAGCTCCGTTGCGTACCAAATGACGTCTCCTTCGATGTTGGTCGTCACGCGAATGCTCTTTTTCTCACCGTCCGGCAATCCATTGACCGTGTTCGTCCCGTTGTAGATGCTTTCATGGCCAACTGCCGTGATCGCTCCTTCACCGGTGAAGTCTGCCTTGCCAACTGCATACAGCGTTCTGCCGTTCTTCGCGTCATCAGCGGTAAACACATAGCTTCCCACGCTTCCCGCAGCGTAGACCACTTCGCCGTTCGGCTCTGTCGCCCAGCCTAAGAAGGTGTAACCGGGTACCGAGATATCCGCCGTGTTCACCACCGCGCTCTGACCTTGTGCATACGTTTTGCCATCAGTCGGAGCCACAAACGGGAAACCGTTGTTGTTGTAGGTCAACCCGCCTGCCGCAGCCACCGTCAGTGTCTGCACGCCATTGTTCTTATAAGTAATGTTGTAGTTGCCGTATTTGGCCTGTGCGCCGCTTACCGAGATTTCATAGCTGCCCGCTACGATCGCGTTCGAATCAAACGTGCCCATATCAATGCTCGGAGCTTTCACAAATGCGTTGCCTGCGTTGTCGCCATCCACAAATGTCGCATAGCGCAGTGTCATATCCGGCGCCGCGTCGTTCTCCGCGATCGCCGTCGGGTTCACCACCAGCTCGATCTCGAGGTCAGCAGGCGTTATGGTCAGCGTTCCTTCCTTAATGGTCGGAGCCGCAAACCAGCTTGTGACATCCACCGCCGTGCCCTGTGCATCATTATAGAAGATCTTCGCATTCGATGCGTCAATCACCTGCTTGTAAACTGTCGATCCCGTGCCGCTTTCCGAGCTGTTTACATTGATCTCACTCGGATTGGTCACTGCGATGCTGTCCGGCTCTACATAGAAGCCCTCCGGCAAAACTGCCGCAAACGCATCACCGTTAATCGTGTGCACTGTTCCGTCATACTGCGCCGTTTCACTGCTTCCGTTGATTGTCCAGTCAAGCGATCCCGGTGTCTGAGGCGAACCGATTGTCAGTTTGCCATCCTCAGTCTTGATCACATAGTTTGCAATCTTGCTCAAGGAATCCGTGCCGGTAATCGCAACACTATTTTCCGCGATCTCAGATGGATATTCGCCGGGCATTCTTCCGGATGCGCTCGGGTTCGGGTTCACGCTCAATACATCGCCGTACGGCAGGTTTTTATCAACCGTATATCCGCTCACAAACTGTGTCTGATTGTTAAACGGAACGCTGTCGCTGTTTGCTTTCACCGTAATCGCAAGCGGCGCAATTTCCAGCGTCCCCGGATTAATGGTGATGTCATAGTTCGGGTCGTTCTTAATGCTATCCGGCAGCTTCACCGTCACATCTTGCGTGCCGGCGTCTTTTCCGCCAATCACGATTTCATATTGAGGATCTTCACCCGGGAAGCCTTCAATCGAAACATCGATGCTCGGATCCGCGTCACCATACGTTTTGCCGCCGCTGCCAACATTAATCGTTACCTTTGCTGCTTCCACCTGTAATGTGCCCGCCGCAATGGTTACTTGATACTGGTTGGTGACATCCACGCCGTTGCGTAAAATCTGATAGGACGCAATCACATTGCTCACTGCGCCGTCAGCCACATCTGTCACAACGCTGGTGTCCGCCATGATGACCTTAATCGTGTCGCCGGGCAGCAGCGCGTCTTTCGTCGCCTGCGTCACATCGCTCAGCGTATGCGCTTTTCCGTCATACTCCCATGTTTTGGAGGCCGCTTCCAGCGTAATCTCCGTTTTGGGAGCAAATTGCGCGGTGTAAACTGCGCTTCCCGTTATCACACTGCTTTCGTTCGGGAATGTCTTATCCCACTGTGCGAAGTAATATCCCTCGTTTGCCACAGGCTCCGGCACTTGAACCGCCGCGCCCCAAGTTGTGTTTTCTCCAATGTGCGCGAACACAGCATCGCCCTTCAGCAATCCACCTTCGCCCGCAAGGAATGTAATGGTAAAGTCTGCTTTCCAAACCGCCTCAAAGGTCATGTCCTTGCTCGGCTTAATCTTGTCGTTCAAGTCATAGTTCGAGCCGTCACTGCCTTTCCAGCCGACTAAGACATAGTCGTCTCTGGTAAACGCATCTTCTCCCAGCAAATTCGTATCCTGGGACTTCACAACCTTCAATACTTGATCCTGCTGTCCGCTGCCTTCATAGCCGGGCTGGAATGTCAGATTCGCATAGTAGCTTTCGTCACCGAACTTCGCCGTCAAAACTGTGTTTCCGGCAATTTCAAAGGTGCCGCCTGCATAATAGATCTTGCCGTCCACGCTGTTTTCCCAGCCAATGAACGCTTTGTCTTGGACAACCAAATCAATATTGCCCTTTACACGCGCAGATGCGCCCAGCTTATATTTTGTTGTATCTGTCGGAACGCTGCCTGTTGCACCGCCCGCATCGTAGGTCACCGTGAAGCCGTCTGTTTTCCAGAATGCGTAAACATCCATGTCCTTGCTCACGCGCGTGCCGGCGGTAAACCATCTCACTACGTTGTCATCGCCAACCCAGCGCCATCCATCGAACACGCCGTAGCCCGGTACTGCAACGCCACTGGTCAGCGTATAGTCGCTGCCCTCCACGTTCATGACAACAGCCGGCTGATACGGGTCAACAAATCCGCCAGCAGCAGCACCTCTCTGCTCCAGGCTAGAGCCGCTGCCTTTCTGGTCATAGAAAGTTACCGTGTAGTCGCTCGACTGCCACTTTGCATACAGGTTTATTGTTTGCGTTGCAGTCTTACCAACGATGCTTGATAAAGCAACGTCCTTTTGCCAGTCAACCGGTCTAGTAAATGTAGAGTCATAGTACCAACCTAAGAAGATGGATTTGTTCTTTGTCGGTTCTGCATTCGGCTCTACCGTATTAATCTTTTCACCATGTCTGGTTCTATCCGTATTAGCCTGCTCCAAACTCCCGCCGTTCAGGTTGAACACAACATTAATCGGATTTCTGTTGTAATAGAAATCATATAGTGTAGTGCCATCGTCTCGCGTGGTTTGTCTATAAGCAACCTTGTACAGACCTTCCAGATCCTTCGGTTGCACATTGTTTTGATCAGCAATCAGAACCTGATCCAGCTCCGGGTTTCTGACATATCCCCGGGCACTGCTAGGGGCAAAATTCGTAACATTATCTTTAGGTATCGGCGTGCCGGTCTCATCTGAAAGCGCTTCATACCAGTAACTCACTTCTACTCTAACTGGCGATTTCGTGTAGCGCGTTGCCCACGTCATCACAGAAGTATTTGCAAAAACTGGCGGCAGAAGGTCTTCCGCCAACACCAACCGTTTTGTCAGCATGTCGCCCGTCCCGAAGGTAGAACTCCACGCGTCCGGTTGATAGACTCCCCGTGTACTGCTGGCAACATCAGAGAAGTTCTCAATCGTGACATTCCCGTTCACAGAAGGCCACAAATTAGTAATGTCCTGCTCAAATTTCGCTTGGAAAGAATAGACCACTTTCCCATTCGCAGCATCTCCGGGGCTCACTGTGATCGGTGGGTTCCCATTTGCCCATGTCCATTTCATGGTTCCATAGTCCACGCCCGCTCCACTTTGCAGCGACTTCATGGTGAACTGCTCTGTATAAACAATACGGTCAACCAATACGTTTAAAACGCTTTGCCCGTTTCCTTCTATCGTCACTGGCTGTGCCAGTTTCGCATTTGCTTTATCAAAGTAGTATATTGTGTGATCGCTTGTAGCAATCGAATCAATTTCCGATTTGATTTGGCTGCTAACAGCGTCGATCACCGTGCCCGCATTCGCCTGCTGCGGCGTCAGCACTTTATACGTCATATAGTCATTCGGCCAGGAAAGCGCTTGCCCAACCGGAATGTTCGGTTTTTCCATCCAAAGAACCACCGAATAGTTGACCGGCTTCCCTTCCCAAAGCGCATAGAGAACAAAGTCTTGCTGCACCGGAGTATCAAAGTCGTAAACATTCACTTGATCTGCGGACCAGCCCATAAACGCGTAACCTTCGCGCACAGGGTCTGCAGGCTTCACAGCCTTTTTCCCGGACTCAACCATTTGCGGGTCGTAAATATCGTCCGATCCTTCCGCAATAAACTCTACGGTATGCGTGTCGCTAAACACCGGCACAAACGTCATATCCGTGTTCGCCGTTGCCGATCCAAAGCTAAACTCTTCCGTCGGATTCTCACTCAACGCCCAATAAAGGAATGTTTTCCTCTCCGGCGCTTCCGGAACTCGATCCGTCTTCGGAATGATGTCACCTTTCGCAATCGAGACAGAGTCAAATTGCAGACCGTCCGCATCCAGGAAGGAAATCAAAACCTTGCTGTTCATCTCAAACTGAGCGTATAATGTAAGGTTTTCTGTAATTTCCATGTTTGGATCAAACTGCGCATAGCTGCCGTCCGCATTTTGCACAAACCAGCCGCTAAAAGAGCTCGCGCCCTCTGGCCACACAGAACTGTCCGGTGCTGCGGGAACCGTTGCGCCAAATATTTTGCCATCCACAACAGGAATCAAATCCCCGTAAGGTGCACTGTTAACCATAAGCGTAACAAAAACGCTGTTGTTCACAGGCGCTTGTGCACGTTGCGGAGGAGTGGGTGCCGGTGTCGGCGCAGGCGTCGGTGTCGCCGATGCTTCCGGCGCTGCAGATGCTTCCGGTGCTGCCGATGCTTCCGGCGCTACGGATGCTTCCGGCCCTGTGGATGCTTCCGGCGCTGCCGATGCTTCCGGCGCTGCCGATGCTTCCGGCGCTGCCG
>CAYVTZ010000015.1:39977-63226 GCA_964454685.1 uncultured Christensenellaceae bacterium
GATGCTTCCGGCGCTGCCGATGCTTCCGGCGCTGCCGATGCTTCCGGCGCTGCCGATGCTTCCGGTGCTGCCGATGCTTCCGGTGCTTCCGGCACTGCGGGTGCTTCCGGCGCTGCGGATGCTTCCGGCGCTGCGGGTGCTTCCGGCACTGCGGGTGCTTCCGGCACTGCGGGTGCTTCCGGGTCCGGTGCCGCTTGCTCCGGTACTACATTCGTCTGATCAGATAACGCCTGCACAACGGGCGCTTCTGTCGGCAGCTCCACGCTGTCTGCAAGCACAACGCCCACAGCACTAATCATCAATGCTACACAAACTACAAACGCAATAAAGCGCTTGCTGTTAGCAATCACGCGCTGCCGCTTCACCTTTCTTTGATTGTTTTTCAGTCTCGAGCTTCTCATACGATAACCTTCCTTCCGGGCTGTGCCCCTGCCTTTCAAAAAAACACTGTTGTCCACAACTCAAACTGCTCTGGCCTTATGTTTTCATATGAAAGCCTGCAGAACTTGAACTATTTCCCACTATTTTTGTATTATTATAGGTTAAACTACATCATCCTTACGCACACAAGCTAGTCTAATAGCTTGTTCTTTACCTCATTATATCGTGTTAATTTCCTTCGCACTTTACCGGTTTCTGTCTTAAAAAACATTAAAATTTTTTATTCCCCTTTTTCGCAGTCCCATTGATGTCGGGTTTATTGTCCCGATACGCCTTAAAACAGGCATAATCATCGTGATTATAGATTCGTCTACTTTATAGTATAAACGGCGTTCTAACGAATTGCAAGTATATATACATCGGTTACTAAAATTTTAATCTTTTCGATACCTATTTTGTCTGGTTTTGTGCACTTCGTACTCCATATACACTATATTGTCGCATTCTCTATGCAAACGACAATCCGTTACCAAACCAGGCTTCCCCCGTGCTATTCACACCGTCATTCACTGCCAATTCGGCTCAATATTATGTTCTTTTTCTATATATAAAGCATTTTCCCTGCTTTTAATCAACCGAATAGCTTTTTTTAATTCTACACGGGATGCATCCACGCTTCTGACCTGCCATGTCGCACCAACCCGCATATGACGCAAGCCGGTTCTCTCACCTTGATCGAATCATAAAAAAAGAACAATGTGCGGCGTGCAGGAGTAAAGTTTCCCTCTCTTCCACCGTCATCGTTCCCTTTGCGAATCGTGGCATCTTACCGGCTAATCCCCGAACCCAAGCAAACATCATTCCTGCTCGCTGATCGACTTGAAAACATCGGAAAGCTGGTTGGCAATGTCAATGAGCACAGGATCAAAATGAATCCCCCTGCCTTCGTTTAATATCTGCATCGCCTGCTCATGAGACATCTTCTTTTTATAAGGGCGTTCGGAAACCAGCGCGTCGTAAACATCCACTACCGCCATGATCCTGCCCGCAATGTGTATCTCCTCTTTTTGCAGATTGTGCGGATATCCGCTGCCATCCCATTTTTCGTGATGAGAGACCGCAACAATCGCCGCATAGTTCAAAAACTCTTTATTTTGCGTCAGTTCCATCGCCTTTCGGATGGACTTTTCGCCCAGCGTCGTATGTGTTTTCATGATTTCAAATTCTTCCGGCGTCAGCTTCCCCGGCTTCAACAGTATGGAATCCGATATGGCAACCTTGCCAATGTCGTGAAGCTGTGATGCCTCGCGCAGCATGTCCGGCTCAATCCCCGCCAGTTGGTCAGCGTAGATGTTGTGTTTCACCATGTAGTCCAGAATGCATCCATAGTATCCCTGCGTGCGCAGAATGTGTCCGCCCGTCGTCCCGTCGCGCATTTCCACAATTTCCGACATCGTGAAAATGATTGCATTTTGCAGTTCCTTGATGATTTCGGTTTTTTCCTCCACCATCCGTTGCAGCTCCTTGCTTGAATTTCTCAAAAAATCCCGATGCGCAGCCAGCTCCAAATGCAGCTGCACGCGCTTGATCAGCAGCGGGGGCATAAACGGTTTTGTAATAAAGTCGACCGCGCCCAGTTCAAACGCCTTGATCTCGAAACTCATATCGTTTTGCGCAGTCAGAAAAATCACGGGGATGTCTTCATAATCCGGATTCCGCTTCAACTCCTGTATGGCTTCAAAGCCTGTCTTTTCCGGCATTTCCACATCCAGCAATATGAGGTCTGGTTTTGCTTTTCCCAGCAATTCAAAGGCCTCGTTTGCGCTGTGTGCGCTTTCCACGTCGCAGACGTCCTTTAAAACCTCCCGGACAATTTTGTGAATGATGGGGCTGTCGTCTATCACGAGCAGCTTACGCCTTTGGGTGTCACGCAGCATGAAATCTGCTCCTTCCTGATGTCTTCCCTCTGTCGCGCAAAATTCCACTTCTGCGCAGTCGCACGCGCGGTATCAATATATCACCACTCTGATGCCAATGCGAATCTGATCGTCTGCAAACGCCGCGCGCAGCACCGTCGTATCCTTCTTGAAGCATATCTGTTTGTTTTCCCCTGTTATAACAAAGGGCGTTGTCAGGGCAAATCCGAAACCCTTTTTCGCCAACATCGCCTTCGCATTGCCACCCGTCATGTTTGCAATTTCGCATAGGCAGTCACTCATGTCCAATGTGGTGATCTCCTGCGCATCGCACCCCGTCATATAAGAGGTCAGCAGCAAAAGCGTTGGTATATCCGCGTCAATCAGCAAAAAACCACTGTTTTCCCCCGTAAAGTTCAGAATCGCCGCAAAGTCTCCATCGCCGTCCGGTCGCTCCGCCTCACGCAGGCAAAATCCCGCAGTGGTGGATACCACATGGGTCAGCGCGCCAAAAAAAGCAGAAGCAATCTCCCCCAGCCCCTGTGGTGTACAAAATTTCTTAATCATTCCCGTCTCCTACGCACTCCAAGATTTTGGTCATCAGCTCCTCCACAGAAAAGGGCTTTGTCATATAATTGATGGCTCCCGCCTTAATCGCTGCAACGATGCTGTGTTTTTCGCTCTCCGTCGTCACCATCATCACCGGAATTTCTTTTAATTGCGCGTCCGCTTTCAACGCTTGCAGCACTTCGTAACCATTGAGTCCGGGCATATTCCAGTCCAGCAGGATCAAATCCATGCGTTCTTCGCTCGTCTTTAAAAATTCCAAAGCGTCACTGCCATTTTCGCTTTCAAAAAAACGGTAATCCAGCACATCACAAACCGCTTTTATTATTTTTCTGACCGTAGAAGAATCGTCTATCGAAAAAACATTCATCCAATGTACTCCTTTTTCGTGTAGTAAACGCCGTTTGCATGCAGCGCAGAGTCAAAATACCGCTTCATGACCTCATATAACTCATACGCACCCAAAAACAGTACCCCGTCCATTGCCAACGCATCCCAAAGCTTTTTCGCAAGCGCTTCCACAAAGTCTGCCGAAAAGTAGATCATCACATATCTGCAAAAGATAACGTCAAAGGTTCCCAGCGGCAAAAAGCTCTCCTGCAAGTTAAATTTGCGAAAACTGACGGCATTTCTGATCTTTTCACAAATTTCCCAAACCCTATCCTTTTTTTGAAAATATCTGGATTTCACATTGCCTTCCAAACCACGCAAAATTGAAATCGCGTCGTATTTCCCGTTTTTGGCGATTTCCAGTACGTGATTGGATATATCTGTCGCCACGATCTCAAAATCATCCAGGCAAACGCCCAGCACCGCATGTTCCCGCAGGTAGCTGTCAATGCACATTGCGGTGGAATATGCCTCTTGTCCCGTAGAAGATGCCGTGCTCCAAATCCGGATTTTCTTTTTTTTCCCACTTTTCAATTCTTCAATCAAGCGAGGCAAATAGAACCGCTCCAGGATCTCCCAGGGTGTTTTGTCACGAAACCACATCGTCTCATTCGTCGTGATCGCATCAATGATGCGCTCGGTGTACTCCCCCGCCACATCACCCGTAATGCAGGAATATAGCTCGGAATAGGATTGCAGAGAAAGATCTGCCAGCATTTTGGAAAGGCGGGTCTCGATGAGGTACGCCTTGTCATCGCTGATGTCGATGCAGCACTTTTCCTTAATATACTTCTGAAACATCAGAAACTCAATGTTCGAAAGATTTCGCGCCAAGTCACACCTCCTGCAACACTTCTTTGATGATTTCGGCGGCAATGTCCTGCGCGTCCAATATAACGTCACTCAAATTGTTTTCCACCACCACGCGCGGCATACCATAGACCGTGCAGGTCTTTTCACTTTGCGCAATGCAGTAGCAGGTGCATTTCTGCTTGAGCGCACGCACCCCCGCCGTGCCATCCTTTCCCATACCGGTGAGCACCACCGCCATCACTTTTCCACCCGCAAAGGCGTCTGCGCCCGATGCAAAGAGCAAATCCGCGCATGGATAAACGTCATTCACAAATTCATCGTCATTGACCAACACCTGCCGCCGTTTTGTCAAATACATGTTCAGCCCGCCCGGCGCAATATATATGGTTCCCTTTTGTATCGTCTCCCCGTCCTCCGCCTCTTTGACCGCCATGGCACATTTGGAGTTCAGGTTTTGCGCCAAACCGCGTGTAAAGTTTTTTGGCATGTGCTGCGCAACCAGTATCGGGGCAGGGAAATGTGCGGGCAGCCCGCACAATATCGTTTCTAAAATATTCGGCCCCCCCGTGGATGCCGCAATAAAAAGCGCCTCATAGCCACTGTCTGCCGGCAGGGTCAAAGTGCTTTGCTCTGCCGGGGGGCGGCAGGCGCGAATCTCGTCAATCATCTCCCGCAATGCGCGCGTAATCATGGTTGTGTTGCGCGTAAAGCTTTCGTTCAGCGGCTTTTTGATGCAGTGTTTGATACCGCGGTTACGCGCCCGCTCAATCTGTCGCTCCGCATGCGCTCCCTGATCAAATAACAGCGCAACAGGCAAATCAGGCGCGGTGCGCATCAGCGCGTCATAGACACGAAAATCATCCTCGCAAAAATAGTCCGCATCCAGCACAGCAAAATACACATCGCAGCACGCCGCATAGGCAAGCACTTCCTCGTGTGGCAACTGCAATACTTCTATGCGGGGCTCTATTTTATCTATGGCATTCGTAAAAACGATGTTGTAAAGCACAGAATTTATGGATAACAAGATCTTCTTCAATGCCATACCTTCACACCGTAAACTTCTTAACCAGCATCTCCAGCTCCTGTGAGGTGTGGTTCAGCTGCTCCGCCGTCGTGTTCGTCTGGTCAGAGACGTCCGCAATGCCCGCCATATCGACGTTGATCTCCTGAATGTTTTTAGAAATGTCCACGATCCCAAGCGAAATCTCCCTCGCGTTTCGATTGATCTCCTGCAAGCTGGAAGAGGCGCGCTCCGTGTTCATCGCCACTTCCTCCGATGCCTTCAAAAGCTCCGCCGTGGACTTCGCTATGTCGTTCACACCCTTTGAGGATTCAATGGATGCCATGCTCACCTCTCTGGATCGATCAGAAATGTTGTTAAATTCCGTGGTGATCTCATTGAGCCGATGCGCCGATTCATCGGATTCCTGCGCAATTCTGCTTGCCTTCGACGACTGTACCGTAATCGCATCCGTAAAGGAGGATAGCAGCGTTGTCATCTGCCCAATGACAGCAGTAATGTCAGACACCGCACCCACCGCCTGCACCATACTCTGCTGCATATCGTCAATCTGCTCCGCAATCTCGTCTGTGGCGTTGGCGGTCTGCTTGGCAAGCTCTTTCACTTCGTTTGCCACTACGGCAAAGCCGTTCCCCGCCTCGCCTGCGCCCGCCGCTTCAATCGCGGCATTCAGCGCCAGCATATTGGTCTGGTTTGCAATGTCGTTGATCACGCCTACAATTTTCCCGATCTGACGGGATGTGTTGTTCAGTTTATCGATGATATGGTTCGCATCCACCGCCTGCTCTTTGGCTTCTGTCATGATCCCCACGGCATTGTCGCAGTCCTTGCTCACCTCCGCCAGTGAGGCATTGATGCTCTTAATCGATTCCACCACATTTAAAACGGACCGGGTAACCAGCTTCGAGGAAGAGGACGCATTGGTAATGCTGCCTGATATGTCGTTCACCAAGCCCGCCGCTTGTCTAACACCGGCAGAGGTTTGCTCTGCGGCAGAGGCAAGCGTTCGTATGGTCGAATTCATCTGCTCCACAGCGGAAGCGATCGTGTTGATGTTGTGACTGGTGGAGGACAATGAGTTTGAAGATTGCGTCATCCCCGTGGAAATTTCGTCCACCGCAGCACTCACCATGCGCGTTTTGGAATTGGTGCTGCTGCCACTTTGGGACATGGTGTACGCCACACTCAAGATATGCTCTGAAGTCGTTTGCAGCGCAGCGGCTGTTTCTTTAATTTTGCTGATGGTAGTTCTGTTGTTTTTCAGCAAGTTGTAAAAGGCACGTTGCAGTTCTCCCAGCTCGGCAGAATACGCCGTCTCCATCTGCAAAGAAAAATCGCCGTCCTCCGCTTTTTCCATTGCGGCTTTAATTTCCAGAATAGGCTTGCTGATCGAGTTTGCGATTGCAATGCCCAAAATCACCGACACCAGCACGCCGATCACCACAATAATCATCATAAAAGTCTTTGTGGCAGCCGCCATAGCAGAAGATTCCGCGGAAAGCTCCGCACTTAATTCCACTTTGTTGTCTACCATCGCCTCCAGATCCTGCATCGCCTTTTCAGACCATAAGGCAATGTTTTCTTGAAAATATTGATAGGCCTCCGCATCCTTATTAAGCACCGCCAGCTCGTAATACGCATCCAGATTCTGCTTCACATTTTCGTATTGCTTCAAAAACTCTTCAAATACGACTTTTCCTTCTTCTGTCACGATGTTTCGTTGGAAAGCATCGGCATAGCGGTCAATCTCCTGTATATTTTCTTTGATCGCGCCGTAGGTTTTGTTTACCGCAACCTCGTTGTCATCAATCAGCATGTTCCGCACTTCCACGCGCATCTTTTGATAATCGTTTGCGATGGTTGCCACATAGCTTAGCGGTTCAGCGCCCAGCACATACAGTTCGTTCCCTTTTTCATCCATGCGCGAGACATTGACGCACCCCAAAATGCCCGTTAAGGCAACAATCAACGAAACCAGTAAAAATCCCAGCAGCAATCTGGTTCTTATTTTCATGTTTTTCATCATGCTCATAGCAAATGTCCTCTCTTAACTGTCAAATTAGTTGCTCCAAAATTTGATTGACCGCAATCAGCGTAATCAGTGCGCCCTCACACTCCACCGCGCCTAGGATATATTCCAGCGCCCCCTCGGATATGCCGCTGGGCGGAGGCAGGATAGCTTTCTCATCAACGTGATGCACCTCCGCCGCCTTGTCTATAAAAAATCCGAAAAGATCGGGCGCGTTTTGGTAGGGCTTCAGTGCCACGCAGTATTCACGATCCTCCTCGCTCCTTGTTTGCCGCAAAAAGTGTTCTGCATAAATCACGGTCACCGCTTGTCCGCGCATATTGTACAGCCCGCACACAAAGTCCGGCGCGGTCGGCACGTCGATGACGCTAATGCTGCGGTTCAGTTCCTTGATATAGCCAATGTCCGCGCCATAAAGGCAGCCATTGATATAAAAGCTGAGTATCTTCAAGCGAACCTCCTCAAAACATCCTCCACTGTTTTCACCAGCGTCACTTTGTCCAGTTTGCATTCGTATGCGTCAAATCCGCTCTCTAGCGCAGTTTTTATATAATAATCACTGCTCATTGAGGAAAGTGCGATTGCCGGAATACGTCCAAACACGCTACTACTGCGCACATTTTTAATCAGTTCCAGTCCATCCATTTCCGGCATCATCAGGTCGCTGATCAGCAGATCAAACTGTGTTTGATTCAAATAATCCAGCGCAATTTTTCCATTCTGCGCCAGCGTGATGTCGCATCCCAAAGACTCCAGATATTTTCGCTCAACATTTTGGAAAAAAGGCGTATCCTCTGCCAGCAGCACTTTTTTGCCCAGATTGTGTGCTTGCTTTGCAGCAGGATAGTTCTTTGGGTCCGCCATTTCCAATAGCTCGTATATGTTCAACATCAGTAGTATTTTCCGATCCAAGACGCAGGTGCCGAATATCCCTCTTGCGCTCACCGTCTTATTATCAATGGAAAGCTGCGCCTTTGCGCTGTCCAAAATCTGCCGGAACACAATGCCAATGGGATAGCTCACCAGCGCCGGCACGATGACGTGCAGTTGCTCCTGTGTATATTCTTCTTTGGTTACCGGCAAAAAGTCCTCCGGAAATATCACGCGCAGCGGGCTTCCCTGATAGCTGATATAGGTGTTTTTGCCAATCTGTTCGATCTCCGTCGCAGCCACCTTTGTGATGCGCGAAATCAAATTCATGTCCAGTGCATACGTCTCAGGGCCAGAGCAGCAAAACAGGATCATGTTCTGATATTCCTCAATCGTGTTCTTGGATTTTTTGCTTCTGGGCTCCGCGGCGGCGTCTCCTGTCAAAGATATTTTTGAAAGCCGCACAATTCCCTCTGCGTCCAGTATCAAGCTCAGGTTCCCGTCTCCCATGATGGTGATTCCACTGTAACATACACATTGCTTGAGGCATTTTGGCAGTGGCATCACCAGCGTTTCCTGCGTGTCCAGCACATCGTCCACCAAAAGGCAAAACGTCTCTCCCCCCAAATCCACCACAATCGCTTTTGTGATGTCTGCGGATGTGTAGCCCAAAAGGTCTGCCAGCTTCACCACCGGTAAAAGCGCGTCCCTCACACGCAAAACCGACTTACCGTTCACGCGGTCAATGGTTTTTCGCGCATCCTTGACGTTGATTACCTGAGAAATGCAGGATTGCGGCAAACAAAAATGTCGTCCGTTGCATCGCAGCGTCAGCGAATGAATGATGGCTAGTGTGCGTGGTAAAAAGAGGGAGATGCACGTGCCTTCCCCCGGGATGGATCGTATTTCAATGCTGCCACCCATCTTTTCCACATTGGTTTTGACCACATCAAGGCCCACGCCCCTGCCGGAAATATCCGTTACTTCGCGCGCCGTCGAAAACCCCGGCAGCACCAGTAAATCGGTGATTTCGCTTTGCGTCATAGACGCCAGATGTTCCTTTGTGGCAATCCCCTTTTTCTCCGCGCTTCGCTTGATCGCGTCCAAATCCAGCCCGCGCCCATCGTCGCGCACCTCGATCACCACCGTCTCACCCTTGTGATAGGCATTCAAAGAAACTCGACCCGTTGGCTTCTTCCCCTGCGCCATTCGTTCGTTGGTGCTCTCAATTCCGTGATCAGCCGCGTTCCTGATAATGTGCGAAATGGGATCGGAAAGCCCCTCCAGCATGGTTCTATCTAGCTCCACCTCGCTGCCGCCCAACTCCAGCACAATGTCCTTACCCAGTTTGTGCGAAATATCTCTGATCTGCCGGGAAAATTTGCTGAATATGCTGCCAATGGGCTGCATGCGCGTCAGCATAATGTTTTCCTGCAATTTACTGGTAAGCATGTCCACACTCTTTAGCGTGCGCTGCAGTTCCGGCCTTGGCTGATCCCGAAAAAAACTCAGCAGCTTGTTTCGCGTCAGCACCATTTCACTGGAGAGCGCCATCAGCTTTTCCAAAAGCGCCAAGCTCACGCGTATGCTACCCTGCTTTGGGGATGAGGTGCTCTGTGTCGGCGCAGGGGCGTGCGTGCACAGCATCCCCTCGTCCGCTGCTGAGGCAGGCGCACTTTGCAGATCGGCAATTTTGTTGATGTCCACATCTAAGATTTCTTTGCCGTTCACCTCAATCGCATCCCGAATCAATTCTTTTTCCAGCACGCTGGTAATCAGCAGACTGATGCGCAACGCTTCATCGCTGTGCTCCATCCGGTCGCACAAGGCATCATGGCTCTGTCCGGCCTGTGCATCCAGCGCCAAATCAATGATTTCCGCAAACGAGCGGAATCCATCCAAAAAATCGGTGGCGGAACCGTAGTTGTTTTTGGTATCTTGGTCATATTCAAAGGAAATTTCAAAAAGATGATGCCCTCGTTTTATATTTTTAACAATGGCGGATTTTTTCTCTGCGTCCAGATGCGTCCAAATGGGCGCATTTTGCAACGTTCCTTCCGTTGGGGCGTCCGCCGCGTCGGCAGGCTCCAACAGCCCTTCCAGCAGCTGCATCTCCCGTGTGATATCCGCGTCGGCACTGTCAGAGACATGGTCAATCATCCACTTTAATTTGTCCACGCAAACAAGCAGTGCTTCCATATTTTGGTCTGTCAGCACCGCATGGTGTTCCCTTACTTTGCCCAGCACGCTTTCCAACCCGTGGGACAGCTCAACTATGTTTTTAAGATCAAAAAAACCCGCAGTGCCCTTGATGCTGTGGGCCGCGCGAAATACGTTGTTGATATTCTCCTGATCGTGCAGCAATGCGTCTTTGTCAAGAAAGGACAACTCAATGGTCTCTATATGAGTGCGCGCCTCGTCAACAAAGTCTTGCAGCAGTTCTTCGCCATACATGATGTCATCCTCTTCAGTCGTTTCCCATAGCTCAAAACTCTTCTAAAATATTATCACAATCCGGCAGCGTATGCAAGCATCGCGTGCCTGCGCGCTCTTCGAAATCCATGCCTTACAGATGAAACGCACGCCTCAGGTCACACACGCACAACAAAGCGCTTCGCGCCCCCGCTCAACACCGCGCCATCCTCGCTCACTCATACGGGCAAAATTCCACCGGATTCCCGTCCGGATCACGCAGATCAACAGATCGCACCCGCAATCATTGAAACGTTCTTTGCGCAAGTGCTATGCCTGCGCCCATGATAACGCACCGCAAGCAGCATATCAATGTATTCTCCGCTTACGCGCCGCCTGTCAAAAACGGCAGGAGCTCGGATCTCTCCAAAGCCCCCGCCGCATGTGGTTCAATCGTTTTTAAGCAATCGGCTGATAATACAGCGCATCCGCCTTGTTGTCCAGCACAAACGCATCATATACGATGCGCCCTTCCACCAAAGATCCGCTGATCCCCGGCGGGTTCTGGTGAATGCTGTAATCCGCCAGCTTTGTGGGTGCCACCACTGCGCTCGCATGGCACATCAGAAAGCCAAATCCCTCCGGCAAACGTGCCGCCGGAACTTTGATGACGCTTGCACCATCCAGCATTCCAATCACGCCTTTGATGCGCATATCGCTGCCGACGTCCGATTGCAGCACAATTTCGCCGCTCTTTTTCATCAGCTCATACGTTGCGGGTGTTACGATCACCACGCGCCCTGTCTCCGGCACCAGCGCATCGTCCAGTGCCGTAGATGCCGCCAGCAATTCATCATAGATATTTGCCGCGGTCAGTTCCAGCGCCGTTTCCACTTTGCCCGCCTTCGCGCACATTTGCGCATACACGTAAGCGTCCACCTCAGGAATCACCACCTCGCGCATCTGACGCGCCAATGCCGTGGATGCCGCCAGCTGCTGCGCGGTTTCATCCTCATCCAATTTGTCAATTTCAAAGGTGAATGCGCGGTCTTTGGCAAGTGTCATCTCCTGCGTTGTCGCGTTCAATCCCTGCACTTTGCCGTAGCGGGACCACTGCCCCTCCGGCAAGGCTCCATTGCGCGCATAGTCGCCCATCGGGGCGGTCGATACTTTATATACTTTAACGCTGTGCGCACCTTCCCAGGTAAAGTCTTGGTTGCTCACCAAAGACGTTTTGCTCTCCGTGAAAAAAATCTCATCCACAATCGGTAAAAATTTTGTAACCAGTGAAATACTCAAATCTCAAATCCTCTCTTTCAAAATATGATGTACCGCATCATACTATTTCAGCCCCGCTGCCATGCGCAGCCTGCGCTCCATGCTGGGCAGTTGCTCCGCATCCTTGTCCGGGGCGTTTCCCCTCAACTTCCCTGTGATCTCCGCATGGAGGGAAGTCTGGAATTCCTTTGCAAATTGCTGCGCGCGCTCAACGCTTTCCGTTTCGCTTTCGCAGGTCAGCCATCGCGCAAATTCCTGCGGGATGCCCTGCTCTGCAAGCAGCTTTTCAACGGCGATCACACGGCGGCTATGTTCAAATTCCGCCCGATCGCGGTTCAGCGATTCCCGCTCTGCCTGCAACTGCTCCAATTCCTGCTTTCGCTGCTCCTGCGCAACGTCAGCAAGCCTCTGCGCCTCGCTGCGCTCCTGCTGTGTCTGCTCGTGCCACTTGGCCTTTGCCGTGTCCAGCGCCTTGCTCACGCGCCGATCAAATTCGCTTTGGAATTCCTTGTTTTGCTGGAGCAAAACATCAAAATTCATGCTCTCCCCCGCCGTTTCCTCGCCCGACGGTGTCGTGTTTTGATATTCTTCCATTATTTTTTCTCCTATCCCGAACGTGCCTGCCGTCCGTGCCAAATGTCGCGCCGCGTTCCGCTGCTTTTGTGCCACATCGCTTTATCGCCCGGCACAACTCCACGCAAAACAAAAAGCGCGAGAAGCTAACTTCTCACGCTTTCGCTTACGAATCACTCCGCGATACTATATTATATTATATCATACTTTCTGTTTTTTTTCAAGTGTGATATACAATCTTTTGTAGGGTTCTCCTGCTCGGTAGCGGAATTGCTTGTTCCATTCCTCCGGCACATACCGCAGCATCCGCTCAATCACCGCCAACTCTTGCGCGCTGCGGTAACTCACCTTGATTTTAAGTGTAGCACACCCCGCGCACACACACGTCTCACCCTGTGGCACTACCGCTCCACAATCAGGACACACCCTTTCACAGTCTGGCGCCACGCCGCACCTCCATACACTGCAATTCCTTGGGGCGGTGTGCATAGATCACACCGCACCCAAATCCGGTTCCAAACACTTCAAACATCGTTTCCCAAAATTGGTCAATCACCCCTTGTCCCTGTACTCCGTGTTTTTCCAATAATTCCCGCTTCAGCGGCGCATAGGTATATTCAAATGCCCTGCGCAGCTCTTCTCTGTCCTGCATACATTTCACCTTCCTTTATTTTGGTCGTTCCGGCTTTTGCTTTGGTTCGTTTGAACCTATATAATATATAACATACTCGTTTGAACCTGTCAAGGTTTGCTTTGGCGCAAAGTTTATGTTTTTTCATATTAAAATGCCCCCGCCTTCCATTGATTTTTTCCTCTCCATATAGTATGATACCCTAAAACAGGTTCATTTGAGCATCACGCGAACCACGGAGGTCTTATGCAGGATAACCAGCCCGACATGATCGGCACCAAGCTTTTTCTTCAGCGCACACAGCGCAATCTTTCCCGCGCGGAGCTGGCCCGCATGTCCGGCGTTTCGGAAAGCGCCATCAAGCAATACGAGCGTGGTTTGCGCCGCCCCCGTATCGAGCAGTTAGAGCTTCTTTGCGCTGCGTTGCATCTGCCAATCAGCTATTTTCTTTCGCAATACAAACTAGAGGATGTCGCAGCCGAGGTCGGTTCGCTTTCACACAATCAACTTTTTGCGCAAGAGCTCGCGCAAATGCTGCACGAGCCACAGCCCGCCGGCTGTGCACCGCAATCCGCACTCATTCTCGAAAAGCTCAACCTGCTGAATCCTGCCGGATTGCAAAAAGCATACGAATACATCACCGATCTCTCCGAACAGCAAAAGTACCGCAATCAATGAAATATCTTTCAAAATTGTTCACGTATACAATTTTCCTGACGCACTTGCTCCCTCTATTTGCTTTCACGTACGCTTTTCCTATAAAATCCATAGCTATTTCTCCGTATTGGTGATATAATATACCAGTCGACCGTGTCGCATGAAAGGCGCACAGCCGACCATCTCTGAAAGTTAGGTTGCAGTATCATGGATCAGGAGTTGCAAAAATTTGAACACGTGATTAACAAAGATCATATTCTCGATCTTTGCGCAAAAGCCATCCGACTGCATGACGATCGCCTTGTGCATCATGGCGAGCACGTTGCATTAATCGCATACTATATTTGTAATGTATTAAATCTGGAAAACATCGACCGTAATATTCTGCTGCTGCTCAGCACCTTTCACGATGTCGGCGCATATAAAACCGATGAGATCACCCGTATGGTGGAGTTTGAGACCTTCAATGTACAGGAACACTCTGTCTACGGATATTTGTTTCTCAAATATTTTTCTCCGTGGGCGGAGGAAAGCAAGGCTGTTTTATATCACCACACCAAGTATGCAGAGCTTCAAAAGCTGAATTTTGCATATGCTGATTACGCTTCACTCATTCATATTGCCGATCGGGTTGATATCGCAATCCTAAATCACCTCAGCAAAGAGCAAACCATTCAAGCGATACAAGCGGAGGTGTTTAAGCCGGAATTTTCCGCAGCCATGACGCAAATTCTGCAAACATCAAATCTGCATGAATATCTTACGAACAACTATAAATCCAACACCTACGAGCACATTCACAATTTGCTTGACGTCACATACGAGCAAGCACTGAGCCTGCTCAAAATGCTGGTCTATTTTATTGACTTTAAAAGCGAGGTTACGGCAGTGCATTCCGTCAACGCCGCAACCGTTGCCACATTTCTGGCACAAAAAAGCGGCATGTCCGACCAAGTCGTGTATAAAATTTACATTGCCGCACTCATGCACGATCTTGGTAAGCTCGCTATTCCCAGCGAAATTTTGGAAAAGCCCATGCAGCTCACCGCCGACGAAATGGCGATTATGCGCACCCATGTGCTACATACAGAAAAGTTGCTGGAAGGTGTGATGCCTTCGGAGCTTGTGCGCATTGCCGCCCGCCATCACGAAAAACTGGACGGTTCGGGATATCCGCACGGGCTCACTGCCGACGATCTAACCCCCTCCGAACGTATACTCGCCGTTGCAGACGTCATGAGTGCACTCATCAGCAAACGCAGCTACAAAAATGCGTTCGATTTGGATCGCGCACTCAATATCCTGCGCGAAATGTCAAACAAAGGCTATCTGGATGCCTCCTTTGTGGCGCTCACCTGCGACAATGCCGAGGAACTTTGGCAAACCGTTCAGGATAAAAATAAGAAAGTAAAACAAACCTATTTTCAGCTCTCTCAGGAGTATGCAAATTTGATACAGACCAACGCCCCTATGTTGTAGCACGCTCAGGCTTCGCCGGTTGGCGCATTTTTCTTCACAAAAAAGCCCGCCATCTGCGTACAAACGGCGGACTCTTGCATCGTAGTCCTGATTCAATTCATCTCAGTCGATGATTCTTCCCTATTTCATTCGCCTTCCAGTAATGCCACCAGCTCGTCCAGACGCATTCCGTCCTGCGGGATAAATTTGCGCCAATATTGCGTTGTCGTCTTATAATCGTGTATGATGTCTTGCGGATAAGACGTCGTACCGAAAAAGCATTCCATTGTAATGAATATTTCGTCACACCGCTCCATAGGCAGCTCTCTGCCGCTGTCATAGCTCTGCTTGAGCGCACGCAGCACCCGCTCTCCCGTGATGATGCCCTTCGCATTGTTCTGTGCCGTAAAGGGCAAATGTGCCGAAGCATTGCCATCCGTTTGCTGCAAATGCACAATCGAGGAGTAGCACCCCAACTGCCGCAGCCATTCATATACATCGTTGTCCTGCGGTTGCGTAAAGAAGCGCGGATTGTTTTCCACATCACGCAAAATCTCCTGCACACTGGCATCCGTCAGCCTACCCTGCCTAAGCGCCTCGTTGTATACCGCATACGCATGATTGCTGCCCAGCCAAATCCCTTTCTCCTTCCTCTTGGAAAACGCTTCCTCAATGCTGCTTCGCGTCGGCCGCAAAAACCGTTTGCAGTGGTGCCCCACATCCTCGGTAAAATAGAATCCCTTGCCGCTCGCCTGCGCCACGCTCGTCATCAACTCTGCCGTACCGTCCAAAGTCCACGGCACCATGTAGGGCGCATACATCTGCTCCAGCGAAAGAAATTTGCACCCCTTCTCCTTGGCATATCGATTGATTTCCGTTAAATTTTCATAGAGATACCGCACATACTTCGCATAAATCTGCGCATCTTGCATCACAAACTCCGCAAAGCCGTGCGCATAGAAACCGAATCCGGCCTCCAGCTGCGCAGACAAATCCACCATCGGTTTAAACCAGTCCTGCACAAAGCGCTCGCGCACACGCGCATCCGAATGCGTCAGCCCCAGTGTCGTATATGTGCCGTGTCCCGAATACAGCGTGGACACGTGCACACCGGCATGGTTGCAGGCTTCCTTCACCTCCTGCACCCAATCGCGCAAGTATGCTTCCCCCATGTACAGCGGATCCAGCTCGGTGTCCGCACTCGCCTCTACATAGAAAACGCCCAAGTCTGCCGCCAGCTGCGCCCAGTCCGCAGGTCGCGTCCAGCGTTTATACGCAAAACAGTTGTCAATCACCAAATAAATCTTAGGATACTGCATGTTCCCTCCTGTTTGTTCCTGTCTCCCTCACCCGATTCCTGTTCTTCGTCACAGCTCTATTCTACCACATCTCCTGCGGAATGCACAGCCCCATCAGACAGCCGGACTCTCAAAAACCGTTCGCCGTCCTCCTCGCCCATGCGCACCGGCACCCCGAATAGCCGCTCTATGGTATGCTCGGTCAACAATTCGCGCGCCGCACCGTATCGCACCGTGTGATTTTGCACCAGCGCAACATCATCCGCCAAGTATAACGCATGATTGGGGTCATGCACCGTAATCCCGAATGTGATGCCGTCCTCACGGTTCAACTGCCGTACCAGCCGCAAAATCTTGGTTTGATTGGCAAGGTCCAGAAAGGTTGCCGGCTCATCCATCAAAATCACCGGTGTCTGCTGCGCCAGCGCTCGCGCGATCATAACCATCTGCCGCTCTCCTCCCGAAAGATGGTTAAACACCTTGTCCGCCAAATGCGTGATGCCCAGTCGCTGCATCATGCGCGTCGCAATCGCCTCGTCCTCTTTTCCGGGCAGATAGCTGATGTAAGGCGCACGCCCCCACAAAACCATGTCAAATACGCGATAGGCAAAGCTGACTTGCGCGGATTGCGGTACCATTGCAATGGTACGCGCAAGCTGTTTGGGTCGCGGATCCCCGTCAATTTCAATGCTGCCCTGCATGGGCTTTAGCAGTCCGCACGCCGCTGCAAACAGCGTCGATTTCCCCACCCCGTTCGGCCCTAGAAACACGGTAATTCTGCCGCGCTGCATGCCGAAGTCCACATGCTGCAACACCATCTGCTCATAGCCCAGCGTCACATCGCAAAAACGAATCAGCTCCATGCGCCACCCCTTGTCTTGCGCAGCAACACCACAAAAAAAGGCGCACCCAGCAACGTCGTAAAGATTCCCACGGGAATCTCGAAGGAAAACAAGGTGCGCGAGCACAAATCGACCAGCGCAAGGTAAGTCGCGCCCATCGCCATGGAAAGCGGCACCAGTTTCACATTATCCGCGCCAAAAATCATGCGGCAAATATGCGGGATCATCAGCCCCACCAATCCAATGATGCCGGAAACCGAAACCGCGCATGCCGCCAGCAGCGTTGCCGCACCAATAATAATCAGCTTTCCGCTCAACGGATTCACCCCAAGCAATTTCGCTTCACGCTCTCCCAGCGAAAGCACATTCAGTTTCCAACGCATGATGAACAGCACCACAAAGGCTCCCAGCATAGGAAACACCACTTGCAGCAGCTTATCCCATGTCGCGGTGTAGAATCCGCCCATCGTCCAAAACACCAAGCCCTGCAACTTGAGCGGGTCAACCACCAGTTGTACGGCATACAGTCCTGCCGTAAACACAGCCGATACCACAATGCCCGCCAAAATCAACGAGATTACAGGCGTCTCACCCTTTCGTTGCGCAATCAGATAGCACACCGTAATGCTCAACGCCGCAAATAAAAATGCAGACAGCGAAACAGGCAATGTGATGATTGCCGCCATGGAAAGCGCCGCTCCCAAAGCCGCGCCGGAGGAAAGCCCCAGCGTAAACGGCTCTACCAAAGGGTTTTTCAACAAAGACTGAAACGCCGCGCCTGCCACCGCCAAACCGCCGCCCACCAGCATTGCGGTTAAAACGCGGGGCAATCGCACATCCATCAGCACCGCCACCGACTCCGGCGCAATCAGTGTTTCAAACACCGATCCTCCCGTCACGCGATACGCAAAGATGTCCACCGTTTCCTGAAATCCCAGCGAAACCGCACCCAGCGACAACGCTAGAAAAAACACCGGAACCGGCAGACAATAGACCAGTATTTCCAGCCATTTTTTGCGCGACTGATTCATTGTACCGTTACATCTTTCCCGTACAGAGCCATCATCATATCCGTGCGCACCTGCGCCAGATCAAGATCGTTAAATAGTTCCGGATAGACACTCTTTGCAATCGCCTCCACCGCAAAGAAATATTTCACCGTCCAAAGGTCGCAAAAAAATGTCATATCATCCGTCACTTCAAAGACATTGCCGTCCTGCACCGCGCGCACCGTCTGCCACTCCTGTGCACCCAAGTAGTCCTGCGGGTCTGCATCATTGTTGTTCCACATGATGATAGACTGCGGATTCCATTGTAAAACCTGCTCCATGTTCGCCACAAAATGCTCCTGCGCCACGTCCCGGGCAGCATTGTCAATGCCGCTTAACGCCAGCAAGTCCTGTCCTGTGCTGGGGTTCCCCGCCAAATCCAGCAGGCTCGGCCCCCATACAAAAATGCCGGTTTTCTTTTCTTTCAGCTCCGCTGTCTTGTCCGCAATGCTCTTGAGCTGCCCCTTTGCATATGTCTCAATTTCCTGCGCACGTTGCTCCTTACCTACCAGCTTTGCCACCGTGTGCAGCTTGGTATATACATCATCAAAGGTATTCACTTGAATGCCTACCACCTTGATGCCCTGCTCTTCCAGCGCTTTAATCTGATCTTCCGCCAACGCCCAAATCAGCACCACGTCCGGCTTGAGCGCCACAATCGCCTCCACATTGCCATCCACCGCCGGCAACTCCTTGTTTGCGATGCGCTCGTCTATTTGCGAAAGCACCTCATACGTCTGCGTGTTGTTGTATGTCCATAAATCAATGCCCGTCACCACATCCGCCGCGCCCAGCATATATAGGTCGTTGAGCGCCGAGTTGATGAGGCATACCACATTATCCACCGGACCGTCAAAGGTGATCTCTTTGCCCCGCGCGTCCGTCACCGTAATCTGCCCTGCATTCTGCGCCTCCTGTGTTTGTTGCACCTGCGCAGGCTTGCACGCAAATAGCAGCGCCGCGCAAGCACATACCAAAATCCAAATGATTAATTTTTTCGTCATGATTGTTTTCCTTTCATCTTAAAAAAACATAAAGCTATGAAAGTCTGCAAACATCTCCATTACCTGTACGGCAACACCGATAAGACAAACTGCGAAGCTGTTTTTTTAATTGTTCACTGCACCTTATTTTAACTCATTCAGTATAAAACAAGCCGCCGCATCATGTCAACCAAGCAAAAAGGGACTGCAACCGCAATCCCTTGTGTGCTTTGATATTTTGGGCAACTTGACTTAGCTGCCATAAATCAATTTGCTCCAGCAGTTCGCTTCATCCCCTGCTCAAATCGTCATGCGCAGCATTGCAACAAACACCGCAGATGGGTGTTTATCGTCAGCCTGTCAAGCTTCCTTCGCCTTCAACGTCTTATACACCGTGGTCGCAATGTCCAGCACGGTCGCAAAGACGATGATCCCCAGCAAAATCAACTGTGCATTCCCTACGATGTTCAAAACCAGCGTATCCGTAGGCTGAAGCAGCCCCGCCACGGCTTGCAGAAACGCCGGATTAAGAAACTGCGTTCCCAACAGCCAGATGATGGCAAGCGGAATGGTCACGATCTCCGTCACAATGGTCACCACCATCACGCGCCGTGAATAATGCCCTTCAATCAATCTCACGCTTTCCCGCAAAATCCCCAGCGCCGCGATCGCCACAATCCAAATCCACGCCTGCCGCATCATCGTTTCGTTAAACAGTGTAATGATGGAATTCCCCTCGCCAAACGCAAAGCCGATCACACCGGGAAATCCCAAAAACAGCGTTACGAACACCATTGTCATAACAATCCCGAAAATCGGCTCGCTGCGCGGAATTTCCGTCTTGGGGATCTCCGGTAGGTTGTCCAGCGCATCCACGCCTGTGTTCAGCGGAATGCGATTGTGTGAAAAAATCGCGAAGAAAAAGGTCACAAACGCGAAGGCATAAATCACACCCATCAGTACATTGGCAACACCGCTTGCCAGCGACATGTACCAAATCGTGTCCGTCTGCGCAATGCCGGTTACAATTCCCGCCACCACCGTGCCAAACACCACGCAGATCAATACCACTTTCAGCACCAGCTTATACTGCACAAAGTATTCTCCGCTGATCAGGCTTTTGCCTTGATCGGGATCATACTTCTGCGCAAGCTGCGCAGGCGCACCCAGCTCCGTCAACACCATGCGAACATCCTGCTCGGTTGGCGGCATCTCTGCGCAACGCGCCTCCAGCATGTCGTCAATCAACGTTTTCAGCTCCTGTGCCACATCCGCGCGTATCTTTTGCGGCAAGCGCTTTGTTACTGCATACACATAGCGTTCCATCATTTCATTCGGCTTCATTTGTTTGACCCTCCAATAACCGGTTCACCCTTTGAGAAAACGTCTGCCAGTGTATCCGCATCTTTCCAAACGCTTCCTCCCCCAAATCTGTAATCACATAATATTTTCGCGGCTTTGCACCGCTCGTTTCCCATTCGCTTTTTAATAACCCCTGCGATTCCAACCGCCGCATCAGCGGATATAGTGTGTTCGCCTCAATGGGTACGCCGCACTCCTCCAATCGCTTCACCAGACTGTATCCATACATCGGTTGCTTCATCTGGCTCAGCACCAATAAAATCAGCGTGCCACGCCGCAGTTCCAGCATCAAGTTCGATACGATTTCATCACAGTTCATTGTTCGCTCCTTTCCTGTTTGTTCCACACCCGATATTTCTATTGTCATTATAATGTGTATCACACACTATTGTCAATAAAAAAATAATAAAATTTTCTCATTCCTTTCTAAGGCATAAATTCATGATTGACAAACACCACTTTTCAGGTTAAGATATCCCTGTAATTATTGTTTTACGATAATTTATTTGCCTTAGCAGGACGACTCTCGGTTCTGCTACCTCGAAACCGCACTGCGCGACATCACAGTCGCTTTCGGTTAATCACACTGCACTTTTGGGCAAAACGCCCGCGCGATGAGGCTGAATATCCAATTCGCCGAGGTGCGCGGGAGTAACGCTAACACCGCAGACGGGCGTTTATCACCGGCCTAGGAGGGAAACATGAAAAAATACATCCAACCCTGCATCCTCGCGATAGAAGCATTGCTGTGTGTGCTGATCGCCGTCAATCCCCAGCCCGCCATGGCGTCCTTTCCCTTTGCGCAAATCGGCGACGGGCTGCGCACACTTTCACTGTCCTCCGCCGCAGGCAACGGCTGTGCACTTGCACTTTATATTATGCTTTGCTTACTGCCTTGCGCATTCCTCTTTGTTCCAAAAAAACGCAAGTTGCGTTGGGAGGACGTTTTACTCCCCGCACTCAGCGCTTTATTGTTTTATGTGCTTTATCTTATGATCAATCCGGGCGCAATCCCACTGTCAGGCGGATTCGCGGCAGGCAGTGAAGTCTCCAGGGCAGTGCTTTGCGGCGCTGTTTACGCCACATTGATCGGTTATCTCGTACTGCGCGCGATGCGCTTTGTTTGCGGCAGGGAAAGTAGCAAGACCATGCGCGATCTTTCTGTATTGCTCTTTTTGGTAAACATGATCTTCATTGCCGCTATCTTTGGCGTCTGCTTACGCGATGCAGTGCGCGCGATTCAAGAAATGCAAATCAGCAACTCCGCCAATGCACACTTGTTTGATGTCAACAGCTTTTTCATTGTGCTTACCTTCCTTGTAAGCGCCCTTCCATACGCGCTGAATATCGCTGTCGTCTGCGTCGGTCAGTCTCTGCTGCGTCATTTTACCGATGATCGATATTCCGATGCCACCCTCTTTTGCGCAAAACGGTTGATGCGCCTGTGCGTCGGCTCCATCGTCGCAATCGTGTGCGTCAATATCCTGTTCAATGTATTGCAAATTGCAGTAGCGCCTCTCCTTTTTTCCGTGCACGTCACGGTTCAAATCCCGTTGTTCGCCATTGCGTTTGTGCTGGCGTGTCTGCTGTTCACTCGCCTGATCACTGAGGGCAAGGCGTTGAAAGCAGACAACGACAGCATTATTTGAGGTTTGTAGCATGGCAATTTTAGTACATTTGGACGAGCAGCTCAAAAAAAATTCCACCACAGCGAAAGAACTCTGCGCGCTGGTGGGCATCACCGAGGCAAACCTTTCCATCCTGCGTAGCGGGAAGGCAAAAGGCGTCCGCTTCCACACCATTAACAAAATCTGTTATCACCTTGGTTGCGATGTGGGCGACATTCTGAAATTCGATGGAAATTTGGAGGAAGATTTCGATGAAAATTAAGCATACTTTGAGTGTCTTTTGCATTGCGCTGTTTGCGCTATCGCTTGCAGGCTGCCGGCTTGCGCAACCCCATCTTGCCGAAGGCAAGCAACAGGACCGTCTGGTCGGCGTTTTCATCACAGACGAATACCTCGATTTGTTTGATCTGGAAGGGTATCTCACAAAAAACCAAGACGGCTTCTCCGGCGGCGAGCAGCAACTGAGCGGCAATGCCGAGGCGTATCAAGGTCGCCTGTACGCCAGCGTCGCACCACAATCGCAGAACAAGGCATATACCTTCGGAACAGTGGACGGCATTTATTGTTTTGAATTGAAAACGCTGGATGAGGGCGGTGAATCATATACGCGCACCCACGTTTCAGATGAAATTTCAGATCTCAGCTTTCATGTAAGCGTTGATGATAACGGGGAAACGACCACGATGGACGCAACCGTCTATCTCCCGCCAGGCAACACAGCATATTACCTGAACCCCGTATTTGAGGATGCCGATGGAGCTATCTACGCCACCAGCGGCAGCGGAATCAGCATGAGTAGCCTGGAGACGGAAAACCAGACATACACCCCCGCATCCGAAGGGCAAACGTGCTTCCAAACATTAGAGCAGCGTGTCGCCACGAGCGATGCAGGCAGCAGCAGCGCGCAAACCACCACCATCCGCGTCACATTTGAGACCATACTCCCGCCTCAGTCCGTCACACTGCTTGCAATGGACGCAAGCAACACCGTGCTTTCCCGCCAAACCTACGCACCGGGTACGCTCCCCGAATCCATCACCCCCACAGCTGACACCGCCTATTTCATTGTAGAAAGCAAAACGGCCGCT
>CAYVTZ010000016.1:0-62122 GCA_964454685.1 uncultured Christensenellaceae bacterium
TCCTATGTGATCGCCGCGCCGGTGGACATTGCAGGGGAACGCAACATCATGGGTGTGGTGGTGATCCGCAATCCCGATGTGCAGCGGGCGTATGTGCATGAGGTGTACACAATAAAAGAAGTTGCTTCCGCCAGGACCGGGCGGGCAACCGTCACGCATTCCACGAATGGAGCGCAGGGCGGCCGCTCGAACCCCGGCGGAAACAACCTCTCTATCCAAAATGTACTACGAAATGCGTTTGATGTCAACCCTGAATTGAAGGTGGCGCGCATCAAGCAGGCGGCGGAGGAATTTCGGAAGATTTACGACGAGGCAATCACACTGGCAAACGACACGCTGATTTATACGGGATATGAGCCGATTCATCGGCGGGAGAACTATTTCCCGCATTTTAATGACCCCAAGGGTGATTCTGCGTTGGAAAAGGTTGCGCAGGTTTTTGGATGGGAAAAGCTGGAGAATGATTCCTTGCCGGAGGATATAGCGGGGCTGACGCAGGATTTTAAACCGGGGAAAAAATGGTTTGCACACTTCATGCAGCGCAACACGGAGGAAACGACATTTGACGCGCTGGGCGGATTTGACGCTTACATGGACGGCATCAAGGACGTGATTTTCCATACGGGAGACATTCAACGATGGCGGGCACTTGAAAACGCATTGCGCGGACGGCATACGGATGCGGTGATTCAAGAAAAGCTGGAGGTGCTTTATCAAGATGAAACGTTGAGCGACGAGGCGCGGCGCGCGCAGGCAGAGGAAATCGGCGCGGGAAAACAGAACAGCAACTTATCGCACTACATTACCAATGTTGCGGATTATGTGGATGTGCTTGCCGGAAAGAAATCCTTTTATGACCGTCCGATGGAGCGGGAACTCAGCCGAAAGACGTATACCATTATGAAACGCCTGGAGGGGCGCGTGGCATCCAACATGATCGGCTTCAACTTCGGAAGTTATTTGACGAATGTGATTCCGCTGGTGCAATCGCTGGCGAGCATTGACGTGCACCGCGTGGCGCAGGGAATGGGGCAGACGATGCGCAGCTGGGCGAAAAGTGACGGATTTGCGGTGCAATCGAACTTTTTGACGAATCGGCGGGGCAGGATGTATGCAAGATTTAAAGACGCGTTGAACCAAGGGAAAGATGCGGGCATGAAGCCCATGGAAGTGATTGACTTGTTTGTGGCGGAGAGCATTGTGCGGGCAAAGTATGCCGAGCAAATAAAAAGAGGGAAACCACACGCGGAGGCGATTGCTGCGGCGGACGATGCGGCGGCGCGCATTATGGCAGATCGTAGCTATGGCGCGATGCCCACGCTCTTTCATCAACGCAACCCTATTAAAAAGCTGTTTACCATGTTTCAACTGGAAGTGAACAACCAGTTAAGCAACTTCTTCCATGATTTGCCGCGCATGGCGAAGGAACGTGGCGTGGCACGTATGGCGTGGGGATTGCTTTTGTATATGCTGGGTGCATTTGGATTCAACGAACTGTATGAAAAGCTGACGGGGCGGCGTCCGGCGCTTGACCCGATTGGTTTTGTGCGTGACACGATCCAAGACTTCAGCGATCCGAACAAGAAAAAGAGTGAAGCGGTGCTGGGCGTGGTACAAAATGTGGCGGAGCAGCTTCCTTTTGTGGGTGGTGTGATTGGCGGCGGCAGGGTACCCGTGAGTGCGGCGATTCCGTTTGCTGGAAATCTTACGGACACGGTGACGGGGTTTGCTGATCTTTTTGATGAAGATGTATCCGACGAATACAAGAGGGAACTGGTGGCGCGTGAACTGATGAAGCCTGTTTGGTATACCATCCCGCCGACGGGAGGAGGCGCGGCAAAAAAAGCGGTGGAGGGGATTTCTACCGTGGCAAACGGCGGCGCGTATGCACACACGAAAAAAGGCGAGAAAAAGCTAAAGTTTGCGGTGGATCAAGAACCGTTGGATTATTTGCAGGCTGGACTGTTTGGAAGATTTGCAACGCAGGGTGGACAGGCGTATATCAAGGACGGATTTAAAGGCTTGAGCGCGCGGCAGACCATGGCGCACGAGGGGCTTGTGAACACGGGAATGAAGCCGAGAGAAGCAGAGCGTGTGGTGCGTGAATTTGCCGCCATTGAGGACGGCGCGGATAAAAAAAGCAGGCAACGGCAGGCTTTGGAAGGACTTGCGGGGGAGCAGCAGTTTGAACTCACGTATCATCTGGTGTTTGGAGATGAAATGAGAGCGAAATCCCTGGCGGTTATGACGGCGTGCAATGTGGAAGAAAGCGACTTTACCGAAATTTTTTGGAAGGTGGATGGCATTGAAGCGGATCAGGATGCGGACGGGAAAAGTGTTACAAACTCAAAGAGCCTGAAAATTAAGGACGTGATCGATCAATATGACTTCAAACAATATCAGCGTGTCAAGCTTTATGAAACATTTGGCGTTGGAAAACAGGTGGCGAGCGGTGAGGTGAAGTGGGAGGACTTACAAGACAAAATTGCCGCGAAAAAAGAGGATGGTGAAAACTTGGACGGAAGAGCGAAAAGCGGCAGTGGAGTCCCGGCAACCGTTGAGGGGACGGTGAATCCAAAAAGCGACAACGTGATTGCGGCGGCAAAAGATGTGCAAGTACCCAGCTACAAACCGCAGACACGAGAAAAGATTGCGGCGGCGGGCATGAGCGAGCAGGACTGGGCGTATATCGATGCGCGTGCGGGAGCATACGGCGACAATAAGCTGGACTGGATGCGCGGTCTTGGACTGGAAGGCACGCAATTAAACAGTGTTGCGAAGGAGTTTTTGCTTTCGGATACTGCCAAGGAGAAAATGACGGCGGCCGGTGATTTGGGCGTGAGCGAAGATGTGTATGTGGAAGGATATCTGTTTGGCTGGGAGAGTGTGGGCACAAAAGCGGAGCGTAACAAGCAGATTGACGCATGGGTGGACGCGAATGATTCCGTTCCGCAGAATGCAAAGGAATCCATGAAACAATGGCTGGCAGTGCGGAAGGGGAAACAAGGATACGCGGCAAAAGAGGAGGCAGCGACGGCAAGAATATCCGGCTCCTCCGGCCGTTCTTCCGGCAGACGCAGTGGAGGCAAGAGTAGCGTTGCAAAGCAAATGGCGGCGGCTCAAAAATTGCGCGAGGATTACGAGGCAAAACAAGCAAAGCTGCAAGAAAGCTGGCGCAGGCAGGCATTTGAACTGCAAGCGGCGTTGGACAAAGCGAGGCATGGCGCAACGCAGATCCCGAAGCTGCCGGACTTGGATTTTGCACCGGTGTTACGTGCGGCGGCGAAGGCGGGCAAACCCAACCTTGCCGTGAAGGTGAATCCGAAACTATTGCAGCAGCTGACACAGGCCATGAAGCGCAGGCAGACGGCAGAACAAGCCGACCTTGCGGGGGTGGGCAATCTGCCGATATCCGAAGCGGAAAAAGAAAAGATGCGCGCGGCCATGCGCAAGCATTATGAAAGGCGGTGAACGAGATGTAGAATGCGGCAAAGAGGAAACGAAGGACTGGGAGCGTGTGTGCGCTCCTTTTTTGATGAAGAAATGGAGGAAATAAGGATGAAACGATTTGATTATGTGAAGGATGCAGGATTGAAATTTGTGCGGGCGCTGACGCGGCGCAAAAAGACGAACCTGATTGTACTGCACCATGTGCAGGGGAACATGAGTGTTACTGCGGTGCATCAGTTGCACCTTGGGCGTGGACACAAGGGGATTGACTACAACATCTATGTGGACAAGGATGGCACGGTCTACTGGGGGCGTGGTCTTGAAATGGAAGGCGGGCACACACTTGCAAAGCTGGGCATCAATGTGCGATCGGTGGGCATTGTGTGCAACGGTGACTTTACACGTGAGCGCATGGGCGCGGCGCAACTGGAGTCGCTCAAGCGCGTGGTTATGGATGTGGTGCGGTATTATGGCTTTGAGAGTGTTGCGCAGATCGTTGGGCACGGCGAGGTGGGGAACACGGATTGTCCGGGGAAATTCTTCCCGCTGGCAGAGGTGAAGGAGTATATTCGCAACGGCGGCAAGAATACGTTAGAGCCGGAGCCGGACAGCCCGACCAACGAGGACGGCGATCCGTACAACTGGCGCGTTGCCGTGGGGGTGCTCAACTACCGTGAGAGTGCGGGCGGCAAGGTGCTGGGGCAGCTGCGGCGCGGCGATCTTGTTTATTTGGATCGTCTTGTGCCGGAGGAGGACTGGGCGCGGGTGAAGATCGGCGGCAAGGATGGAAAAACGGTTTATGTTTGGAAGAAGTATATTAGTGCGTGAAGGAGGGCAGACGGATGAATATTAACTGGAAGGTAAGAGTAAAAAACCCAACGTTTTGGATCGGACTGCTGGGCGTGATCGCATCGCCTATGCTGGCGTATTATGGCTTAAGTTATGCGGACATGACATCATGGCAGAGCATCGGAGATGTTTTAACGCAGTTTGTGACCAATCCATTTTTGGTGGGTACGGTGGCGATGGCGGTGCTGTCGTTTATTGGTGTGCTGGCTGATCCGACTACAAAGGGAATCAAAGACAGCGCGCGTGCGATGACGTACCGGCAGCCGGAGGAGTGAGTGCATGGGGGAATTGATTAACAACCTCATTGTAGAGCAGATTGTGAATGTGCTGTTTGCGGTTGGTGTGGGTGTGCTGGGGTTTGTATGTGGGGTGTTGGTGAAGCAGGCAAAAAAGGCGCGGTGCGAGGACGACGCGATCAAGGACGGTGTACGCGCCATGCTGCATGATCGCATCGTAGAAATCTGCGACCGCTGCGCGGAGCGCGCGTTTGTACACCTCCACAACTTGCAATCGGTGGAAGCGATGTATCAGGCATACCACAATTTGGGTGGAAATGGAGCGGTGACGAAGTGCGTCGAGGACTTTAAGAAGTTGCCGATCAGGTAGCATGAGAGGGGCGGGAGACTCGTGAGGTTTCCCGCTCTTTTTTTGTAGGGAAAACTGACTAAATTTTGACTATTTAAAGCTGTATGACTACGAATTGACTACGATGTTTTTGACTATTTTCGAGTGATGGCGTTGGCCTCGAAATGGCTTTGTTAAGCGGGAAAATTGCCTTGGTGCTTTTGTTCAGTGGTTGCGCTGAAATATGAAAAAATGGACTTTTAATCAAGGTGTCCGGAGTTCGAATCTCCGGTGGATCACCAAAGGCATGATGCCGCAACGAAGTCGCGTACCAAAAACGGTGCGCGATTTTTTTTATGTGTTTGCGTTGCGCCGCATCTTTTCCGATCATATTAGGTAAGGGAAATACCGTTACAACGCTGATTGTGCGGCGTTTTTTGTTTGTTTGACTTTAGTCTGGTTTTGCCTTGTGATTATTGATACGATGTGTTGTCGGATACGTATCGCGCGAATTAGGCATAGCCTTCGCTGACCTTGCTGCGCATCACTTTATTACTAGCTTTCTTCTATTATTCATGCCTGCTTTTTGTGATTAACGGGGAATGATCGCTGGACGGTTGGCGATGTGGTGCAAACAAATAGATTTGCGCAATTTTGACAAAGTAGTAAAAAAAGTACGACAAAATAAAAAAATAGTCCAATAGATTATTTTTGCCAGTTTGCTATGATGAAATAGAAGAATAATCCGACAAAATGGTTCCAACAACAAAAAAATATTTGAAAATCATTGTGAATTGTTGTTTTTGATACAACAATTCAAAAACTTTGTCGCGTTGAATCGGTTAGTAGGGAGGACGATTATGGGAGAACTGGTATTAAAAGCTGAAGGGATCAACAAAAAATTCCCGGGAACGAAAGCGTTGAGCGATATGCATTTTGATTTGCATCGCGGAGAGGTATTAGCGTTGGTTGGCGAAAACGGGGCGGGTAAATCAACATTGATGAACATCATTTCAGGAGTGCTTGCACCTGACAGCGGATGTATCTTGTTGGAACAGCAGGAGGTCCGGTTTGCTACAACAAAGGAAGCGCAAGATGCGGGAATTGGCTTTGTCCATCAAGAGCTGTCTGTCTGTGCAAATCTGACCGTAGCAGAGAACATTTTTATGGGAAGAATTGAAAAATTCAAAAACAAAGTGGGATTGATCAACTTTAAGCGATTGCAACAGGAGACGCAACAATTTCTCAACCGATTTGAATCTGCGATTGACCCTGCTGCCAAAATGCGTGACTTAAAAATTGCAGACCAGCAAATTGTGGAAATCATCAAATCGTGGGTGCTTGACTGTAAAGTGATTATTTTCGACGAGCCAACTTCTTCGCTAACGGAAAAGGAAACGGAGAAATTATTCGAGATGATCCGGGAGCTTAAAACAGAAAACATTGGTGTGATCTACATAAGCCACAGGATGGAAGAGATTTTCACATTGTGTGACCGGATTACCATCATGCGAGACGGAAACTATGTGGATACGCTCCAAGTTTCTGACGTAACGCCCAACATCATTGTAAACAAAATGGTCGGCAGGACGATTGAAAACCTATACCCAAGCAAAGCTCAAAAAAGCGGTGAAGTAATTATGCAGTGCAGCGGGCTGCGCATTGATGGACTGTTTGAAAATGTAAGCTATGAGGTTCGCAAGGGTGAAATTCTGGGATTTGCAGGTTTGGTTGGCGCAGGAAGAACCGAAGTGGCATGCGGAACATGCGGACTGTTTGGGTTGGATGCAGGTGAAATTTTGCTGGATGGCAAACAGGTGAAAATAAAAAACTATGCGCAAGCCGTTGCAGCCGGAATGGCGTATCTGACTGAAGACCGAAAAATGCAAGGGGTGTTTTTGAAAATGGATATTGCAAAAAACATCAGTGTGACCGCTTTGAAATCGTATGTAAAAAATGGAATGCTGGTGGATGCAAAAGAGCGTGAGATTGCAGAATCGTTCCGAAGAAAGCTGAATATAAAGGTTTCGAGCACCACACAAAAAGTAGGGAGCCTGTCCGGTGGCAATCAACAAAAGGTGATGATTGCAAAATGGTTGAACACAAACCCGCGGATCCTTTTCCTGGATGAGCCGACCAGAGGCATTGATGTTGGCGCCAAGAGTGAGATTCATGGTATGCTGCGTCAGCTTGCAAACGATGGTGTTGCAGTTGTAGTGATTTCGTCTGAGTTGCCGGAAATTATTGGGCTTTGTGATCGTGTGATCGTAATGCATGAAGGAAAAGTAACCGGACAGCTTAGCAGTGACGAACTGACAGAGGAACGCATCATGACGCTGGCGACGGCGATTTAAAACGCAAGATAGCATTCATTTGTGAAAGAGAATAAAATGTATAAGGAGCAAGAAGATGACAACTATGGAAAAAAGCGCGGCACAAAAAAAGACTGGCGCATTTAGTAAATTAAAGAATTTTCGTGAACTGAATTTGATTATTATTATCGCAGCGATCTGTGTGATTATGAGCTTTCTCAGCCCGGTGTTCGCTACGGCAACCAACATACGCGCAGTAGCAATCAGCTTGGCACTTGATTTTATTGTCGTAACAGCAATGGCGCTGGTGATTATTTCCGGCGGAATCGATCTTTCGGTGGGTGCCACGATGGGCGTGGCGTGCGCGATTACCGCAGTCATGTATACGGGTGGGTCACCATTTATTGTATGTGTTGTCTGTGGATTTGGCGTTGCTGTGTTAATGGGGTTTTTCAATGGATTTCTGATTGCGAAACAAAAAATGCCGCCGTTCATTGTAACGCTTGCGGCAATGAGCATTGCGCGTGGACTGTGTTTTATTGTTACACAAGGATATTCGATCTCGCTGACGAACAAACTGCCTGCAGGATTTAAAATCTTGGGATCGGGTGAAGTAGGGGGCATTCCGGTACTGGTTATCATCAGCATTGCGTTCATTATATTTGCCGATATCATGTTCCGCCGGTCACCGGTATTGCGCAAAGTATTCTATACAGGCAGCAACGAAAAGACGGCTGCGTATTCAGGAATCCCTGTTTCCAAAATTAAAATATCTGTGTATGTGGTTTCTGCGGCGCTCTGCGGCCTTGCCGGGATTCTGTTTCTGGCGCGTTTTAGCTACGCGTCGGCAATCGTTGGACAAGGCATTGAGATGAGCATGATCGCCGGGTGCGTGATTGGCGGCGTTAGCATGGAGGGCGGCGAAGGCTCGGTACTGGGTGCCGTGCTGGGCGTGACCATGCTTGCGCTGATCAATAACGCATTGGTGCTCTTGAACATCTCGGTATACTGGCAAGAGTTTATCAGCGGAGTTATTCTGATCACTGCGGTATGGTTGGATTATTATAGAAACTCCAGACGCCAAAAAGCACTGGTAAAAGCTTAGTTTGAATTTGGGAAATATCCCTAAATAATATATGGAGGAAGAATCAATGAAGAAGAAAAGATTAGCTTGTTTTGTGGTAGCAGCTTTGTTATGTACTTCTCTGGTTGGATGTAGTACAATTAACGATGTTGCTGCGCAAAGCAGCGCGCAGCCGGCACAGGCAGAGCAACCTGCGCAAGAACAAGCGGCGGAGCCCACACAGGCACAACCGGCAGGCAATGCCTATGTTGGGAGTGAGGAAGAGGTATACTATATGGTGGCGTTCCTTTCGGGACATCCTTTCTGGGTGGGATGCTACGAAGGCGCAAAGACCGCTGCAAAGCAGCTGGGCGTGACTGTGAAATTTGGGGGAGACCCGGAATATGATGTGAACAAAGCAGTTGCTGCGTTTGAACAAACGGTTGCAATGCAGCCCAAAGCAATTTTGCTTACTTGCATCACGCCAGAGCCGTTCGTGGAGCCCATCAACAATGCCGTTGCCGGCGGGGTGCCGGTAATCACATACGATTCGGATTCACCAAACTCAAACCGCTTGAGTTTCTGCTCGACGGATAATGCTTATCTTGGAAGCTTCCTCTGCAAGTACTTTGCGGAAGAATTACTGGAAGGCGGAAAAGGCGTAGTGGGGATCACGGGACGTCCCGACCAATTAAACATTCGTCAGCGCATGGACGGATTCCAAACGGAAGCTCAGAATTATCCGGATATGACGATTGCAAACGTTGTGGACAACAAAGGCGATGTTACAAAAGCAACGGCTGCTGTAACTGCGATGATTCAGTCCTCGCCGGAAATCAGTGTGATTTTTGCGGCGGACGGGATTGGTGCGGCGGGTGCAGCGCAGGCAATCACAGATCTCGGCAGAAATGATATAAAAATTATGACAGTTGACTCCACTCAAGACATTTTGGATCAAATTAAGAGCGGAGAAATCTATGGAACAGTGGCGCAAAATACATTTAACATGGGCTATTGGGCGATGATGGAGGCATATGCGTATACGCACGATTTGGTTGACCCGTTTAGTGACTGGGAGTCCAAAGGAACCAGCCCGCTTCCGCCATTTGTGAATACCGGTGTGGACATTGTAACAGCAGAAAATGCTGACAGTTTTGTTGTCAATCCGACACCTGCAATGTAATACATTCATGTGCGAGGGATCGGGCAAGGGCGTCCATCCCTCGCAAATCGATTTGAGGAATCTGTGATCCTGCTTATGAATCAAATTGGGGTGCGCATGGTGGGAAATGTCTAAGTGAAAGTAGCAATGAGAGGTTTCTTCTTTCTAAAAAATATACGCGGTAAATTGTTTGCAATTATTACAGTGATACTGTTGGTGCTGCTGATGGTTTATTTCGCCGTGTTTTATTCGGAAGTCAAGACGACTTTTCAAGAGCAGTTTTCCTCTCTGATGATCAATGACATTAATCGAGCGATGGAAACGATTGAGTCCAATTTGATTTTCTTTGAGCAAGTTGGATTTAACATCATGTATCAACAAGATTTCGTGAATGCGATGAAAGATTTGCAAGATGAGATACGACGAGGCAAAGAAATATCTCCGGAGCTGATTGAACGGCTGCGACGTGTCTTGATCAGCCAGCCACCGACATACTTGGCGCAATTTGAATATTATGGTCTGCATGAAATTCGCCTGTGCATCAACGATACAAGCATTGAAATCAGTACAAATCCGCAAAACCAAAACATGAATGCTTCGGAGTTGTTTCGGGCAATGGATACGAGTACACGCAGTTTGCACCAAAAGGCATGGAGAAGTAATGATTCCTTTCGGGGACTAAGTAATGTGCAGCAGGGCAGCGTGCTGCGATTCGAACCGATTGAAGCGACTGTAACGAGACCTTCGGGGCTGCTTGCGTTTGTGATAGACGGATATTACTTCAGGGATCACTTTAACGAAAAGATCACGGGAGAGGGTTCGCAGGCACTGGTGCTAAGCAAGGAAGACGTTTTGATCACCTATCACGATGAAGCGTTGGTTGGAACGCTGCCGCCGGAATTTGTACTGTTAAACCAGCGTCTTAATTCCAGCACGGAGCGAACTGGCAGTTTTGATTATGATTTAGACGGGATGAATTTTCTGGCAGTATACAGCAAGTCGCCCTATACAGGATGGAAGTATGTGAGACTTTTGCCGATGAATGTCTTGGAAAAAGCGATGTTTGATGTGCCTAGGATCACATTTTATGTTTTGTTGGTGTTGCTGTGCGCGCTGGTTGGAACATGGATGTTTACCGGGTTCTTCTATAAGCCGATCCGTTGCATCGTTCTTGCAATGAAGCATGTTGAAAAAGGTGATTTCAAACAAAAAATTACGGAAGTGCGCTCGGACGAATTTATGGAAGTGTACAATGGATTTAATACCATGACGCGTGAGATCAAAAACCTGTTGGATAATTTGACCGATGAGCGCATTGTAAATCAAGAACTGCAAATTAAATTTTTGCAATCGCAAATCAATCCGCATTTTTTGTATAACACGCTAAACTCCATGTATGCGATTGCGTCGATCCACAATGTAGACGAGCTTTCTCAGATGATTATGATGTTGTCGAGATTTTATAAGAACCGTCTTGGAAAAGGAATGCAGGAGAGCACACTGAGTACGGCAGTGGAACTCGCGAATGACTATGTTGCGATTCAGAATATTCGCTTCAATGGGAAAATCTCGTATAATTGCAGCATTCCGACAGAGTTGCTTGGATGTATTGTGCCTGCACTGCTGATTCAGCCGATTGTGGAGAATGCGATTTTTCATGGAATCGAGCCAAGCGCACATCGCGGCATCGTACATGTTGAAGCGTACACCCGGGAGGATTTCTTGTACATCTGTATCCGGGACAACGGCGTAGGCATGGATGAGCAGACGGTGCTGGCATTGAACATTGCCGTTCATGAGGTGTCTGAAGAAACGAGATTTACTGGCGCGCTCAATAACATTGACCAGTTGCTTAAAATGAAATATGGTGCGAGCTCCGGTCTTGAAATAGCAAGCATCAAAAACGAAGGCACCCTCGTGCGAGTGAAGATCCCAAGGCAATTCCTTTAGAAGCTCTGTAATCGTTAGAGTACATCACAAAGCATTCGGTTTGGGTGATAAACCGAATGACAGATTCAAACACTAAAATTCAAAATGAGCAAATCCATCAGCCGTCATTGCAATGAAGGGCTGCTAGATCAGTCTTGCTTGTTTTGAGTGGTTCGCAGTTATGATTGATCAGGATAAGACTTTTTCTGCTCCCTTGCTGGTGCGCTGTTTGGCACGGCTGCGTTAAGGGGGCGGCAATGACACGTAATATGGAGGAAACAGGCATGGAAACAAAAGAGATAAAAAGCATTAATTCGAACCGTAGATTGGTTCAAATTGGCATTATCGTTGAAGATATTGACGTATCAATGGCAGCATGGTATAAACATTTAAGTGTTGGCCCCTTTCAGGTATACCGCCTGGATCATACGATGATTGAAAATCTGTACACACAAGACCCGGAACATGCGGAATTTGAGCTTGCGCTGGCAACGGCAACGCTTGGGAACATACAGATTGAGCTGATCCAACCAATTCGTGGGGAAACCATTTTTAGCGATTATTTCACGAAATATGGCGGCGGTGTGCATCACATCAAAGAACTATGTGACGATGTCGATAGCTTTTTGGAACATGTGAAGGGCACTCTTGAGCCCATCATGCGAGGCGGAAGCAAAGAGGAAGGGTTTTGCTTTTTGGAGAATGACGAGCTGAAAATGGTTTACGAGGTTGGGAAGGAAGGTGAATTTAACTATGCGCAGAAAGTGCGTATTTTCCCGGAGGGAGATGTCTCTGACTTAATTGAATTTAACAAAAACCGTGAAATAACTCAAATCGGCGTAGTCGTGAACGATTACAAATCGGCAATCAAGACCTGGCATGAACAGCTGGGCTATGGTCCTTTTCGTGTCTATCGATTCAATGACGAAAATACGGACAACATGTATTTGAACGGAGCATGTATCGATGATGAAAAATTTCAGTTTTATGTGATTCATGCGCTGATTGGAGGATTGCAGTTCGAACTATTGCAAGCGGAATATGGCGCTTCTTCGTATGAGGAATTTATCAACAATTACGGAGAAGGGGTGCACCATATTAAAGAATCCATCAAAAATGATGATGAAAAGATGATTTCCTTTATAGAAAAAATAGAACAATCTGGTTGCGAGCTATATTTTAAAGGTAGATGCCAGAATGACTTGTTTTACTACTTCAAGGCAGACGGACTGAATTGCGTATATGAAATTGGCAACAGCCCTGAACTTGCCATGGAAGCGTATGAAACATATTATGGAAACGAATGAGGGAGTTGCGTCCGAAACGAAAGCACATGAACGCTTAGTTGAAATAGTAAGAGATGGACGGGGCAATGAGCGCGCCTTCAGCGGAGGATCGTGTAACCAAAGCATGTGATCGGGAAAATTCACCTTGCGCGGTGAAAAAATTCCGGTGTAACGTTGAGGCGCGCGCGGCAACGGTGGGTAGCATCGGATGGATCCGATCACTCGATCAAGCTACTGGCAGAGGTTGGCTTTCAAACGCTGCATCGGGTATGTGTGCGATAGTAGTTTTCCGGATGTGTGCCAAGCAGGGGGCCATGTGGCAGGGCAGGAGAAGAGAATTGGGTAAGCGCTGCCACGGTTAGCTGCATGCAAAGAGGAAGAGCGGCGAGGTCGAGCAGCAGAGGAATGCTTTGGAGATCGGATGCGCAGAGCAATGGAAAGAACAGAAACAAATAGGGTGCAAACATGTTGAAGCTATTGATTGTGGAAGATGAATTTTGGGTTCGCCAGCGTCTTGTGACGGGGTTTGACTGGAAGGGAATTGGATTTCGCACGGTGTTCGAGGCGGAAAACGGACAGCAAGCACTGGAACTATACCAAAAAGAACTTCCGGACATTATTATCACAGACATCCGCATGCCGCTGATTAGCGGCCTGGATTTGATCAAAGAACTAAAGCGCTTGAAAACAAAATCTCGCATTATTATTATTAGCGGCTATGAGGACTTTGAATTTGCGAGAGAGGCGCTGCGGTTAGGCGTGATTGACTATCTGATCAAGCCCATTGAAGAATTTGCTTTGCTTGAGTCTGTAAAAAATTGTATCAATGCAACCGGAGAAGAACTGTCCGAGCAGGAAGAGCCGCCGTCAGACGTTACCAGAAAAATCATTCGGAAGGCATTGGATTATATGGAGCAGAATTATTATGCGCATATTACGATGTCAAGCGTTGCGGACTATGTACATTTGAGCTCGGCATATTTTTGCAGAATTTTCCGCGAGGAATTGGGGCATACGTTTACTGAGCACCTGATACAAATGCGCATGAACAAGGTTTGTGAGCTTTTGGCTGACCCTACCCTAAAGATTTCCGAGATCGCGCTTGAAGCCGGCTTTACGGACATGAAGTATTTTTACAAATTGTTTAAGCGATACTATCACATGAAACCAACAACATATCGTGAGGAGTGCCTCCGTTAGGAGAGAGTGAGAAAACATGAGTGCGAAAATTTTTCGCACTCATGTTTTATTGTGGGGAATGCGCTGGGTTTTTTAAATGCAATCGCTGAAATCAACAAAAGCGGTGGGAGCGAACCCTTGCTATGGGAGGACGGTGGGGCATCCGGTCGATCACCCGCAGCGTAAGAAGGTACTGCAGGGTGATGATTTGTGCCGGGAAAGCGGTGCACAGTCATTTGCAATTTTTTTCTTGATTTCCGGCAGCAAAATGAATAGAATGAGCACTGGCGTATCTCGAGGATGGGTGAAGGAGTTTTGAGGGAATTGTAACACGGTTGTAACACGAATGTGATAATATCAATGAGCAGAGTTGCTTTTATGAGTGACGCGGAATATGCCAGGGAGGGAAACGAATGAAAATACTGATTGCGGAAGATGATCTAGATATGCGAAAAATTTTGTCCTTGTATCTTGAAAAAGAAGAATATGAGGTGCATGCGGTGGCAAATGGTGAAGAAGCTGTGGACTATTTGACGGAGCATGCAGTTGACCTGCTGCTTTTGGACTGGATGATGCCGGAGAAAAACGGAATCGACGTATGCAAGCAAGTGCGTATGATGCAGATTCCGGTGAAAATACTGATGCTGACGGCAAAAAGTGAGAATGATAACGAATTTGTAGGGCTGGCGAGCGGTGCAGACGACTATCTTAGAAAGCCATTTGACATTAAAGTGCTGTTGCTGCGCATCAAAAAACTATGCAGGCAGGAAGAACTTTTGCGGTGCGGACATTTGACGCTGAATCAGGAAAGCTATGAAGTGCAAAAGGCAGGGGAGGCGATTGCGCTGACGAAAACGGAATTTGAACTTTTGCGATACTTTATGATTAACAAAGGCGTGACGCTTTCGCGCGAACAGCTTTTGGATCGTGTTTGGGGGCCGGAATACACCGGAGAGATGCGCACGGTGGACACGCACGTCCGGCGCTTGAGAGGGAAGATTGGCGAGGGATTTATCAGAACACACGTCGGGTTGGGATATGTGCTGGAGGGCGTGCATGAATAAGCTATCGAGAAAATTTATTTTCGGGATAACGGTCATCCTGCTTTGCACGATGGCCGCTTCGCTTCTGCTCAATTCCAATCTGACTTCACGGTATTATTTATATGAAAAAAAGAAGGAACTGGATGGCGTTTGCGACCGTTTGGAGCAATCAGTGCGGAACGGGGAGGGGGAGCAGGCCATTGCGGCACTGGAAGAATCCGAAGATGTTACCATTGTCTCGCTAAGCAACCGTGAGAATCTCGATCAGTTGAACGAGCAACTGAGAGACTCCTTGAGCGCCAAGGGGATCGGCTTTCAAAAGTTTTGGCTTTGGGAGGGTGATTATGAGAAACTGGAGGAAAGCGGACGCAAGATTTCCATATACAATCAGGGCAAGCTGAATTACAGTCTGTTGGTGGAATATATGGAAATCGGTACAGAATTATATGTGGTGGCGACCATTATTCCACATGCCGCAGACGCAATCAGCATCATTAACACGGTGACTACAGGCATTATGGCTTTATCGATGCTGGTGACGATTGTGCTGATGGCGGCGCTGTTTAAGCGCATCACAAGGCCGCTGGATTTGATGAAACGACAGGCGGATGACATTGCCATGCGAAAATTTCATCCGGTGGTAGTGGATTCGCGTGACGAGCTGGGAACGGTCGCCGCCAGCATGAACCAGATGTGTGTTGAAATACAAAACTATCAAAATGAATTGCTGGATAAAAACATACAGATGGAGGAGCTGCTGGATGGTGTGGCGCATGATCTGAAAACGCCGATTGCACTTGTGAAGGCGTATGCCTCAGGCATCAAGGATGGTATGGATGACGGCACGTTTTTAGACACAATCATTCGACAAAACGACCGGATGGGGGCAATGGTGGAAAGCCTGCTGTATTTATCGCGTATGAAGCGGCGGGAGCTGGACGTGCATCAGGTATCACTGGACACGGAGCTGAGGCAACTTTTGGAGGAACAATCCATCTTGGCGGAGCGTGACGACATAGACATTCAATCCGAAATTTGCGACTCGGCGACGATTCGCAGCAATCAGGAGCTGGTGGCTTTGATTTTAAGCAATCTGCTGTCCAATGCCCTTAAATATTCTTCGGGAAAGGAGATTAAAGTGTTGCTGGCTGCTGCGCAGAATGGCTATCTGTTTGAAATTGTCAACGAGACAGAAGCAAAGCTGAATCTTCCGCAGATTTGGGAGCCGTTTTATGTGGGGGAAGAGTCCCGCAACAAGGATTTATCCGGAACGGGGCTGGGACTTGCGCTGGTGAAACACAGTGCCGAACAAATCGGGTGCACGATAGAATGCAGCATGGATGCGGGTAAAATTATTTTTCGGGTATTGTTTCAAGATATTGAGGCATAAATGACAGAAAGAACAGGGTCGGCTTTCCAAGCCGATCTTTTTTTGTAAACTTTTTGTGTTGTTGCGAATTGTCAAACGGCTGTAACACGGTGTGTGTAGAGTTAGGATACCAAAAAGAAAGTGTGAGGTGAACCGCATGAAAAATAAAAAAGTATTAGTGACTGGCGGAACAGGCTCTTTGGGGTATGGGATGATTCGGGAACTTTTGAACCGGAACGTGGGCAAGATTAAAGTTTATGCACGCAACGAGGCTCAGATGGTGAAGTTGATACGGAACTTTGATACGCCCAAGCTGGTGCCGGTGATTGGGGATGTTCGGGATCGTGTGGCATTGCAAAAGGCTTGTCAGGACTGCGATGTGATTTTTCACCTGGCTGCGCTCAAGCACGTGCCCATTTGCGAAGCGATGCCGGTGGAGGCGATTAAAACCAATATCATCGGAACGCAAAATGTGATTGACTGTGCCATTGCGGCGCAGGCGGAGAAAATGATTTACATTTCCACGGACAAGGCAGTGGATGCGAGCGGCGCATACGGCTGCACCAAGCGACTGGGAGAAAAACTGGTTTTGGCGGCGGATCAACAATCGCGGAGCACACGATTTATGGCGTTCCGCAGTGGAAATCTGCTAGGCAGCGCCGGAAGCGTTTTACCGCTTTTTCAAAGCCAGATTGCGAATGCAGGTGCGGTAACGCTGACGGATGAACACATGACGCGGTTTTTCATTACGATTGAAAAGGCGACCAAGCTACTTTGTGAAATTGCGGAGCGTGGCACGGGCGGCGAGATTTTTCTGCCGGTGATGCAGTCGCTGGCAATCAAGGACATTGCGCAATACCTGCTGCGCAGAAGCGGGCTGGATGACCATAACGTGAAGGTGATTGGCATTCGCCCCGGGGAAAGGCTGCACGAGCAAATGGTTGCCGATACAGAGCTGAGCGATGTGTTTCGGATGACGAACGACTTGTTTTTTGTGGGCAGGAAGGAATTGCGCGCAGCGGACGGTGGGAGTTTGAGTCAGGTGCGCGGCTATCCGTATCAATCGGACAAGGCTGTGATTTCGTATGAGCAGGCGACGGCGTTTTTACAGGCCGCAGGAATTATGGGAGGCATACAATGAAGATCGCATTTACAGGCGGGGGCACCGCAGGGCACGCCATGGTGAACACCATACTGATCCCTTATTTTGAGGAAAAAAGCTATGGCATACTTTATTTAGGGTCGCATCAGGGCATGGAGCGAGAGATGGTGCAGAAGTTCCCTTCCGTCCGATATTATGGCATACAAACCGGAAAACTGCGCCGCTATTCTTCAAGCGAAAACTGGAAGGATGCGTTTCGCGTGTTAGCGGGATGTGTACAGGCGTTTCGAATTTTAAAGCGGGAACGACCGCAGGTGCTTTACTCCGGTGGCGGATATGTATCTGTGCCTGCCGTGTTCGCGGCGAAGCTTTTGGGCATCCCGATTGTGGTGCGTGAGACGGATTGCAGTGTGGGGCTTGCCAACCGGCTGTGCATTCCCTTTGCGCAGAAGATGTACACTGCTTTTCCGGGAACGTGCATTCCCAAAGCGCCTTGCAGCTTTCCGGGGCTGATGATACGACCGAGTTTGCTGGAGCATACAGCACCGAAGAAAGCGAATGCCAAGCCGATGTGCCTTGTTTTGGGCGGAAGCGCAGGAGCGCAGCGCATCAACGAGACAGTATGGGAAAATCTGGAAATGTTGACCCGCGCATACCGTGTGGTGCATCTTTGCGGGCAAGGAAAGCGAAACGAACGCATTGCGGACCATGCGGACTATCGGCAGATGGAATTTGCGCAGGAATCCATGAGTGCTTTGCTGAATGAAGCAGATGTGGTCGTAACGCGCTGTGGTTCCAATGCGATCTCGGAAGTGCTGGCGCTGGGGAAGCGTGCAGTGTGCATTCCCATTGGAACGCATGCCAGTCGCGGAGAGCAGCGTAAAAACGCTGATTTTGCCGCAGAGCACGGTAATGTTGTCGTGCTGGAAGAAACACATTTGGATGGTGCGTCACTGCTGGATGCCATCGAGCAGGCGTTGAAGCTGGATCGTGCGCAGCCTCTTCACACCACACAAAGGCGCATGATAGAGCGGATTCGCGCACATGTGCAGGAAATTGACGCGATCGCGCTCGCTAAACTGGAAGCAGACTTTTTGCGCTGTGCGCGGGGTGCGATCAATATAAATTTCAGGGATTTTTCATGGGAGGAGCGCATGCTGTATGACGAAATTCTGACGGAATACGGGGACGAGTGTTAAAAAACACTGTGCAAAGCCAAAAATGAAGAGAAATGATTAAAATTTTGCTTTTTTTTGAAGGGAAGTGCTGTATAATAAGGAACAAATAAAAACTTCATATCGTACGAATATTCACAAAAATGGCGCAAACACGTGCGTTATGGTTGTGGATTGAAGTAAAAAACAACGAAGAGCGGTGAAAGTATGGGCAAACGTATTCTGGCAGTTATGATCGCGATCGTCATGTTAGTGAGTGTTGTTGGCTCTGTTGGATGGGCGGCAACAATCGAGGACAATTATCCGAAAAGCAATCCGGGAGAGGGGTCTGCAAACTGCACCGGCATTCAGGCGCAGGCGCGGGTAGATGAGTAGATAGGAAAACGGGGCTGAACACCCTAAAAGACGCGAAGATTTGGGTTGCGCTTGGGGAAACGCTCGGAACCGCGCACCATGAGTTCCGGCATGAGGATGGTGCGGTTGGTGGCGGTGTGCTTTTTACTGATATGCTCTAGCAGTGTAGTGGCGGCACGCCGACCCATCTCGACCGCGTCCTTTTCTACAAGCGTAAGATTGAGATGCAAGACATCCAACATCTCTAGGCGATCGTACCCAACAAACGCAATTTCATCCGGTATATTGACCTTAAATTCATACAGTGCCTTCAGGCAGCCCATGCTGATCATATTGGTAACGCCGATGAGTGCTGTGGGAAGGCGATGGGAGGTAATCAGTTCGCGTGTGATATCGTAACCGCTTTGAGTGGTAAAATCGCCGAGCAGTATTTGCTCCGCAGAATAAGATACGCCAAATTCGCGCATGGCCTCTTCATATCCTGCGATTCTGCGCAAGGAAACGATGTGCTTAGGATGTCCGGCGAAAATGCGGATATCCTTGTGGCCATTTTCGATGAGCAGAGCGGTTGCGTTGAAAATGGCGGCACGGTCGTCAAAAAAAATGCCGTCAAAATTACCGTTTTTGATGCTTCTGTCCATAAGCACAACAGGAAGATTTAACCCGTGAAACAGATCGACATATTCCTTATCATAATTGTTTGCGCCTGCAACGGGAGTAATGATAAGCCCCCGCACACGATATTCCTGTAAAATACGGATGGCGCGTGCCTCTTTTTCCTCGTTCTCGTCTGAATTGAACAACAACACGCTAAGACCGGATTTATCTGCGATGCTGGTGATGCCTTTGATGATTTCGCTGAAAAAAGGATTGCTGATTTCCGGTACGATCACGCCGATGATGTTGCTTTTTCCTTCGGAAAGACCGCGCGCATACGCGCTGGGGATGTAGTTTAACTCCTTGATGGCGGCTTCCACACGGATACGCATTTTTTCACTGACATTGGAAGAATGGTTGATAACGCGTGAAACCGTTGCCAAAGAAACGCCCGCTTTTCTTGCAATATCATCTATGGTTGCTGACATATCCCACCTCAATAGCTAAATTAATCGTTCTTTCAGACTTCATTTTAACAGAATATCTTGAAAAAACAAGTATTTTTTATTTTGTATATTGACAAATGAGAAATGCAGTGATAAACTAAAATTGAAAAATAAAGAAAGCGCTTACATATTGGCGCGAATATTTCGACAGATTACCATGATTTACAAAGAATAAAGTTAGGGAAGTCAATTTTCCGGCGAGGAATGCCTTGCGCATGAAATGCGTGTGGCGAAAAAAACGGCTGAGATGAACTGTTTTGCAGAGAGAAGGAAAGGTATACCTTTTCAACTTCTAAATGAAAGCGCTTACAATTTTGCGGAAGAGCCGCATAAGAATAGGACAATGAAAAATCAATAGGAGGAAAGAAAATGAAAAAGACAATGTTGATAGTTGTTGCGTTGATGCTGGTTGCAGTATTGTTTGCAGGCTGCGCGGGTCAGCCTGCGGCGCAGGCACCGGCGAGCGAAGCACCGGTATCCGAGGCGCCTGCCAGCGATGCCCCCGCGAGTGAGGCGCCGGTAAGCGAAGCTCCGGCAACGAAGGACAGCATCAAAATCGGGTTTGCAAATTTGACGGATGCGGGCGATTATATGGCGTGGGTGAAGCGAGGCATGGAAAAGGCTGCGGCTGACGCAGGTGTGGAGATCATTTGTGTGGACAACGCAGGCGACGGCGCAACAGCGGTCAAGAATGTGGACACGCTGATCAACGCGGGTGTGGATGCGGTCATCGAATATATGAATGACTCCGCAGTCAATACACAGATCAAGGATATGCTGGATGAAAAGGGGATTCCGTGTATTGCGGTGGACATCCCCGTTGCGAATGCAAGTGGTGCTTCCACCTACATGGGTGGCGACAACTACAAAGCCGGATTCATCTGCGGTGAGAACCTCGGACAAAAAGCGATTGACGAATGGGGCGGAGAAATTGACTTGTTTATCTCGCTGGGGACGCTTTCGGCAGGGGAGACAAACGAGCTGAGAATGGGCGGCATCTTGGACGGGATTCGCTCCAAAATTGAAGTGGCGGACGATAAAATTGTGATTTTGGACGGTAAGGATTCCACGGCAGAATCGCAGAAGGTGGTTACGGATGCATTGATGGCGAACCAAGGGGCGAAGCGCATCTTGATCGGCTGCATGCAGGATGATGAAACACAGGGTGCTTTTGCAGCGGTGGAAATTGCAAACCGGCAAAAGGACGTATGGCTGGCCGGCTGCGGTCCCTTCAACAGCACATTTGCCAATCTGCGCAAAGGCGAGCCGAACTTCTGGTTTGGCAGTGTGAGCTTCTCGCCCGAGCAATATGGCGAGCTGGCAGTGCCGCTGGCAATCAAACTGGCGAACGGGGAAGAAGTACCGGCGGAATCTTACGTGACGCACTACTTCCTGACGCAGGAGAACATTGGCGAATATTATCCGGAATAAGACTGCAGGCTGCTGATAAAGGCGCAACCGTCATGTTCTCTGAATGAAGAGAGCAAAGGAAGAACATGACTTCCACCTTTTTTACCAGCCTGGCAAAGCAATCAATCTTTTGTAAAATGTTGCTTCTATGATGGTTTGGGGTTTGCTATTGCCCCGCATACAAACAACCGGCAAGAATTGTCCGGGATTTGAGCGCGGGGTAATGAAATCAGGGTGAGCCCCGAACCGTCAAAGTGAAGCGCAAACGCGGGGTTATCATCATGAATTATTTGTTACAGATGAAGGGGATCACCAAGCAGTTCCCGGGCGTACTTGCTTTGAATCAGGTAGATTTGGAGCTGTACACGGGAGAGGTGCTGGCGTTGTTGGGCGAAAACGGTGCGGGGAAATCTACGCTGATCAAAATTTTATCCGGCGCCTATGAACAGGACGAGGGCGAAATATATATCGATGGACAGTTGCAGACATACAAAACGCCGAGGGAAGCAAATGAAAAAGGCGTAAGCATCATTTATCAGGAACTGAACTATTTGAACGAGCTTTCAGTTGCGGAAAATATTTATTTGAACCGTCTGCCGCTTTCGCGCGGCAGAAAAGTGAATTGGAAAAAACTAAACAGCGATGCGCAGGAAATTTTGCGGGAGCTGGATGTTGAGATACCGACCACCAAGCTAATGAAAGAACTTTCGGTGGCGGAAAAACAGTTGGTGGAAATTGCAAAAGCACTTTCGCAGAAGATGAAAATACTGGTGATGGACGAGCCGACCTCGGCACTCAGTGAGAAGGAAGCGGAAAAGCTGATGGGGCTGGTGGACAAGCTGCGCAAGAACGGTACGGGAATTATTTTTATTTCGCATCGTTTGGACGAGCTGTTTATGATCTCTGACCGCATCATGGTCATGCGGGATGGAGAGCGGGTGGACATCGTCAAGACCAGCGACGTAGCGCGTGAAAAGCTGATTGCCATGATGGTGGGCCGCAGCATTGAATCTTTTTATCCTAAGCGGGAGATCGAAAAAAAGGAAGTGGTTCTGGAAGTGAAAGAGATTTCTACACATTACTTGCAGAATATTTCCTTTTCGGTACGATCCGGGGAGATTTTAGGCATTTTCGGGCTGATGGGATCAGGCAGAACAGAACTTGCACAGTGCATCTTTGGAGCGCACAGGATGGAACAGGGCAAGATTTTGATGCACGGCAAAGAAATACAGATCAAACGACCGACGGACGCAATCAAAAATGGGATTGCGTATGTGACGGCGGAGCGGAAAAAGGATGGCTTAATTCTCATACAATCTGTGAAGGACAATGTGATGACGGCCTCTGTGGATCGCGTATCCGGTGCAATGCGTATCAACAAAGCGGCGGAAAAGCGTATTGCTGAAGAGTGGAAGGAGAAACTGCGCGTTAAGACGCCCACGATCGGCACGCAGGTAAGCGGGCTCTCCGGCGGGAATCAACAGAAAGTGGTGCTTGCCAAGTGGCTGAACACAAATCCGAAGGTGTTGATTCTCAACGAGCCGACGCGCGGCATTGATGTTGGGGCGAAAACAGAAATATATCGCCTGATGGAGGATTTCTGTGAGCAGGGGTTGGCGATTATTATGATTTCGTCTGAGCTGCCGGAGATTCTGCAACTTGCGGATCGCACGATGATTATGTGCGAAGGCAGACAGACGCTGGAGCTGGATCGAACGGAAATGAATCAAGAAAAACTGATGCACGGCGCAGTGGGAGAGGTGTAAACATGAAAGCGGTAAGCATAGCAAACAAGGGTGTAACAAAGAAGAGTATTTCAACGGAGATCACGGTGTTGATTGCCTATATTGGGCTGTTCGTCGTATTTTCCTTCATTGCGCCGTATTTTTTGACGGTGAACAACATACTGAATATTTTTCTGTATTCATCGGTGATCGGTATTTGCGCGACAGGCATGACCATGGTCATTATTTCCGGCGGGTTGGATATTTCGGTAGGGTCGATTGTAGCGCTGACGGGGATGGTAGCCGGGCTTACCATTGCGGCAACGGGCAATGTGGGGCTGGCGATTTTGCTGGCGTTGGTGACAGGCGCAGGCTGTGGCGCGCTCAACGGTTTTTTGATTACTAAATTGAAAATCGTTCCTATTATTGCGACGCTGGCGACCATGTCCATCTTTCGTGGGACTGCGATGCTGACCACGAACGGGCAATCGCAACAGGTGGCGGAGGAATCGTTTAAGTGGATTGGCAGAGGATATCTGTTTGACACGATTCCCTACTGCGTGATTATACTGATTGGCATGTTTGTACTGATTGGCTATGTGCTGAAGAACACACCGTTTGGGCGTAAGGTGTATTCCATTGGCGGGAACTCGGAAGCGAGCCGCTTGGCGGGGATCAACGTGAAGGGAATCCGTTTTGTAATCTATGTGATTTGCGGGCTTTTGGCGGGGCTTTCGGGTGTGATTACTGCGTCGCAGACGGGCACGGCGATTCCATCGGCGGGCACGGGGCTGGAAATGGACGTGATTGGCGCGGTGGTGCTGGGCGGTGTGAGCATGAACGGCGGTAAAGGAAGCATCATTGGTACGCTGCTGGGCGTTTTGATTCTTGCGACGCTCTCCAACGGGCTGACGCTGATGAACGTGATGTCGTTTTGGCAGACGATTGCAAAGGGCATTGTGCTGGTGATTGCAGTGATGCTGGATGTGGCGCGCGGCGGCGGATATGAATGAGAAGCAAGCCGGATTGTTGATTGGATTTACTGATTTGAGGGGGCGACATCATGACAAGCAGAGAACGAATGAGACTGGCGATGCAACACAAAGAAGCAGATCGGGTACCGGTGGACTGGGGTGTATTGAACATTGCGAGCATTCACGAGGTAGCGTATCGAAACTTGCTGCAGTATTGGAAGCGCAACGATGAGATGGTGATCCACGATCCGATGCAAGTGCTGGCGATCCCTGCGGAGGATATCTTGGACCTGTTTGGCGTTGACACACGGTATATCATACCGAACGGGCCGTCGAACTGGACTTTGGAATATGATGAAAACGGCGATTGGACCAATGAATTTGGCACACGATACAAGCGGGTAGGCAACTACTGTGATTTTACGGAGTTTCCGCTGGCAAATTGCAACACCATCCAAGATTTACAGCAGTTTCGTATGCCTGATCCGACCGATCCGGCGCGGTTTGCAGGACTAAGGGAGCGTGCAAAGCAACTGTACGAGACCACGGATTACGCATTATGCGGATATCCTGCTCCGAATCTGCATTACACGGCATGGTCGCTGCGCGGATATGAGAATTTTATGCTTGATACGGCGGCAGACCCAGCGTTTGCAAACTATATTGTGGATATGATACTGGAATGGCAGATGGCGTACATGGCGTGCTTTCTTGGCGAGGTGGGGGAATATCTGGATCTTGTGTGGAGCGCGGATGACTGGGGCACGCAGACAGGCCCGTTGATCCATCCGGACAGTTTTCGCAGAGACGTCAAGCCGCGCATCAAAAAATTGATTGGGTTTTTGAAAGACCACTGTGACGCAAAAATAGGATATCACTCGTGCGGATCGATCTATTGGTGCTTGGGAGATTTGATTGAATGTGGCGTGGACGTCATTCAACCGGTGCAGGCGAATGCGGCGGAAATGACGGATACCAAGCGACTGAAACGAGAATTTGGCAAGGAACTGGTGTTTCATGGCGCAACGGATAATCAGGGAACGTATCACACAACGCCGCAGATCATTGCTGCTGATGTAAAAGCAAAAATGGAAGCGCTTAAGCCAGATGGCGGGTATGTTTTCTCCAGTGGCCACAATATTCAGAGCAACTGCCCGCCGGAGAATGTGATCGCGTTGTTTGAATCGTGCAAACGATATGGGAAATATGAATAATGGAATGAGGCATGGTATGAAAGCAAAAGGGATTTTGCACAAGGATTTGTGTGCACTGATCGGAGAAGTGGGGCACGGTGATGTGATCGTGATTTGTGATGCGGGGTTTGCGATCCCCAAGGATGTACGCCGCATTGAGCTGGCAGTGGAACAGAATGTACCCACGGTGGAGCGCATTTTGCAACTGTTGCAAGAGGAACTGATCATTGAAAAATATATGCTGGCGGAGGAGATGCGGGAGGTGAATCCCATGCTGCTGACGAAATATCAAGCGCTTTATGATGAAACGGTGCAGGGAGAATTTGTGCCGCACAAGGCGCTGGCGGGAGAGATTGCGCAACATGCCAAAGCGGTGGTGCGTACGGGTGCGTTTCAACCCTATGGTTCCATTGCCATTTATCCGGCGATCGACGCCGTGGAATGGTATCGGGCGGAGGGGGTTGTGGTTCCGGAGTTTTATCGGGAACGTGTGGAAGCGGGGAGGCAAAGATGAATCATAGACAGCGCGTGATCGACGCGATTGCGCATAAGCAGACGCAGACGACGCCATGGGCGTTTGAGGTAACGAGCGAGTTTGCGGCGCAATACAAGCGGCAAAAGCCGTGTGAGGATGTGGAACGGGATTTGCAATCGCACATCATGTTTGGGAAATATAAGAAAGTACGCTGGCTCAATGAGACGCTTTACGAGGACGCGTTTGGGGTGCAGTGGCAGATGGGCGGCGACGGCGGCGACATCGGCATTCCCGTGAACAAGCCGGTTTTAGCGGCGACGGTGGAGGACTACCGATTTCCCGAAATTGATGAAGCGGTGCTGGAAGCGGGGCTGGCGGCGATGCGTGCGGATGCGGAGAACTTTCGGATGTTCCGTTTGACTTACGCGCTGTACGAACGGGCATGGAGCCTGATGGGGATGCAGGATACGCTGATGAATATGGCGCTGTGTGAAGCGGAGATCATGCGGCTGATGGAGCGTATTGCGCAGTATCAAAGCATATTGTTGGCGCGTGTGCTGGACAGCGATTTTGAAGGAGTGTATTTCGGTGACGACTGGGGGCAGCAGCGCGGGCTGATTATGGGTCCGGCGATGTTCCGAAAGTACATCAAACCCTTTTTAAAGGAATTGTTTGCGCAGGTGCACGCAAAGGGCAAATATGTTTTGCTGCACAGTTGCGGCGACATTGAGCGGGTGTTTCCTGACCTCATCGAGATTGGCTTGGATGTGTACAACACCGTGCAGCCGGAAATCTATGATTTGGCGAAGATCAAGCGGGAATATGGCGCAGACCTGACCTTTTGGGGGGCGATTTCGACGCAGCAATTTTTGTCTGACCATAGTGCGGATGAGGTATATCAAAAGTCGATCGAGACCATTCAAGTGCTGGGAAAGGGCGGCGGATACCTGTTTTCGCCCACGCATGCGGTGACGCCGGACATTCCGGTGGAAAACATTTTGGCAATGAAGCGGGCGGCGGAGGACTGGGAGTGGTGATATGCGCAGAACGTCCGAAACCACGCAATCGTCATTTTCACTGAAAAGAAAATGACTTAGAGCGTGCTGTTGCGATGGAGGCGCGGGCGAAGCGCGTGGCACACGACATAAATGTTTTTTAGAGCAAATTGATTTATGGTAGCTGAGGAAGGTTGGAGCAAAGGTGTTTTCAGGCAAGGCGCGAAAGCGCAGGCATATCGGCACATACGGCAAGTTTTCGCAACGCAGCATGGGAGCGCATTTGCCCAATATAACCAGCTATGATAAGTCAAGTTGATCTAATGCGGGTTAGTATAAGAGTATGAATGACGGAGGACAACAAAATGAAATCGTTAGCGGTAACCAAAGATCATAAATTAGAAGTGGTGGAAATTCCAAAGCCGGTGATTGCGGCGGATTGCGTATTACTTAAGACGTTATCCTGCGGCGTTTGCAATGGCACGGACACCAAAATATTGCACGGAACATTCAAAGGATTTGACGCATACCCCTGCCTGCTTGGGCATGAGGCGATTGGCGAAGTGGTTGAGGTGGGCGACAAGGTCAAACAATGGAAGGTGGGCGACCGTGTGACGCTGCCATATTTGGAAATGGGTGCGGACGGCACGTATGCGGGGTACCACACCGGATGGTGCGGGTATTCGGAATATACGGTTGCGCGGGACTGGACGGCGATGGCGGAACTGGGGCAGGGCCCCGGAACGGCGGGCTTCTGGGAGGGATATTACACACAGAAAATTCTGCCGTCGGACATTGATCCTGTATATGGCGCAATGATCAACACACTGCGCGAAGTGCTGAACGCGTGCAAGACATTCGGGTTCAAGGATGGACAGACGCTGGCGGTGTTTGGCGCGGGTCCGGTGGGATTGACATTTACCACGTTTGCGAAGCTGCTGGGTGTGAAAACGGTGGTGGTCATTGACATCGAAGAAAGCAAGCGCGAGGAAGCGCTGAAGGCGGGCGCGGACTTCTTCATCAACTCCAACAAAGAGGATGTGAAGATGGCGGTGAAAAAGATTTTGCCGGGCGGCGCGGATCATGTGCTGGACGCGGTGGGTGTGAACGAGCTGATTAACACAGCGATGCATCTGATTAAGGATTTCGGACAGATTTGCGTCTATGGCATTTCGGCAAATTTGGATATGAACATCAGTTGGGCAGATGCACCGTATAACTGGGGCTTGAAATTCCTGCAATTCCCTAACAAGGTGGATGAGGCAGCGGCGCATGACCAGATTATTAACTGGGTGCGCATGGGTGTGATCGATCTGAAGGATTATGTTTCGCATGTGATTCCATTTGAAAACATATTGGATGCGTTTGACATGCTGGAACGCAAAGAACCTGTGAAAAAAATCGTGATTAAGTACTAAGGAGGAAGAAATCGTGGCGATGATGACAAAAACGACGCGCGGATTTGGAGCGCCAAGCAGGTATATTCAAGGTCCGGGAGAAATCAAAAACATGGTGCGCTACACCAATCTGTTTGGGAAAAAAGTGTTGGCGATTATTGACCCGTTCTTTTATGAGCAGTTGAGCGCGTTGTTGGCGGCGCAATATGCGGAGGCTGATGCGCAGATCATGTGTTTGGAATTTGACAGAGAGGTGACGGAAAAGCGCATAGAGGACGCATATCAGAACGCATTGAGCTTTGCGCCGTGCGTGGTTGTGGGCATCGGCGGGGGCAAGACGCTGGATACGGCAAAGGCAGTTGCGGACAAATTTGACGCGGCAATGGTGATCGTGCCGACCTCCGCATCTACGGATGCGCCGACCAGTGCGCTGTCTGTACTTTACAAAGAAAACGGTGAGCACAGCCATGCTATTTTTTACAGTAAAAACCCTGAGTTAGTTTTGGTAGACAGTGAGATTATTGCGAAAGCACCGGTGCGCTATCTGGTTTCCGGTATGGGTGATGCGCTTTCCACGGTGTTTGAAGCGCGGGCGAATGCGGCATCTGATACGGCGAACTATATTTGGTTTACCGAGGGTGGATTTCGTCGTTGCAAGTCTGCCATGGCGGTGGCAGAGCTGTGCTATGAAACCGTGATCGAGAAGGGATTGCTTGCAAAGATGGCGGCGGAAAACGGTGTGGTAAACGAGGCGCTGGAGGACATCATCGAGGCAAACACACTGATGAGCGGGTTGGGATTTGAAAACACGGGCTGCGCGGGGGCGCATAGTGTGGGCGACGGTGTGACGGCATTGCCGGAGGGTGCAAAGACCTTGCATGGCGAGAAGGTTGCATTTGGCGTGATCTGCCAACTGGTTGCGGAAAACGCGCCTGCGGAACTGATTGAGGAGGTGGCGATGTTCTGCTTGCAAGTGGGGCTGCCCATCACGCTTGAGGATTTGTTTGTGGAGATAACGCCCGAGAACATTGAGACGATCGCGCAGGGGTCGCTCAATTCTTTCTGGTCTGCGGAGCCTTTTCATGTGACGCTTGAAATGGCGAAGGATATTATCATTTCAGGGGACGCGGTAGGGCGGCATTACAAAGGATTGGTACAAGCGTAACACGTTCTATGGCGCTGCGCGCTCAAGACTTGCACAAAAGCAGAAAGTGGCGTGAGAGCAGCAGATTTGCGGCGCTCTTACAGGATGGAAGGAAATTTGCATGAAGTATTTGATTGCGCATGATTTGGGAACATCAGGGAATAAAGCGACGCTGTTTGGAACGGATGGGACGATGGTGAAAAGCGCTGTTAAGGGCTATCCGGTACACTTTTTCAATGGAAACTGGGCAGAACAGAACCCACACGACTGGTGGGAGGCGATTTGCGCGGCAACCAAGGAATTGATTGCAGGGATCGATCCGCAGGAGGTGGCGGCGGTTTCATTCAGCGGGCAGATGATGGGGTGTTTGTGTGTTGATGCGGCGGGCGAACCATTACGCGAGAGCATTATTTGGGCGGACATGCGCGCAGAGCAAGAGGAAGCGGAACTGGCGGAAAGGCTGTCTCCGGAGCGTGTTTATCAGATTACGGGTCATCGCTTGAGCCGATCTTACAGCATTGAAAAGTTGATGTGGGTGAAGCGCAATGAACCGCAGATTTATGCCAAGACACGTTGGATGCTGAATGCGAAGGACTATATTGTATTTCGGTTGACGGGTGCCGTGATGACAGACTTTTCCGACGCATCGGGAACGAATGCGCTAGACCTTAATACGATGCAGTGGTCGGACGAGATGATTGCGGCGGCGGGGGTGGAACGAAGCATGTTCCCTGAAATCATGCCTTCAACGCATATTGCGGGGAATGTGACGCGACAAGCGGCGGAACAATGCGGTCTGGCAGAGGGCACGGTGGTGGTGCTGGGAGGCGGCGACGGGAGCTGCGCATCGGTGGGTGCGGGGAGCATTGCGCCGGGAGTGACATACAACTGTTTGGGATCCTCCTCGTGGATTTCCACCGTGGCGGAAAAGCCATACTTTGATGAGCAGATGCGCACGGTGACATGGGCACACGTGATTCCGGGATTGCTGATCCCTTCCGGCACGATGCAGACGGCGGGTGCGGCGTTTTCGTGGGCGGTGGAGCGCTTGTGCGGAGAAGAACGGCTGATTGCGGAACGTGACGGTACCAGCATCTACGACAGCATCAATGCGCAGATCGCACAATCGCAGGCAGGGAGCAATGCGTTGATCTTTTTGCCATATCTGATGGGGGAGCGCTGCCCCCGCTGGGACTGCGACGCGCGGGGTTCTTTTGTAGGCTTAAAGATGGAGCATACTAAGGGCGACATGCTGCGAAGTGTTTTGGAAGGTGTGGCAATGAATCTGGATGTGATTCTAAACATCTTGAAAAGTGCGGTAGAGATTCGCGAAATGCTGGTGGTGGGCGGTCTTGCGATGGGCGAGGAAGCGCGCAAAATTCTGGCGGATGTGTATGGCATGGAGGTGGTGCGCTTAAAACACCTAGAGGAGGCGACCTCCATCGGCGCGGCCGTGATTGCCGGCGTGGGGTGCGGCGCGCTAACCGGATTCGATCAGGTGGAGCGGTTTAATCACCGCTGTGAAGCAGTACAGCCGCAGCCGGAGCATGCAGCGGCTTATGCGCAGTGTAAACGCGCATTCGAGATGGCGTACCAGTCTCAAAGTGCGGTTTGCGCGGAACTGGCAAAGATGTGAGTGCACGTGAAAAATGGAATTGCAAAAAAGCTCTGCACACCGTGCGAGCAGCAGGCATAGCTTCAGTGAAATTTCAATGACTGCTATTTCTTTTTAGACATTTTTGCGGCAAGCACAGTAAACACAATGCCGGAAATAAGGCATGGGAATAGGAACATAAGACCAAAAGTGTTTGTGAAACCTTGAAATGCTCCCGCGATGATCAGGATGAATGCTGCCCAGAAAACAAGAGCTAAAATTAAAAATATCTTATTCATAGTGCTAAATATAGCACACTTGCGCAAAAAAGGAAACTGAAAACATAATGAAGTGCGTGCATGTGTGAAAAATTCGATCGATCAAGGAGAAAGGAGCGCGAGTTTTTGGGCTTTGGACAGTCGCTTGATTGCGGCTTCACGGCGCATGGCTTCCTCGCGCGTTGGGAAGGTCTCGAAATAGACAAGCGTGACGGGGCGGCGCGATTTGGTATATTTTGCGCCTTTCCCAGCGTTGTGCAGAAGTACACGCTTTTCAAGATTGGTCGTCCAGCCGGTGTATAGAGTGCCATCGGCACAGCAAAGAATATAAGTATAATTCATGGCTCTATTGTAGCAAAACAAAGCGGAATCGTAAACAGCACCGGGCGAATGCGTGGCGCTAACAGGCGGGTTTGCTTTGTGACAAAACAGACCGCAAAGACAAAGGCTGCTTCGCCGGGATGGCGAGAGCAGCCTTTTTGCTTATCCAATCAAATACGCGCCCACATCCAAGATTACATGACCGTTTGCATCCGGCTTTGTAAAACGCTCTGTATTGTAGCGTTCAAAGAACCAGCCTTCCTCTGAAAAATTCCACCCGCGTTCCACAAGCGCAGCCATAGAAAGCTCGGAAGCCTCCATACTGAACAGCTCGCCATTGGCTTCATCGCCGCGCAACCAGCAGATGCCAACGTCGCCTGCCGGTATCTCGACCGCTTCGAACCCTTCCGGTATGGTTGCTTCCGGTGCGAGGAATGCGCCAATCCAGTATTCGAATCCGTCTTCAGTCAACCGCATTGCGCCGACCATGTCCTCGCTGACTTGCGCGATACAACCGCACTGCATCAAGGTGCCCGGCCAATCCTCTGCTACACATTGCTTCCAATACTGCGCAAAGGTATCCGATGTGTCCCGATCATGATCGGTATAGCGCTTTCCTACCAGCTTGACATCCGGCAGACTTTGTCTGTATACATTTACGATCTCCATAGGCTTTTTCCTTCCATATATGATGTGTGGTTCAGTTGATATTATTCTAACCGCTTCTTTGTAAAAAAGCAATGCTTGATCCATGAGATCTGACTCGAAAGCAACAAGGGGATGAGGCGTGAACAAAACCGTTTTTTTAGAACGTGATGGGGAATCACAGTTTGTGGCGCCGGCGTTGCAACAATCTATCTCGCAATCTCAAGTGGAACACAGCGATAAGCTTGCAAAAGGATTTTTGCTGTATTTTTATGCGTTCTTTAGCATTTCATGAAGATTGCTTTTCCAATTTTTATGCCAAAAGATGCAAGATTAAAGCATGAGAGGAGGAGGCAGTTATGTTGAAATTACTTTCAGAGGTCGGTAAAAGAAAAAAACAATCAGATGAGGATTTGGAACGGTTCTTTTTCCACCATCCCACTAAAGGAGTGTTTATTTGCCTTGTCGTTATGCCGCTGATCATTTTCGCGGCGGTTATTACTGCGTGCATGGCTATTGTACTTCCGATTTCTTTTTTTATGGGGTGGATGTGATGACTTTATACAGTCTTAAGGTATTGAGGGATATTCCTAACCTCGAATTTAATTGCAGTTTGTTATACTCGTTGCAGGAAAGATGAGGAGGTATGAAATGAACATTTTAGTTCCGCTGATTGGTATTGTGGCAATTACGCTACTGATTTATTACGTCTACATATTGATGAAGGGAGAAAAACAATGACAGGGATATCCCTTTTTATGGAGCCTCGGCATGGCGCTTGCGATGCTCGATAAGCTGCAAGGCATAACGAAAAAAAGCAAAGGAGCGTGAAAACGCATGGTACAGACAATATTACAATATGCGTTATATTTAATCATTCTGGTTGTATTGGCCATCCCGCTTGGCCTGTACATCAAAAAGGTGATGTGCGGGGAAAAGACATTCTTGTCGAAAGTCCTGACCCCTTGCGAGAACGTTGTTTATAAAGTTCTCAGAATCGATCAAAAAGAAGAAATGAACTGGAAGAAGTATTTGGCTTCTGTTTTGCTATTTTCCGGAGTAGGATTTTTATTTTTATTTCTGTTACAGCTATTGCAAGGATACCTTCCGGGCAACCCGCAGGGCATTCCGGGAATGAGCTGGCACTTATCCTTCAACACGGCTGCAAGTTTTGTGACTAACACCAACTGGCAGTCCTATTCCGGTGAGGCTGCGTTAAGCTATCTGACACAAGCGATTGGTTTGACGGTGCAAAACTTCGTTTCTGCGGCAACCGGCATCGCGGTGCTGTTTGCCTTGATTCGTGGGTTTTACAAGGTGAAGGAAAAGGGGCTTGGAAGCTTTTGGGTAGATTTGACCCGGATTGTGCTGCATGTTTTGATTCCGCTGAACATTGTGATTGCATTGTGCCTGGTGGGCGGCGGCGTTGTACAAAGCTGGAGTAAAGCGGAAACGGTGACCTTGATAGAACCGGTGGCAGTCAGCGCGGAAGGTGAAATCATAGAAAATGCTGAAATCGACGAACAATCGAACATTGTAATGGTAGATGGGCAGCCGGTTTTGGACGCAAAAATTGTGACGGAGCAATTTGTCCCGCTTGGACCCGCAGCAAGCCAGGTTGCAATCAAACAAACCGGAACCAACGGGGGAGGCTTCTTTGGCGTAAACTCTGCGCATCCTTTAGAAAATCCGAACGCATTTACGAATATCATAGAAATGATTTCGCTTTTGTTGATTCCGATGGCGCTGTGCTTTACCTTTGGAAAGGTGATTCGAAACAAAAAACAAGGCACGGCAATTTTTATGGCCATGTTCATTATGCTGGTGGTTGCGCTTGGAAGCATTGCGATCAGTGAACAAACCGCTCCAACTGCACTGTCGGAAAACAGCGCTGTGAATTCCTCGGTGGTGGAGCAGTCCGGCGGCAACATGGAAGGAAAGGAAACACGCTTTGGCATTGCGACATCCTCAACCTGGGCAACCTTCACTACGGCTGCTTCAAACGGTTCGGTCAACTCCATGCATGACAGCTACACGCCCCTTGGAGGCATGGTTCAAATGATTCAAATGCAGCTGGGCGAGGTTATTTTCGGCGGCGTTGGCTGCGGACTATACGGCATGCTTGCTTTTGCCATATTGACTGTCTTTATTGCCGGTCTGATGGTGGGGCGCACACCGGAATTTCTTGGCAAAAAGATTGAGCCGTATGAAATGAAATGGTCTGTGTTGGTATGCCTTGCAACCCCGATTGCGATTCTTGTGGGCAGTGGTATTGCGGCGTTGGTGCCGTCTGTGATGGACAGCTTGAACAATGGAGGCGCACATGGCTTTTCCGAAGTGCTGTACGCTTACACATCCGCAGGAGGGAACAATGGCTCCGCCTTTGCGGGATTTAATGCCAACACAGCATTTCTGAATGTATCCATCGGCCTTGTAATGCTGTTTGCGCGATTCCTGCCGATTGTGGGAACTCTGGCGATTGCGGGCAGCATGGTGCAAAAAAGAAGGGTGGCCGTTACAGCGGGTACATTATCCACAACAAACGGGATGTTTATATTCCTGCTGATTTTTGTGGTGCTGCTCGTAGGTGCGCTAAGCTTTTTTCCGGCTTTGGCACTCGGTCCGCTGGCTGAGTTCTTTGGAAACGTTGCGTAAAGGAGGCGCTTATTATGTCATCAAAATCAACCAGTGCGTTTGCGGACTCTAAAATGATCGGACGCGCGTTAAAAGACTCATTTATGAAATTAGCTCCCAAAACACAGGCGCGAAATCCGGTGATGCTCCTGGTGTATATCTCGGCGATTCTGACAACGATTCTTTGGGTGGCTTCATGGTTTGGCGTGATGGATGCGGCACCCGGCTATACGCTTGCCATTGCTGTGATCCTTTGGTTTACTTGTTTGTTTGCCAATTTTGCAGAGGCAATCGCCGAAGGACGAGGCAAGGCGCAGGCGGACGCGCTTCGAGCGGCAAAAAAAGAGGTGGAGGCGCATCGGATTCCTTCTCCTGACAAAAAGGAGAGCGTTACCGTTCTCTCTTCCGCGATGCTAAAAAAAGGCGATTTGGTGATTGTGAAAGCCAATGAGCTGATCCCTGCCGACGGTGAAGTTGTGGAAGGAGCCGCAAGTGTGGATGAATCTGCCATTACGGGAGAGTCCGCACCTGTCATTCGAGAGGCAGGCGGTGACCGCAGCGCCGTAACCGGCGGTACAACGGTATTGTCCGATTGGATCGTGGTGCAGGTTACCAGCGAGGCCGGAGAAAGCTTTTTGGATAAAATGATCGCCATGGTGGAGGGTGCGTCTCGAAAAAAGACACCAAATGAAATCGCGTTACAGATATTTCTTGTAGCGTTGTCCATCATTTTTATTCTGGTAACGCTGTCGCTCTACGCGTATTCGGAGTTTTCCGCCAAGCTGGCGGGTGCGGTGAATCCGACCTCTATTACGACATTGGTTGCGTTACTGGTGTGCCTTGCCCCGACAACCATTGGCGCGTTGCTATCTGCCATAGGGATCGCCGGTATGTCCAGACTGAATCAGGCGAATGTGCTTGCCATGAGTGGCAGAGCGATTGAAGCGGCAGGAGACGTGGATACTTTGATGCTGGACAAAACAGGCACCATCACTTTGGGCAACCGCCAAGCACATGACTTTATACCGGTCGACGGCTGTGACCCGTCTGAGCTTGCCGATGCCGCTCAACTATCCTCGTTGGCTGATGAGACGCCGGAAGGCCGCAGCGTGGTTATTCTTGCGAAAGAGAAGTTCAATATCCGCGCCCGGACATTGCAGGATAAAGGCATGACTTTTATTCCGTTCACGGCGGTAACACGTATGAGCGGTGTGGATTTTGACGGGCATGAGATCCGAAAAGGGGCAGCCGATTCCATCAAAAGCTATGTGGAAGCTTTTGGCGGAACCTATTCGGCGGAGTGCGACTGCATTGTAAAAGAAATTTCAAACCAAGGAGGTACCCCGCTGGTGGTGGCGAAGGATCATAAGATCATTGGTGTGATCCATTTAAAAGATATCATCAAGCAAGGGGTGCGCGAGAAATTTGCTGATTTGCGTAAGATGGGCATAAAGACCATCATGATTACGGGCGACAACCCTTTGACCGCAGCGGCAATCGCAGCGGAAGCCGGCGTGGACGACTTTCTTGCGGAAGCCACGCCTGAGGGCAAGCTTCAGATGATTCGGGATTTTCAGAGCAAGGGGCATTTGGTTGCCATGACAGGAGATGGAACAAATGACGCGCCTGCGCTGGCTCAAGCCGATGTGGCGGTTGCGATGAACACGGGCACACAGGCGGCAAAGGAAGCGGGGAATATGGTGGATTTGGATTCCTCGCCAACGAAGCTCATCGACATTGTACGCATTGGAAAGCAGCTTCTGATGACGAGAGGAAGCTTGACCACATTTTCCATTGCAAACGATGTGGCGAAATACTTTGCCATTATCCCTGCGTTGTTTATGGGGCTATACCCCGGACTGGCATCGCTCAACATTATGAATTTGCATTCGCCGCAGAGCGCGGTATTGTCTGCAATTATCTACAATGCGCTGATTATCATTGCACTGATCCCGCTGGCTTTAAAGGGCGTGAAATATCGGGAAGTATCGGCAGGAAAGCTGCTTTCCGGCAACCTGCTTGTCTACGGAGTCGGCGGGCTGATTGCTCCGTTCATCTTTGTAAAACTGATCGATATGCTGCTTGTGGTCTGCGGACTCGCTTAAAGGAGGAAACATTTTATGGAAACAGTTAAAAAAGTTCTGCCCCGCGCGATTGGCATTTTTGCTGTGTTAACGATCATATGCGGTGTTTTATATACCGGAGTGATCACGCTGGCGGCACAGGTATTTTTCCCGAATCAAGCGAACGGAAGCATCATTGAAGTGGACGGCGTGAAATACGGAAGTGAATTACTGGGGCAATATTACACCGATGACGCGCACATGTGGGGCCGCATCATGAACCTTGATGTGAGCACATATCAGGATGAGACCGGCAACACGCTACTGTATGCCGCGCCATCCAACTTGAGCCCTGCCAGCGACGAATATGCGCAAATGGTTGCCGAGCGCGTGGAGATGATTCGGGCTGCCAATCCGCAGATGGGTGATACGGCGATCCCGGTGGATCTTGTTACCGGCTCAGGCAGCGGCCTTGACCCCGATATATCGCCAGCGGCAGCGGAGTATCAAGTTGCGCGCATTGCTCAGGCACAGGGGATTGGCGAGGAGGAGGTTCGTGATATCATTGATCAATGCACAAGCGGTCGATTGCTTGGTGTGTTTGGAGAAAAAACCGTAAATGTATTGAAAGTGAATTTGATGCTGGACGGTATTTTATAAGGGGATAGCAGACGGCGAGATAACAGTGCGTTATCTCGCTGTTATTTGTGGTATAATCTTTATGCGATCTTAATGTGAACAGGCTTATCACTTATGCCTGCTTCATGTAAAAATCGGTATGCTGGAATGGTAGGAACAAAAAAGGGGATTTGCATGGAAGAGCATCGGAAAGATCCGGAGGAAATACTGCGCAGTATACAACGGGAGGAACAAGACAGCCGTATGGGGCACTTGAAAATTTTCTTTGGTTACGCTGCCGGCGTAGGAAAAACCTATGGAATGCTGAAAGCGGCTTATGCGGCAAAGCGCAGAGGCGTTGACGTTGTGATTGGCTATGTTGAACCGCATGCAAGACCTGCAACACTGGCTTTGACCAAAGGCTTTGAGAGCCTAAACCTTACGGAAACGAACTACAATGGGATAACGCTCAATGAATTTGATCTGGACACCGCGCTGGCGAGAAAACCGCAGCTTATTTTAGTTGATGAGCTTGCGCACACGAATGCGGAGGGCAGCCGGAACAAGAAACGTTATCAAGATATTCGTGAATTGCTGCGCGCAGGCATTGACGTGTACTCCACCGTTAATGTGCAGCATATCGAGAGCTTAAATGATATGGTTGCATCGATTACCGGTGTAACGGTTCGAGAGCGCATCCCTGACGAGGTGTTTGACGACGCGGCTCAAGTGGAGCTGGTGGACATTGAGCCGCAGGAACTGCTGGACCGTTTGAATGAAGGGAAAATTTATCGAGAAGCGCAGGCGCAGCAGGCGCTGGATCATTTTTTCAGCATAGAAAATCTGACTGCCTTGCGGGAAATTGCGCTTAGGCGTTGCGCTGACCGTGTGAACCGCATGGCGGAAAGTGTGAAAGCGCATAGCGGCAGCGACTATTATACAGACGAGCACATTTTAGTCTGCCTTTCCTCGTCGCCGACAAACCCTAAAATCATTCGTACAGCGGCGAGAATGGCGAAGGCCTTTCATGGCGAATTTACAGCATTGTTCGTGGAGACGTCCTATGATCGAAGTATGTCGGACGAGGACAAAGCGCGGCTGCAAGCGAACATCAGGCTTGCGCAGCAGCTGGGTGCGTCGGTGGAAACCACGTACGGGGACGATGTCGCCATGCAAATTGCTGAATTTGCGCGTTTATCCGGTGTTTCCAAAGTGGTGCTGGGACGATACGGCGCCATTAGAAGCCGTTTGCTGAAAAAGCAGACGTTAACCGAAAAACTAACCGCGTACGCGCCGCAGTTGGACATCTACATCATCCCGAATCAAGCGGTTGCGGGGTATCGCCCGCAAAAAACGAAAAAGGAAAGATCAAAGCTGACCACAGCAGACTTACTGCGCAGTATTGCAATTCTTTCGGCTTCCACTGCCATTGGGTTTGTGTTTTACCATCTGGGATTCAGCGAGGCCAATATTATAACGGTTTACATATTGGGCGTGCTGCTGACCTCGATCATTACATCCGCGCGTCGATACAGCCTTGTTTCGGCGCTGGTAAGTGTGCTGGTGTTCAATTTCTTTTTCACTGAGCCTCGATTTTCATTGATGGCGTATGACTCCGGATATCCGGCTACGTTTCTGATCATGTTTGCGGCGGCGTTTATCACCGGAAATCTGGCAATGCGAATCAAGGAACAGGCGCGACAATCGGCGCAGTCTGCTTTTCGCATGAAAATTATGTTTGAAACGAATCAAGAGCTGCAAAAGGCAACCGAAAAAAATGAAGCGATTGCGGTTACGGCAAAGCAGTTAACTCGACTTTTGGAGCGGAGCATTGTCTTTTACATGAGAAAGGGGAATGCGCTGTCTGAACCGATCTTTTTTGCTTATGATGATCTGATCGGGCAACAAGATTATCTCACGGAAAATGAGCAAGCGGTTGCGACGTGGGTGTACCAGAATAATAAGCGTGCCGGGGCAACGACAGACACGCTTTCCAGCGCAAAATGTTTATACCTTGCGGTGCGCGTGGAAAGCCGTGTTTATGGTGTGGTGGGCGTGACGATGGATCAGGGTGCGTTGCAGCCCTTTGAAACCAGTATATTGCTTTCGATTCTTGGCGAATGCGCGATGTCGCTGGAAAATGAACAGATTGCAAAGGAAAGGGAGCAGTCTGCGATCATGGCAAAAAATGAACAGCTTCGCGCCAATCTGCTGCGCGCCATTTCTCATGATTTGCGCACTCCCTTGACTTCGATTTCGGGAAACGCGGGTGTGCTGATGGCGAATGAATTACAAATTTCTCCGGAAAAAAGAAAGCAGCTTTACACAGATATTTACGATGACTCCATGTGGCTGATCAATCTGGTGGAAAACTTACTTGCGGTGACACGCATCAAGGACGGCAGCATGCACTTGCGATTAAAGCCGGAGCTGATGGACGATGTGATTGCGGAGGCGCTGCGGCATATCAACAGAAAGCAAGCGGAGCACCACATTAGCGTGAAGCAGGCGGATGAACTTGCGCTTGCCCGGATGGATGCGCGCCTGATCGTACAGGTGATCATCAATATTGTGGATAATGCGATCAAATATACACCGGCCGGGTCGCACATCGAAATTCGGACGTTTGTAAAAGGAAGGCAGATCACAACAGAAATCGCAGATGATGGAGCAGGCATTCCGGACGAAGCGAAACAGCGGATTTTTGACATGTTTTATACGGCAAACACCAAAATTGCGGACAGCCGCCGCAGCCTTGGGCTGGGACTGGCGCTGTGCAAATCGATCATTGATGCGCACGGCGGAGAGATACAAGTATCGGATAAAAGTCCGCAAGGGACGGTGTTCCGATTTACACTGCCGATTGAGGAGGTAACATTACATGAATAGGCCTTTGCTTTTGGTTGTTGAGGATGATGCTGCAGTGCGCAATCTGATTACAACAACGCTGGAAACACAAGACTACCGCTTTTTGACGGCGCCGAACGGAGAAACTGCTATTTTAGAGGCTGTTTCGCACAATCCGGACATTGTTTTGCTGGACTTGGGTCTGCCGGACATAGACGGCGTGGATATCATCAAAAAAATACGCACATGGTCGTCTGTGCCGATTATTGTTTTAAGTGCGCGCAGCGAAGATACGGATAAAATTGATGCTTTGGATGCGGGTGCCGATGACTATTTGACAAAGCCGTTCTCTGTGGAGGAACTGCTTGCCCGCATTCGCGTCACACAACGCAGGCTGATTGCCGTGCAGGGTGTGATGCCTTCCGCGCAGACGGTTTTTGAAGCGGGATCGCTCAAAGTTGACTATGTTGCGGGCTGTGCATACCTCAACGAGGAAGAGCTGCATTTAACGCCCATCGAATATAAGCTGCTTTGTCTGCTTTCAAAGAATGTGGGTAAAGTGCTGACGCATACCTATATCACAAAGGAGATCTGGGGCAGCTCATGGGATAACGATGTGGCATCTTTGCGAGTTTTTATGGCAACCTTGCGCAAAAAGTTAGAGGCGGAACCAAATTCCCCCCAGTATATTCAAACGCATATCGGTGTGGGTTACCGGATGCTAAAGGGGTAACCACGGGGTCTCCCGTCACCGCAAAATCAGCGACTGCTTAATCCTTTAAAAACACATCGCCGGTTGCGCAGTAGATTGGAGGGGCGCTGCTTTTCGCAGATGTCCGTTCTTTCGGGCAATGGAACAGCGATACAAAAGGGGCAGTGACTGCTCCTTTTTGGTCGATATTTTTTGTGGACGAGAATCGCACATGACAGGGAACCTGCTGCATACGCTGCGCGTTCTTCCTGCGAGCCGGTTGTGCGAGGAATGGCCGGTTACTATATTCTTTCGATGCCTTCGGCACTTTGACGGAGGTTTCTTTTTGGTGCTCATACATGGGCGAATCGGGCGGAAGCATTGTGCAACCAACTGATTCATTTCTTTGGCTCTATATATAATGCCTGTGGCAGGGTTGTGCGCAGAACCGTTGTAAGATAGCGTAATGTTTTTTCCTTGTCGGATTTACCCGGCGCGCGAAACCATTTGATGAGGGTTCCTGCCAACGCTTCGGCACAAAAATCGCAAAGAAATTGCTTGTAATCTTCCGTGACCGAAAGCTTGAGCTCTTGCTCGGCATGATCGATGGTTGCCCTTAAAATTCCGATAAAATCTGAATACAGAAACTTTTTCAGCCCTTCGCGTCCCAGAGAATCGAACGCACAATTTAGGATGTGCTGGTTTGCGTCTACATAATCCATAACAAACAGAATTGCGTCTTCACAGTTCACCAACAGATCAAACTTTTTGACCACCTTTACAGCCTCTTGCTCCAGCATCCATATCAACAGGGAAGAAATGTCTTCAAAGTGGTAATAGAACGTTTTTCGATTGACGCCGCAATCCTGAACGATTTCGCTGACTGTAATTTTGGAAAGCGCTTTTTTTGCCATCAATTTCTTTAAAGAGGCAGCCAGTGCCATTTTAGTGTTCAGCGTTGTAACTCTGTGTTCCATACATGACTCCTTTATAGAATTTATTATACAGTTGTCCATGAAACCAATCAATGGGCAACTCCAAGTAATTTGTCCGGAAAATGAAAGTTCCGATTCTATTTTGCCCCTCAAATGGAATCCGGTTGTCCGTATTTTACCCAAACGCCACAGGATTGACCATTGTAACGCATGAGATATGCCGATATGATGCCATTGAAAGGAAGCGAAGTCTTATGGAATATACGTATGATGTCGTTTTAAAAACACAGCTTGGCAATCGAAGGGGGAAACTGCGAGTGAGGCGAAAACAAGAGGAAATCAATGGCTGTCTCAACATACTTGGACACGAAAACCCTGTTGCGGGGACAGTTGCGGAGGATGGAACATATGCGCTTCAAGGAGCACTCGTCACTCTGGTGCGCACCATCCCGTTTTTTGCGCAAGGATACGCGGACGAAGAAGCGGTCAATCTAACGCTGCATTGCCCAAGTAACACGTTTTATATGACCGGAACGGCGACAAAAGGAGAATAAAGCAAATGCAAAATTTTTATCGTAAAGTTGTCAAACATCGAAAGATCATTTTGGTTGTCTTTGTCCTATGCGCGGTAGTTTGCGCGATGTGCCAGCCGTTTGTTTCGGTCAATTACGAAATGAATGATTATTTGCCGGAGGATACAGCCTCCACCGTGTCCCTCAACGTAATGGAGGCGGAGTTTGACACGGGAATCCCCAACGCGCGGGTGATGATTCGCGACGTATCTGTCCCGCAGGCTCTTACATACAAAGAGCGCCTTCTTTCCATAGACGGCGTTACCGACGTCATCTGGCTTGATGACGCCGAGGATATCGAAACGCCCATCGCGACGATGGATACCGAAACTGTGGAAAGCTATTATAAAGATCACACGGCACTTTTTACGGTTACATTGGAACAGGACGAGCGAATGACGGAAACAGTTGATGAAATCCGCAGTGTGATCGGAGATGAGAATGCGATGACCGGCAGCGCCGTTTCCACCGCCGTCGCGACGGCAAGCACTGTTTCGGAAGTATCCAAGATCGCCAGAATCGCCGTGATTTTTGTGCTGGCTGTCCTGCTGCTGACGACGACCTCATGGCTGGAGCCATTGATCGTTCTCGGAAGTTTGGGGATCGCGATATTGATCAATGCGGGCTCCAATCTGATGTTTGGCGAAATATCCTTTGTTACGAACGCGGCGAGCAATATTTTGCAGCTTGCGGTATCTCTCGACTATTCTGTGTTTCTGCTGCATCGTTTTGCAGAATGCCGTGAGCAGTATGCCGACCCGAAGGAAGCCATGGTGCAGGCATTGTGTAAATCCACCTCGTCTATTCTATCGAGTGGTCTTACCACGGTGATCGGATTTCTCGCTTTGTGCCTGATGCAGTTTCAGATTGGGCCTGACCTTGGTCTGGCGTTGGCAAAAGGGATCGCAATCAGCCTGATTACCGTATTTGTTTTGTCGCCCTGCCTGATTCTGTGCACTTATAAGCTGATCGACAAAACTCGCCACAAATCATTTGTGCCGGATTTTCGGGGATTTGGAAAAGTCGTGTGCCGTATCATGGTGCCGCTTGCGTGTATATTCGCGCTGTTGATCCTTCCCGCTTATCTTGCCTCGAACAGCAACCAATACTATTACGGCTCGTCCAACATTTTTGGTCTGGAAACACAGTTGGGGGCAGATGCCAAAGCAGTGGAAGATACTTTTGGGCAAAGCGACACTTATGTTTTGATGGCGCCTAAGGGCAGCACTGCGAACGAAAAGCAGCTTTCGGATGAACTGCACGGGCTGGACAATGTTACAGGCATTATCTCTTATGCGGACAGCGCAGGACCTGAGGTGCCGACCGAATATGTGGACAGCAGTACGCTTTCAAAGCTGATATCGGAACATTACAGCCGTTTGGTGATCTCTGTGAGTACGGACTATGAAGGAGAGGAAGCGTTTTCGCTGGTAGAAAAAATCCGTGACACCGCAAACAAATATTATCCGGATTCCTATTATCTTGCGGGCGAAGGCGTCAGCACCTATGACCTGATGAATACGATCACCTCGGATATGGTAAAAGTCAATTTGATTGCAATTGCTGCGGTGTTTGTGGTGCTGCTGTTTGCAATGAAATCGATCTCGATTCCCATACTGCTTGTTTTGGCGATTGAAACGGCAATCTGGGTCAACCTGTCTATCCCTTATTTTTCGGGCAGCACGGTATTTTATATTTCCTACCTGCTCATCAGCTCGATCCAGCTTGGGGCGACGGTGGATTACGCAATCCTGTTTACGGACCGCTACAAGGACTTTAGGCGAAGTATGGGAAAAAAGGAAGCCATCAAAAATACGGTTTCAGCGTGCACGGTATCGATTCTTACATCGGGCAGCGTACTCACAGCGGTAGGTTTCCTGCTGGGCATGATTTCAACGCATGGGGTTTTATCACAACTGGGATATTTTCTCGGCTATGGCACACTGTGTTCCCTGATCGTGGTGATGTTTGCCCTTCCGGGGCTGCTATATATCTTTGACGGATGGATCAATAAAACAACACGTCAAGCAAATTTTTTAAAGGAACGAGGTTCAAGCAAATGAAAAAGGATACAAAGTGGCTGGCTGCCTTGCTGGCAGTAATGATGGTTTTAGGAGTGGCTTCGAGTGCATTTGCAGGAGCGATTCCCAGTGAGAAGGAAGAGGTGGTTTATGCCACCGCAAATGGAAACGGCGCTGTAAACGGCATTTATGTGGTGAACCGTTTTGCGGGCGGGGAGATCACCGACTATGGCGATTATACCGAAGTCAGCATGTTGACCTCGGAAGTACCCATCAGCAAAAACGGTGATTGTATCATGTTTGTTGATCCGGCCGGTAGTGCGTCTTATCAAGGTATCATGGACGCATCCACTCCGCTTCCATGGAATATATCGATTCGCTATTATTTGGACGGAAAAGAATATTCCCCCAAAGAAATTGCAGGGAAAAGTGGAAAGCTGGAGATGCGTTTTCAAGTCGCCAAAAACGAAGCGTGTAAGGAAACCTTCTTTGAGGATTACGCATTGCAGGCAACCTTCCTGCTGGATTCGGGTAAGTGCACAAATATTGCAGCTCCGGATGCCACCGTTGCGAATGTAGGCAGCAAGAAACAGCTTGCGTACACGATGCTGCCCGGAAAGGGGATTGATACGGTTATTACAGCAGATGCAAAGGATTTTGAGATGGACGCCGTTATGATCAACGGCATTCGGTTGAGTTTGGATGTGGATTTTGACGATCAAGAGTTGATGGATGAAATAGGAAAATTGATCGACGCTACCGTTCAGATTGATGACGGCGCAATTTCTCTCATGAAAGGAACACGAGAGCTTAAAAGCGGCGGCTCCGGTGTTTCGAGCGGTGCGGAGGCGCTTGAGAATGGGGCAGACAGTTTGAACCGTGGCATATTGGATCTGCAAGCGGGGATTGCTTCGGTACAGGACGGTTTGAATCAACTGAATACGCAATCAGGCGCGTTGACGGAAGGCTCCTCTAAAATGAAGGAGGCGTTGTCACAAATACAGACGGCGCTGCAATCTGTATCGGTTTCATCCGAGCAAATCTCTGCGCTTGTGGAAGCTTCCGCGGCGATCAAAGAGGGAATGAATCAGTTGCTTGACGGAGCCGCGGGTTTGCAAGGTGCGCTCAGCTACGCACAGTATCAGAGTACGATGGCTCAAAACGGCTTGGATCTGAATGCGTTGAGAGGGGGAAACGCGCAGGCCGCTTCGGAGATTGGAGGACAGATCGCTTCGATACAGGCTATCATTAGCACGCTGGATGAATCCGATCCGGCGCAGGCCGCACAGGCCGAGCAGCTGCGGGGACAAATAGGCCAGCTTGAAACCGTGTCAACGCTGTTGCAGGCCAACAATGCTGCAATCGGCGGAACGGAAAGTTATTTCAACGGGATTGCCGGGGGAGCGGACAGCCTGTCTGCCGGTATATCAACCATGCAAACGCAATATGCGGCGTTTGATGCGGCGATTTCGGAATTGGCTGCGACGCTGACGGGCATGCTTTCCAAGCTGACAGAGCTTTCCGGCGGTGTGAACCAGATCGTGACAGAGTACGACAAACTGGACAGCGGGCTTCGCGCATATTTTGACGGCGTAGCACAGCTTGCGGGCGGATACGTGCAGGTTGTGAATGGAGTGTCCGCTTTGTCCGCAGGGAGCAAGGAGTTGCAGGAGGGCGCCGGGACTTTGAACGCGGGAACCAAGAGCCTTTATGACGGGCTCATTACACTATGCGATGGAACGTCTGAACTTGCCGGCGGCACAAATGAGATGCGGGAGCAGGTTTCGGGTATGGATGCCACTACGGATGAAAAGATCAACGAGGCTCTGTCTGCGATAGAGGGCGGCGACGCCGAGACAAAATCGTTTGTATCAAACAAAAATACGAACATTACGTCCGTACAATTTGCAATCAAGACGGAAACGATTGCAATACCGGTGCCGGATAGTCCCGAAGTAATGCGCGTGGCAGAAACCACACTTTGGCAAAAATTCCTGAAACTTTTTGGGATGCAGTAAAGACGGGATACAGAAAGGCGCTTCTTTTGACATCTGATATCGACGCATTGATATGCGATATCAAGCAAAGGGGGCGCCTTTTGCTTGCGCTCAAATATTTCGCAGTTAAGACGGAAATGGTACGACACTTTCTCCAATACATCAAAAAAACCATCCCACGCATTGCATACGCGAAATGGTTTTGGTGTGCCCGAAGGGATTCGAACCCCCGACCTTTTGATTCGTAGTCAAACACTCTATCCAGCTGAGCTACGAGCACATTTTTGATTGCTCAATTATTATACGATAATCACGCTGCAAAGTCAAATCATTTTTCGTTTTTTTTGATGTTTTTCTAATGCGCCGCTTTGTGCAGGAGCCGTCATGTGTTTTTGCATCGCCGGGCACACGAAAACAACGCGCAAACACAAGACCCGCGCATAAAAAGTATGGTTGAATGGATGTGCGGAGCTGCCTTGATCATGCTTCCGCCGATGATGCGGAAGCTGCGGATTCGCTGCCGCCTGAGCCGGCATCGCCGCTTAGTGCCTTCATCATTTCGTTTGCTTTGTCGATTTGTTTTTGAATGGATTCGACATCGCCTTCACCGCTCCAATCCTCTTCCGCAATGCTTTTGGGATTTTTCTCCTGACGCTCTTTGTGCATTCTCATCATTTCCGCCTTATGCAGCAGATCGGGAAATTTTTCTGCTAAAAACCGGCGATCATTCTTGTTGACGCTTTCTCCCGTCATGATGCGCAGCGCAATGCGCAGGGCTTTGCTGAAATCCTCATAAGGATTCCCTGCTGTCTTGGTCTGTTTGAGTTGCTCCAACGCCTGGGTATACCGGCTGATTTTTTCCATCATGACGGAATCGTCATTTTTTGTGAGCTGCACTTCATAATCCTGCTCTGCGGGGGGCGGCGCGGTTTGCGCCGTGCGAATGCGGGATTTGCCAGATTTGCCGAACTCCATTGGTTTTGCGAATTCGATTTTTGGTTGTTGCCGCTGAATGTTACGTTCCATATTCCTCGCCTCCTGCCTGAGACCGATTGAAGGCTTCATAAGCGTGACCTATTTGCATTCAATCGCTCCGTTGAATCCCTGAAACCGGATCCATCCGGTCTTACTTATTCTATCGTATGATCTGGTTGTTTTTTTTAGTGTTTTGCTGTATAAAAAAAGCAGGCGAGCCGCGGGGGCTTCGCCTGCCGATGAAGGTTATTTCATAAGATTGAGCATTAGATCCTGCGGACGTATCCAGCCGATTTTGCGCAGGATTGAGGCGAAGATCAGTGTGAGCACGGCGGGGAGTATGAAGTGCACCAGTGCGATCTGCAAAAACAGGAGGCCCGGTGGCACACTGCCGCTCATGGCTGCCCACGCGCCGAATTGACCGACCAGACCGGAAGTACCCATGCCCGCGCCGGTTGACGTGTTGGTCATATGGAATACGACGGTAGAGAGAGGGCCGACGATTGCCGAGGCGAGGATGGGTGGAATCCAGATTTGCGGACGACGCACGATGTTTGGCACTTGCAGCATAGAGGTACCCAGCCCTTGCGCAATGAAGCCACCCCAGCCGTTTTCTTTGAAGCTCATGACGGCAAAGCCGATCATATTGGCGCAGCAGCCCGCGACAGCGGCGCCCGCGGCAAGCCCGTCGATCCCCATCATAATACACAATGCTGCGGAGCTGATGGGAGCGGTAAGCGCCATGCCCACCAAGACGGCCACTGTAATGCCCATAGGAATGGGGGAAAGCACGGTTGCGGCATTGATGACGCTGCCCAGCCATGTCATAAAACTGCCCAGTGGAGGCCCGACCAGCAGCCCGACCACACCGCCTACGATGATGGTGACAAGCGGCGTGACGATGATGTCCACCGGTGTCTTGCCGGCGACCAGCTTCCCGATTTCCACGCTGACGATGGCGGCGACATAGGTGCCGACCGGACCGCCGAGCAGATAGCCAAAGGCTCCGGTGGCGGCGCAGGAAAACATAACCAATGGTTTTGCATGAAGTCCGTATGCAATGGCAACGCCGATTGCCGCACCGATGACGGGAGACTTTGCATTGAGCACCTCGGAGAACTGTGCCATAAAACCAAGACCGGGAATGTTGGCGAGCTGTGAGATAATCAACCCGATGATGAGGCTGGAAAACAACCCCAGCGCCATCGCGCCAAGACCGTCAATGAACCAGCGTTTTGCGTAATACTTGATGGGTTCGGTTTTTTGCATAAAAAAAATACCTCCAAAAAAGAATCTTTTTAGGAAGGTAGTTTTTTAAGTGGTACGTATACCGACGGAAACAAACATTTCCCTTAAAAAATCATTGACTTGAATTACAATGATGATCCTTCGCGTGATAGAATATCATATTGTGAAAAAAAGGTCAAGTTAAATTTTGAATGAATGAGCCTGTTTTTTGTTTGCGGTGCAGGGGAAGCACGCGCGGAGGGAAGCGTTTAAAGACTGCGCTGTTGATGCGCGGCTTTTGCCGACCTGCATGTGATGAAAAGGTGTCCGACGGCAAACAGCGCACCGCAGATGATGAGCGGCCAACCCACAAGCAGGATGCCACTTAATATAAAAATGGCACTGGGAACGAGGGCAAGCAGCAATGCGAGGGACATGGTCTGCCGCTTCAAATAGAGCGCCCAAAAAACCCAATAGAGCAGAAACAGGATTGCCACGCTGATGATCCACGGAAAAAAGGGTTGGGCAGGAGAAGAAAAGCCGATGTTGATGATCAGAAAAAACATACAGCCGTATCTGCCGATCTGTTCAATGACCTGCATGAGCTTATGATCGCATGGGGCGGCATAGGGAACGACCTTGCGCGCATAGACGATGTTGGGTATCAGCATCAGCACGACGACGGCCAGCCCGTAAAGATTGAAAATGTTCATGGTTTCTCCTTTTCATATTCCGGATTTTTTGCTGAGCGAATAAAAACTCCCCCGCCTTTTTAAAAAGCGAGGGAATATGCGTTTACTGCGCAGCAGCGAGGTCCTCCACTGCCGGGCCTTCAATCTCCGGCGGTTGCGTCTGCGTGGGAGTATTGGGAACTTCCGGTGTAACGGGAGCATTGGGGTCCGGCGGCGGCACCGGGTCTACCGCATACGCCCACAGGTGAATGTTGCAATATTCCGTCGGCGCTTGCGAGGAGACCTGACCCGTGCGCACATCAGTGCTGCGCGGATCTTGACCCGTTGCCTGCCAATAGTATGGTGAGGTATCCGGGAAGCTGGTTTGCTGCCGGATGGCATACTGATCGGGCGGGCAATAGCCCTCGTGGAACAGCATTTCGGAAGCGGCGCAGATTGCCGTTCCCTCACCGCCGGTACACCATGTGCAGGTCTCGGTCGGCACATCCTCCACGGCGATATAGTCCGTAAACTGCGCGGCGCAGGATGCAGAGGGAAGTTTGCCGGAATATTGGCAAATGGCGACTTGCGTCAAGCCCATCTGATCAGGCGTTTCCGCATAGAAGGGTTTGTCCGTTTTGCCTTCATGAATCTTCTGCATATATTTTTTCCACAAAGGAGCGCTGACCTTCGTTGCGGATGAGCTGCCGGGCATGGAGATATAATCATCATGTCCGATCCAAAGCGCCGAGGTATAATATGGCGTCAGACCGGAGAAGAACACGCCTTTGTTGTCCACAACAGTACCTGTTTTGCCTGCGGTGGTCATGCCTTCCAGCCGCGCGCGGTGTCCTGTGCCTTCGCTGGAAGTTGCCTCGGTCAGGATATCCGTTAACAGCCATGCGGTGCTTGGCTTAAACACATTGCGTTTGATGCGCTCCGCTTCTGCATCGATGATGGTGCTGCCTGCGGAGTCCACAACCTTGGTAAAGGAGATGGGTTCCCAATATTCTCCGTACCGAGAGAAGGCGGAGTAGGCGCCAGCCATCTCGACCGGGCTGACGGTGGACTGTCCCATTGCAAGACCAACGGGCGTGGAGTTGATGTTTTCCTCCGACACGCCGAGGTTGCGCAGATATTCCACCGAGATAGACGGGCTGATGAGCTCCATCAACGTACGCCCCGCACTGATGTTCCATGACTTTACAATCGCGGTGCGGAAGGAAGCGGGACCGGGTGTGCCTTTGCTGGTCAAAGGATGACCTTTTTCGGTGTCCCAGCCCTCGATAGGCACCTCGATATTAGCGACGGGTCCGCCCGCGCCATATCCATTGTCCATGGCCGGCCCGTAGACCGCAATAGGCTTGATGGAAGAGCCGACCGGCATCTGGCCTTGATAAGCACGGTTGTACGTCAAGCGTTGCGTAGGCTCGTCACGCGAGCCGACGATGGCACGCAGATAACCGGTTTCGTTTTCCATGACAACGGCAGCCGCCTGTGGCTGGGCGACTTCGATCTCGTTGCCCGCGTTATCTTTGAGAATCTTCACGTTATTGGCTTCCTTGCCAAAAGAAGGATAATCTTCATATTCGGACAGTGTTGACTGCACTGCCTTTTGAATTTCGGGATTGATGGTGGCATAGATTTTGTAGCCGCCGGCACGCATCTCTTTATCCACCTTCTGACGATTTTCCTTGGTATCATCCAAATTCTGGTCACGCAGCATGAAGGTTTGCACCTGATGCACCACATATTCTACGAAATGCGGATACTGATACAACTCGATTGCCGGAGATTTTTCTAAAATGTTCATTTCCGCTTTCCATGTATCCAAATACCCGGGCTGTGAATAGACCTCATACGGAATGCGCGCCTCGTTGAACTGCGCTTCCGAAATCATGCCCGCCCAATACATACGTTCCAAGATGATGTTGATACGGTCAATGAGACCTTTTTTCCCAAACAGGTATTGATCCTCTTTGCCGTTATAGGTGGCGGAGCGGGGATTCAGCTTGCTGGGATTTTGCGTGATTGCGGCAAGACAAGCCATTTCGCGCAGTGTAAGCTGGGAAAGCTCTTTGCCGAAATAGTCTTTTGCCGCTGCTTTGACGCCGTATACGATGCCGCCCAGCGGGATGGAATTGAGATATGCTTCTAAAATCTCGTCTTTGGAATACTTCTTTTCCAGCTGTGTTGCAAGATACGCTTCCTGCAATTTACGCTTGTAGGAACGCTCGTTTGTCAACAGTTTATTTTTGACGAGCTGCTGTGTGATGGTGCTGCCGCCTTCGACAGAACTGGAAGAAAGGTTGGAAACGAATGCGCCCAACAAGCGGCGATAGTCCACGCCGTCGTGATCTTTAAAACGGATGTCCTCAACGGCGATGATCGCATTTTGCAAATCCACGGGGATGGACTCCAATGGCGCCCATTCGCGGTTTTCCGAGCCATAGTAGGTGGCAAGCAGATTGCCGTCCAAATCATAGATGTTGGAACTGAGCGTTTGCTCCGCCAGCTTGCCGGTGTCCAGCTCCGGCGTGGTATCGAGATAAGTGTTGGCAACGCCGAACACCGTGCCGACCCCCATGGAAATGACGATAAAAATTACAGCGAACAGCACTTTTGCCGTGGTGAGGAACACCCCCACAAAGAAATTAGGCTTGGTGTCACGCGGCTTGAACAGCGTGCGGAAGGTGCGTCGTTTGCGAAAGAATGCGGGCAACTCCTGCGTATTGTGCAATGCTTCCTTTTGGGATAAGTCCATCGAAAAGCCATCGTCAAACACGACGGTTTCATCCTCGCCGGGCGTTGCGCTCTGCGGCGCTTTTTTGCTGCGGGAAAACATTCCGGCAAGCTTGGCAAAGCCGGATTGAATGGGCGAAACTTTGGAAGCGCCCGATGGGGTGTAAAGGGGCGCATCGTCCTGTATCGCGTCATATTCCTCGTAAGGATCGTAATTTTGATCTATTGGTGTAAGATGTTCCCGCTCGTCATAGACCGGGAACGGGTCGCCTGCGCGATCCATGCGCTGCCCATAGCGCGGATTGGCATGTTGATAGCGGGTGCTTTCCGGCTTAGGGATAGCGCGGGTTTGCTCCTGCGGTGCACCGTCACGCGGGGGGCGCGCAGAATCCGGACGAGACGAAACAGCAGGGCGCCGGTATTCTTGAAAATCCAAGTCCTGCTGCGGGGTATGAAGTCGGCGCGGGGCGGTTTGATCGTGCGATTCGCCGATCTTACGCGGGCCGTTTTGCTCGGTGTGTTGACCCGAATCCGTGTTGAAGGAAGCATCCGACGCTCGGCGCTTTCCTTTATTGTGATCGGATTGATCCATGTATACCTCCGGGAATGCGAGACGCAGCGATGAAGCTGCGTAAATCGCATTTGTTTGCTTACGTTTGCTGCGCAGTCCGGCAGCCTGTTCTGCATTCCGGCGCTGCCGGAACTAGGACACAGTGCGTCCGGCGGATGCTGCCGATCATTTCGGCGTGAACGCGGGGCGACCGGCATGCATACCGATTGCGCGGTACATCAGTTGTGTGCGCAGCGCGTTATTTTGCGCTTGCTGCAATCATTTTGTATCTGATTGTATCACAAAATGCGCAATGCAGGAACGCTTTTCATAAAATATTCATATTGAAAAGAGAGGCGACGTGCGACCGAGTGCGTTGAACACGCATGCACAGAGGGCGAGCCATCGCTAGAAGGGGCAATCCTGATGGTTGCAAAACGTGAAGGGATGGTGTATAATATCTCGCGGTATATCATTTTGCGGCAGGCAGGGTATGCAGGCCGTAAAACCAACGTGGTACAAAAGATTTTCGCGCAGGAGCGTAAATGAGAGGAACAAACGAAAGATGAAGAAAATTTTGATTGTGGCAATCAGCATTTGTCTGGTGTTCGCGCTTGCGGCGTGCTCCATGGTAACCGTGAATCCGGAAAAGGATGCGGCGCAGGTGGTGGCGGAGGTGAACGGCACACCGCTTTACAAAGGCGACTATGTATCGGGCTATCAAAACATGATGAGCGCATACGGCATGACGGAGGATTACTTCCTTGCGCAGACCGATGGAAGGAAGCAGCTTGACCAGTTTCGCACGGATGTGCTGAATGAGATGATCAATCAGGAGCTGCTGTATCAGCATGCGGTGGCGGAGGGTCTGGTGGATACTTCCGATACGGCGCGCGCGGAAAAGAAGAAGGAAATTGAGGATTCGCTGGCGCAAACCAAACAGTTGCTTTTAGAGGATGCGCAGGCATCGGGTGCAGAAAACGCGGAGGCGGAAGCACAAAAGACGTATGATCAGTATTTGAAAGACGTGGGAATGAACGACATCGAAAAAGCGATCGACAATGCGCTGCATTACGATGGCGTACAGGCGATGACAGAGAAGATTGAAAATGACGTGACATATACAGAGGAGCAGGCAAAGGAATATTACGACATGCAGGTGCAAATGCAGGAAGGCGGCATGGGCACGGATGAAACCAACTATGATATGTATTCCATGTTTGGCCCGATTTATTATTATCCGCAGGGCTCGACGCAGGTGCAGCAATATCTGATTCCGATGCCGGAGGAAGCGGCGACGCAGGTTACGCAGAAAACGGCGGAAGGCGACGAGGCAGGTGCGAAAGCAGCGCGCGACGCGGGTCTGAAAGAGATTGAGACGCAGGCAAACGCGGTATTGAAGCGGGTGCAGGATGGCGAGGAGCCGGACGCGATCAAAGAAGCAGAAGAGGGCATACAGACCGAGACTGTGACGGTGGTACAGGCTTCTACTTCCTTTGCGCAGGAGATCAAGGATGCGGCGGCAGCGTTAAAAGCGAAAGGGGATGTATCCCCGCTGGTGGCGACGGATGAAGGATATTATATTTTGAGCTTTCTCAAAGATGCAAGCGGTGCAGTGCCTTTTGACGATGTGAAAGAGACCATCATGACCAGCCAGCTGCAGCAGGAAAAAACCAACAAGGTTTCGGAAATCGTCAAGGGCTGGGCGGACGAGAGTACCATCAAACGGTATGAGGATCGGCTGAAGATCAATCAATAATCCGCTGTTGAACGCGACATTTTGAAAGATGACGCGCAGTCCATTTGAACGGAAACAGGTTTGAGATAGGTGGAATCCTCGCTCGCAATGCGCGCGGGGATTTGCTTTTTTAAAAAGGATACGGAGGAAAAAGAAATGCTGACGATTTTGGCGCAGGCGGCGCGGTTTGACCGGTTGCCCATACAGGCGGTGACGCGGCTGGAACAGGCGCAGTGCATTTTGCTGCAAAGTGGTGTGTATGGATGCGGACGGGAGATTGCGCAGCGATACGCGCAGGCGCAGGCGCTGGATGCGCTGTTTGAGGAGTGCGCGGACTTTGATGTGCTTTGCGAGCGAGTGTGCGCAGAGGTGATGAGCCGTGCAACGCAGGCGGATGTGGTGTTCTGCATCAACGGTTTGCCGCATCAGAATTTGTTTGCGCGCGCGTTGATGCGGCGTACGGATTGTACCGTGCTGGCGGGTGGCGTATTGGATGAGGCATTGGCACGGGCGGTATGTTTTTTTGAATTGGATGGTTTTGCGTGTGTGGATGCGCGTGAGATTGCGGGGTATTTTCCGGATACGTCCAAGGCGCTTGTGGTGACGGGTGTGGACAACACATACCAAGCGGTGGAAACCAAATTGCGGTTGAGTGAATATTACGCGCAGAGCCGCGGGGTGTGGTTTTGTGCGGGAGAGGCGCGCGAAGTGGCGTTGCTGGAAATAGACCGCATACAAACATTTGAAGAAGGGGGTATTTTGATTTTTCCGGCGGTGCCGCTGGAGTGCAAGACGCGCTTTGGACTATATGACATTGTGGCGATCATGCAGCGGCTGCGTGATGTGGATGGCTGCCCGTGGGATGCGGAGCAGACGCACCGGACCTTGCGGCAGTTTCTGCTGGAGGAGGCATACGAAGCGGTGCAGGCGATTGACGACGACGATATGTTTGCGCTGTACGATGAACTGGGGGATGTGCTGCTGCAAATTGCGTTTCATGCGCAGATTGGCGCGGAATACGGGGCATTTGACATTGACGATGTGGCGAGCGCGGTGTGCTCCAAGATGATTTTGAGGCATCCGCACGTGTTTGGAGACGTGCAGGTCTCAGGATCGGGCGATGTGCTTAAAAACTGGGAGGAAATCAAAAAGAAGGAAAAGGGAAACGAGACCTACACCAGTGTATTACGCGATATCCCGCAGACGATGGGCGCGATGATGCGCGCGTTTAAAATACAAAAAAAGGCGGGCAACGTTGGATTTGATTGGGATGATGCGCTGCCGGCACTGGAAAAGGTGAAGGAGGAAACGGCGGAATTTGAGGCGGAGCTTGCCAAGCGGAACGAGGATTTGATGGAGCAGGAGGCGGGCGACTGGCTGTTTGCCATCATCAATGTGCTGCGGTTGTTGAAAATCAACCCTGAAGTGGCGCTGAGCCGCACCTGCGAAAAATTTATTCGACGATTTGCATATATGGAGGAGCACGCGGCAAAATCGCTGAAAGAGTTGACGCTTGCGGAAATGGACGCGTTGTGGGAGCAAGCGAAGCAAAAGCTGTGAAATTTGTTTATAATGTGCAATAAAACACTGTGAAATTGTCGAAAAAGTAAAAAAAATATGCGCAGGAACATGTTTTTCTGCAAAAAGTGGTTGCTTTTGAAAATCGGTTGTATTATAATCACCATTGTATCGCGCGTTGCGTCAATATTGAGACGCGCAGAATAATTCATAAGGAGGAGAAGGTTTTGAATAAAACTGAACTCGTAGCTGCTATCGCGGCAAAGGCTGGTATTTCTAAAAAGGATGCGGAAGCTGCTCTGAGCGCTCTGACGGAGAGCGTTGTTGAGACAGTAAAAACTGGGAAAAAAGTGCAGATTGTTGGTTTTGGTACGTTTGAGGCGAGAAATCGCGCTGCTAGAACGGGAATCAACCCGCAGACCAAAGCACAGATCAAAATTCCGGCATCGAAAGTGCCTGCTTTCAAAGCCGGTAAAGCGTTCAAAGACGCGATCAACTAATCGGAAAAGACGGAACGAAGCCTCTGCAAGTGTGCAGGGGTTTTTGTTTTGTGCCAAAGAGGGCGCGGGATATTTTGCGATCGATTGCGCAGTGCGGTGTTTTTTTTAAGCAAGGGGAACGAGTAAGCACCCAAGATGTAAATGTTATGTGACCACGCATTGAAAAAGGTATTCTTTTTTGATATACTAACTCTGTTTGGGAGTAAAAATATGAGATTAGATAAATATTTAAAAGTTTCGAGACTGATTAAACGGCGCACGGTGGCACAGTCTGCCTGCGGCGGCGAACGCATTTTGGTAAACGGCAAGGCGCAAAAGAGCAGCTATGCTGTAAAAATTGGTGACGAGATTACCATTGATTTTGGCACAAAACCTTTAACGGTGCGCGTTGCAAAGATTGTGGACACCACCAAGAAGGCAGAGGCCGACGGGATGTATGAAGTAATCAGTGAATGACGCGGGAGGCGTGGCATGAAGATTTGTGCGGTGATTCTGGCGGCGGGCAGCGGCCGGCGCATGGACATGGACACCAACAAGGTTTTTTTGAAATTTGATGAACAGAGCGCGGTGATGCGCTGCATTAAGGCGTTTGAGCAGACCGCCTTATTTTCCGGTCTGGTGGTGGTGTGCAAGCCGCAGGAACGCGAAATCATGGAAACTAAAATCAAGAAGCACTGTAAGCACCCGGGTGTGCGCGTGTGCGAAGGCGGAGCAGAACGTCAGGATTCGGTGCGCAATGCGCTGATGATGCTGGATGAGGACACCGATGTGGTGGCGGTGCACGATGCGGCGCGCTGCTTTGTGACGCAGAAAATCATTCAGGACTGTGTTTCCAGCGCCATACGCTATGGCAGTGGTGTGGCGGCGATGGCAGCGACAGACACCATCAAACGCGCCAAGAACGGTGTGGTTTTGGAAACGCTGGATCGCTCGGAGCTGGTTTGTGTGCAGACACCGCAGACCTTTACTTATGATTTGCTGTGCAAGGCTTATACGCAAGCGGAAGCGGACGGTTTTCTGGGAACGGACGATGCTTCGCTGGTTGAGCGATTGGGCGCTCCGGTTCGCCTGGTGAGCGGGTCGCCGGACAATATCAAGCTGACCACGCGCTCGGACGTGCAAAAGGGCAGAGAGATCGTGCAGCGGGATTCTGCGCTGCGCATTGGCAATGGGTTCGATATGCATGCGTTTGCGACGGGCAGACGGCTGGTGCTGGGCGGCGTGGAGATTCCTTCGGAGATTGGGCTGGATGGGCATTCGGATGCGGATGTGTTGATCCATGCCATCATGGACGCGCTGCTGGGCGCGGCACGGCTGGGAGATATCGGGGAGCTGTTTCCGCCGACGGATATGCGCTACAAAGACATCTATTCCATCGAATTGCTGCGCGAAGTGGGCGATTTGCTGAAAAAGTACGGCTATCGCATCATCAACATCGACAGTACGCTGATCATGCAGCGTCCGAAAGTGGCTGCTTACCGGCAGGAGATGATCGGCAACATTGCGGCGGCACTGAATATGAACCGCGAATATATCAATGTAAAAGCGACCACGACGGAGCATCTCGGCTCGGTCGGGCGTGGCGAGGGTGCGGCGGCGCAGGCTGTCTGCATTCTGCAAAGGAACGGGTGACGGATGGCGCGTAAGCATCTGAAAAAATACCGCCAAGTGCGGCGAAATATTGACTCTGCGCATCTGCGCCGTTATACGATTGTGCGCGTTGTGCGGTTGGTGGCAGTGATTGCTGCGATTGCGGTCGGGGTCTGGGCGGCGGTGACCTTTGGTGTGCCGCTGGTGGAGGACCTCATCAACAAGGTGGATCCGAGTGAGCGTTATCGCCCCAAGGTTCAGACCAACTTTTCAAAGGTGGAGATTGCGAAGGAAGAACCGGAAGAGCTGATACCCAAAGAAATCTACCTCAATGAATACAAGGTGAAAAATGACCCCTTCATTGACAAAGAACGCATCATCTTTACCTCTCGCATCGAAAACAGCAATGTTTTTGCACTGGATGGCGTGGTGTTATTTGATACCACTTCCGAGATGGCGAGCGTTTTACCGAATGTAGAAAAAAAATACGACAATTTGCTTTCGCCGGTGCTTTCGGGGAATTATGCCGTTTGGATCGACAGCAAGGTGGGCGGCGGCGGTCGCATCGTCGGCTATGACATCTTGGCGCAGGAGCAGTTTTTGATTAAAGAATTTGCCTATGCGCTGCCCACGCTTTCCATTGCGGGAACCAAGCTGGCATTCATGCAGTGGGCAGGGGATGCGCTGCAGCGTCTGTATGTCTATGATTTGCAAACGCGGCAGGCGGTGACGGCACGCGTTTACGAGACGAAGACGGGCAACGGGGATGTGGATATTTCCGAATCGGACATGGTTTGGGGGGAGACGACCTCGGACGGCAGAAGCATACTCAAGCGCATCGCGTTTGAAGGCAACCAGTCCCGCTTTGCGAATTATGAATTTGATATGGAAGTTTACGCGCCGAAAACGAATGGGCGCGATCTGGTGTTCAGCACTGCGCGCAATCCGCAGAACGGCGATCTGATGCTTTCCGGCGAAGGGGGAACGCCCATCAAAATAACGGACGGCGTGACCAACTATGACATTGGGGATAATTTCGTTGCGTATACCAAGGACGACAAAGTTTCGGTGGTGTATACCGATTCCCCGACGACGGAGACTTTGACCTCGGACGTTGCGAAAAATCTGCTGAATTGCGCAAACGGCAGCGGTATTTGCTACTACGATATCACAGACACTGCGGTTTCGGATGAAGTGGTGTGGTATGCGTATGTGCCGGAAACGCAGTGAGCGGCGGACATGAAGGAGAGAGATGGCAAAGAGTAAGACACAATTTGTGTGCAGCGAATGTGGATACAAAACGGGAAGATGGCTGGGCAAATGCCCGGACTGCGAGAGTTGGAACACGCTGATTGAGGAGCTGATCGAGACCGCGCCTGCCAAGCAACGGGCGGTGGCGGCTTCGCATGCGAAGGTATATACATTTGACAGCATTCCGGAGGCATCCGAAGCGCGTGTTTGCACGGGGATTGCGGAGTTTGACCGCGTTTTGGGCGGTGGCGTTGTGCCGGGCGGTGTGACGCTGGCGGGCGGTGAACCGGGCATCGGTAAGTCCACGCTGTTGTTGCAGGTGGCGAAAGAATTGACCCGCGCGGGAAGTGTACTGTATGTCTCTGGGGAGGAATCTCCCTCGCAGATTAAGATGCGTGCAAAGCGCCTGGGTGTGGAGGAGAACATCTTTTTGATGGCGGAGACCGAGCTTTCCAGCATATTGGCAGGCATTGAGCAGGTGGCACCCCGCTTTCTGATCGTGGACTCCATTCAAACGTTGTATGATCAGACCATGAGCAGCGCGCCGGGCAGCGTTGCGCAGGTGCGCGGCTGTGCATCGCGGCTGACCATGGAGGCAAAGCGCGGGAATATTGCAACCTTCATCATCGGGCATGTAACCAAGGAAGGTGCGATTGCGGGCCCGCGCGTATTGGAACACATTGTAGACACGGTGCTCTATTTTGAGGGGGAACGCGCCTCTAACCTGCGCATTTTGCGCGCGGTGAAGAACCGTTTTGGCTCGACCGACGAGATCGGAGTCTTTGAAATGCGGGACACCGGCATGGAAGAAGTGCCGAATCCCTCGCTTTTATTTGAAACAGAGGACAGTACAGGCATGAGCGGCATGACCATTTTTGCGGCGACGCAGGGAACCCGCCCCATGCTGCTGGAGATTCAAGCGCTTTCTGCAACCACACAGCTTGCCATTCCACGCCGGTTGTGCTCCGGCATGGACATTAACCGGATTTATATGATTTGTGCGGTGCTGGAAAAGAAGATTGGCATAAAGCTGTACAATCAGGATATTTTCATCAATGTGGCGGGTGGCATTAAAATTCGGGAGCATGCGTCCGACCTGGCGCTGGCGGTAGCGATTGTTTCGACCATGCGCAATTTACCGGTGGATCGCCAGACGGCGTTTGTGGGCGAAATTGGTCTTGCGGGGGAAATTCGTCATGTGGCGCAGCTTTCCAAGCGCATTTCCGAGTGCGCGCGCATGGGGATGGAGCGGGTGTTTGTGCCAAAGCAAAGCTGGGACGGCACGGAGAAGAAGATTAAAGTGATTCCGGTGCGCACCCTGTTTGATGTTTTGACGCAGGTGTTTTGATTCGCGCATGCGGATTGCGGACGACGCAGACAATGTTTGCGTTTGCGATGCGGACGGCGTGCGCAGGACTGGATGGAATAAAAACAAAAAAGGGGGTTTCATTTTGTTAAATAAGATTCTCAAGATTTTCCTGACGGTGGTGGGGGCAGTCTTGGGCGCATCGGTATGGTGGCTGTGCCGTGATTTGTATCAGTATTTTTCGGGAACGCCTGCTGTGCTGGATCATACGATGCAATTCTGGATTATGCTGGGCGGCGCGATCGGCGTTGGACTACTTTTTTTCTTTTTATCCGATCGATTTGTGAAGGCCTTTCAAAAGGCGGTTCGCGCCATACTCGACCATGTTTCGGGATTGTCTCCGGCAAAGGTGTTTTCCGGTATATTAGGGCTGATTTTGGGGCTGGTGGTGGCGGCTTTGGTCTCCATCATCATCGGTCAGATTCCGGTACCGCTGATCAGCGTGTTGCTGACGATTTTTGACTTTTTGTTTTTTGGCTATATGGGCTTTACACTTGGTATGAGCCATCGCTTTGATTTGGCGATGATCCTTTCCAAGAAGTCCGGCAAGAGCGGAGACGGCAAGGCGGCTTCCCCCAAAATTTTAGACACAAGCGTAATCATTGACGGGCGCATTTTGGACATTTGCAAGACGGGCATCTTTGAGGGGGAAATGATCGTACCGGAATTTGTGCTGGGGGAGTTGCAGCGCATTGCCGACTCCGGCGACAGCATCAAGCGCACACGCGGCAGGCGCGGTTTGGACATTTTGCGCGAGATGCAAAAGACGCCGGGCATACCGGTGCGCATTGTGGATAAGGACTATGACGACATTGCCGAGGTAGACATCAAGCTGCTGCGCATGGCGAAAGACATGGACGGCAAAGTGGTGACCAACGATTACAACCTCAACAAGGTTGCGCAGTTGCAGGGCGTTTCGGTGTTCAACATCAATGAACTGTCCAACGCGGTCAAACCTGTACTGGCTACGGGGGAAGAACTGGTGGTGACCATTGTAAAAGACGGCAAGGAACAGGGACAGGGTGTGGCGTATCTGGACGACGGCACAATGATCGTGGTGGATGGCGGCAGTGGCATGAACGATCAAATGGCACAGGTGGTGGTCACCAGCGTGCTGCAAACGGTGGCGGGGCGCATGGTGTTTGCTCGATTGAAAACGAAGGTGGAAGTATGAGATTAAAATTACTTGCCTGTAAGGCACTGTATCGGGAAAGCGCGTATCTGACAGCGCGGTGCGAAAATTTTGTGGACGCAACCTTTTTGCGGCAGGGGCTGCACGACACGCCAAAGCTGTTGCAGGAGGCGGTGCAGCGCGAAATCGACAAGATTGATGCGGGCGACGATATGTATTCATATAAATCGCATTACAGCAAACGGGAATTCGACGCGATTTTGTTGGGATATGGGCTGTGTTCCAACGGTGTGGTGGGGGTCAGCTCCCAAAAATATCCGCTGGTGATTCCGCGCGCGCACGACTGCATCGCGCTGTTTTGGGGGTCACGGGAGCGCTACGACACATATTTTGC
>CAYVTZ010000017.1:0-35731 GCA_964454685.1 uncultured Christensenellaceae bacterium
AGCGCGCGCGCAATGGAAACGCGTTGCTGCTCCCCGCCGGAAAGCTGGGAAGGGAAGTTGTTCATGCGCTCGGAAAGCCCCACCGCATCCAGCGCTTCCGCTGCATCCAGCGGATTCATGCAAATTTGCGTGGCAAGCTCCACATTTTCCTTTGCGGTAAGATTCTGCACCAGATTGTAAAACTGAAAGACAAAACCGATGTCATATCGGCGGTAATTGGTCAGCTCTTTGGCGCTATATCCGCTGATGTTTGCGCCACCCACATGGATTTCGCCATCGTCGGCAGTATCCATGCCGCCTAAAATATTAAGCACGGTGGTCTTTCCTGCACCACTCGCGCCTACGATCACGGCAAATTCGCCTTCTTCAATTTCAAAATTCACACCGTCCACGGCGCTGATGGTGACCTCGCCCATGCGGTAGCGCTTATGGACGTCCTTGAGTTCTACAAAGTTGGGCATGTTGATGATTCCTCTCTGTTTTTTGTTTCCGCTGTCACGGCCATCCCCGTAAGGAATATAGTCAAAAACTGTTCCAGTGCATGAAACAAGGCGTCCGGCTGCTCCAAAAGGCGGAAACACAAATCCAGCACACCGCTTACAAGCGCATGCGCCAACGCGTAGGAAACCTCCCGGCTTTGCCGCAGCCCGCATAAAATCGAAACGTCGTGTAATCGCCCGCAAACCAGCTCATTCAAATCCTCGCGCAGATGAGCATACTTCGCGCCCGCTTTGCCGTTTGTCATCAAATAAAACTGCGTGGCGTTTTGGGTATACATGTGTGCCACATCCTGTGCGATCACCCGCACATTCTGCACGCCTTGCGCCGCCGTAGTTGCGCTCATGCTCACCAGCGTGTCAATTTGCTTGAGCACGGGCGCCATGGCTTGATCCAGCAGATCTTCCTTGTTTTTAAAATAGGCATAGATATTGCCGGGCGTCGTGCCTGCACGCTCCGCAATGTGGCGCAACGAAGCACGTTCGAACCCATGATCCGAAAATTCCCGCAATGCGGCACTTAATAGGGCTTGTCTGACTTCATCTTTCAATCTCTGCATTATTAAACACCTGTTCAATTTATAATTCTATTTTAATGCTGCGATCGCACCGTGTCAATCCATTTTGCAGATATTTACGAGTTGTTTACACAACGCCTATCAATTTGTGAAAATTCAGATACGCCGTGCAAAAACATCTCGCAGCAGGACTTCATTTTTTCATGCTTCACAAGCAAAATACTTGCATATATTCCCATCGGTATGATATGATAAGTTTGTCATACTCCTAAGATGCAAACAGAATATAAGGGGAGTCCGAGACGCGGGCAGCGGCGCTATGGGGGTAGCGCGGCGACAGCGCCTTATTTGTATTGTATCTTACCCCGTAAGGGAAAATCATCTATTTTATTTTGGAGGGAAGGTTTTATGGAAAAAATTTTTAAACTCAAAGCTCGTGGCACCAATGTAAAGACAGAATTGATTGCGGCATTGACGACATTTTTCGCAATGGCATATATCATTTTTGTCAATCCAAACATGCTGTCACAAACAGGTATGGACTTTTACGCGGTGGTCATCGCAACGTGCGTTGCCTCGGCAATCGGCTGCTTGCTGACGGCCTTCATCGCAAACGTACCCTTTGCGCAAGCGCCCGGCATGGGTCTGAACGCATTTTTCACGTATACCGTTTGCTTTGGTATGGGCTTCACGTGGCAGCAGGCGTTGGCAATCGTGTTGATTTCCGGTCTGCTGTTTCTGGTTGTGACCATCACACCGCTGCGCAAAATCGTAATCGCGGCAATCCCCGCGCAGCTCAAATCAGCAATCGGCGCAGGCATCGGGCTTTTTTTGGCGATCATCGGTCTGGTCAATGCGGGCGTGATCAGCTTTGAGGCTGGCATTCCGGCAATGGCAAGCCTGACCAGCGGCGCGCCGCTGCTGTGCATCTTGGGCATTCTGCTTACGGCAATTCTGGTGGTTTGGAAAGTAAAGGGCGGCATCTTCATCTCGATTATCGTGATGACATTGATTGGCATTCCGATGGGAGTGACGCAGATTCCGGAAAGCATTTCCTATGCGGGTATGTTCGAGTCCTTTGGTCAGACTGTTTTTGCGATGGACTTTAATTTTGCTTCTGTCGGTGTGCTGGCGGCCGTAACGGCAATCATTTCGTTCTTCCTCGTGGATATGTTCGATACCGTCGGCACATTGATCGGCACGGCAACCAATGCGGGCATGACGGATAAAGACGGCAATTTCCCGGAAGGGGATCGGGCGCTGGTGGCAGACGCAGTCGCTACCTGCGCGGGCGCGTGCATTGGCACCTCCACTGTGACCACCTATGTGGAATCCGCAACAGGCATTGAGCAGGGCGGCAAAACCGGACTGACGGCATTCTTTGTAGGAATTTTCTTCATCATTTTCATGTTCCTTGCGCCGGTAGCAGGTATCATTCCGGGGGCGGCAACGGCTCCGGCGCTGATCATCGTAGGTGTATTCATGCTCGGCGGCGTAAAAGCAATCGATTGGAAGGATATGGAAATTGCGATTCCCGCCTTCATCGCGCTCGCGGCAATGCCCTTTACCTATTCCATTTCCAATGGCATCGGGCTTTCATTTATCGCCTATGTGGTGATCAAGGTATTCCGCGGCAAGGCAAAGGAAGTGCATCCTCTGCTCTACATCATTTCCATCTTGTTTATCGTCATGTTTATCTTGCAGCCCATTTCCATGGCGTAACGCGTGAACGTATGATAAACGCCTGCCCATAATGCTTTATGGGGTGCGAACAGAATTTTTTTAGCGCGTCAAAATCCGTTGCAAATGCAACGGATTTTTTGCTGTCCCCGCGTTATACTAACATTGTAAAGAGGAATGATAGCATCATGATGCGACGCACGCAAAACCCAAGGAGGTTGGTAAACATGGCAGCATATATCAAAAATATCGAACAATCGGCGGCATTGTCTCTGTCGGAGCAGGTGGCATATCAGCCGGGGCAGATCGTCAGTAAGACACTGGCACAAAATAAGCATCGGAGTCTGACGCTGTTTGCGTTTGATCAAGGTGAAGAGATCAGCACACACGCCTCAGACGGTGACGCAATGGTGATGGTGCTGGATGGCAAGGGAAAAATCACGATTGATGGCAAGGATCACGAAGTCACCGCCGGACAAACCATTGTAATGCCGGCAGGATTGCCACATGCGGTCTACGCCTTGGAACCCTTTAAAATGTTTCTGATCGTGGTGTTTCCGGAAGGAGCGTGAGCAACATGAAGGCATGTATTGATCGGGAAGGCTGTATCGGCTGCGGCGCATGCGCCGCAATCTGTCCGCAGGTGTTTCACATGGCGGAGGATGGGCTTGCCGAGGCAGCAGAACAAATCAAACGCGCGGACGCAGAGTTGGCGCAGGAGGCTGCGCAGGCATGTCCTGTGGAAGTCATTACAATAGAGGATTGAACGCAAAAGGCGGCTGTGGAAAACCATAGCCGCCTTACCATATTGGGCACACTCAAATCAGCGTAATTCCATCTCTTGCAGTGTGCGCGCCACGCACAGCAAATTTTCCTGCGGCGTATCCTTTGGCACCTCACAGCCCGCCGCGCAAATGAACTTGTCGCCTGCAATGTTTGCACATGCAATCACGCTTTCACGCACACGCGCTTCATCTCCTTGCAGCAGCACCGCCACAGGGTCAAAGTTCCCACTCAAACAGGTGCCTTTGCTTAATTGTGTCGCGCGCTCCAGCGGCACCATCCAGTCCACATCCAGAATGTCGATCACATCCCAGGGCATGTCCTCTAAAAATGGCGTTGTATTGCCGCAAATATGCAGCTTCGTTTTTGCTCCCGCATTGCGGATCTCCTGCAAAATACGCCGCTGGAATTCGCCTGCCCATTGCTTGTACGCCGCGGGTCCCGCCACCGAGGAAATCGCGTCGCCCACGCCGATGATGTCCGCGCCCGCCGCAATTTGCGCGCGCGCATACATCGTTGCCTGCTCCAGCAAAATCTCCAAGAGTTCTCTCATCCACGCTTCCTCATCGAAGGTGTCCATCAAAAACTCCGTCACGCCGCGCAGGTCGGCAGCCTCGGCAAACATGCCTTCCACCCAGCCGATTACGGCAAACTCATCGCCCGCCTCACGTTTGTAATATTCAATGGCGCGCAGTGTTTCGCTCATGCGCTTGCCATCCTCCGGCTTTACGGGCTTCAGCTGCCGGATGGCGCTCTTTTCCGCCAAAAGCTGCACCTTGGGGTAGGGCACGTCGTTTTCCGGAAACACCACCTGCGTGCCCAGATCATGCGCCTCGCGCATGGGGTCAGACATGGTCGTCACCACATCAAATCCGTATTTGTGCGCGCAAGTCAAGTTTCCCTGTGCCAGCTTTTTATAGTCCGTGCAATAGTCACGATACGTCACGCCGATCTCCTTGGCTGCAAACTGCATCATGATGTTCAAGTTGGGCACGCGGTCCACCGGCTGCCCTGCAATGCGGCGCAATACGCGCTCTTTTCCTGTCATGTGTCCTCCTGCTCGTTTGACGCACCCACCCTTGCATGGTACAATGGGTTCGGTACGTTCAATCTGATTTTTCGTTTGTCTGTCAGCTTGGCGCAACTGTATCTGTGTTCACGCACCGCGCTGAACCGGTATCTTTTATGTTTCCATAATTGACGCGATTTGTCAATATTATTATTTAAGGTCAGGTATCTCATGAAAAAAACACATGCGCTGTTACTCGTCACCTGCTTCTGTATGTACATCGCCTATGCCCTGTACGTGAACATCTTTGGCACAAACGCCTCAGTGATGATGGGGTTCTTCGGTATTTCCTCGGTAGAGCAGGGTTTTCTGCTTACCATGCAGTCAGTCGGCGGTCTTTTGATGGCGGTGTTCCTCGCGCTGTTTGGCGAGCGATACAACAAAATCACAGTGCTGTGTCTCGGTCTGCTGGTGCTTGCCGCGGCGTGCCTTGGCGTAGGTCTGGCGCAGAGCTATACCGTGGTCATGGTCTGCGTGCTGCTGGCAGGCGTCGGCTACACCAACATCGATGTGATGATGAACGGCATGGTTTCGGACATCTTTCCGCAACGTAAAAATACATTCCTGCCACTGATTCACGCGTTTTACGGTTTGGGGGCAATGCTCGCGCCGCTGTTTGCCTCTGCGCTCGTGCGCGAGGACGAATCCGGTTCCTTTCGCATTCCTTATCTGATCATTGCTGTGGCGGCATTTGCCATCTTTGCCGTGTCTTTTTTTGTGGGAAAGGCGGTACGCAAGGACACGCCCTATGCCGATCTGACCGCGCTGCGCCAACGCGCGCGCGCAAACCCCGCCGAGGTGTTCCGCTCCGGCAAGGCATGGCTGCTGCTGTTGTGCGGTACGCTGTATTTTTCCTTTCTGATGGGAACGGCTTCCTGGCTGCCCACTTATTATCTCCAATCCTTTGGAATGTCGTTGACGCAGGCAGGCATGATGCTTACGCTGTTTTTTGCGGGCGCGCTGGTCATGCGCTTTTTAAGCCCCTTATTGCTGCGCAAATTAAACGCCATGCAGCTTTTTGCTTGCTTCGGGGCAGGCGCGGGCGTTGCCATGCTTTGTGCGCTGCATACGTTGGATCCTACGCTTGCGGGCGCGCTGATTGCGCTCGCCGGGTTTTTGCAGGGCGGCAATGTCGCCGCGTTTGTCATCTTGTGCTGTGACGCATTCCCGCATCGCACCGCCTCCGCATCCTCCATCATGATCTTCGCTTCCTCCGCCGCAACCATGACGGCTCCGCTTTGGATGGGGGCGCTGTCACAGCAGTCCGGTAGTTTTCAGCTGCCGCTGTCCATCGTCTGTATCCTTCTGTTTTGTTCCTGCCTGCTCGCATGGCGAATCACAAGCGTTAAAAAAACACGCTGATCTCTTTTTGGGGAAAACCGGCCTCATCACTTTTGTGTCAAGAATGGGGGACTTTCTTCTGTATTGCTCCGGCTTACTGCACCATCGCCAGAGAGATCGACACCTTGAAGGTATCTCCCTCAATTTCCAACTGAAAGTTCCCGCCGCTGCTCTGCGTAAAGCTCTGCGCGATGGACAGCCCCAGTCCGTTGCCTTCTGTGCTGCGCGATTCATCGCCGCGCACAAAGCGCCCCAGCAGTTCCTCCGCTGTGAAGTTGATGTGATAGGCGGATGTATTTTGTACGCGGATGCTTGCAATGCTGCCGTCCTGTACCACGCTTAGAAAGATGCGCGTTCCTGTCAGAGAGTATTTCAGCGCATTGTCTACCACATTTTGCAGCACGCGATACATCAGCCGTCCATCCGCAATCACAGGCACCGGCACATCCGGAATCTGCACCTCAACGGCAAACCCGGATGACTCAATCTTGTCCTGCATATCGGCAATCGTCTGTTTTGCCAGCTTGGCAAGATCCAGTCGCTGTGCATCCACCTTCAAATCGCCCGCCGCACTCATAGAAAGGTCAAATACGTCCACCACCATGTTTTTCAGCATTTGCGATTTCTTTGCAATCACCTGCACGTAGTCTCGCGCGGGTTCCGGCAATTCCTCTCTGCTCAGCAGCTCTGTATAGGATATGATGGAAGTCAGCGGCGTCTTGAGATCGTGCGATACATTGGTCACCAGTTCGCTCTTGGCGCGCTCCGCCTTAATTTGTTCCTGCATACTGTCCTCCACGCTGCGCTTGATGCGCTCATAGTCTCGCACTGTGGCGTAAAACAGCGCCACCGTAATGAAAATTTCCAGCAATACAGCAATCAGCACAACTCCTTCCATCAACGTCGTCATCGCAATGACCACGAGCAGAAAGCTGACCGCTACATAAATCGCCAAACGGATGGTCACAGATTTTACAGGCTTAAACTGTGACAGCGCCTCACCGGTGAATAATGACTTGATGCCGTGCGCCACGCGCCCGATCATGCTGTGTTTGATGATGTCATGGTCCTTCGCCTTGCGCACCATTGCAAGCAAAAACATCTCGCACAGCAAAGTGCACAACACCAGCAGCAAACTGCCCATTACAATAAACCAGCGGGGAACCGAGAAAAAAGAAATCCCAAATGTCAACCCAAAAATCGCCCATCCAACCGCAAAAATGATCAGGAAAAACAGCAGGTGCAGTTCGAAAAACATTTTGTCCAGTCCGCACAGGTGCAGTTCCTTGTCTGCCGGTCGCCGCCCTGTTACAACGCACAGCAGAATGATGATGATGAATCCTGCAATCGCCAGCCATGCCGTCAGCGGCACGATGCCCGAATAATAGCGGTAAGATTGATACCACTGCTGCTCCATTGCCGCAAGATCGTCATCATCCATCGCAGCGTAGACCTTCTCTGTTTCGTCCGCCGGATAAAAGTTGAACTGTCGGCTCAGCGAGCTGGATATATTGCCGTATTCATACAAAAAGTGTGCCCGTTTGTTCGCAAAAAACTCTCTGCCCTCTCCCGGTACATTGGTAAACTCTTCGCCATCCACCAGCGCATAGTAATACATCTGCGGCTTCTCTGCCGCCCAGTCCTGCGCATAAGTATTTTGCTCCTCTTGACTACCCGGCGCATAAAAAACCTGTGCCGCTTCCCTCATCCGGTTCAGAAACGTGCTGCTCTCCACATATTCCGGCGTCTCCAAACTCATAAAAGGATAAGTGCCCGAATCATTAACGCGCATCATCTCTGAAAAATTCCACGGCACCAAAAAGGAACAGGCCGCCAACAGCAGCCACAAAACTGTTTTGGTTATACTATTTGTTGCAAATCTTCTCAATTTTGTACCCAAGACCCCATACCACCTTCAAATATTCCGGCTCCCGCGGATTCAGCTCCATCTTTTCTCGAATGCGGCGAATGTGCACCATCACGGTATTTTCTACCGAAAAGGACGGCTCGTTCCACACCGCTTCATAGATTTCCTCCGCCGGAAACACCCGCCCCAAATTACGCATAAACAGCTCCACGATCTTGTATTCTGTGGGGGTCAGGCGTACATCCTCACCGTCCGCCAGCAGGCGCTTGCCCGCCTCGTCCAGCAGCAGTCTGCCGTTGGTAATCTGCCCCTCCTGCGAGGGCGCAAACACGCCGCCCAATTGCGTATACCGCCGAAGCTGGCTTTTGACGCGCGCCATCAGTTCCTGTGGTGAGAAAGGCTTGGTCACATAGTCGTCCGCACCCACATTCAGCCCGATGATTTTATCGCTGTCCTGCGTCTTTGCCGAAAGTATGATGATGGGGATGTTCTGTTTTTCCCGAATCTTCATTGTGGCGGATATTCCGTCCATGCGCGGCATCATCACATCCAGCAAGATCAAGTCGATCTTGTGCTGCACCAGCGCATCCAGCGCCTGCAATCCATCATAGGCAAACACCGACACAAAACCTTCCTGCTCCAGCAGTTTCCCAATCGCTGTTGCGATTTCGCGGTCATCATCCACCACCAAAATGCGTGTTTCTTGCATTGTTTTCTCCTTGCTAGGGCACACCCTACGGTTGAGCGCAAACCCCCATACATCCGCAAAGGGGCAACGCCCGCAAAAGCGTTGCCGCATGTTGGTTTGCTATACTGATATCATAGCGGTCCATTCTTACACGCGCCGCAATGTTTTCCTTACAGATTTCTTACAGTGGCGCTCCTTACACAAACAGCCAAAGGCTGACCGCCATCAGCGCCATGCCGCCCACCAGTCCGTAAATGGAAAGGTGATGCTCGCCGTATTTTTCGGCGGACGGCAGCAATTCATCCAGCGAAATGAACACCATAATCCCCGCAACCGCCGCATACAAAACGCCATAAAGCGCTTCGCTCAGGAAGGGCATCAGCACCAAAAACCCGATGAGCGCGCCCGCAGGCTCCGCAAGGCCGGACAGCAGGGAATACCAAAACGCCTTTTTTCGGCTCCCCGTGGCATAATAAACGGGCACGGCAACCGCTATGCCTTCCGGAATGTTGTGTATGGCAATGGCAACCACAATCGGCAGAGCCAGCGCCGGTGCCTGCAACGCCGTCACAAAGGTTGCCAGCCCTTCGGGAAAATTGTGGATCCCCACCGCCAGCGCCGTGAAAATACCCGTGCGCAGCAAGGCCTGTCGCTTTGCGGATTTCTGCTGCTGGTCTACCGAAAGATGTAGCTCATGCGGGTTCTCCTTCTCCGGAATCACCTTGTCAATAATGCCAATCACCAACATTCCTCCAAAGAAAGCGAGAATGGCATACAGCATCCCCATTTTTTCGCCATAGGCGCGAATCAGCACCGTGTTTGCCTGCACATACAGTTCCGCCATCGAGACAAACAGCATCACCCCCGCGGAAAAGCCAAGGCTCACCGCCAAAAATCGCTTGTTGGTGCGCTTTTGAAAAATCGCAATCAGCCCGCCGATACCCGTTGCAAGCCCCGCGATCATCGTAAATCCAAACGCCGTCAAAACCTGCTGTGTCATAGCTTACCCCCTTATGAATATTTTCTTGCAATGGACAGTTGAATATTTTGTTGAATTTCTTCGGTTTGCATATCAAAACCGGCTTCCAACACGATGCGCCGTATTTCACGCGGTGCGTAGAATTTGACGTCTCCGGCTTTGGAAAGGCGGATAAAAGGATTGCACAACGCGCGCAGCACCGCCGGAACGTAGACCTCCGCAATGCACAGCCGCCCGCCCGGCTTGAGCACACGAAATGCCTCGCGCGCGCATTGCTGCGGGTCTGGAAAATGGTGGAACGCTGCGCAAACAGTCAGCACATCAAACCGGTTGTCCTCCATAGGCAGCGCATCACAGCCCGCCACCGCAAAGCGCATATCGGGATTTCGCTCCTGCGCGCACGCAACCATGTTCTCCGAAATATCCACGCCATATCCCTCAATCGGATACTTGCTCGCCAGCCTCGCCAGTAGGGTGCCGTTGCCGCAGGCGACATCCAAAACCGCCCCTTGCGGCGGCGGCACAATGCGGCTGATCAGCAACGCTTGAAACGGCGCGGTAAACCGTCCGTCCGGCGTATCATCATAATGATCTGCTTTTTGGTTGTAGCTGTCTTTGGAGCGTTGCTCAAAGCGGTTCATGCCGTCACCTCGTATTTTGATACTGTTTTGTTTATTATACCACAGACCAACATCGCGCGGGAAAAAAAGAAGCCGTCTGAACATGCTCAGGCGGCTTCTTGGAAGTCACTGCAATCAAAACGTGCATTCTATGTCCCGTTTAATCTTCTCGGGTACCACAGAAAACAGCGTGCTCACCGAGGCACGCTCGTGGATGCGGAACACTGCCTCCGCAAACAGCGGCGCAACCGAAGCCGTCACAAACTTCTTCTGCCCGATGATGTATGGGTTCTCCACACTGTCGGTGGAGATGATGTATTCAATGGGGCTTTCATTGATGGCACGCACACCCTTTTCGCGCAGCATAATGTGCGCAAGACAAGCGCTCACACGGTTTGCGCCGCGCGCCTTCAACATCTTTGCTACATCGATCAACGTTCCGCCACTGATGGAAAAATCGTCTACGATCACGCAATTCTTGCCTTTTACATCGCCAATCAATTCCAGCACGTGCGCATTTTCATCATGGCCGGTACGTGTTTTGTCACCAATCGCTACCGGTACGCCCAAATAGTCCGCATATTTCCGCGCGGTTTTGGCAAACCCGGCGTCGGGGGAAACCACCACCAGATTTTCCGTGTCCTCCATGCTTTTGATATACTCGCACAGCAGAGGCAAGGACAGCAGATGATCCACCGGAATCTTGAAAAATCCCTGCACCTGCGGGCTGTGCAAGTCCATGGTCACCACGCGATCCGCTCCCGCAACTTCCAGACAGTCCGCGCACACACGCGCACGAATGGAAACGCGGGGTTCGTCCTTTTTATCGCCTTTGGCATATCCAAAATATGGAATGATTGCCGTAATGGAGTTTGCGCTGGCACGTTTAAAGGAATCCATCCAAAACAAAAGCTCCACGAGTTCGTTGTTCGGGTCCAGCCCGATCGGGAGCACTACATAAACATCTTTATCTCTGACCGTTTCTTTGATACGAATAAACACGTTTCCATCGGAAAAGTGGATTACTTCGGATTTTCCAAGCTCTGCGCCTAGATATTTACACATCTTGTTCGCAAAGGATGAGCCGGAAGAACCTGCGAAGATTTTGATATTGGGGCTTTCAATCAGCATAACATACCGTCCTTCTGTGTCTGTTACAAAACATTTCTTACGCAACGTTGAGCGTACTCATGTAAAAAAGTATACCATACTAGGCTGCCCTTTTCAATCACCGCGCCGCCATTTTGGACAAAATTTCAATGGATTTTGTGAGCAATTCACCGCTGCGCTTCTCGCATGCAATGGGCGCATTTGCGCGAAAAATCCCATGATAATCGCTTCCCGCCGTCACAATCATGCGGTGCTTGCGCGCGATCTGTAAATATCTTTGCACATCAAAGTCGTTGTGTGCAGGGTAATACGCCTCGATGCCGCCAAGGCCATACGCGCTTAGTTCCTCCACCAGCCCCTCAAGGTTGTCCGTTTTGATGAATTTCGGGTGCGCCAACACGGCAGTGCCGCCCGCTTCTACAATCAAGCGTACCGCCTGCATGGGTGTAAGCTTGCGCCGCTGGACATAGCAGCAGCCGCCGTCCCCAAGATATTTCACAAACGCATCCTGCATATCGCTGGCAAACCCCTTTTGCATCAGCGCCTGTGCCACATGCGGTCGCCCCAGAGTCTTGCCATGCGCAAAGCTCTCCACATCTTCGAATGTGATGCGAATGCCATGCTTTTCCAGTTCCGTTAAAATCGCTCCAATGCGCCCTGCGCGGGATTCGCACAATTCCTGCATCATGTCCTGCAACGTTTTGCTATGGATGTCGATGCCATACCCCAAAAGGTGCAGTTCCCCGGTGTGCATCACGGAAAATTCCACGCCCGCTATGTAATTCAGCTTGTGCAATCGCGCCTGTGCAATCGCCTCCGGCTGCGCATCCAGCGTATCATGATCGGTGATCGAGCACAGCGCAAGACCAAGCTTCGCGCACTTGCGCAAAATCTCTTGCGGATTATCCGTGCCATCCGATGCAGTGGAGTGCATGTGTAAATCTATCATATAAATCCCCTTGCCTGGTTTGTGTTGTTCAATTTTTCGTTTATTATAATGCACACGAAACAAACTATGCTTGCACAACGAACAGAGTTCTTAAAAAATTCTGCTAGTCTTTAAACATATTATACCATATTTTTCAGAATAGGGAAAATGGGGAATCAAATCGAGCGGGCTGCGCCGGTTCCGGTGCATGAATGTCTCTTTCGTTTGATTCACTCATATTGGCGTTTTTCTCGCTCTGTACCGCGCTCATCCGCTTGTTTCACCACTTTGGCAAGCCCGCAAGATTGGAGCTGACTTTGCATAGATCGCGTTCGCCCCGGCATCAAAAAACGCCCCGCCTTCGCGGCAGGGCGCTTCACTCATATGTTTCTTAAATATTCTGATTATCTTCCGGCGTGCGTGGCTCGTCCGGCTTCTGCGGTGCTTCGCCCGCAAGCTCGTCCGTCCCGTCATCACGCAATGCTTCCATGTAGTCCGGCACCACCGGTTCCCGCACCGGCTCGTCCTCCGCCGCGGGGATGTTGCCGCCGTCAAACATTTCCACAAACTCCTCGCCGCTGAATTTCTCGCGGCGCATGAGCAGTTCTCCCATGCTCACCAGTTTTTGCAGGTTTTCGCGCAAAATCTTTTCTGCCTTTGCATAAGCAGTTTCCATAATGCGCGTCACTTCCGCGTCAATCTTGGCGGCAGTATCGTTGGAATATTCCGGCGTCTGTCCGAAATCTTTCCCGAGGAACACCTCGTGACCGGATGCCAGGAACACCGGCCCCAGCTCCTCGCTCATGCCATATTTCGTGACCATCTCACGCGCAAGCCCCGTCGCTCGCTGTAAATCATTGATTGCGCCCGTGGAGATATCCTCCAGCGTGATCGCCTCCGCAACGCGGCCGCCCAGCATCATCGCTATCTCATCCAGCATCTTGCTCTTAAAGATGTGCTGTTTGTCCTCTTCCGGCAGTGTCAGCGTATAGCCCGCCGCCATGCCGCGCGGAATGACCGAAACCTCGTGCACCGGATCACAGCCGGGCAGCACATGCGCCAAAATTGCGTGTCCGATCTCATGATACGCCGTGCAGCGCTTGTCCTTTTCCGTGATGATGCGGCTCTTTTTCTCGGGTCCCGCAATCACGCGCGTAATCGCTTCTTCGATCTCCGGCATGCCGATCAGCTTTTTCTTGCGGCGAGCCGTCAAAATCGCAGCTTCGTTGAGCACATTCTCAAGGTCGGCACCGATGAATCCCGGTGTGCGCTTTGCAATCACCTTGAGGTCTACATCCTTTTCAAAGGGCTTGCCCTTCGCATGCACCTTCAAAATCTCCTCACGTCCCTTAACGTCAGGATAGTTGACCACAATCTGTCGGTCAAAGCGTCCCGCGCGCAACAGCGCAGGGTCAAGGATGTCTTTCCGGTTGGTCGCCGCCATCACTATGATGCCCTCGTTGACCTCAAATCCATCCATTTCCACCAGCAACTGGTTCAACGTCTGCTCGCGCTCATCATGTCCGCCGCCGAGTCCTGCGCCTCTCTGCCGACCCACCGCGTCGATCTCGTCAATGAATACGATACACGGCGCGTTCTTTTTCGCACTTTCAAACAGATCGCGCACACGCGATGCGCCCACACCCACAAACATTTCCACAAAGTCACTGCCGCTGATGGAGAAGAAGGGAACCTTCGCTTCACCCGCAACCGCCTTAGCCAGCAGCGTTTTACCGCCGCCGGGAGGCCCTACCAGCAATACGCCCTTGGGAATGCGCGCGCCCAGCTCGCGGAAGCGCTCCGGACTTTTCAAGAACTGTACAATCTCCACGAGTTCTTCTTTTTCTTCATCCGCACCCGCAACGTCCGCAAATGTTTTTTTGGTTTCGCTGCCGTCCGTCATACGCGCCTTGCTCTTGCCAAACGTCATCGCACCACCCGCGCCGCCTGCGCCGCCTTGTGCGCGCCGCATGATGAAAATCCACAGCACCAGCAACAGCAGAATAGGGATCAGATAGGGGAGCATCGAAATAAAGAAATTCGGCTCCGGTGTCGGCATATAGTCCAGCTTAAACCCATACTGTAAGGGATCGGTGGAACCGCTGATGGCCGCCATATCCCGATTAAACAAATCCAGATTCGGTATGGTGGTGGTAAAGTCAAATTTGATGGGGAATTCCTCATCCGGAATGGTGGAACTCGTATTGCGACCCACCAGGGTACGATCCACGATCGATACGTCTTTGACCTTCTTTGTCTCCACACGCTCCAAAAATTGATCATATTTCAGTGTTTCTGAGGTCGCGTTCATTGGGTTTGTCATAAACTGTGCCGCAATGATGATAATCACGATGATCACAATATAGATAAACGGACCCCTAAAAAATTTTGCCAAGTTATTCTTCCTCCACTACTTCTCGTATATTTCTCTTTTGAGCACCACGACTTCTTTGTAATTGCGATATTTGGACGCATAGTCCAGCCCATACCCCACCACAAATTCATCGGGAATGTCGAATCCTATATATTTGACGTCTACGTCAACCTTTCTGCGCGACGGCTTGTTCAGCAAACAGCACATTTCAATGCTTTGTGCGCCACGCGCCGCCAGCATCTCTCTTAATGCAGAAAGCGTCACACCGCTGTCGATGATATCCTCCACAATCAGCAGATGCTTGTCTTTGATGTCTTCCTGCAAATCGAAATGGATGCGCGCGCTGCCGGACGACTGCGTCCCCTTGCCATAGCTGGATACAGACATAAAATCCAGCGCCGCCGGAACATGGATGTGCCGCACCAAATCGGCAAAAAACATCACACACCCGCGCAAAATCCCCGCAATCACCAGTTCCTTGCCCTGATAATCCCGCGTGATCTCCGCGCCCATTTGCGCGATGCGCTTTTGGATCTGATCCTCCGTGATCAAAACGCGATCCGCCGCCTCGGCTACATAGTGTTGCATGTTTCCTCCTCGTCCTGTTTGATATACTGCAAGCGCAGAATGCGCTGTGTCTCCTGTGTCACGCAATAGTGATCGTCAATGGTCTGACCCACCGCCCACACAATGCGCTCGCCGTCCGCAAGGAGCGGCATGCTGTCTCGCGCTTCCCTCGGCAGCTTTTTATCGATAAAATAATCCTTTAACTTCTTGGTACCCTGCATGCCCAGCGGGCTGATCACATCCCCCGCATATCTTGTGCGGATCACCAGATTCCGCGGCAGCTTGTCCGCGTCCAAAAATTCAGTGTACGGATCATCGCCATCAAAGGCACAGCATTCCACTTCGCTGCACACGATTTTATCACCGTTTGGCAACCGGTTGTCCAGTTCAAAATCCAGCGGCATGCAAAAGCTGTGATCCACCTCCCGCGCCAATACGCGCACCAGCATTTTGCCGTATTCCACTTCCGCGCATAGCCCTTGTGATAGATTGACGCGCGTGCCCGTCTTGTTCATCTGCGCCAGCCGCAAAACGGTCGAAAAATGCGCCTTTTCCAAGTCGGTTGTAATGTTCAGCGCCTGCGCCGCCAAACGCACCACCCGCACCGCAATGCTGGGCTGCAGCTCATTCAAGCGCTTCAACTCCACAATCACCGTGTCTCCTTCGCGCCGCGCGCATGATTCGTACGCCGCTTGCGCCTGCGCCTGTAACAGCGAAAGATCCTGCTCCGCAATCAAGCTTAAACGGCAAAGCGCACCGCATACATCTGTGTTCACGTGCTCCCGCAGCAACGGGAAAATCTCGTTGCGTAGGTAGTTGCGGGTATATTCGTTGTCGTCGTTGCTTGCGTCTGTGCAGTAATCGATCTTCTCCCGCTCCAGATAGCGGTAAATCTCCGCCTTGTCAATGCACAGAAAGGGGCGAACCAAAAACTCCCGCCTGACATGGATGCCTACCAAGCCATCCAGCCCACTGCCGCGTAAAATGTGCATCAGCACACTCTCCGCGTTATCGTCTGCGTGATGCGCCGTCGCAATCACGTCCACATTTCCGTTTTGCTTCAATCGCGCAAAGTATTCCTCTCGTGCGCGCTTGGCAGCCGTCTGCTTGCTTACGCCCCAAAAATCAGCCAAGTAGGGTACATTTGCCGTTCCCATTAAAAACGCAATGCGATTCTCCTCGCAATAGCGGCTGACGAAATCAGCATCATCAAGCGATTGCTCCCCGCGAATGCCATGTTCAAAATGCACCGCGCAGACGCTAAAGTCATCCCGCAGCGCAAGCTGGCTCAAGCAATGTAAAAGCGCCATCGAATCAGGCCCTCCGCTGACGGCGACCCCCACTTTTTGACCTGCACCGATCAGTGCATGATCTTTGATAAATTCGCGCACTTTTTTTTCCATTTGCTCACCTCACGCAATGTGGGTTGTACACAAACACAAAAACACTGTCCGCACTTCTCGGCACGGGCAACGTCTTACCCCATATATAATAAACCGATTTAAACCGTTTTACAACCATTTCTAGTTGGATATTAGCAAATGTTGATGAATATTTGATGAACTGGGCCGGGAAAGTTGAAATTTTCTTGCTTCATTCATTGAGAATCTCATAAAATCGGCACCGCATATTCTTGCAGTGCCGTCTTTATCTCTATTCTGTTTTGAATGTCCGCCCCACATAAAATCCATTTTTTTCATACAGTGACGGCTGACATTCCTCACAGGTCTAAAAATTCCATACCCCGTTTTTGAGCAAATCCACCTTGCTGCCATCCTTCAGCGTTGCGGTAACGGTAAGATCTTCGCTGCCAATCGTGATATCCGTATGGTAATCCGCCTGGTTTATGTCGTTATCCTTTTCCGCTCCCGGTTTATTTTTGCCACATCTGTTTCCGCTTGTGGCGCAGCCACAGCAACAGACATCGGCATGACGCTCAAAACCATACAGATTGCAATTATTACTGCCAAATATTTCTTTTTCATTTTTATTTCCCCTTTATTACACGATGTAGCAATATTTAGTGCGATCAAAAACATTTTGTGTACTGTATGAATTTTCCTAACCAAAACTATACCAGACTAAATGTCGCAAAACCGTCTGCGATTTAAGCTCTTTTATACGATTGAATAAATTATATGTTCAGTTTTTGATTGCTGAATTGAGAATAAATTGATTTTTCCTTTTTTTCTAAAAAGAAATGAAGGCTTATTTCACCGCTATCACTCGGCCATCTTTCACCTCAAAAAAATACATGTCCGGCGTGGACATAATCTCGCTGCGATCCGCCATCGTGATAAACACCTGCAAATTGCGTAGACATTGCAGCAGGTTTTGCTTGCGGGATGCGTCCAATTCGGAAAAGACGTCGTCCAGCAATAATACCGGCCGCTTTCCGGTGGATTCTTCCAAAATTTTGAGGCATGCTGCTTTTACCGAAAGCATCAAGGTGCGTAATTGCCCCTGCGATGCGTAATATTTGACTTCTTTTTCATTCAGCAGTATTTCCAAATCATCCCGATGCGGTCCGCAAAAGCAGCTTCCTTCTTGAATCTCACGCGGTATATTCTTTTCTAACGTTTGCGCAATTTGCTCCGGCTTGATGGTGCAGCGATAGGTGATCTGTATGCTTTCTTGATCCCCCGAAATTTTTTTATGAATGTCCGGCACAAATTCATTGAGTTTTTTAACATAGGCAATGCGATTTTTCAGTATGATGCCAATAACTCCCGCAAGTTGTTCGTGAAATGCGGCAAGTTGCGGCGCAACGCGCGGATCACGACGGCGCAGTAACGCATTTTTTTGTGCGATGATTTTCGTGTATGTTTTGAGCGCATCCACATAAGCAGGTCTGATTTTAGAAATTTCAGCGTCCAGAAATCCCCGGCGCAACCCCGGCGCTTCCTTTGCCATTTTCATGTCCTCGGGTGAAAACACCACGACCATCAAATTGCCAAACAATTCCTTCATACTGCGCACCGGAACGCCATCCAGCTTGATGCCCTTACGTTTCTCCCGCTCCAAAAGCATTTCCACATTGGATGCGATTTCCTTTTCCGCATATTCTGCAAATAGGTACGCGGAGTCCATGCCATCACGAATCATCTTCGATTCCTGCACAACCCGAAAGGACTTTCCGTTTGCAAGTAACTGTATCGCTTCCAGCAAATTGGTCTTACCCTGCGCATTTGCACCAAAAAGAATGTTGATCCCGCTTTGGAATACAACATTCGTTTTCTCATAGTTTCTGAAATTCAGTAGTTTGATGCGTGTTAGATTCATGAAGATAGACCGCGCATCATTCGCGCAGCTGCACAGGCAGAATAAAGTAGCAGTATTTTCCCTCTTTTTTGATGATGCAAGGGCTGGTAGAAGTCTTAAACTGTATGGTAACTTCCGTTTCTTCTACATTTTTGAGCACATCTAAAATATATTTGGCATTAAATGCGATTGTCAGATCCTTACCCTCGGAAAGAATTGCAATGTTCTCATCAATATTACCCATTTCGGAATTAGAGCTGATCTCCAGATTCTTTTCGGTAATATCCATGCGCACAACATTGTTCATTTCCCGCGCCAGAATAGAAGCCCGCTCCAGACTATCACGCAGCATCGCGCTTTCCACCGTAATGCTTGTCAGGAAGTCCGAATTAATCAGCTTTTTATATTGAATATATTCGCCATCCAGCAGGCGTGTATAAATTTCCGTGGTTCCCACTTCAAACAGCGCCATGTTCGTTCCAATGGATAACTTCACCGGTTCTTCAGAATCCTCCAAAATACGAGACAATTCACGCAATGTGCGCGAGGGAATAACACAGCTTGTTTCAATGTCCGAAATCGCCTCTTGCGAACGAATTGCCATGCGATAGCCGTCCAGCGCCACCAACGTGATGTGATTCTTTTGAATATCAAAATACATCCCCGTCAGAATAGGCTTATCTTCTGCCGTTGCAACAGAAAAAATAGTTTGATTGATCATTTCTCTCAGCACATTCTGCTGCATTTTCAGCTTTTCCTGCTTTTCCATGGTGGGGAACATGGGAAATTCCGCTGCATCCATCTTCTGCAACACAGCTTTGGAATTCAGACAACTGATTTCAATCGAATTATCTCCTACACTCTTTACCGTAATATCGCTGTCCGGCATGTGATTGATAATCTCTATTAAAACGCGCGCCGGCAGCGCCGCCCTGCCTTCCTCCATAATTTGCGCATTACACTGTGCCTTGATGGAAAGCGCAATGTCCGTAGCATGCAGCACAATCCTTTCCTTTTCACAGGTAAATAAGATACATTCCAATATCGTTTTCTGCATTTTAGAGGCAGCACGTCCCACAATGGAGATGGCAGAGAGCAGTTCGCTTTTTGTGGATATAAATTGCATCGGGATTCCTCCATTCTTATTCTTCTATTAGGTCGTTGTTGTGGTATTAGGGGGTGTTTATAACAGGCATAACACCTTAAAAACGCGCTACAACTGTGAAAAATACACTTCGTTGCGCAGATGATCCTGTGAGTGACACGCTCATTTTCGGTGATACATTCCGAAAATGATGTGGATATTTTTTACCCCCTCAAAATCCACTCACATTTTATTCGCTCGTTATCCTTTTATTTTGTTGATGATATCCTCAACCACTTTACGCAGTTCTAAATCTTCCTTCATAAGTTTTCGAATTTTCTCGTAAGCATACATGATGGTGGTATGATCCTTTTTGCCGAAAAATTCGGCAATCTTCATGTTGGAAAGATTGGTCATATCTCGCATTAAATACATGGCAATCTGGCGTGGAAACGCAAATTCCTTGTTCTTTTTGCTGCCAAGCAGATCGTCTTTTTTTACATCATAATAGCTGCTGACCACGTCCACTACAATGGTGGGCGTGATAATTTTTATCGTAGGCAGAGAAAAATAATCTTCCAGCGCTCTGCGTGCAATGTCCAGATCAATGGATTTGATGTTCATGAGATCTTTGTGCAGTTCCGCATACATAAATACACGCTGCAATGCGCCTTCCAAGGTCCGAATGTTTGTGTTTGGCTGCTCTGCCATGAAGTGAAAAACCTCATTCTTTATGGGCAGTATTTCCGGGTTCTGTTCGCGGGTCAGCTGTGCCTTTTTCATCAAAATGGCAACGCGCGTTTCATAGTCCGGCGATTTAATGTCCGCAATAATACCCGCTTCAAAACGCGAACGAATCCGTTCTTCCAGCTTTTCCATCTCTCTCGGCGGTTTGTCGGAAGAAATGATGATCTGTTTGTTGATCTCGTGCAGCGCATTAAAAGTATGAAAAAATTCATCCTGCGTTACGTCTTTTCCGGAGATAAACTGGATATCGTCAATCATCAGGACATCCACTTTGCGATATTTATTACGAAACTGCTCACGCAGATCGACATTGGTATTGTTGTTGGTAAGCTGGATCATTCGAATCAGCTCATTTGTAAAGGTCTCACTTGAAACATATACAATGTTTGCGTCGGGGTTGCTTTTGATGATCTCGTTGCCTACGGCGTGCATCAAATGTGTTTTCCCCAGTCCCACGCCACCGTATAAAAACAGCGGATTGTATGCCTTACCGGGGGACTGCGCCACGGCATGTGCCGCTGCATTGGCAAATTGATTGGATTCGCCTACCACAAATGTATCGAAAGTAAAGTTGGGATTCAAGTTGGAATCAGTTTTTTTCTGTGGAACCTCTTCCGGCTCAATCTCCGAAATTTTTAGATTGGACGCCTCCTGCGGAATCAAAAAAGAGAGCGAAATCGCTTCGTTGATTCCACCTTCCAATTCCTGCGCAGCGTCCTTAATTGCGGCAATGATCTGATCAGAATACTTTTCTGACATCATGCTCTGGTGCACCGGATTGCTGACTTCAAACAGATATACGCTGTTTTCTTCGTGAATGGGCTTTAGTTCCTTGATCCATACGTTGAACTGAAACATGGGAAGTTCTTCTTCCAGATGACTCAGCGCGCGTTCCCACAGCCTGTTAAAGTTCCTCATTGCTTCCCCCCGGGAAATCCACAGGTTTTTTCCCTCTCTGATTGGTCAATTTCTGTTTTTATCGCAAAATATCCACAGAGTTATACACATTACTCACATTTTTTGTGTATTTAATCATACCACAGTTCCTGTTTTGTCGCAATACGAATCCTTTTTTTTATGGTTGCTTTTTATATGTAACTATGTAAAAATGAAACCATGAGTGTGCCCAAATAAGCGGATTTCATTCAGCTTGATCATAAAAGCACTGTGGCAAGGCGATAAAGCCGCGTATATCGGTGCTGATTCTGTGTTAAGCCACAGAAAAGTGATCATGATAAATCAATGAAAGTAGGAGGGGACATCATGAGGAAATGCAAAGAAATCAGAATGCAGGCGCGCATGACGCTTGCCGGACGATATGGTGCCGGCGTGGGAATTCCGTTTATTTTTGGATTGATTTCTGTGGGAATCGGAATTTTGTCTTTTCTTCCTTATTTTATTCCGTTTACAAACTTCCTTGCATCGGGTATGAGTCTGTATACGGCATTGCTGACTGTGTTTTCGACGGGCAATTTAAGCCTTTTGATCTCGCTGCTTGCGTCTATATTTTTCCTTAATTTACTGTTTGTGGGGCAGTGCGGCGCATTTTTAAAAATATATCGCAGTGGACATCCAGAGCTTGAGGATTTGTTCCATGGGCTTAAAAAGGAGCATTATGCGCGCTACTTAGGCGGCGTCCTGTGGATGAAGCTATTTCACTTCCTGTGGTCGCTGCTGTTTGTCATTCCGGGCATCATCAAATATTACTCTTACTTCGCAATGCCTTATCTGCTTTTCGATTGTCCCGATCTTGCTCCAACCAAAGCGCTGGAAATTTCTATGAAAATGATGAAGGGAAAGCGCCTGCGCCTGTTTGGGCTGCAACTTGGCTTTATCGGCTGGTTTTTGCTTTCGATTCCCACATTGGGCTTTTTAAATATTTTCTTTGTCACGCCATATTTTCACACAACGATGGCGGGATACTATGATGAAGTACGCAGCAGTTGCCTGAAAGAGGGTATTGTGATGCCGGAGGACTTGCAAGCGGCTTTTTAACGGACAAATGGCGCATTCTGTGATATGATATACAAAACAAACGGTATGACTTTACTTTTTACAGAAGAAAAGTCATACTTTTGATTGACAGATGGCTTAGGAAACACTATAATTATAATCGTCTTTTTATCGTTATGTATCAAAGGACGCAATAAAATTGTAATTTATTCTATATAAGGAAGAGAGATAATCAGCTATGAAAATGACGTATCAACCAACGAAACTGAAACGCAGCCGCAACCACGGTTTCTTGAATAGAATGAAGACGAAGTCGGGCAGAAATGTTCTGAAAAGAAGACGCGCAAAAGGCAGAAAGGTATTGTCTGCATAATTAGCGTGACAGGGAGAATATGATCTCGCTTGTGACCCTGAAAAAAAATAAAGATTTCAGCTATGTATATCGTCGTGGGCGCGCGTTGCATTCTAAAGATCTGACGCTTGTCCATGTGAAGAGCAGGTACGGGTTCCGTGCCGGTTTTTCTGTAAGTAAAAAAGTTGGGAACAGTGTGGTGCGTAATAAAGTGCGCAGGCGCTTGAAAGAAGCGTTCCGCCGCGTGGCTCCCGTGAATGCGCAGCCTTGCAGTATGGTGTTTATTGCAAAGCCGGGGATCGTTTTGCTCAGCTTTGAGGAACTTCAAATGCAGATGCGCGGACTTTTTCGAAGGGCGGGATTGTATGAAAACGATTCTACTTAAAATAATCTGGTTTTATCAGAAAGCGATTTCGCCTTATACACGGGCGGCTTGCCGATATACGCCAACCTGCTCGGCTTATGCAGTCGAAGCAATCCAAAAGTACGGCGCCGCAAAGGGGTTTTGGCTTGCGCTCAAGCGTTTTTTGCGTTGTAATCCGTTTTTTCCGGGCGGGTATGATCCTGTTCCGTGACCTTAGGAGGAAGAATATTTGGATTTTTTAAGCAATAACTTTTTGTCGGATTTCTTCGTCATTTGCATGAAGGGGTTAAACAGCGCCTTTGCAAACTATGCGCTGACGATCGTGATTTTGACTATCTTGATTCGCCTGTGCTTGCTGCCGCTGGATCTGAAACAGCGCAACAATCAGGCAAAAATGGCGGCGCTCGGGCCGGAAATCCAGTCACTGCAAAAGCGCTACGCCAACAATCCGCAGCAGTTGCAAAAAAAGCAGCAGGAGCTGTACGGAAAAATGGGTGTAAAGCCGATGCTGGGCTGCTTGCCGATGCTGATTCAGCTTCCTATCCTGTTTGCATTCTTTGGTGCGATGCGTGTGCTGCAGAGCGAACAGACGATTGGTTTGATTCTCAATGCCGCGCAATATGGCGTGGAAAGCGTCCAGCTTCCTACTTTCTTCTGGGTGCATAACTTCTGGCAGCCGGATTCCGGTTTTGCGCAGATCATGCCGACGGCATCGGAATTTTTAGCATTTGTACAGTCCAATTCAACTTTTATCCAGCCGCAGACACTTGCTATGCTGCAGTCGCAAGGTATCTTGACCTTTGCAAACGGCGCGATGACTGTGAATTTGGAAACGTATGGTCAGCTTACAAGCGGCGTGATCGCTGCAAACAACTTGGTTGGATATGCAAACGGATGGTTCATATTACCGGCTCTTTCAGGCGTCGCATTGTTCCTGCAACAAAAGTTTTCGCCTGCCACAGCGATGCAGCAGCCAATGGCGTCAGGCTCATCAAAGGAGCAGCAGGATGCGCAAGGGTGTAGTACGAAGGTGATGATGTGGTTCTTCCCCATTTTTTCCGTCTATATTTGTATCACGTCTAACGCCGCATTTGCTCTGTACTGGTTCGTTTCCAGCTTGTACGCGTTCTCGCAGATGAAGGTTGTGGAACTGATCAAAAAATCCCGCGCGAAAAAGCAGGAAATTGTTGTCTCATAAAGAAAGGGGATTACAGATTTGGCTACTATCGAGGTTAAGGGTAAAACCGTTGACGAGGCAATCGCCTCGGGTTTGAATGAACTTGGTCTCTCCATCGACGAGGTGGATATTGAGATCATGCACGATGGCACAAGAGGGCTGTTTGGCATTGGACGCAATGCGCAGGTGCGCCTGACTACCAAGTCGGGAGACGCTCCGGTGGCTGCGGCAGCTCCGGCTGAGAAGCCTGCTGCAAAGCCGCAAAAGGCGGAACGCGCAGAGAAACGCGAGGAAGTGCGTGTGGAGCGCGAGCAGCGACAGGATGCGCCGGAGGCAGTGGAGCAAAAGCCGCTTGTACCGGCGACATCGCAGTGCGCACAGGACGCGACCGCTTTTTTAAACGGATTATTTAAGATCATGCAGTTAGACGCTGCTTGCAGCGCTTCGCAGGCTGATGAGAAAACGTTGAAGATCGACATTGCGGGGGAAGATACCGCTGTGCTGATCGGTCGGCGGGGGGATACGTTGGATGCGTTGCAGTATCTGACGAGTCTTTCGGTAAACAAGGGCAGTGGCAACTACCAGCGTATCATGCTGGATGCGGAAAACTACCGGGTGCGTCGGGAGCAGACACTGGAGAAATTGGCAAAGCGTCTGGCAAGCAATGTGGCGAAGTCGGGGAAGCCGATGAAGCTGGAACCTATGAACCCGTACGAGCGTCGTGTGCTGCATGCCACCTTGCAAAACAATCCGCGTGTGGAAACATTCTCTGAAGGTGTGGAGCCTTATCGATGTGTCGTGATACGCAGAAGATCACGCAGTGTGGAGCAATAAACAAGAGAGACGAAGGGGGCGCATGCGTCCCCTTTTTTCAAGCAAAGGTTTTTGCTTGAATGAAGGAGTGCTTATGAATACAATCGTCGCGCTTGCAACGCCGCCGGGGCAGTCGGGTGTTGCAGTCATCCGTTTAAGCGGTGCGGATGCGCTTGAGATCGCAAATAAGCTGCTTGCGCAGCCGTGGCGACCGCAGCATGCTCTGATGCAGCTGCGCACGCTATGCTATGCGGGTGAAGTTTTAGACCATTGCTTGATGGTGGCGTTCTATGCGCCGCATTCCTTTACGGGCGAAGAAATTGTTGAAATTCATGCGCACGGCAGCTCGTTTGGGGTGCGCCGAATGATCGATGCATTGATCGATGCAGGCGCTGTGCCTGCACAGCCCGGTGAATTTTCCAAGCGCGCATTTTTAAATGGAAAAATGGATCTTACTCAAGCGGAAGCGGTGAGCGATTTTATAGCGGCAAGCAGCTTTGCCGCATCCAGGCAGTCAATGCTTCAAATTGGTGGGATGCTCAAGCGTCAGGTGTTGCAGTATCAAGCCGACCTTACAGACTGGATCGCACAGGCGGAAGCGGCGGTGGAATATCCGGAAGAAGATTTGGAAACAGAGATTGCTGCGCAGGTGCTTCCACGTGTGCTGCTTTTAAAGCAACAGGTGCAAGCGCTGTTGAGTACCTTTCGAGAGGGAAAGGTTATAAAGGAAGGCGTGCGCGTTGCTATTGTGGGCAAACCAAACGTTGGGAAATCTTCGCTGCTCAATGCGTTGACGCAGTCAGATCGTGCCATCGTGACGGACATTGCGGGCACCACGCGCGATGTGATCGAGCATACCTCTATGATTGGCGGATATCTATTCAATTTCTCGGATACGGCAGGAATGAGAAGAACGGACGATGTAATCGAGAATATCGGAATAAATCGGGCGAAGCTGGCGATAAACGAAGCAAATATCGTGATTTTAGTTATGGATGCCACGGCGCAGCGAGATGCTGATGACGATTTGCTTTTAAATCAATTAAAAGTGGACGCAGCCAACCTGATTCTCGTTTTCAACAAATTAGATTGCTGTGAGAGGCGCACAGATGTGGCTGAATTTCCCTGTTATGAGGGATATTTCCCTCTTGCGATCTCGGTTAAAACAGGTGAAAATTTGGAATTGCTACAAGAGCGTTTGCTTGCTTATGCTCAGTCGGATCAATCCGAGTCCTTGCTGATCACCAATGATCGGCACGCATTTTGTTTGCGCGAGGCAATCCGTTCCTTGGATGACGCCGCTGCTGCGATGGAGCAAGGGATCGATATGGATTGTGTTGTGATCGACTTGCGTAATGCCTGGTCTGCGCTGGGTGAGATTACAGGCAACACGGTCAGTGAGGATATCATTGATCGTATTTTTGAAAAATTCTGTTTGGGTAAATGAGTATGACTTTGTTTGATGCTGGAACATACGATGCGATTGTTGTTGGAGCGGGGCATGCCGGAATTGAGGCTGCCCTCGCGCTCGCGCGCATGAAGAAACGCACACTGCTTATGACAATCAATTTGGATGGCATTGCGCTGCTTGCTTGCAACCCTGCTATTGGCGGTACGGCAAAAGGCCATTTGGTGCGTGAGATCGACGCGCTTGGTGGAGAGATGGGTAAGGCTGCGGACGATACTTTCATTCAAATCAAGATGTTGAACACTAAAAAGGGGCCTGCGGTACACTCGCTGCGCGCGCAGGCGGATAAGAAGCAGTATCAACGCTATATGAAATGTGTGCTCGAAAACACGCCGAACCTTGATCTGGTGCAGGATGAAGTGATACGTATTCTAACAGATGATTCCGGCGTTTGTGGGGTACAAGGTGCAATGGGAGCGCGCTATGCTGCCCGCGCGATCGTGCTGGCAACGGGTGTTTATCTGAAAAGTCGTGTGATCGTTGGGGAATATACAAAGGAGATCGGCCCAAGTGGTTTAGAGCCCGCAACCTTTCTCTCAACAAGCTTGCGTGAACTTGGGTTTGCATTGCAGCGCTTTAAAACCGGAACTCCGGCGCGTGTGGATGCGCGCAGCATTGACTTTAGCAAAACAACACCGCAATACGGGGATCGTGAAATCATTCCGTTTTCTTTTTTAAGCGGCACAATCGAGCGGGAGCAGGTGCCTTGCTATTTGACGTATACCAATGAAAGAACGCATGATATTATACGCGCAAACATACACCGCAGTCCGCTTTATTCCGGCGTGATTGACGGCATCGGCCCGCGCTACTGTCCTTCGATCGAGGACAAAGTAGTACGCTTTCCGGATAAAGAACGTCATCAACTGTTTTTAGAGCCGGAAGGTCTTTGCACGAGCGAGCTGTATGTGCAGGGAATGTCGTCCAGCCTGCCGCTGGATGTGCAGATTGCGCTCTATCGCAGTGTTGCAGGCATGGAACGTGTGCACTTCACGCGTCCGGCTTATGCCATTGAATATGATTGCATCGATCCCATGCAGCTTTATCCTTCGTTGCAAAGCAAGCGTATTTCGGGCTTGTTTTTTGCAGGGCAGATCAACGGCACGTCCGGTTATGAAGAGGCGGCTGCGCAGGGGCTGATTGCAGGTGTGAATGCGGCGCACTATCTGGATGAGTGCGCGCCGCTGATTCTAACGCGGCAGGATGCTTATATCGGTGTGCTGATCGATGATCTGGTCACCAAAGGGACAAGGGAGCCATATCGGATGATGACCTCGCGTTCGGAGTATCGGCTTTTGCTGCGGCAGGATAATGCGGATGTTCGTTTGACAGAGTATGGCCGGGCGGCAGGGCTTGTGGACGAGGCTCGCTACGATGCGTATTTGCGCAAAGCTGAATTTGTTTCACGTGAAACATTGCGACTGCGCAAGACGACGATCCACACGCACAAAGCGGACGCGTTTTTGCTTGCGCACGGTAAAGACGCTGCGGGTAAGGGTGTGACGGAGGCTGCGCTGCTCCAGCGATGTGGCGCAGGATACTTTGATCTGCGTGAAGTGGACGATCAGATTGTGTCCTGCTCACGCGATACCGCGCTGGCGATCGAAACGCAAATCAAATATGAAGGATATATCGAGAAGCAGATGAAGGCAGTGCAAAGCGCGCAGCATTTAGAACGACGCGAGATTCCGGCATGGGTGGACTACACTTCCATCAGTGGGCTGCGTCTGGAAGCTCGTTCAAAGCTTAGCGAAGTGCGCCCGCAAAATGTGGGGCAGGCAGCACGGATATCGGGCGTCTCACCTGCGGACATTTCTGTTCTGCTGGTGTATCTGATGTCCAAAACGCAAAATGTTTCACGTGAAACAATGGGAGGGACAGATGTCTGAGTTCTCATCTGAACTAAAACGCTTGCTGATGCAGGCGAATATGCCGATTGCACAAGACGCGTTGGACGCGATGCAGCTTTATTACGAAGATCTGGTGCGTACCAACGAACAATACAACTTGACGACGGTCACACAACCGGCCGAGGCGGCAAAAAAACATTTTTTTGATTCGCTTGCGCCCATGGATGAGATTCCGCAGGGTGCAAAGCTGGTGGATGTGGGCAGCGGGGGAGGATTTCCGGCCGTTCCACTGGCGGCAGCGCGCAGCGATCTCGCGGTCACCGCAGTAGAATCCTCGCAGAAAAAGTGTGACTTCATCGCACGAGCATCGCAGGAGGCGGGCATTCGCGTGAATGTGGTGTGTGGGCGCGTGGAGGAACTAACGAGACTGCGGGGGATTTTTGATGCTTGCGTTTCCCGCGCTGTGGCGTCATTACCCGTACTGCTTGAATTGTGCACACCGCTGCTGCGCGTGGGAGGGCAGTTTTTTGCCTATAAAGGTGATTATGCGGCAGAGCTGAAAGCATCGAAAAATGCGCTACAACTGCTGGATATGCAGCACATAGATACCATCACGCTCATGGATGGCGAGCTTTCGCACCATGTGCTTGTCTTTCAAAAGATGAGCAAAACACCGCGGCAATATCCGCGGCGGTATGCGCTCATCAAAAAAAATCCGCTGTAAGGAAATGGATGCTATCTTTTGCGGCGCGTGTTTGATATAATAATGTTTGTGTAACAAATTAGCCGATGGGCAAGCAATATGTGAGCGCAGGCAGATCATGAGGAGAAATACATGGGAAAAATCATTGCCATTGCAAATCAAAAAGGCGGCGTGGGCAAGACGACGACCGCGATCAATTTAAGCGCGTGCATTGCCTCCACAGGGAAGCGTGTGCTGCTGATTGATATTGATCCGCAAGGGAACTCAAGCAGCGGTCTGGGCGTAGACCGCACAACGATCACAAAGTCATCCTATCATGTCCTGATGGGCAGCGCCTCTGCAATGGAGGCGATTCGCCCGACGATGATCGATACGCTAGACATCATGCCGGCAAACATTGATTTGGTAGGCGCGGAAGTGGAAATGGTCTCCATGATGGCGCGCGAAGGGATACTAAAGCGTGCTTTAGCAGATGTACGCGATTTGTATGATTATGTTTTCATGGATTGTCCGCCTTCCTTAGGGTTGATCACGCTTAATGCGCTTACGGCAGCAGATAAAATTTTAGTACCCATTCAGTGCGAGTATTACGCGCTGGAGGGGTTGACGCAGCTTATGAATACGGTAAAATTGGTTCGCCAAAGCCTAAACACCAGTCTGGAGGTGGAGGGTGTGGTGTTGACCATGTTTGACTCGCGCACCAATCTTTCGCTTCAAGTGGTGGAAGAGGTGCGTAAATTCTTCCGCAATAAGGTGTATCGCACGGTGATCCCGCGCAATGTACGCCTTGGTGAAGCGCCAAGCTTTGGTCTGCCCGTGCTGCTGTATGATGAAAAATGCCTTGGCACGGAGGCATATACCGAGTTGGCAAGTGAATTTATCAGAAATACGGAGGAATAACGCATGACGGCGGTCAAACGGGGTTTGGGAAAAGGCTTGGGCGCTCTTCTGGAGGATATTTCGCCGCAGGCACAAAATGGTGTGCTGGAAGTGGACATCTTCCAAGTGGATAACGATGTCAACCAGCCGCGCAAACAATTCGACGAAGAAAAGCTGGCAGAGCTGGCGCAGTCCATCCGCACGCATGGCATCATGCAGCCCATTGTGGTTTACGAGGCGGAAGGGCGGTATACCATCGTAGCGGGAGAGCGACGCTTTCGCGCTGCAAAGCTGGCAGGGCTTAAAACCGTGCCTGTCATTGTCAAAAAGCTGACGCAGCGTGAGATCATGGAGCTTTCGCTGATCGAGAACATACAGCGTGAGGACCTGAACCCACTGGAGCAGGCAGATGCACTGGCACGACTCATGCAGGAATATGAAATTACGCAAGAGGAAGTAGCGCAACGCGTAGGAAAGTCGCGCAGTGCGATTGCCAATTTGGTGCGCCTGCTGTCCCTGCCGGATAGCGTCAAAACGTTCGTGATGGACGGAAGCCTTTCCGCCGGGCATGCGAGAACATTGCTGCCACTCAAAGAGGATGCCGCCATGCTCAACGCGGCAAAAACGATGATGGTACAGGGAATGTCGGCACGCGCCGCAGAACAATATGTACGTCAGTTGCTTGAACCAAAGCACAAGGCAAAGCCGGTCGCCAAGCAGGAGCCGGAGTTTGTACAGGTGCAGGAGGAAATGAGCCATGCGCTTTCCACCAAGGTGCGCATTCAAGGGAGCAACCAAAAAGGGAAGATCGTCATTGACTATTACAATGCGCAGCAACTGGAACAACTATACGAATTTCTGAAAACAGCAAATCAGTGAGCAAATCAAAGGCTCTGCAAAGGAGCCTTTTTTGTACCATACAGCCGTGCGGAAAATAATTTCAATCAAGAAAATAATTTCGCGACATCAGCCTATTACGCATCGCAAATGAAGTGTTCCAGCGCATAGTAAAATTCCCTAAAAAAGTGAAACGGAAACAAAAAACACGCCCAAAACTCCACTTCAAACGCCCCGAAAAAAACAGTAAATCACCAACAAAATACTCGTTTTAGTCGAGAACTCTACCTGATCTCTACCGACGCACAAAAAGCATCCATAAAACAATAACATTTTTAAAGGTTCATGCCATAACAATGAGGTTACAATACTGCAACATCAGGAATGCGACGCGCTCCTTGCGCCGAAATAAAAAAGCCTGCCCCATTCTTCGTGGAGCAGGCGCGCATCATGATATCCGGATCAAGTGATTACGCCCGTCATCAGAGGCAATAGGAAGTTATGTTCATAGAAGTAAGTTAATATGCTGGAATCCGCAATGATGTTTGCAAAGATATCCGTCGGCATAGAGACCAATATGATCGGCACGACCATTGCAATCACAAACATGGCGAAAAAGCCGCGTAAGAAACCGAGACCCGCGCCGGCAACACTATCAAAGTGCTTGAGCACGGGGAAGGGAGAAGCGAAATTTACGGCGTTGATCATCAGCGAAATAATGATGCGTGCGATCAAATAGATTACGATGAAAGAGAAAATATTGACCACCACATTGGTGATGGTTGCGCCCATATAATCGGCGACCGTCGCAACGCCTTCCTGAGAGGCAAACACTTGATCACTCATGTTTTGCGTCATGATGGTGTCAAAGGGCGGCGAAAGCTTCATCATGCCTACAACCTCGGTAATCTGCCCTTGCGAAAGACCGGATACCAGTAAATTTCCTTTATCCTGTAAAGTGTCAACACCATTGGTGAAGTAGATTAGGAAGCGATAAAGCGCGCCGTCTGCGACGGCCTTGCTCATCAGTGGGCTGCACAAATACGCCAGTAGCATGGAAATAAACATGCCTACCGTGTTTGCGGCAGAAACCAAAAACCCCTTATAAAATCCTTGTGCAACATAGACGATAATCAAAAAAATCATAATCCAGTTGATCATTCCGCCTAGGTTTGCCAGTGCATTGATATCCATGATTCCTCCTTTAACCGAGCGGATAGATATAACTGTTATTGTTATCCCAAAGGATCGCAGTATCGTTATAAATCTGCTTTGCGGATGTAATAAACGTCTTTAGATTGACAGTACTTTCCAAAAAACCGGCCGGCGCATAAAGATGAATTTTGTTCTCGCTGAACGCATATAGCTTCTGCGGCGAGACCGCGATGGAGAAGCAGTTGCGCGGCAACCGGAATAAGGTCTGCTTGAGATTGGTGTCGTACAGGCTCACCGATTCGATGGTTGCGGCAGTGGTACGAGGCACACAGGCAAAAAATACGCCTTGCGAGGTAATCGCCTTTGCGGCTATATGCCAGCCATACACCGAAACAGCGCCCTGGCGCTCTCCAAAGTAGGAATAGGAGAACAAATCGCTTGTGCCGAAGGTGTAAATCGAGCCGCTCGTCACGGAAACATCCTCAACAACCTGTGAATTGATTTCAATACTGCTGGTCATCTGACCATCCACTTTGTAGGTCGCAACATACGATACGGGCACCACACCGCTGGTATCCAGCGCATTTGCCCAGAACATATCGTTTTCGCCGGAAAATCCGAAGGTCAGCACCTCGCGCGAAGCAAAGTCCAGCTTGGATTTCTCGTCGCCTTTTTTATCGACGATGGTGATGTAGTTGCGCATGGCGCCTGTCTCGTCCGCTTCATTGGTAAGAAATGCGACATAGTTTTTGCCGCAAGCCACATTCAAAATCTCCGTTGTTATGGTTTTGGAGAACAAGGATTCTTTCAACGTAGAAACAAGCTGCAGATTGCTGCCGGCGTAAACGCAAATAAGCGAATCTGAGCTAGACACGCGGTAATCCCCGCCGCCGGAAATGGGAATGCTCCATTTTAAAGCGCCGGAAGTCTTATCCATCATGCTCAGTGCGCCATCTTGATAAAAAATGATGCCGTCTTTGCTGCAAGTAACGGATTCAGGTAAGCGCACTTCCGTCTGCGTGACGGGGGACTTTTCCAGCGTGAAGCCGGTGATTGCGCTGTAAATAAAATACCCGCCGGCCACGACCGCAGCGGCGATGATCACAATGAATATTAAAAAACGTGTTCTTCTGCGCATTTTCGTGCGCGCAGATGGTTTATAATACATTCAACTCTCCGTATCCGTTTTGCTGTACAGCTCAAAAAAAGCACAGCAACGGCTCATCCATACGTTCACAAGTATAGGAAAATGACAAATGAACGCATAAAGCTTGTACAGCCGTTTGTTGCGTACCAAGTGTATCTTGAACACACTTGTTCCGTAGTCATTATATATAAAAACGCATCAATAAGCAACAAAACGCGCACATGATTTCTTAAATAATTTGTGAATCGCGTCGCAAACTGCATTTGATTCCTTCAGAATTATGCTATAATATCAATATCATTCATAAATATAAGGTAGGAAACGGCATGAAGATTACAAAAATGCACGGTCTCGGAAACGACTTTATTTTGATAGAGGAGCAACAGGTGGATTATGCGGCACTGGCTCAAAAGCTGTGTGCGCGTCGCGTCTCGGTTGGAGCGGACGGACTGGTGGTGGTTTGCGGCAGTGAAGAGGCAGACGTGCGCATGCGTATCTTCAATGCAGACGGCAGTGAAGCGGAAATGTGCGGCAACGCAATCCGCTGCTTTGCGCGATATGTCTATGACAGAGGGATTGTCAACAAGCGGGAGATGACTGTAAGCACACTTGCAGGCATTATGCGCCCGCAACTGATTTTGGAAGGAGATCGGTTTGTCGGAGTGCGCGTAGACATGGGCGCACCGTTGTTTGACGCGCAGAGCATTCCGGTGCTGTCCAGCAGCCCGCAAAACATTGAGATTGAGGTGGCGGGCGCACGCTATCGCTGTGCGAGTGTGCGAATGGGCGTACCGCATACCATCGTATTTGTGCCGGATATCGACGCGGTGGACATCAACACGGTGGGGCCGGCAATCGAACGGCATCCAATCTTTCCGCAAAAAACCAATGTAAATTTTGCTCAGAATCTTGGCGGCGATCAACTGCGCATAGAGACATGGGAGCGCGGCGCAGCGCATACGATGGCATGCGGCACAGGCGCGACTGCGGCTGCGGTAATTGCACATCGCAAAGGGCTGGCGGGCAAACGTGTGGAAATCGTGCTGCAAGCAGGCAGCCTGATCATCGATTTGGAAGAGCATGCCTATATGACGGGCGCGGCGGAATATGTGTTTTCAGGAGAAACCTGTGGCTGAATCAATCACCATCCCCAAGGGCTTTGCGGCGTTATGTGCACATGCAGCAACACGTGGACTGCATCTTTATTTGTGCGGAGGGTGCGTTCGCAATACGCTGCTGGGGATTCCTGTAAACGATTGGGATATCACGGGGCCAAACGACCCCGCGCAGCTTGCGCAGATGGAGGCGGAGGACGTACAGGTTGCAGACAAAGCGTATGGCCTTGGTACATTCATCATACGCCACAAATTCGAAGGAACGTGGACGGTGTATGAATATACATCCTTTCGCACAGACAACTATGACCGCAAAGGCGGCAAGCATTATCCGAATGCGGTGCGTTTTACAAACAACATAGATGAGGACGCCGCACGGCGCGACTTCACGATCAACGCACTGTATGCAGATGCGCAAGGACAAGTGCTGGATCCGACAAAGCGTGGGTTGCAGGATCTAACGCGGAGGCGACTGATGCAGATTACGCCGGAAACATTGCAAAGCGATGCTCTGCGGATTCTGCGCATGGCACGGTTTGCCGCACAACTTGGACTGACAGTGCAGCCGCAAACGCTGGAATGTGCCACGCGCTATGCATCGCAGGTGCACGACCTTTCGGCGGAGCGCGTGCGGGAGGAGCTAAACAAAATACTCATGGCGGACGCCGCATACGGCAGCGGCAGCGTGATGACGGGGCTGTCGCTGCTGCACCGGACGGGGGTGCTGCGTGTCTTGATCCCGGAACTGTATGAGGGGGAAGGGGTACGGCAGAATCCGGTCTATCACCGCTATGATGTGCTGCAACATGCGCTGCACGCCTGCGCACAGAGCAAGCCGGACTTGACGTTGCGCTGGGCAGCGCTGCTGCACGATGTTGGAAAGCCGCGCGCATTTGCGCAATATGGGAACTTTTATGAGCATCCCAAAATCGGCGCCCGGCTCGCGCACGACATTTTGACTCGGCTGCGCTGTGAGGCGCAGATGATTTTGCAGGTACAGACGCTGATTGCGCATCACATGTATGATCTGGATAATGCGGCAAGGCGCAAGTCGGTCACGCATCTGATTTTAAAGTTGGGCGTCGATCCCTTTCGGCTTCTCTGCGATTTGCGAGATGCAGACTTTGATGGTTCCGGAATGGGAAACACGGCGCAAAGCAGCGAAAAGTGGCGCGAAGTGCTGCACGCAATGCAGGAAAAGAAGGCACCGCTGTCTGTGCAGGATCTGGCAATCGGTGGGAAAGACCTGATGGAGGAGCTGCGCATACCGGCTGGCCCGCTGATTGGCACGCTTTTGCGGGATTGCTTAATCTATGCGGCAAAAAAGCCAAGTCAAAATAACAAAGCAAGCTTATTGCGCTATGCAAAAGCGCGGTGGGCGATCCTGCAGCGGGAGAACGCGGAGCATTGATCCGAGCAGTTTTGCGGTGGAATCAGTTCTTGCAGCGCGCGCCTGAAATCAATCACTTCAAAAAATCAATTCGACTTTGCAGGAAGAAAAAAATGCGGTATAATAATTGCATTGGCATGCGTGAGCCATAAAGAAAGCCGAATTTTTCTCGTGAGTCCTTTTCTCCGAAAGGGAACGAGAGAGTCAAGCTGCCCGCCCACTTCCACGTATTGCGGGGTCTGGACGGGAGATATGACACTAATATGGAACAAATAGGTTTTTCTATTGCTTACGTTCCTTTTCTCCGAAAGGGAACATGAGAGTCAAGCTGCCCGCCCACTTCCACGTATTGCAGGGGTTTGGACGGGAGATATGACACTAATATGGAACAAATAGGTTTTTCTATTGCTTACGT
>CAYVTZ010000017.1:35831-61830 GCA_964454685.1 uncultured Christensenellaceae bacterium
CTCCGAAAGGGAACATGAGAGTCAAGCTGCCCGCCCACTTCCACGTATTGCAGGGTCTGGACGGGAGATATGACACTAATATGGGATAAATAGATTTTTCTTTTGCTTACTTTTCTTTTTTTCTAAAAAGAAAAGTAAGAGACAATACAAAGGAGGCATTGCCGTGTTTGCACAGGAAAACAAAGATCGCTTCATCAACCGTGAGCAATTCGGCTCGTACTGCGACATCACATTCGATATGTATGTGGATGAGGGCGAGGATCGTACCCAGTTTGAGAACGAAGGGCGCGTAGAGACAACCATCCACTATTTTGAAGCGGGCGAAGGCGAGCCGTTGATTCTGCTGCATGGGCTTGGGCAAACGCTGTACACGTGGCATAAAAATTTTGAAACGCTTGCAGACCTGTATCATGTTTACGCGCTGGATTTGCCGGGGCATGGATTTTCGGGCAAGCCGCCCATTGGCTATGGCATTGAGGAATTTTCCGCGATACTGGGCGCCTTTTTGGATGCGCAAGGACTAGACGTTGCAAATATTTGCACCTTTGGCGAAAGTGTGGCGTATGCGTTGGACTTTGCGATGCAAAATCCTGAACGTGTGGGGAAATTGGTACACATTTCTCCGCTGATCAGCAAAGAAATCAAGAAAATATTTACAACGCGTGTGCTGGACGCGCCGCTTGCGCTGTTTGCGGCAAAAGGGAAATGTACGCCGCAGCAACTGCGCCAAGTGCTCTCCCGCTGCTATTTCGACCAGACCGTGCTGACGGACGATGTGGTGGAAGAATATCTGCTGGGGCTGGAAGACCGCGAGTATCGCGCGATCGCAAAGCTGTGCATGTTGAATTATATGGATGAAACCGTGATTACCCACACCCACGACGTCACCACACCCATTTTGGTGATTCTGGGTGGAGAGGACATCGTGACGGGCGGCAAGAGATGCGCTTTCGTGCAGTGCTCTTTTGAGAACGCGACCGCACTTACGGTACGCAACTGCGGCTACCTTGCGCACGAAGAAAAACCGGAGAAGGTGAACGATGCGTTGATTCGCTTTTTGGGAGTGCCGCAAGTCATGGAAGATCAGGAAGAAGAAGCAAACTAGGCCGCCGCTTAAATTGAGGAAACTATGGCAAAATTTACGATCGGGGAACTGGGCTTTGTGCCGGTTCCTACCAATTTTATCAAAAAAGATTTGTTCTCGTCGCCGGAGCAGTATATTCGCCTATACTTGTATGGGCTTTGCTTGGCGTCGACAGGTGTAGCGCCGGATGACGCGGAACTAGTGGACACACTGCACATGACGTCCGAACAGATTGAGGACGGGCTGCGATATTGGCAAGGCAAAGGGCTGGTGCGCAAGGTCGGCACAAAATACGAATATGTGTTTGGGGAGCAGCTTCAGGAGCCCTCGCGCCGCCGCGCGCCGTTGTACGCCGATCAAAACTTCAACAATATTCTGACGACCATCTTTGGGCGGGAATTGACCCCTTCTGATCTTAGTAAAATCTATGATTATACGGATATCTTTGGCTTGCCGCAGGATGTGGTGATCTCGATGATCGAATATTGTGTGTCGAACAAAGGCAACCGCGTAAGCATTGCATACCTTGATAAAGTAGCGCAAAGCTGGGCGGAGGAAGGTATCGTCACCGTAAAGGCGGCTGCGGAAAAAATTGAGGAGTATCGCGCGACGACAGGCGGCGCAAACAAGCTGATGCGCTTAATGGGGCTGCACGGGAAATACCCCGGGCAGACAGAGCTGGAATTTTACACCAAATGGACGGAAAAGCTGGGTTTTACGCATGACGCGATTGAGTATGCAATGCGCGGCAAAGAATTTTCGGGCAGTCAGCCGTTCAAATATCTGGACGCGATTTTGATCAACCTGCACGAGGCAGGCGCGACGACTGCGCGTAAGATCAATGAATACTATACCGAGTATAAGGACAGGGAAGAAAACATCAAAAAAATATTACAGGCGCTGGACTACTCGCGCGCCTCGATTACGCCTGTTCGGGAACGCTTTTATGAGAGCTGGCGCAAGGAAGGATATTCCATGCAGATGATTTTGCAGGCGTGTGTGCACTCGCTGAGCATGGGAAGCAGGAAATTTGAAACCGTGGACGCTCTGCTCAAAGAATGGCGCGTGCAGGGGTTGGGCAACGAGACAGAGATTGCGCAATACCTGCAAAAGCAAAACACCTTGGATGAAAAAGTGAAGCAAGTGTATGAGTGCATGGGCATCAGCAAGCCGGTTGGCGACCCTGACCGACGCAGCTATCTGCAATATACGCAGGAATGCAAGATGGCACACGAGGTGTTGCTGTTTGCGGCGGAGATCAGTTCTCTCAAAGAACGCCCGCTGGACTTTATGCACCGCGTACTGGGGCGCTGGGCGCAGGACGGCATCACCACACTGGCAATGGCACAGCAGCAGAATCTGACCAAGCTGATGTCCTCTGATAAGGCAGAGCAAAAGGCATACCCTCAGCGGGTGTACTCCGAGGAGGAGAAGCAGAAAATGGACGAACATGCCATGCGCGAGCTAGAGGAACTGTATGGCGAATAAGAGCATTACCGACCTGCTTGCCGACTTCGAGCAGCGGGCGGCACGGCAACAATTTCGGGCATCGCTGATGCAGGAGGAGGCGCAAAACGCGCTCAATGCGCTGTTGGCGCAGCAGTTGGAGCATATCCTGCAAGGCAGCGCCGATGCGGTGCTTCATGAGCGTATTGCAGCACTGGAGGCGCAGCTTTGCGCGGTGCAAGAGGTCTGCCCGCTGTGCGGGGGCAAAGGCGTGGTGAACGGAGTACTCTGCACATGCTTTCTGAAAGAGGCATATGTGCAGGTTTATGGCGCGCGGCGCATCGAGGCACTGCAAGCAGACGACAGCCTGTTTGATGAAGCGGTGTTTGATGATGCGCATCCCTTGCAGGGCATTGGCAAAACGCAGCGGGAATATATGCGGATGTATCGGCAGGTTTGCCGGAAATATGTGGATGCCTTTCCGGATACGCCTAAGGCAAATATGTTGCTGAAGGGGAAGGCGGGAACAGGCAAAACATTCTTGCTGGAGTGCATAGCAAAGCGGGCGCAGGCGCGCGGCATTGATGTGTGCTTGATTGGCGCGGGGGCGCTGTTTTCTGCGTTTCACCGTCATCGTTTGGGAGAAGGGGAGACGCTTTCGCTGCTGCATGATGCGCGGCTTTTGCTGATCGACGATTTGGGCAGCGAACCTGTCACGCAGAATGTGAGCGTGGAGTATTTTTTCGACTTGATCAATTCACGGCAGGAAAAAAAGCTGCATACGGTTGTTTCCACCAATGTGGAGGACTTACAGCGGCGTTATGACGAGCGTGTGTGGTCGCGGCTTCGCAATCGGCTCAATACCTCCGAACTGCGCTTTGACGGCGCGGACGTACGGCTGCGGTCCGGAAAGGAATGAAGGATGATTCGAGTTTGTATTTTTGATTTGGATGGCACGATGATTGATTCGGTGCCGGATTTGGCAGACAGCCTAAACCATGCGCTGCGCGCGGAGGGCTTGCCGCTGTTTACCGAGGCACAGACGCAGGCAAATGTGGGCAACGGTTTGGCGCACCTGATCCGCTCCGCGATCCCGGCCGCGCAGGACACGCCGGAAATGTTGGAAAAGCTGCTTGCTGCCTATACGACATATTATACGGCGCATTGCACCAATAAAACCACGGTCTATGCAGGAATGCGCGAACTTTTGGCGGAACTCAAGCAAAGAGGTATTGCCGTTGCGGTAGTGACCAACAAGCCTGCGCAATATTTGGATAAAATCTTATCTGAACTGTTTGCGGAAGTGGACTTTGTGCGCGTGGTTGGCGCGGGAGAATTTGAGCATAAGCCTGCGCCGGACGGCTGCTTTGCCGTGCTCAAAGAAAATGGGTTTGCGCCGCAGGAATGTCTCTACTTAGGGGATACCACGGTGGATGTGGAAACTGCGAAAAACGCGGGCATTGATTGTGTGGCGGTCTCGTGGGGGTATCAGCCTTTGAGCGCGCTAACGGGCGCACAGTATCAGATCACACATCCCTTGCAGCTTTTGGAAATCATTGATGCCAAATGAAATTGCCGGACATCAAATGACGGTTCAGCATCCTTTTGCAATAGTCTTGCAAAAGGATGCTCTGTTTTCCCCAAAAGGCTGGCGGTGAGCGATTGCATGCCGGAGAAAACAGAGCAAAAATCAGGCGTGCCACACAACGTGGACACCCTCAGCGAGGCATCCGTATTTCGCGTTCTGTAAGTGCGCTAAAACATCAAAGCGCACACCAAAGGCACTGCAAATCCACATGTGCCTCATCCGCGAAGGAAACGCCTTCCTGCTCCAGCAAACTGCGTTGCTTGTCCATGCCGCCAAAGGCAAATGCAGGCGCAAGCCGACCTTGCGCATTGACCACGCGATGGCAGGGTATAACGCCGGGCAATGGATTGACATGCAGCGCGTTGCCCACCGCTTTTGCGGCGCGCGGGCTGCCGGCCAACAGCGCGATTTGTCCGTAAGTTGCCACTTTCCCTTGGGGGATGCTGCGCACGGCATCGTAGACGCGTTCGGTAAAGGTCATAATCGGTCTCCTCTCTTGTTCGCTTTTGTAAACATTATACTGCAAGTAGAAGGAAAAAGCAGCAATCGAAAGAGATACGAAAGAAAAAATTCATATTCTCTTCATACGATGATGCTATCATTTGCGCGTGGATTTTGTTATAATAATACCTGCTAAACTCAAATTTGTTTCCGGGCATGTCTGTGCCTGTTTCAGCGGATGCAGATGATTTACTGCATGAGGAAGAGGTAGCATCCATGCTGTGGCTTGACCGGATTTTGGCACTCGCTAGGTGCGGGAACGACCCAAAACCGGCAGATTGCAAGCACTTTGCAGTATAAGCAACCATCAACAGAATCAACAGAAAAAGACCAAGGGAGACAGGCATGCAGCCAGAGCGATATTCCGCAGCATACGATCAGGGCTTGACACACCGTCAGGTGAACGAGCGCAAAGAGCAGGGACTTACAAACGCCTATGACGGCGCAAATAAAACCAAATCCATTGGTCAGATTTTTAAAGACAATCTGCTGACCTTTTTTAATATTATCAATGCGGCTTTCGCGGTGCTGATTTTAGCAACAGGTTCGTACACGGACCTTGTTTTTTTGCTGGTGGTCATCGGAAACTTGATTATCGGGCTGGTACAGGAAATCGCCTCAAAACGTACGCTGGATAAGCTTTCTCTGATTGTAGCGGCGAAGGTGACGGTGATACGGGAAAGCCAAGAGGAATTACTGCCGGTTGCGGATCTGGTGCTGGATGATGTGACCGTATTGGCGCAGGGCGATCAGATTTGTGCGGACGGCACGGTGCTGCATGGGTACATTGAAGTCAATGAATCGCTGATCACGGGCGAATCGGATGTGATTGCCAAGGAGACCGGAGATCAGGTGTTTTCCGGCAGCTTTGTGGTGGCGGGGCATGCCTATGCGCGAGTGGAAACAGTGGGAGAGGACAATTTTGCCAACAAGATTTCCTCGGATGCTAAAGTCGCGCGCAAGCGCGTCTCGCAGTTGCGCAGCTCGCTGGACAAGATTTTAAAAATAATCAGCATTATACTGATCCCGATTGGGGTTTCGCTGTTTCTCAAACAGATGCTGGTCACGGGGCTGACGCCGGAAAAAAATATTGTGACGACGGTAGGGGCGCTGATTGGCATGATTCCGGAGGGCTTGATTTTACTGACGAGCATGTCTCTGGCATCAAGCGCCGTCATTCTGGCATACAAGCGTACCCTGGTACAGGATCTGTATTGCATCGAAACACTGGCGCGGGTGGACGTGCTGTGCCTGGATAAGACAGGAACCATCACGGAAGGAAACATGCAGGTAAAGCATGTGCTGCCGCTTAAAAAATTCGATTATGATAAAGTGCTGGCAAACATTTGCGGCGCACTGGGCAGGGAAAATACCACCGCGTCTGCGCTCTGCGATTACAGCGGGATGCAGCACGATTATAAGGTGCTCGAAGTGGTTCCGTTTTCCTCTGCGCGTAAATACAGCGGCGTGTATTTTGCGGAGCAAGGAGCCTATTTTCTCGGTTCTTATGAGAACATTTTTGGAAATCGGGAGGGCATCGAGCTAAACATGGTGGAGCCGCACATCAAAGCGGGGAACCGTGTGCTGGTGCTGGCGCACAGCACAAGCACATCCGGTGATTTTGCGATTCCGCAGGACACCGAACCGATGGCGTTTATTGTCATCTCTGATCAAATCCGGCCAGAAGCGCCGCAAACACTGAAATACTTTGCACAGCAGGATGTGGAGATCAAAATTATCTCGGGTGATCATCCTCAAACGGTGAGTGAGATTGCGAAAAAGGCCGGTGTGAGCCATGCGGAACGGTATGTGGATGCGTCCAAGCTGACAACACCGGAAGAGCTGCGTGAGGCGGTGCTAAACAACAGCGTCTTTGGACGCGTGTCCCCCCAGCAGAAGAAGGATATGGTATCCTATCTGAAGGAAGCGGGTCATACGGTTGCCATGACGGGTGACGGCGTAAACGATATTTTGGCGCTGCGTGAATCTGATTGCAGCATTGTGATGGCGTCGGGTGCAGGTGCGGCAAAAAACATTGCAAATCTGGTGCTGCTGGATTCTAACTTTGCTGTGATGCCGGAAATACTGGCAGAGGGGCGCAAGGTAATCAATAACATCAACCGTGTGGCGACGTTGTTCATCACCAAAACGACATACGCGGTGCTGCTGGCGGTGCTGACGACGCTGCTGCTGGCTGCGCCGTACCCCTTTACGCCCATACAAATGACGCTGATCAGTTTTGTGACGATCGGCTTCCCCTCCTTCTTTTTGGCATTTGAGCCAAACAACACGCGGGTGGGGGAAAACTTCCTGCGAATGATTCTGCAAAAGTCATTACCGGGCGGGCTTTGCGTCATCATCAGCATCCTGACGGCGAACGCGATTGCGCCAAACCTATTGGGGGCAAGCGCGGCGCAGCTTTCCACCATCAGCATGGTGCTGGCTACGGCGGTGGGCTTGTGGGTGGTGGCAAAGGTCAGCCGTCCGTTTACACTGATGCGAAAGGTTTTGTTCATTGCGACGCTGGCGGTGACGGTGTTCTGCTTTACCGCTCTGGACTGGTTGTTTGACGTGGTGCATTTAACGCCGCAGCAATGGCTGCTGTGTGCAATTCTGGCGGTGGTCATGCCGCTGATTATGTGGGGCATGGAGCGATTTGTGCAGTATGTCTTTAACGTGATGGATCGGCGCAAACCGGAAATATTGCAAAAAATCAAGAACAGAATGGATTCGGAATAGACTCCGGTTGATTCACGGAAAGGCGCAGCTTTGGCAGCGCCTTTTTTGCAGTAAATTTTTCTGCGTTTTGGACGGGTTTTCACGCAGTTCTTCTTTACTTCACAGGCTAAGGCTGGTAGTATAGTATGTAATAAATTTTTGAATCAAAATAAGGAGAATCGATTATGGCATATTTTTTTGAAGAGCTTTCGCGTACCTTCAACGAATACCTGTTAGTTCCGGGATATTCCGCTGTGGATTGCGTTCCTACGAACGTCAGCTTGAAAACGCCGCTTGTAAAGTTCAAAAAAGGCGAAGAGCCGCCCATCTCGCTTAATATCCCGCTGACTTCCGCGATTATGCAATCCGTTTCCGATGATCGGCTTGCGGTGGCGCTGGCAAGAGAAGGCGGGGTTTCTTTTATCTTTGGATCGCAGTCTATTGAAAGCGAGGCCGCAATGGTCGCGCGTGCCAAGGCATATAAGGCAGGCTTTGTGGTCAGCGACTCCAACATTCGTCCGGATCAGACCTTACAGGATATCCTTGCGCTCAAGGATGCACTGGGGCATTCAACGATTGCCGTGACAGAGGATGGAACCAGCCAAGGAAAACTGCTGGGCATTGTGACCAGCCGCGATTATCGCGTTTCGCGCATGGATCAGTCTACGAAGGTCAGTGAGTTTATGACGCCGCTGGATCAGCTGGTGTATGCACACAAGGGTATTTCGCTCAAAGAAGCCAACGACATGATTTGGGATCGCAAGGTGAATACGCTGCCCATCGTGGATGAAAACGGTTGTCTGGCATATATGGTGTTCCGCAAAGACTACGATACAGTCAAAGAGAACCCGAATGGATTACTGGATGCGTCCAAACGCTATGTAGTGGGCGCGGGTATCAATACGCGTGACTATGAGCAGCGCATTCCCGCACTGGTGGAGGCGGGCGCAGACGTGCTGTGCATTGATTCCTCGGAAGGATTTTCCGAGTGGCAAAAGCAGGTGCTGACTTTTGTGCGTGAAACGTACGGCGACAAGGTGAAGATTGGCGCGGGTAACGTGGTCGACCGCGAAGGCTTTTTGTTTTTGGCACAGGCGGGCGCGGACTTTGTCAAGGTTGGCATCGGCGGCGGTTCCATCTGCATCACGCGGGAGACCAAGGGCATCGGTCGCGGACAGGCGACGGCAGTGGTGGAAGTGGCAAAGGCACGGGATGAATATTTTGAGCAGACGGGCGTATACGTGCCGATTTGCTCGGATGGCGGCATCGTTTATGACCATCATGTCACATTGGCTTTGGCAATGGGTGCGGACTTCCTTATGCTGGGTCGCTATTTTGCGCGATTTGATGAAAGCCCCACCAATAAGGTCAACGTGGGCGGTACCTATATGAAGGAATACTGGGGTGAAGGCTCCGCGCGGGCGCGCAACTGGCAGCGCTACGATCTTGGGGGAGCGCAAAAGCTTTCCTTCGAGGAAGGTGTGGACTCGTATGTGCCATACGCGGGCAGCCTCAAAGACAATGTGGGCATCACGCTGGCAAAGGTACGCTCCACTATGTGCAACTGCGGTGCGCTTACCATCCCCGAGCTGCAACAAAAAGCAAAAATCACGCTGGTATCCTCCACAAGCATCGTGGAAGGCGGCGCACACGACGTGCTGCTCAAGGATAGCGCATTGACGAATAAGTAAATGACAGGCAATGGGTTCCTCGCATGAAACATGCTGAGGAACCTGTTTTTTAGGTGGAGGGATCGTTATGCCGTTTGACTTCAAAAAAGAATACAAGGAATTTTATATGCCCAAAGGGAAGCCGGAGCTGGTTACGCTGCCGCCCATGAACTACATTGCAGTGCGCGGCAAGGGCGACCCCAACGAGCCGGATGGTTGCTATCAGCAGGCGGTCGGCGTGCTGTACGCGGTTGCATACACAATCAAGATGAGCCACAAGAGCGGGCGTGCGTTGGAAGGATTCTTTGAATATGTGGTGCCGCCGCTGGAGGGATTTTGGTGGCAACCCGGCGTTGCAGGGGTGAACAACGCGGACAAAAACAGTTTTGAATGGATTTCAGTGATTCGGCTGCCGGATTTTGTAACGCAGCAGGATTTTAACTGGGCGGTGGAGCCGGCAACGCGCAAAAAGAAGCTGGATTGCAGTGTGGCACAGCTTATGACCATTGAGGAAGGGATGTGCGTTCAAATGATGCACACGGGTTCCTACGACGAGGAGCCGGCAACCGTTGCTGCGATGACAGCCTATTTGCGGGAACGAGGCTATGTGAATGATTTAAGCGATACGCGCCGGCATCACGAGATTTATCTGTCTGACCCGCGCAAAACAAAGCCGGAACAGTGCAAAACAGTAATCCGGCATCCGGTGCGCAAACCTTAGGGTGCTTGAAATTTGCAAGATGGATCAAAAGTGCCCAAAGGGCAGGCAAGCATCATCCGATCAATCGCCGTGTGCTTCGGATAAACATAGCGTGCAAACGTGCTCAATGCGCCTTGAAACTGTGGCAATCATGCCGCAGAGCAGCTATTGAGAGGTGGAATCCATTCCGTGCCGGTTCTTGTATCTGCGCAGCGCAGCCAAAAACAACGGATTGCCTGCGAGTGTCCACAGCACTTTTTTCTTTCGCCCCAGTGCATAGACGGCTTCTTTCACATCTTGCACATAATCCTTGCGCGCCAGCATGACGGGGTTTTTTGCGTTACGCTTGCGCACATCACGATACAACTCCAGCCAAACCACGCGATTTTCGCGCAGCCCTTCCGCTGCAAGAGAACGAAAGGAATTGGTGTCGTGCAGGCGATACCGGTATGCGGTCTGTGGGACAAAAGCCGGTTCGCAGATCAGGCAGGCGCGCACAAAAAATTCGTAGTCGTGCACATATTTATAATTCGCAAACCCGCCGATTTCTTCAAACAATGATTTTTCAAACAGCAAATTCCCGGTGGAGATGCTGACATTTTCCGCTACCGCCCCCAGCAGCGCAAACGCCTTGCCCTCAATATGCCGCTGCACCGCGCAAAATGATTCCGCCTGCGGTGTGTGCAGAGCGTTACCCTGCGCATCCATGCAGCGGATGGCGGAGAATGCCCAGCGCGCATCCTGTGCCTGCATTGCCTGCATCATTTGGGTGAAGCGATCAGGCTCAAAGCGATCGTCCGCATTGAGAATTGCAATATGTGAGCCGCTTGCCGCGCGAATCGCTGCGTTGATGGTGGCGTGCGCGCCCATGTTCTGCGCATTTTGCCGCACAATGATGTTGGAAAACCGATTTCGATGCTGCTCGGCTAGCGTTTGTGCCAGCGTAAAGCTCTGATCCTTGCTGCAATCGTCAAACAAAACAAGCTCCAGATCGGCATAGCTTTGTTGCACGACCGAATCCACAGCTTGTTGCAGATATTGTTCATAATTATAGATCGGAATGACGACAGAGATCATGGTTCCAGTTCCTTCAAATAGCGCGCCAGTGCATCCTCATAGCGGGGCAGTCGCGCAAACCCGGCGTCGTCCAGCGAGCGTTTGGACAGCCGCGAGTTTTGCGGGCGCTTTGCCGCTGCGGGAAACTGTGAGGAAGGGATCGCGTTGACCTTGACGGATCGATTCGCCTGACGGAAGATTTCGCAGGCAAAATCATACCACGAGATGTCTCCTTCATTGCTTGCGTGATAGGTGCCGTAGCGCTCCGTCTCCAGCATATCGCAAAGCAGCTTTGCAAGGTCGGGCGTGTAAGTAGGCGCGCCGATTTGGTCGCGGACTACGCTGACTTCATCGCGTGTTTCCGCCAGCCGCAGCATTGTTTTCACAAAATTTGCGCCGTTTTTGCCAAACACCCAACTGATGCGCACAATAAAATAATCCGTGAGCAGCGCGCGCACCGCAAGCTCACCTTCATATTTGGTAAAGCCATAATGATTGAGCGGTGCTTTGTGATCATCCGTTTCCCAGGGTGTTTGCTTGCTTTCGCCGTCAAACACATAATCGGTACTGAGGTATACCATAGGCGCGCTTAATTCTTTGCAGACCTGTGCCACATATTTTGTGCCCAGCACGTTAACGTGATAGCAGGCATCACGTTGCTCCTCCGCTTTGTCCACGGCGGTGTATGCTGCGCAATGCACCACATGTGTGGGTGCATAAGCCGTCAAATGGCAACGCACCGCGTCCGCATCGGTCAAGTCGAAATCCGCGAGGTCAACGCCTTTACAATCGACCCCTCGTGTGGACAATTCTTGAATTACATCATGACCAAGCTGGCCGTTTGCTCCGGTTACAAGTATCTTCACGGCGCTCACCTATTTGCGTACATGGTTTCGTAGTAGTTTTGATAGTCACCGGCAAGAATGTTTTTCCACCAGTCCTCGTTATCCAGATACCATTTTATCGTATGCTGGATGCCCTCGTCGAATGTGGTGGTGGGCTGCCAGCCCAGCTCGTCCATCATCTTGGTGGGGTCGATGGCATAACGCAGATCATGACCGGCACGATCCGTGACATATGAGATGAGCGATTCCGGCTTACCCAGTTCCCGCAGAATTGTTTTGACCACTTCAAGATTGGTGCGCTCGTTATGACCACCGATGTTATACACTTCGCCCACACGCCCGTCATGAATAATACGGTCGATCGCGATGCAATGATCCTGAACATACAGCCAATCGCGTACATTTTCGCCTTTGCCGTATACCGGCAGGCTCTGGTCTGCCAGTGCGCGCGAAATCATAAGCGGGATCAACTTCTCAGGGAAGTGATACGGCCCGTAGTTGTTAGAGCAACGCGAAATGGTGACCGGAAGGCCAAAGGTGCGATGATACGCCAACACCAGCAAATCCGCACTCGCCTTAGAGGCTGAATAGGGCGAAGAGGTGTGGATCGGGGTTTCCTCGGTGAAGAACAGATCGGGGCGGTCCAGCGGCAAATCGCCGTACACCTCGTCTGTGGAAACTTGATGAAAGCGCGAAATACCGTATTGGCGGCATGCGTCCATCAAAACTTGCGTGCCTAAAATGTTGGTGCGCAGAAAGATGCCGGGATCCTCGATGGAGCGATCCACGTGCGATTCTGCCGCAAAGTTGACCACGATATCCGGATTCTGCTGCTCAAACAACGCAAAAACGGCGTCGCGGTCTGCAATGTCTATGCGCGCAAAGGAGAAGCGGGGATGATCCATCACATCTTTGAGTGTTTCCAAATTGCCTGCGTAGGTCAGTAAGTCTACGCAGAGGATGTCATATTCGGGATATGCTTCCAGCATGTGGAAGACGAAATTGCTGCCAATAAACCCGGCGCCGCCGGTCACTAATACTTTCATGGTGTGTGCTCCTTCGCATTGTTTTCTCTTCTTTTCTTTTTAGAAAAAAAGAAAAGAAGCAAAAGAAAAACCAATATGTATTTTGCTGCAGGTAGCCAAGATATCAACTCAATTGCAATCGCTACCCAAGTGGACTCGATGCTCTTCTTTTAGAAAAAAGAGGAGAGATAAAAGAAAAAACGATTATCTGTTCCTCACTCGAAGGAAACGTCACTGTCCGCATAAAGCGGTGCATTCAAGTCCTTCTCCGACAGTACGGGGGCATTCGTACCCCAATCAATGCCAAAGGCAGGGTCGTTATAGCGAATAGAGCGGTCACTGTTCTTATCGTAAACCATATCCACCTTATACTGTACCTCGACATCTTCAGTGAGCGTCACAAAGCCATGCGCAAAGCCTTTGGGAAGGAACAACTGGCGCATATTTTGAGCGCTCAATTCCTCCGCAACCCACTGCAAATAGGTGGGAGAACTTTTGCGTAAGTCTACCGCCACATCAAGGATTGCGCCGCGTGTGCAGCGCACGAGCTTGGATTGCGCGTATGCGCCCACCTGCAAGTGTAACCCGCGTAACACGCCTTTTTGAGCAGAGTAGGAGTGATTGTCTTGCACAAACTCGCAAGCAATCCCCATTGCTTCAAATTTTGGCTTGCTATATGTTTCCATAAACCAGCCGCGATGATCGCCGAAACAGTCCGGCTCGACCAACAATACGCCGCTGAGTTTGGTTTCGATTGCTTTCATACCAGAACCTTTCCGTCCGCAACTGCCATCAAGTGGCCACCGTAGGACGATTTCCCATATTTTTTTGCGCTTTCCCGCAGGGTGGCCTTATCGATCCAACCTTGCCGGAATGCGATTTCCTCCGGCGCGCTCATGACGATGCTCTGCCGCTTTTGCAACATGCGCACAAACTCCGCCGCTTCGCTGAGCGAGTCAAACGTGCCGGTATCCAGCCATGCGAACCCGCGCCCCAAAAGCTGCACATCAAGGTCGCCCTGCTCCAGATATACGCGGTTGAGGTCGGTGATCTCCAGCTCGCCGCGCGCACTGGGCGCAAGCGCCTTGGCATATTCGACCACGCGCTTATCGTAGAAGTAAAGTCCGGTGATGGCGTAATTGGATTTGGGCTGTTGCGGTTTTTCTTCCACAGAAATCACTTTGGCGTTTGCGTCAAATTCCACCACGCCAAAGCGCTCCGGATCCTCCACGTAATACCCGAACACGGTTGCGCGATTCTTGTTGTTTTTGGCTGCCTGCAACAGCTTGGAAAGCCCGTTGCCGTAGAAGATGTTATCCCCCAAAATCATCGCGCAATCGTCGCCGTTGATAAACTCTTCACCCAAGATAAACGCCTGCGCCAAGCCATCCGGCGAGGGTTGAACTCGATAGGAAAGCGAGATGCCAAACTGGCTGCCATCCCCGAGCAAGCTTTCAAAACGCGGCAGATCGGTGGGCGTGGAAATGATCAATATCTCCCGAATGCCCGCGAGCATCAGTGTGGAAAGCGGATAGTAGATCATCGGTTTGTCATAGACAGGCAGCAACTGTTTGCTGGTTGTGATGGTCAGCGGATACAGGCGCGTGCCGCTGCCCCCCGCGAGTATAATCCCCTTCATTTTTTTTCCTCCTTTTTTTGTCTGTGAGTTCGTTTATTCCATTTCATAAAATATTGGAACATAGAACCAATATGGATGAGCAGGTATTTCATTTTTTTTGCGCTGGTACGCGCATAATCGTGCTGCACCTTGGCAAACGGGAAAAACACCACCTTGCCGTAGTCACGCAGCGTACGCGAAAGATCCGCGTCCTCGAAATACATGAAGTAACGTTCGTCGAATCCGCCGATTTTTTTAAATATTTCAGTGCGGACGAACAAAAAACAGCCGGTTGCAAACTGGATGTCTGTGATGTCTGACAGATCTTCATCCTGCATACGATATTCCCGACGCAAACGCGAAAACAAGCGCGATGGAGCGCGGTTGGCAATCAGATATTTTAGCTTTGGATCACGTTTGGGCAGATGCTGCGGCGCGCCACTGGGGAATACCACTTTTGGCGTGACCATCATAACATCCGGATTGGCGCGCATAAACATCGTAAGCTCGGAGAGAATGTCCGAGGTGATGACCACATCAGGGTTCATGATGACATGAAACTCGGAATCAATGATAGGCAACAGCAGATTGTGCCCTGCACCAAACCCTAAATTGCGATCGCAAAAAATCACGCTCAACTCGGAAAATTCACCGGATAAGCGTTCGGCGCTCTTGTCGCGGGAGGCGTTGTCCACCAAATAAAGGGATGCGCGCACATCGTGCGTATACTCCAGCAGCGAACGGATCGCCTGTTTTGTTTTGTCGTAATCGTTATAGTTGACGATGCCGACCGAAACGTCGCATTTCAAAAAAATCCTCCACGCACGAGCCAGCTCCCAACCTTAGGCGATGGCCGTGCAACATTGCATGTTGCAGCACATTTTCAACTGTACATTTATCCAAAAAACCATTATAATATCCAAAGATACGATGAGACAAAAGAGTATGCAATCGGCATCTCGGACCATGGCTACTGAACCAGTTACAACACCCGAACCGGCAAGACCTTGTAACGCCTCTGCCGCGTAAAAAATATAGCTTTACATGGCTATGCGAGCATTTGTTCAGTAGACATATTATATCAGTAATGAATGAAGATTTCCACTTTTTTTTAAGGAGGGATGGAATGCGCAAAATTGGCGAGGAGTCCGCAGACTGCGGACGGCAATATGAAAGCGCAGCGGTCACGGAACGAAAGCCGCTGTGGATCTGGATTGCGATTGCCGCGTGCGCGGCGGTGGCAGTGTTTGCGCTCTGGCAAATTCTCTCTATTACTTCGGAAGACAGCGCAAACAGAAAGACATACCGGCAGCTTGCGCAGACTGCAAAGATCACCGCGAATGGCGAGGCACAGCCCATCCGTGTTTCGGGAGAAGTTTCCGGCGGCGTAGATTTTGACGCGCTTAAGCAAAGCAATGAAGAGATCATCGGGTGGATTGAAATTCCGGGTACGGACATCAGCTATCCCGTCTTGCAACACGAAGACAACGACTTTTACATCACACATAATGCACTGGGGGAGGAGAATCGCGGCGGCGCAATTTTCTTGGACACGGTGAACGTTCCGGAACTGACCGATCTTTCCAGCATTATTTACGGACATAACATGAAAGACGGCAGCATGTTTGCGCACCTGCATCAATATGAGGACGCGGCATTCTTGAAGCAGAACGACGAGATCGTCTTGCACATGCCCACCGGCGAGAAGCGATTCCGCATTTTTGCTGCGCATAATGTGGGAGATCAGGACGACATCTATTTCAACCCGCCCAAAACGCAGGAAGCATTGCAGCAATACTGTGAGCAAGCCAAACAGGATCCTACGCAGCAGCTACCGCAAATCGATAAGCTGCTGACGCTTTCCACCTGCATTCAAAATCAAGGCGAGAAGCGATTTATCGTGCAGGCGTACGAAGAGCCCGTGGAATAAAAATACGACAAATTTGCGATAAACCCATTGACAACCGGCTATAAAATAAGTATAGTGAAAATAGCCTGTTAACAATTTGTTAACAAATTAATACTTGGGAGGTATCATTAATGAACAACACAGGTTTGCTGAAGGTTATGAGTATCATCTTCTTTATTTTTGGAATTTTAGGAATCATTGGCAGTGCGATTGCACTGGTCGGTTCCGGTTTGATTGCGGCTTTGGTGCCGCAAGTGGGAGCGATTTTGGTCATTGGCTGCATCATCGCCCTGGTTCTGGCGATTGTTGAACTGCTGGCCGGCAGAGAAGGCCTTGCTATCTGCAAGGGCGCGGGCAATCCGGCAAAGGCAAAGACGATGGCGATGGTCGTGCTGATTTTTGCAATCATCTCTACTGTTTTAAGCATTATCCCGATTGCGATCATGTCCAGTCTGGGAGTGCCGGCGAACGTTGGCATGACGGTAGTGACTTCCATTATCAGCGTTGTGCTGCCGATCCTGTTCTTGATGGGGCTGAAAAAAGCGGCAGAGTAAGCTTATAGAATCCAAAAGAGGCTCTGAGCGGGTCTCTTTTTTTATGCCATGATCATGGCGGTCTTGACAATACCAGTCAAATTGGGTATAGTATAAACTGTTAACAAAATGTTAACAATGAATTCACGAACTGTATAAAGGAGAAACATTATGGCATTTATTCTAGGTATTATTGCAATCATCTGTTCTGCATTATCGGCGTTTGTACCGGGACTGGGTCTGCTGATGTGGCCCGGCTTGATTTTGGGTATTATTGCAGTGGTGATGGGAACCAAAGCGCTCAAAATGGATCCTTCCGATGGAAAATCAAAAATCGGCAGAATTCTGGGTATCATTGCGATCGCACTGTTTGTGATCTCGATCATTCTTGGCGTTGTGCTGGCGGGTTTGCTGATTTCGGCGCTGATGTAAGCGAAGCATGTAAAAAGAGGCGCGACCGCGCTTCTTTTTTTACCAAAAAACTGGATTTTTTGCTGATGCAACCGTATAATGATGTATGCAACCGTACACAAATCTATGCGGGCATTATGCCAAAAAATTTTGTATAATGCGCACCCAAAGGAGAATGAAGCATGAAACAGCCGATTGAAATTGTCATTACGGGAGGGCCGTGCTCCGGCAAAACCAAAGCGCTTTCGCAAATGAGAGAGCGCTTGAGCGAACGCGGGCTGATGCCGCTGCTGTGCCCGGAAGTTGCCACACAGATTATATTGAGCGGATACCGCCCCGGTGTGATAGAGATGCCGCAATTTCAGGCAGTATGTACGCCCATGCAGATCATGCAGCGGGAGCTGTACCGCGATGCAGCACGGAGACTGGCCGGCATCTATCCGGACAAGCAGGTGGTGCTGATCCATGATCGCGGGGTTTGGGATGGCAAGGCATACGTGGATGACGCGGTCTGGGAAGAGATTTTGAGCGCGTTTGATGGCGATGCAAAGCAGCACAGAGATTCCTATGATGCAGTGTTCCACTTGGAATCTACGGCGTGCAGCCATTATGGAACCTATTCGCTGGACAACAATGCCGCGCGTTTGGAAGAGGGCTTACAGGAGGCGATGGATACGGATGCGCGCACCCGCGCATGCTGGGAAGGGCACCCCAACCTGAAGGTAATCCCTTGTATGGGGCAATTCTCGGAAAAATTTGAGCTGCTGATGCAGGAAATGTTTGCTGTGATTGAAGCGAGGCGCGCTTAGACGCAGTACACGCCCAAGAAAAAAGCTTGCCCTTCCGCCAGGAGCAGATAGCAAGCTTTTTTTGGTGTTTTGGAAAGCGAGCCTTAAAAGATGCGCTTTGCGTACATGTAACTCTTGGTCCAGTAATCCAGCATAAAGACGCCGGGCGAGATGGAGATGCCACCTGCGCTTGGACGGGCATCCAACATTGTGCCGTCACCAAGATAGATGCCGACATGCCCGCGGAATACCAGAATATCTCCACGGCGCAGATCGCTGACGCGATCGATGGTGGGGAAGGGCGCATTTTCCCATTCATCCAGACTCATGTATTTGATGGGGTAGCCGGACTGATTGAGCGCGTAATAGACGAAACCGATGCAGTCATAGGCATCCGGACCTTTTTTGCCCAGTCTGTAGGGCTTACCAATCTGCGTCATGCCATATGCGATGAGCGCTTCCGCACTGCCCGGTTGCGTGCGATCAGTCACATATACCGTGACTCGTTCGCTCTTGCCGGAGCCGTCTGTTGCTTGCGCCGCAATGCGCGCTTTACCGACACCGACTGCGGATAGATTGCCCTTGGAATCTACGGTCACAACCGTAGGATCGCCGGAGCTCCAACGAAATTTGCCGGACGCATCCTTGGGAGTAGCAGCCGCGCGGAGCTGAAAAGATTCACCTTTTTGCAGTGTGAGACTGGACTGGTTGAGTGATATGCTTTTGGTAAGCGGGCGCACCGTAACGATGCAAGAAGCGTTACCACGCACGGTTTTTGCTGTGATGCGCGCCTTTCCGGGGCGCATTGCACGCACCATGCCATTGCTGTACACACGCACGATGTTGCGGTCGGAAGTATACCAGCGAACGCGGGAAACCTTTTCTGCCTTCAGCTGCGCAGTATCCCCAACGGCGAGCTTGATCCGAGACTGATTGAGCGTAACACCCTTGGCTGCGCCTTTTACATCTGCAGCGGCGGCGTACGCAGGCATACTAAACAGCAGCAGCGCTGCCAACAAGATACCAAGTATTTTCTTCATTCAGGAACCCCCTTTATATTCTTTCTTTGATTTTATGCGCTAAAGCGCATAGTGTCAAGTCTTTTAGGCTTTTTTTACGGATTCGGGTGCATTTCAACCCACTCGAAGACCTTTAAAAACACGGGCGACAAATCCTGCCCTTTGGGACTGACTGAGTATTCGACCTTGGGCGGCACTTGAGGATATTCCACGCGCAGGATCAACCCGTCCCGTTCCAGCTCTTTGAGCTGTGCACTCAGCATTTTATGTGTGATGGGGGTGAGAAGCTTTTTGAGCTCGCCGTACCGCAAAACATGATGGCAACCCAAAAAGTACAGGATGCGCAGTTTCCATTTTCCACCCAGCATATCCACGAATTGCTCGAATTTTTCATAACCGACTTGCCGCAGTTGGCATGTTTCATCCATTGACAAAGCTTTCTCTCCTTTTGGATAGTATATTCCTAAAAAGTGCGTTCTTTCTTTTTTGCTCTATAGAGATTATACTGGTGACAGCGAAAAAAGGCAAGCACAACGGAGGAAATATGAAAACGACCATTTTTTATTTTACGGCAACAGGGAACAGCCAGCATGTTGCGCGCATCCTGAAAGACGAACTTTCAGGTGTGATGATTCCGATGAATGGACAGGGGCAAACCGTTTGTGACAGCGACGTGATTGGGTTGGTGTTTCCTACGTTCTTTTGGGGGATTCCGCATGCAGTGCAGGAATTTCTTGAAACAGGTACGATAACAAGCAATCATCCATATCTGTTTGCAATCACCACTTGCACCCTGTTTAGCGGTGCGGCGCTGGGTATGGTGGATGCGCTGCTGCAAAAAAAGAACCACAAGCTTAGCTATGGCAAAGCCGTGCATTCGGTGGGGAACTACATTGTGGAATATAATGTAAATTTGGAAGCGGATCACATCCAAAAAAAGCTGGGGCAGGCGGAGCAGAGCACCCGTCGGATTGCGCAAGAGATCTTGCAAAGGAAAACAAATCGCATTCGAAAGCCAAACGTGTTAGACCGAATCTTCTATCGCGGATATCAGAAGCGCAGAGCGCAGGATCATCTTTTTATGGTGGAGGACTCTTGTGTAAGCTGCGGTACCTGCGCGCGTGTTTGCCCGGTACAGAATATTCAAATGCAGCATGCGCGACCTGCATTTTTGCATCACTGCGAGCACTGTCTGGCATGTATGCACTGGTGCCCGCAAGCGGCGATCCAATTCGGCAAACATACAAGCAAGCGAAATCGATATCATAATCCGAATGTAACGGTAGAGGGGTTAGGGGCAGAAGAATCGTGAAGCAAAAAAGAGAGCCTCGAGTAAAAAAGAGGCTCTCTTTTGTTGCCGGGACGTTTTTGCAGGCAGAACAGCGAGTCAACGTCGGGATTTTTGGCGCAGGAACAGCACAAGCTTTACGATTTCATACCACAATACCCCGATGAGCGCCAGCCCAACGCAGAACAAGAATTGCGCGAAGGAGAGCGGTTCCAGCTTGAGAACACCAGCGAGCGGTGTGTACAAAATCACGAGGATGCCGGCGATGGTTGCGATCATAATGATCCACATGACCTTGTCCTTTGCAAGTTTGCGCATGGACTGAACCATAAAATCGCGATGAGAGCTGTTGACCTGTACCAGCAGAAGGTTGCACAGCATGACGATGGTAATGCCCATAGAGCGCGCGAGAGCGGCGTCACCCGATTGTTGTAATATATAATAGTAGGTGCCAAAGGAAACGGCGAAAACCGCAAGCCCCTGCACGATGCTTTTCAGCAGCGCGCGCGCAGGCAATAGTTTCTCTTTGGGATTGCGCGGCGGATGCGTCATCAGATCCGCTTCTGCGGGCTGACGCTCCAGCACGATCGAGCAGGTGGGATCGATTACCAGCTCCAACAGTACCACGTGCAGTGGCAGCAGCATCAGCAGTTCCGGCATTACGCCCAGCAGAGGTGCCAGCAAGGACGCGAGCGCAATGGGGATGTGAATGGTGAACACATAGCCCACCGCTTTGCGAATGTTATCGTAAATGCGACGGCCATCCCGAACCGTGTCTACAATGGTGGTAAAATTATCGTCCATCAAAATTAGGTCGGATGCCTCGCGCGACACTTCGCTGCCGCGCTTGCCCATGGCAATGCCGATGTCTGCATACTTGAGTGCTGGCGCGTCGTTGACCCCGTCCCCCGTCATGGCAACGACTTCACCATTTTCTTTGAATGCGCGCACAATACGCATCTTGTGCTCCGGAATGACGCGGGAGAAGATGCTGACGTCACGCACTTTTTCCCGAAGCTCTTCATCCGTCATCTCACTAAGCTGCGCACCTGTGATGATGTGGCTGCTGTGCGGCATACCGATTTGCTGCGCGATACTGGACGCGGTGACGCCGTTGTCTCCTGTGATCATGACCACGCGGATGCCTGCCTGAATACATTGCGCGATGTCCGCCTTGACAGAGGCGCGCGGCGGGTCAGCCAGCCCAATCAGCCCTAGCAATGTCATGCGACATTGTGTGATGAGTGCGGGGAAGTCGGTTTCGTTTTGGAAGTGCATTTCCGCAATGGCAATCACGCGCAGGCCTTTGCGCGACATCGCATCGATGCGTTCCTGCGCCTGTGCGCGATTCTCGTCTGTCAGTATGCACAGGTCGATCAGATTTTCACTGGAACCTTTTGCCGCGACAACATATTCGTCGTCATGCTGCCAAACGTGCCCCATCATTTTCAGCTCATTGGTAAAAGCATACTCGGAAAGCAGCTTGCCGCCGAAGAGGTGCTTGCGCGAAATGCCGTGTTCTTCACAGTAAGAAAGCATAGCTTTCTCCATAGGATCGTACGCGTCTGTTTCGCATGCCAGCCCCATAGTCTCCAGCAGATGCTCCTCGCTGCCTTGCGCAGTATAAACTTCCTGCACCTGCATCTGATTCATGGTGATGGTGCCTGTTTTGTCCACACACAACACGGATACGGCGCCTAACGTTTCCACGGCCGGCAAACGACGCACCAGAGATTGCTTTTTTGCGAGCCGCCAGGCCCCCATCGATAAAAACACGGTTAAAATGACGGGGAACTCCTCCGGAATCATCGCCATGGCAAGCGTGATGCCTGAAAGAATGCTGGACGTGATGCGGCTTTGGAACGCGACCTCCGCCAGATTAAAATATGTGATTATGCCTACCAGCGCAAACAGCACAGCCGCAATACCCGCACTGAGTTTTACGAGACTGCCGGTTTGCCTTTGCAGCGGGGTAGGCGTATCCGGCGCAGAGGCTACGTTGGCGCCGATTTTGCCATATTCGGTTTGCTTGCCGATGCGGTCTACAACAACGGCGGCGCTGCCCTGCGTGACAAGCGTACCGGCATAGCAATAATCCTTCCGCCAGTAGTCATCGGTATGCGCATCCGCGTCATAAACGTGTTTGAACACGCCTTCCGCCTCCCCGGTCAGCGAGGATTCATCCACGCAGAAATCATTGCACTTTTGAATAAAGCCGTCCGCCGGAATTTTGACGCCTTCGGAAAGAAGCATCAGATCGCCGGGGACAAGGTCAACGCTGGCAATCTCCGACTGCACCCCGTCACGCTGCACGGTTACATGCGGCGCGGAAAGGTCTTTGAGTGCATGCAGAGTCTTGTCTGTTTTCCATTCCTGTATGGCATCAATGGCAATGATGCCGATGACAAACACCAGCATGATCGCGCCGTCGCGCGGTTCGCCCAGCAAAAAATAGATGACTGCGGCAACGATAAGCAGCAGAAACATAGGCTCGCAAATGATATGCAGCAGCTTATGAAAGAAAGTTTCCCGCTTTTGTACGGTCAGCTCATTTTTTCCGAACTGCTTTTGCAACTCCTGTGCCTGCAATGTGGTCAATCCCTTGGATTCTTTCATGGTGTCCTCCTAAAAACAGAAAATTTTCTGCTTGCAGCACCAAAAATTGCCCGTGCTGCAAGCCGGTGAGGATTCCCTTTGCGCATTTTAAAACCGTTTTCGGAAGGGTAAAAAAATACCTGCGAGACAACTGATTTCCTGTCCCACAGATACGATAAAACGTTCTGCTGTCACATATTTGTGACCCGGCACCATGAGCTTTGCCCATCGCCTGTTCAGATTACATTGTTCGGGGAGAAAAACACTCACCCGTTTGCAGTGCAAAGTGAATACTATGCGTACATATTACGCAAGCGCATGGAACTTGTCAAGTTTTTTGTAAAAAAAGTGTTCAGAATCTTGTAAGAAATCCGTTATAGAAATGATATTTGCTTTTTCGCGTCAGAATGGTATAATATGTTAGACTCTTGGTGAGATAAGCCATTAGGAAAGGGTTTTCTTGCCTTACTGTGGACGAAGGAGTACCGAATGACAGTACTGACAGCGATTGTTTTGGCCTTTATCGGATGCGGCGCAATCATCATTTATTGCTTAAACCAACTGATGACCGCGGTCACGCCTATTTATGCAAACAACTGGTTGACGGATTACCGATATGCGCATCGCGGCAGACACGACGCGCAAAATCCGGAAAATTCGATTGGAGCGTTTGAGCGCGCACTGGAAAAAGGCTATGCCATTGAGCTGGACGTTCGCCTGAGTGCGGACGATGAGCTGATTGTTTTCCATGACGCCGATCTGGTACGCATGACAGGAACGTTTGGGCAGGTGAAAAAACTGACGGCGGAGCAGCTTTCTAAGGTTCGGCTGCGCGGGACGCAATGGACGATCCCTACGCTGGCGGAAGTTTTGAAGCTGGTGGATGGCAAAGTGCCCTTATTGATTGAGATGAAGTCCGGTGTTCGGCCGGGCAAGCTGGAAAGCAAGGTTTACCAAATCCTGCGGGGGTATCACGGTAAATATGCCGTACAATCCTTCTCGCCGTTCTCGATGCGATGGTTTCGCATTCACGCGCCGTATATTTTGCGTGGACAACTGGCGTGTAATTTTCGGGGATGCGGGGAAAACTGGTCTAAGCTGAAGGCGTTTTTGATTTCTAAAGTACTGTTTGTGGTACAGCGCTTGTTGGTTAACTTCATTTGCAAGCCCAACTTTATCAGCTATGGGATGCAGCATGTGAACTGGCGGTTGCTGAAACGGATGCGCAAGACGGGCGCGACCATATTGGGCTGGACGGTGCGCAATCAAGAGCAGCAGGACAAGGCAAAGGATTATGTTGACACTTATATTTTCGAGGATTTTGAGCCGCGTCACTATGAAGCGGGTGAGCAGGAAGCGGCTTAACGCTGCCTGAGGCGACGGATGCTTGATGGGTTGACTACGGGCGGGCATAAAGAAAGCTCGCCCTTCTTATACGTTTTAGATGCGGGAGGTTTATGATGAAGAATTACATGGAGATCGTAGAGCGGGGATATACCGGCGAACGCGTGGAAAAAGACAACTGGGATTTGGATTTTATTGCAATCCAAACGGGGGAGATCGTTGCGGAGTATGGATTTACCCGCGATAAAGACGAGATTATTTTCACGGATGCAGCGCAGCTGCCGCGATATTTTGAAGCGGCAAAAAAACTGCTGGCGCGCATTGGCGTGTACAATATGAGCACAGGAAGAATCATTAAGCTGAGCGAAGCGGAGATTGAAGACGCGGCAAAGAATGCCAAACAGACATTGGTAATGGGGGAAGGCAAGGACGCATTTACGCTGTATGCGCGGCAGCCGGAAGATCAGAGAAAGCCTGCCGTGTGGGCGGGCAACCCCGGATGCCCCACGCCGGAACGATTGTTTTTACCCACCGTGCGCAGTTGGGCACAGGAGAAGGTGGTGGATCTTATTACGTGCGGTTCGCTGGTGGATGTGGACGGCTATGAAGTGAAAAGCATGGAGCCTTCCGAATTGTTGGCGGTGCGGCGTGAGCTGACCTACCTGCATCAGGCGGCGGCGTTTTCCGGCAGACCGGGCATTGGGATGCTGGCGGCGGAGAGCAGCGTTTCGGAGATTGGTGATTTGGCGGCGATGGCGCTGGGCATGCTGCGCACCTGCGATTCGCATTTGGTGGCGCTCATGAATGAACTCATTATCAATCGTGATAATATGCTGCGCGCCGCAAATGCCATCAATACCGGTGTGCGCAACGCATCGCTTGCTTGCGTGATGGTGGGTGGACTGGCGGGCGGCGCTCCGGGCGCTGCGGTGGTGATGATTGCCTCCATGTTGGCGGCGAACATTGTCTGCCTTGCGGACTATCATCTGTGTCATCCGATTCACATTAATTATGTGGCGACCTCCACACGGGAGTGTATGTGGCTGCAAAGCGTAGTGTGCCAGACTTTCGCGCAGTGTGCGCCACAAATCATCGTATGCGACATCTACCCGAAAAGCGGCGCGCTCACCAAAGAATTGTTATACGAGGTTGCTGCGAACGCGCTTGCAATCACCGTTTCCGGAGGGCACTTGGAAGGCGTTGGCTCCTGTGATGGTGTAAAGCCGCACGGAACAGGACTGGAAGTGCGCGTAATGGGTGAGGTCGGTCTTGCGGCATCTGCCCAAGGCATTCAACGTGCGCAGGCAAACGACATGATCTTGAAGCTGCTGGAGCGTTATGAACACGTAATGGCAACGGGCAATGAGGGGAAACCGTTTGACGTAGCGTATGACATGACTTCTGTTACACCTGTTCCGGAATGGGAAGCGATGTACTTGCAGGTGCGGGAAGAGCTGGCGGAAATGGGACTATACCTCTAGGCTGGGGATAAGCGCCCCTCTGCGGCGTTAGCGGCAGAGCCGCGCACCTTGGCGAATTGTATATTCAGCCTTGCCGCGCGCCTCTTAGCTGCCTGGCATCCGGACACTTCTTACCAGCCTAGCGGATGGCGGCTGGAGATAAGCGCCCCTCTGCGGCGTTAGCGGCAGTATGACAGAATATTTGGGACGTCTGTGCATCACAGGCGTCTTTGCTTTCTGTGATTATTCGCAATGAAACGAACAATAAAAATATTATGAGAAATATTATTCATGGCTGCATTGTGCAAAAGCCCGTTCTGATGTATATTATACGAAGGATTCATTTTGGCTCTGTAAAGTTAAAATGAAAAACTATGAGGTGCAGACGTAGAAATACGTCA
>CAYVTZ010000018.1:0-54641 GCA_964454685.1 uncultured Christensenellaceae bacterium
CCTGCTTTTCATTATATCTGATGTTTTTGTGTCCATCAAATCGGGTACGGGGGCATAATCTTGTTGCGGAAAAATGCTACGAGATGGGCGCAAAGGGCGTTAAGGCAACCTACACCAATCATAGATTGGATGAGCTACAGGGAAAATACTTAACGGATGAGGAATACATTGGACATCATTACAACAGTATTATGGATGCATACGCCACAAGCACAATGCCAGAGCATAAAATGATTGCCATTGACTCCGTATATTTCAAAGAAAATCCGACCGCAGAAAACCAACTCAGTCCGGCTATTATCGAGAAAGTCGGCGCATTTATACAAGAGCACAATCTAAAGGCGGAAAATGCGGAGAACGATAAAGAGCTTTTATGGGTTATTGCGGCGTATCCAACAAAAAACTGGGCAAAAAAGGTCTACCCCGAGCTGAATACGGAAGCGGCGTACAACAAAATGTTGGATGATTTTTTGGACTTTGCACGAATAGGTGATGAGGGAAGTTTTTCGGCACACAGTGAAAAATTGGCGGAGTTAGCGAAAAAAGTGAGTGAGATGAATATTGTTGAACTGCACTACCAATCAAAAACCGCAGACCTGCGCATACCGCTGCATGAAAATCATAGGTTTGCGGGAGGAGCTGTAGAAGGCGCCGACGGAAGTGTTTACGATCCTAATGTGCCCACAGAAGAAATATTCACGATGCCGGCTAAATACGGGGCAAACGGCACAGTTGCCGCAACACGCCCGTTTACACTGGATGGGCAGCTGGTGGAAGGATTGAAAATGACCTTTCAGGATGGAAAGCTGGTTGATTATTCTGCAGAATCGGGCGGCGATGTCTTTGAAACGTTTTTCAAACCATCATCTGAAGATGTTTATTTGGGGGAGGCCGCCATTGTGCCAAAGGATTCACCGATATTTCAGACAGGAAGGACGTACTACCACATTTTGTTGGACGAGAACGCAGGAGCGCATATTGCCCTAGGCAAAGCTTTGACTGACCATAACCTAAAGCCGGGAGCGGAAATGGACGACAATATCAACCAAGCTGCGTATCACAAAGATATTGTAATCGGCAGCGAGGATTTGACGGTTACTGCTACGCTAAAGGATGGCAGCAAGGTGGATTTGCTGAAAGATGGAAAGTGGGGAATTTGAGGTGTGCACTTAATCTATCGTAAAGGAAGGTGAACCCAATGGCAAAAACAAAACTTTTATCCCTTTTTCTGGTTGGGGTCACGGAGCCTGTGAAGGTTTCTCTGCAAATAAGCTTTCAATGACAAGATTTTTATAGGCTCAGGGGCGAGGTGTGGCTCCTGAGCCTTTGCCTTAATATGCAGCCTTGTCTAGGCTGTGACGAAAAAATCGTTTGATGGGCAGCCTGTCAGGGTACATAGTTGCCAGTTCGCCGCAGACCCTGATAAAGACGCCCCCTGAATTGCTGCACAATTCAAGATCAAGCCCGCCAGTACCTGCGACTAAATAAAAAACCCGCGCAACGCGCGGGCTTTTCATTTGTTTGTTGTTGACAAAAAAGATGCAGGGTATTTCGGGGTCCCCGCAAAGTACACTGAGCGGAGCGAGGGACTTTGTGGGGGAGAGGAGGAACAAGCGTGCGGGTGGAATTTTTTTTCTTGAAAAGAAAAAAACGGAACAAAGCAAGCTTTGTTCCGACGTGCTGGAGATAAGGGGATACCCGCTGCGCGGGCTAAAGACGCCCCCTGAATTGCTGCACAATTCAGGATCAAGCCCGCCAGTACCTGCGACCAAATAAAAAACCCGCGCAACGCGCGGGCTTTTCATTTGGTGGAGATAAGGGGATTCGAACCCCTGACCTTCGCATTGCGAACGCGACACTCTACCAACTGAGCCATATCCCCATGTATTCATTTGTACAAATATGTACATCTGATTTACACTGGTAATATTTTATCAGAACCAAAAAGAAAATTCAAGTACCATTCTGAGAGAATCTGCAAATTTTTTGTGATTACGTTTCGTAAAACTCAAAGCGAAGCTCTTCGATTGCCGCAGCAAGATGTGCAATCGTATCGAGAGGCGTCATGCCGATCAGCCCGACGCTTTCTTCTGCCAATTCGCCCGCGCGCCCCGCAATGCAAACGCCGAGCAACGCTGCTTCATAGGCATCTTTACCCTGTGCGAGCAGCCCGCCGATCATCCCCGTGAGAACATCGCCGCTGCCGCCTTTTGCCATGCCCGGCGAACCTGTGCAGGCCAAAGTGATGTTGCCGAATTCGTCTGCGATCACAGTGGTTGCCCCCTTTAGTACAAGCACCACGCGATGCAGCACGGCGAATTGTGCTGCGAGTTCCAACGGATTTTCCAAAATGGATTTGGTTTCGACACCCAGCAAGCGGGCAAACTCCTTGGGGTGCGGCGTGAGAACAAGATCGTTTTGTTTGTTTTGCAGCATAGAGACATCTTGTGCAACCGCATTGAGTGCATCCGCGTCCAGAATCATAGGGGTGGTGCAGTGCTGAATCAATGCGCGTATCAGCATTGGCGTGTTTGGATGCAGACCGATGCCGGGGCCAACGGCGACAGCGGTTTTATCTTGAAGCAAAGGAAGAAGGTCGCAGGGTGCGACGTCGGGAGAAGCGCCGGGCAAAATGTGACAGGTGGCTTGCGGAGCACATTGTTGCAGTGCTGCAACAACAGGTTCCGGCGCGGCAACGCTTACAAGACCGACGCCGGATTTTCCCGCGCTCTGTGCGCAAAGCACGGCTGCGCCTGCCATGCCCGCACTTCCTGCAACCATCAGTAGTTTGCCGTAGTCGCCTTTGTTGGAATCGCGCTTGCGACAGGGCAGCGCGAGATCCGGATCGGGGGTTTCGTATCCACAAACGGTGGATTGTAACGCAACATCACAACCGTCATCCACACCGATAGGCGCAACGATCAACTCGCCGGCGTATTCGCGCCCGGGAAACAAAAAATGACCGACTTTGGCATATTGAAACGTGACGGTGACATCTGCATCAACGGCACAGCCGAGCATTTTTCCGGTATCTGCGCTGACGCCGGACGGGACATCCACAGATACGATCAGCGCGTTTTGCGCGTTGATGTGTTCGATAGCGGCCGCATATAAGCCTTGAACTTCGCGTGTGAGCCCCGTGCCGAAGATTGCATCGACGACGACATCAGCTTCCTCCAAATCTTCTAACAAATCTGCATGCGTCAGATGAAAATATTCAGACTGCCAAAATGCAAAATTCACCTTGGCATCGCCTTGCAATGAGGCAGCATCCCCCAGCAGCACAACCTCGACTTCGTAGCCGGATGCGCGGAGCTGCCGCGCAACAGCGAATCCGTCGCCGCCATTGTTTCCACAGCCACAGAACACACGTACAAAGCATGGCTCCACACGCGCAATAATCGTGTCTGAAACGGCGCGCGCGGCATTTTCCATCAGAATGATGCCCGGAATGTGCATTTGCTCCGTCATATAGGTGTCGATTGCCTTCATTTGCGCTGCGTTGACCAAGGTTCTCATTTGTTTTCCAGCCTTTCTGCGATTGCCTGTGCGATGGCATGGTCGCCATCGTGCGATATGCTGACCCAGAGTTTGACAGACGACGTGGCGAGAGCACTGTGCAGCGAAGCACTGGGGGCGCCGCTTACGTCGTGCATGATTTCGATGTTGCGTAAATCGGTTTGCGTGATACCGATGCCCAGCGCCTTGAGCACTGCTTCCTTGGCACAAAACATACCTGCCGCTGTCTGCGCGGAATTGGTTTTTTGAGAGATATAATCGATCTCGGAGTTTGTGAATATTTTATGCAAAAATCGATCGTTTTGCATTGATTTATTCACCCTGTCGATAGAAATGATGTCCAGTCCGATTCCTGTAATCATATTGCTTGCACCGCTAGAATTGCGTTGACGATGGCGCGGCGCATGACCTCCGCAGCCGCAACGGCAAGAGCGTTGAGCTCACCCTGTCTGCCCCCGTAACTGAGGGCGAAAACGGTGTCGCCATCAATCATCATGTGACTGGGCGAGATGCTTCGTGCCAAGCCGTTTTGCGCGGACTGCGCGAGCTTTGTTACACCGTCTTTATCCAGCGCGGCATCCGTAGCGACAACGCCGATGGTGGTATTGCTTAGCCCCATAGCATGAGACATACCATGTTGCAGCACATGTGCTTCCAAGTCCACAAACTCTCCGTTTTGTTGCGCGCCGCCCATGATAGTATTTCGATCCAGCACATTGCCTGCCGCGTTGACGCAGACATAAGCGCCGACCGTGCAACCGTCTGACAGGAGCAGACTTGCTGTACCAACGCCGCCTTTTGCGGCATATTCCATTCCCAGTAGTTTTCCGATGGTTGCGCCGCATCCGGCACCGAAGCAGCCTTGCTGTACTTGTGTGCAGGCAGCCTGGCATGCCTGATAACCTAGAGCCGCGTCGGGTCGGGCGTTTTTGCTGTAGGCAAGATCGTAGATGACTGCGGCGGGCACGATGGGAACGCAGGCTTCCGGCATACGAACGCCATTGCCGTGCTCTTCACAGTAGCGCATGACCCCATCCGCCGCGGCAAGCCCGAACGCGCTGCCGCCTGTGAGCAGCACCGCGTTTGCATGCTGAACCGATTTGGCCTGATCCATGAAGGACGTTTCGCGTGTACCGGGCGCACTGCCGCGCACATCGACACCGCAGATTGCGCCGCCGGGTGCGAGAATGACACTGCAACCTGTACGCTTGCCTTGCGCGCAGCCCACGAGCAGCCCGGATACGTCTGTGATACTGCCTTGATACATTTTAAACATACCCCTTTTCTGTACGCAGGGAGACCTCTCCGGCAAAATACGCCTTTGTGCCCTGTGCGGTTTGTACGAGAATGGCTCCCGTATCGTCAAAGCCGGTGCAAAGACCTGCTTCGGTATCTGATGTGCCATGCAAAACAACCTGCTGGCCAATCACGGCACTTTTTTGTTGGTATTCCTCTGCAATGCCCGCAAATCCTTGACTGCAATACCGCAAATAGTAAGAGTGGGTTTTTTCAAGCAATACAGCAAAAAATTCAACTCTATTTAATTTCTTGCCGACAATCTGAGAAAGTGATGTGGCGCGATGCTCGATTTCCCCGGGGAATGTCGTTTGATTGACATTGGTGCCTGCTCCACAGACAATGTATTCGACGCGGTCGATATCGGCGGACATTTCCGTTAGGATGCCGCACAGCTTTTTTCCCTGATAGACGACATCGTTGGGCCATTTGATGCGCGCCGCAACATTGCAAAACGATTCGATGGCGGCGCAAACACCGAGCGAAATCGCAAACGTGACGGCGGGCGCATTACGCGGCGGGAAGTTGGGGCGCAGCAGCAATGACATCTGCACGGCCTGCTCCGGAACGGACGCCCACGTATTGCCCATACGACCGCGTCCGCCGGTTTGATTTTCTGCAACAAAGCAGCATTCCGCTGCCCCCTGACGCGCGGCATGCTTGGCATCATCATTTGTAGAGCCGGTTTCCGCCTGCCAATGAATGGGCAAGGTGTTTGGCGCATAGGCATGTACATATTCGGGTTTGAGCAGATTGGGCAGCTGCGTAAGGCGATAGCCGCGATTGGTGTGTGCCTCGATCACGCCGCCGTCTGCGCGAATGGCGTGAATGTGCTTCCAAATTGCCGCGCGCGAGATGCCTAAAATGGCGCTGAGTTCTTCCCCGGAGAGGTAGCCTTCCTGATGCAGCAACAGAGATATGATTTTTTCTCTCATGATTCTTTCGTCCTATTCCACGCAGCGAGCGCATCATCGTATGAAAACCCTTTTGCGAGTAGCGCACGCAGGCATTTTTGCTTCTTTTTGTATGGTTCGTCTGCGTCATAGCGTTGCAGGAAACGTTGCAAATAGGTGTCGATCAACTCTTGCGTCTGCGGAATTTCGCGCAGTGTTTCGCGCACCAAATCACGATCCAAGCCCTTTTGCAACAGCTTTTGCTCCACGACCTTCTCGCCATACCGGGCAAACAGATCGTTGGCGTACAAACGGGCATATTCTGCGTCATTTAAGTAACCCAGCTCGATTAACTTGTCTACTGCTTGCGCAATGGCGGCAGGGGAGAGGCCTTTGGCGCGCAATTTGGACTGGATTTCAGAGGTTGTACGCATTTTGCGGGAGACAAGTGACATTGCTGTGCTCATCGCATAGCGCGCACTGTCTTCGGCAATGATCGTCTGCGCCAATGCGTCCTCCAGCGTCACACCCACGCCCAGCTTATGAGCGAGCGCAGACTCCAAATATACCGCAAACAAAAATCCTTCGTCACTGTATAGATTGATGCGGTTTTGATTCTTTTTGCATGGCTCGATTCTACTAATTGTAATCATATTTTTATTATACGAAAAAAATGAGGGAAAGGAAACTATTTGCAAAATTTTGTTTACATGGATTGTATGACGGATATTTGAATATAATTGAGATACAAGAATATTAAATTGAGAAAATTTTAATTAAATATAGATAAATTGATGATTTGATCACTGTTTTTATATTGATCATGGAAAAATCGGATCTATGAATTTAGCATGAAGAGTGGGTGGGCTCTCTTGAACATCATTTGTGTTTCGTGTAGAATAAAGGCATGAAACGATTGATTTTAGTGATTATTACAATGTGCATCATGGTTTTGATACCGATGCAGGCATTTGCCTTTCAGGGAACACTGGCGGTGGGTAGCAGCGGCAGCGATGTTGCAGTGGTGCAGCAGAGACTGACAGAGCTGGGATATTTCAATTTCCGTGCAACGGCGAAATTCAGTGATATGACGGCGGACGCAGTACGTCGCTTTCAGCAGGCGAACGGGTTGCCGGATGACGGGCAAGTGGGTGCAGACACTTACGACAAGCTATTTTCATTGGACGCCAAGCGCGCACCGCGCAACACAGAGATCAAATCTGTGATTGGTCAGGCTTACAATGGAAAGGTTACGGACAAAGGCGCATTATCCTCGTGGGATACCATCAACCGGCTGATGCCGGTGAACTCCGTGGTGGATGTGACGGACTACAACACGGGGATTTCCTACCAGCTCAAGCGAATTGGCGGCGAAAACTGTGCACAGGTCATTACACCGACAGAGGAGGACTACGAAGCGTACCGTGAATCCTTTGGCAATGGGGTTTCGTGGGAGCATCGCGCAGTGCTGGTAACGCTTAGCGGCGTCAAATATGCGGCCTCGCTCTTTGGGATGCCGGGGGGCGCGACTGTGGGAAACAGTGGCATGAAAGGCTCGACCACATTGTATTTCAACAACAGCAAGACAGATGTGAACGCCTTGCCGGACGAAGAACATTTGACGGCGTTGGGACGTGCGGCGGGAAGTTGAACGGTTTGTGCCCGCATGGAAGCGGCGCTGGGCTTAGCTGCGTATGCGGGAATATTGCAAAAATGCCCTTTGTGACAAAGCGGGTGTAGAGGTTGATGGAAATGATTGTATATGCTTGTATTTTATTTGGAGTGGCGGTGTTGCTGCTGGTTATCGGAATGCTGATTTTTCGTGGAAACACCGGATTGATTCATGCATATCATCAGACACACGTGACAGACAAGACAGGCTACGCAAAAGCGATGGGCAGAGCGGTGATGTGCGTTGGAATCCCACCGGCTGCGGCAGGGATTGCGGGATTGTTTTCTGTCGGCATTGCATCCACATTGATTTTACTGGTGGGGTTATTGATGGCGATTGTTCCGTTGGTGCGTGTGCAAAAAAAGTATAACGGCGGTCTGTGACATAAAATGGTATGACAGACAAATAACGCAAAGGCCGTTACCCAACGCGGTTGACTTCACAGAGTAAGGCGCAAATAGACGGCGTCCGGGTGCGGATTGTGATAGTAAGGGTCGACCTCTTGAAAGCCGAGACGGCGATAGAGCGCGAGCGCATTATGATAAGTTGAAAGGGTATCCAGCAGCATATACTGGTATCCGATTTGCTTTGCATCGCGGATCAGCTGTTGACAGAGCGCGAACCCGATTCCTGCACCGCGAAACTGCGGGCGGACATAAAGCCGCTTCATTTCGCAGGAGGCGGCATCAAAACGCCGCAACGCGACACAGCCGGCGGGAGATTGCGCAGCCATCGCAAGATACAGCCGTCCATCCGGCAAGGCATATTTTTGGCCAATACAATCAAGCTCGCCCTGCATACTTCGGAGCGTGAGCGGCGAACTTGACCATGCTGCATATTCCAAAAACAGTGTTTGAATGATGTTGATGCGATGATAAGCGGGAATCAGCTGTATTTCCATTGGTATTAGAGGCAATAGACGACGATGCCTGTTACGATTAAGATATTTCCGATGATTTTGCGCTTGGTAAATTTTTCTTTGAGAATGACACGGCTGAAGATCATAACCAGTACAAAGCCAACCGACTCCATTGCAGGGGCGAAGCGCATATCCATGCCCGAAAGAGCCCACACGGAAAACAGCATGGAGACAAGCAACAAGAGATACCCCAAAATGACATTTTTATTGAGGTATTGTTTCAGAAAACCTTGATGCGCCTGATTGGCGCTGGTTTTCAGCAGTATTTGAGAGAAAGCTGCGATCGTCACACCGCAAAGCATGATGACGACACTAGTCACGTTTAACATCTGTATTCACCAGTATTGTTCCTGTAATGATGATTGCTGCACCGACGATATTACCGACGGTAATGGTTTCCTGCAAAAAAACGACGCTCCAGATCATCGACCAGATGATGGCAAGAGAGCGATTGGCGTACGCAATGTTGAGATCAAAGCGCTTGAGCGCCTGCTGCCAAAGCAGTGCATAGCACCCCAGTACGACGACGTCCAGAACCAGAAACAGGAAAAACATAGGCGAGAAAAATTCGTTGCCACGCGTTGCCAGCTTGCCAAACAATGTGGAAAACGTATACACGATCACGATAAGTTGTAGGAATATGATACTGCGTATGCCTACTTTTTTGATGCCCTGTTCCATGTTTTTTATCCTTTGCTGTTTGCTCTGTTTATCCTAACGATTTTGAATGCATTTGTCAAATCAAAATTTTGCATAAAGCACAGAGCATGAAAATGCCCTCAAACATCTCGCGATTTTTGAGGGCATGCTTTGCCAAATGGGATCAGTCAACGATTTCCATTGTTTTGCCGCAACACACAGGAATGGTGTTGCCTTTTTTGAGGGGGAGAATTTTGTTGCATTCCTGACAGTAAACCTGACAATCTTCCAGCACCGCAACCGGCACATACCCACTCTGCGCTAGCTCCAACCCTTCAATATAAAAGGATGCGCTGCCTTCGCCCTTTGCGGGAATGTATTCCCCGATGGGGGTTAGCTTTTTCGCCGCATTATTGCAGTCGATGAGCAGCTTCCACAAGGTTTCCAGCTTTGCGGTTTCCTCGCCGGATTCGGGAGCAAATTCTACAATGTTCTTTTCAATATTGATTTTCATGGCGATATCTCCTTTGTTTTGAATAAATTTGCGATATTTGGTTTCATATTACAAGTTTTTTTTTCACTGCGCTAACAATATTCACTCATTCTTTGAACAAAAATGACGCGAATTATTCCGGAGGCGTTACTTTTTGCTGAATCCACTCCCAAAATGAATCGGCATCGCCCACTGTGAAGCCCTTGAGCTGCACGCGCACGATGGTATGATCGCGGAAAAAGAGATCATAGAACAGCGTGGAACGGGAGCACTTTTCAAGGTCGGCATAGGACAGCGAAAGAGTTTCGCCGGGGTCGATCTGCTCCATACTGTTTTCGTAAAACACCAGCATACGTTTCCATGTCAGCTTTTTTGGGATGTACGGTGCGCGCGGCGCCTCGGCAGGCTTTTGCGAACGCAGGCGAACCAAACGATAGACATAATAAATGCCGATGAGCAGCCCGATCGTGAAAAAAAGCGATTGCGCAGCGATGAATGAGAGGATCAGAATGGCGATTGCTACGCCCAGTCCGATCACCGGAATGATGCGCTTGCGCGCGTCTGCCTTGCCCGGTTGTGCCTCATGCACCGGCGTGGGCTTGGTGGGCTGATGGTGCAGCGCACCGGAATTTTCCACCGATATGATATATTCATTTTGAAAGTATATGGTTGTCTGCGTCATGAACAATCCTTTCTGCGAATGATGAAAAAGATTTCACTTGTATTGTACCCCAAACGTGGCAAAAGTGAAACAGATATTTTAAGCGGCAACGCGAATCTTTCGATGCAAAATGTGACCGTGACGCGCATGTTCGGCCGGAGGAAAGCGCACTGCAAGTATGCGTTGCAAAATATACCTGTATCGTGTAGAATAATTCTATGCCTGCCAAACAATTCAAAACTGACATTTTTACCTTGCATCGGAACAGGTTTTGAATTGTTTCAGAGCAAGCTTTTTTGTATGGCATCCTTGCGCGCGGCGTAACGTGGATCAAGCAAAACAGCGAAGATTTGGACTTCAAAATGGTACAGAAACGGAGGCAGACGTTTGGAACGCAGCAAAATTATGGAATTTGCCTTGCGGTCTTTGATGAAAGACACGCAAGATATGTTCTTTTTTAAAGATATCAATCTGGTTTATTTGAGCGCGTCGCAGTCTTTTTTGAGCTTGGTTGGGCTGAATAACCCTGAGGATATCGTAGGAAAAACGGATGCCGACTTATTTCGTGACCCTGAAATCGCAAAACGTTACACCGATGACGACAAGCGTCTGCTGGCAACGGGCAAACCGCTAAGCGGATATATTGAGCCGCTGGATATGGCAGACGGAACACGGGGATATTGCCAGACATCGAAATATCCTGTTTTTGACAATGAGGGAACGCTGATTGGCGTTTATGGTGTAGCGCGAGATATCACGCGGGAATATCGCGCAAAGCTGGACTACGAAAAAGAATTGAGCGCATTGTTTCAGCTGCCGGCGCATGCTTTGGCTGCGGCGTTGTTTGACGCGACGGCGTGGCGGCTGGTGGACATCAAGCTGAGCGACACAAGTCCGGCAAAGACGCTGAAATATCAGGATTTGCAGGCATTGATTCAAGATTCTGCTGAGAAGATAGAGGACAACGAGGAAGCGCAGGAATTTTATCGCTCCTGCTCCAAAGAGAGCATTCGCTCCTTATATGATAATGGTAAGCGCCGGATGGTGTTGGAATATCGACGCATCTTTGGACAGGAGACGAGATGGGTACGCACGGAAATGCACTTTTTGATTGAGCCCATCAGCGGGCATCTGTGCGTGGTGTGGATTTTGCTGGATATTGACGGTAGAAAGCGGGCAGCGCACGAACTGATTCGCGCGGTGCAGCGCGATGCTCTGACCAATGTATATAACCGAGAGACCACGATGTCGCGCATTCAAGAGTTTTTGACGGGTGAAGGCGTTACGGGTACGCACATGCTGTTTATGATCGACGTGGACAATTTCAAGATGGTGAATGACACGTTTGGGCATCAGACCGGTGACGAAGTGCTGGTGAAAATTGCGACTGCAATCCAGAAGATATTCCGGCAATCGGACATTGTAGGACGTGTAGGCGGCGATGAATTTTTTGCGCTGATGAAGGATGTGGCAACACCGCAAACTGCAATGAAGCGCGCTAAAGCGCTGGTGGAGGCGTTGCAGTATGTTTGTGCCGACGGGGAGCTGAAGGTGGAGCTTTCGGGAAGCGTTGGAATCAGTTGCTATGCGGGCGACGAGAAGCCTTTGGATCAGCTCTACCAAGAAGCGGACAACGCGCTGTATCGCGCAAAGCAGACGGGGAAAAACCGCTTTGCGTTTGCCAGCCAGATGCTGGATCATGTGAATATGGAGCAGCAGGCAGAGCAGGACGCAGCGCGAGCCATTCATTTGCAGGTGCTGTTGGAGAACATGGATGGCACCATCATTCAGGCGGAGATCAAAGGCGGCGAAATAAAAATCGTATATGCCAGCCAAAGCCTGTTTACGGTATGGGGGTACGATCCCGCACAGGTGGGATCGCATGGCGAGAAATTCTGGAGCATTGTTTTGCCGGAGGAGGTGGAGCCGCTAAAATCCGCGATCTGCGCTGCGGCGCAAAGCAATATTGTGCTGCACTACGACTATCAAGTGTTTGGCGCGCAGGGGCAAAGGGAGTGGCAGCACATTTGTGCCAGCTGCCTGCCTGATCAGGGCGATGGCATTTGCCGCACCATCAACCTCATTACCAACATCACAAAGCAGAAACAGATCGAAAATGAGTTGCGCGAGAAGGATCAGATCATTGACTTTGCTATGCGCAATACGGACGTGAATCTTTGGCATTTTGACTTTGATAAAAAACGCTGCGATCTGACGTTGAGCTGTCAGAAGGCGCACGAAATGCCGGGCGTAGAATATTTAGACAATTTTCCGGAAAGTCTGTTTGAGATCGGATATGTGCGGGAGGACAGCATCGATGTGCTGCGCAACGCATATGAAGAGTTGAGACTGACAGGTATCAGTGCAGAATTTGACGCATGGTATCGCAAAGCGGACGGCAGCGGCTGGTGGTGCGAACGGGATATGCTGACCGCTGTATTTGACTCGGATGGCAGAGTGGTCGGCGGCATTGGCATTGGCAAGAATGTAACGGTGGAAAAGGAAATGGAACAGAAGTTCCAGACATTTCAGGCGTATCGCAGACTGGCGCAAAGTAATACGCGCGCCTCCTATCGAATGAACATCACGACGGGATGGATGGGGGATGCCGTGACCAGCGAGCCGCAAATCGAGCAGGATTATGCGGTGAACAACATAGATGATTTTTACAACATTGCACGTACACAGATCATGGCGCAGGAGGATGTGGAGCGGTGCAATGCGGTGTTTGAACGTGACGCGCTTTTGCAGGCATTTGAGCGCGGGGAGACGCTGCGCAGTGTGGAATATCGATATCGTTCGTTAGAGGGACGCACCATTTGGCTACGCAGCACCATCGAAATGATGCGTAATCCGGTGACGGGGGATGTGGAGGCACTCTTCTACACCGAGGACATTGACCACGACAAAAACATGCGCCTTTTGGTTGATAAACTGTTGGACGACGACTATGAATTTTTAGGGTTAATCGATTTATCCTCCGAACAGATCATGGTGTTCGGGTACAGCACTGAGGTGAAGGACGGCGCACGGGATGGGGGAAACTATGACCAAGAGATGCATCGCGTTTTTCGTGAGTTGATTGCAGACGAATATTATGAAGAAGGGGTGCGCACCATGTCTACCGCGCACGTGATTGAGGAACTGAAAAACAAAGATTTTTACAGCTGCTCGTTCCCGGCAAAGGATTATGCGCACACGCATGCGGGACGCAAGCAATGGAAATTCAGCTATCTGGATGAAGCGAAATCCAAGATTTTGATGGTACGTACTGATATTACCAATCTGTACACCGCAGAGCGCGACGCGCTGACGGGGTTATACAACCGTGAGGCGTTTTACCGCAAAACGCGCGAGATTTTGGACGCGCATGCGGACATGCAGTTTGTACTGATCCGCTTTGACATCGATCGCTTCAAGGCATACAACGATGTGTGCGGAGTGCAATCCGGCGATCGTCTGCTTTCTCTGTTGGGAAGCTCGGTACGAGACAGTATTTGGCCGAAGTATACGTTGTTTGGAAGGCTGGAAGCGGATCATTTTGTGGCGTTGATGCCTGCGGATTTCTTTGACGTCGATGAATGGATGGGGCGTCATGCCGAATGGATGAAGGGGATTGCGACAGGGTATTTGTTGACCTCCAGCATGGGGATTTACAGGATTTCGGATCGATCCTTGAACATTGCGCTGATGTGCGACCGAGCGCTGCTGGCGCTGCGCACCGTAAAGGACAGCTACACCAATAAGGTTGCGTGGTATGATGAAGGCTTGCGTGTGCAGCTGATGAAGGAACAGTCTTTGATCGACGACATGGAACTGGCATTGCACAATGGGCAGTTTCAAGTATATTTCCAGCCGCTGATCCATTACTCTGATCGCACAATCGTGGGGGCGGAGGCACTGGTGCGCTGGCTGCATCCCAAGCGGGGACTGATCCCGCCGGAAGAATTCATTCCTTTATTTGAAAAGAACGGGTTTATCCTGAAACTGGATTCCTTTGTTTGGGAGAAAAGCTGTCAGTGTCTGCGTCGCTGGCTCGATGAGCAGGGTGCGATTTCGCCGGTGCCTTTTTCCGTCAACATCTCGCGCTGCGATCTGTATGATCCGGAGCTGAGCAACCGTTTGTGCGGGTTGATGGAGAAATATCAACTACCGCTTTCTCTGCTGAAACTGGAAATCACGGAATCTGCCTATATGGAGGACCCCAACCAACTGATCGAGGTGGTGGGGCAACTGCGCTCGATGGGCTTTGTGGTGGAAATGGACGATTTTGGAACGGGCTATTCCTCGCTGAACATGCTGAAGGATGTTCCGGTGGATGTGCTAAAGCTGGATACGCGCTTTTTATCGGAAAGTGAGCATAATGACCGCGCGACAACCATACTATCCTCCATTATCAGCATGGCGAATGATTTGGGATTGCTGGTGATTGCGGAAGGGGTGGAAACCAAGGCGCAGGCAGAGCTACTGAAAGATCTGGATTGCTATTTGATGCAAGGGTATTACTTTGGTTGCCCCATGCGGGAAGAAGAATTCGAGATGATTTTGCGCGCGAAGGGGAATTTCCCGCTTTCCCTGAACTGAAACGACCACAGCGCGAAACTTTCCCTGTTCGCGCGTATGCAAGCGCCATATCGACTTCGAGTGCTTGACCATTAGACAAAAAAGACATACAATGGTGGCAACATAAAGAACGGCGTTGCGTGCAACGCGGAGTTCTTTTTATATCACATGCTTGTTTAGACAGCCAAGAGGCAGACGAGGAAAAAATGTACCGTATTTTAATTGTAGATGATGAGCCGATTGTACGTCGCGGCATCAAAAAAAGCTTAAACTGGAACGAATTTGATATTGAGATGGTTGCCGAGGCGGAGAACGGTGTAGAGGCTCTGGAGCAGGTGATGGAGACACAGCCGGACATCATTTTGCTGGATATTTGTATGCCCAGAATGGACGGCTTGGAGTTTGCAGCCATCGTGCGCAAGCGATTTCCGCACATTCGCATCGTGATCATTACAGGATTTCATGACTTTGAATATGCGCGCAGCGCACTGCGTGCCGGGGTGGACGACTATATTTTAAAACCCATTACAAAAGAGGATGTGGCGCGCATCGTCACGCAGCAGTTGGAGCGGCTGAAAGAGCAGAGCGGGCTGGCGGAGACGACGGCAAAAAAAGAAAAGCAGCAGGCGACGGTGCTGAATGCGCTGCTGAAAAAGGAGCCGTGCGTAGACCTTTTGGGATTATGCGAATCGCTGCGCCTTGCGCCGGATGCGCCGATTTCACTGGCGTTGTTGCGTGGTAATGTGGTGCGTTGCGAGCTGTGGAAGGATGAGGGCATTGCTGATCTGGCAGAGTTTGCGCTGCTGAACATTGCGGCGGAAACGATGGAGGTGTGCGGCGCCGGCGTGGCGTTTGAAACCTACAAAAGCGAGGTTGCTCTGTTGCTGACCTGCCGCAGAGAGGAGATTGCGGGCGCGCTGGATGCGATCGCGCGCAATATCATAGACTTTATTGAGATATCTGTGGAGTTTGGCGTTTCGGACGCGGGGATGCTTTCGGACTTAAAAACTTTGCGCATGCAGGCATTGGAGGCATTGGGCAGCAAATTTGTGTTCTCTGATCAGAGTGTTTACTACTATCGGGATGTTGCGGGGCGCGACCAAAACGAGATACACTACCCCGTAGCGGTGGAGGCAGAGCTGTTGGAAAAAGTGTTTTCGGCAGACGAGGAAACAAGCGGGAAGTTGATCGACGCCTTTTTCGATCATATCCTGCATTCGTTGCCGGATGCGCAAAAATGCAGGAATGCGCTGTTAAGATTGATGGTGAAGCTTTCGCAAACCGTGGATGCGCTCAATGGGCGATCCATCGGGGAGAGCGAATATGACAATTTTGATCCCATTGAGCGCGTGCGTGAGTTTGAGACGATGGACGCGGCACGGGAATGGCTGAAACGTTTTTATGCGGAGGCATATCATTTTACCAAAAATGTCAAATCGCGCAGCGGGCAGCTTTTTATGCAGATCAATCAATATATTGAAAAAAACTATGCAAACAGCGATTTGAATTTAAAAAAGTGCAGCGACGACCTTTTTTTAAGCTCCAGCTATATCAGCTTGATTTTAAAGAAGGAATCGCGCAGAACTTTTGTCGATTATCTGAACGAATACCGGATTGAGCGCGCGGCGGAACTGTTGAAGCATCCGGAAAGCAAGATTTATGAAGTGGCAACGCAGTCCGGATTTACGCATCCCACGTATTTTAGCTCGGTATTCAAAAAAATAAAGGGCGTATCACCCAAGCAATTTAAAGAAGGATAAGCGTTGGAACAGCCAAAAAAGCGCAAAGCGCGCCGCACGGCGACGTATATCATCAGCTATTTTTCCTCGTTCATGGTGGTGCTGTTTGCGGCGATGAGCGTGATTTCCTATTCCTATTCCTTTGAAAGCCTAAAAGCGCGCACCATATCGGACACGGAGGTGGTGCTGGCGCAGGTGGGGCGCAACATTGGACAATATCTTGCCTCGATCGAGAGCATTTCGGGCATTATCATCACCAACAAGGACGTGACCAGCTACCTTGCGGGCAAGACCTATGATCCGTATCTGGCGCGTACCAATATGTACAGCTTTTTAAACTATGTTCCACAGTTTGGGGAGGACATCGTTTCCATCTTTTTATTCGGCAAGGAGGATGAGCTGGTGTATGCGCCTTCAAACGTGCGCATGAAGGAGGATTACGACATCACCAAAGATGCGTGGTATCAAGCGGTGCAGGGAACGCGCGGTGAGCCGGTGATTACGGAGACGCAGGTGCGCACCATGACGCTGGGAGACAACCCGTGGGTGATTTCGCATTCGCGCAAAATATTGGATCAACGGACGGGGGAAGGCATTGGCACGCTGCTGATTGAACTGAATTATCGCGCGATTGATGAGATTATGAGCGATGTGAATTTGGGACGGAAGGGATATGCGTTTGTGGTGGACAACAAAGGAAATTATGTGTACCACCCACAGTTGCAACTGATTTATTCCGGACTGAAAAACGAGGATGTGGGAGCGGTGCTTTCCGCGACGGAATCCACGCTGGTGTTGAACGATCAAAACAAGATGTACACCATTGGCAAAGTGCCGGGATCGCAGTTTTTTACGGTGGGTGTAACAGACCTGAATGAGCTTTCCGCTTCGGCAGGTCAGATGTATCAAGTGTTCACCGTGCTGGCGCTGGTGATGGGGCTGGTGGCTTTGCTGGGCAGCGCGCAGCTTGCCAAGCGCATCACGCGTCCGTTTGGGAAGCTGGAAAAGGCAGTTGGTGAAGTGGAACAAGGCGATTTAAACGCGAAATTTGAAGTGAGCGGCACCTATGAAGCGGAACGCTTTGCAGGCTCGCTTTCTGCGATGACAGGCACCGTCAAGCAACTGATGGAACAGGTGGTGTACGATCAGGAAATGATTCGCACCAGTGAACTGCGCGCGCTGCAAAGCCAGATTAACCCGCACTTTTTGTATAATACGCTGGACTCGATCGTTTGGATTGCCGAGGAAGCGGGCAATGACCGGATCAAGGATATGACGGTGGCACTGGCGAATTATTTTCGCATTGTGCTCTCTTCCGGCAAGGACATCATTACGGTGCGCGAGGAAGTGGAACACATTCGAAGCTATTTGGTCATTCAAACCATGCGATATGAGAATCTGACCTATTCCTTTGATATCGACGAGGGGATTTTGAACCTGACCATGCCCAAGTTGATTTTGCAACCGATTGTAGAAAATGCAATCTATCATGGAATTAAAAACAGCTCCGGCAGCGGCGAAATCACGGTGCGTGGATATCAGGAGGGTGAAAAGCTGGTTTTCGAGATCAGAGACAACGGGCGCGGCATGCGGCCTTCCGAGCTGCGTAATGTCTTTAGCCAGCGGCAGCGCATTCGTCAGGGAGGAATTGGTCTGACGAATATCAAAGAGCGTATTGAACTATACTATGGCGGCGAATATGGTCTGCAATTTGAGAGTGTGTACAGAAAGGGGACGTGCGTAAAAGTGACGTTGCCTGTGAGGTATGAAGTATGAACCGCAGAAACTTTTATATGGTTGTAGCGCTGGTGATTGTTGCAATCTTCATCGTGATTGCGGTGTTTGCGGTGCAAAATTCCTGGAATGAAAAGCCGATCCGCGTAGAAATGCTGCTGAAATCCCGCGATGCGAACTTTGAATTTTGGCAGCAGGTGAAAAGCGGTGCGCAGACTGCGGCAAAAGAATACGGTGTGGAACTGAATGTTACCGGCCCGCGCACTGAAGAGGATGTGGACGAGCAGATACAGCTGATGCTGCGCGCGATGGGGACAAAGCCGGACGTGATCTTACTGGCGGCGGTGGATCAGGTGCGGCTGCGACCTTATGTGATAGAATCCGAGCAAAAGGGCATTCGTGTCATTTTAGTGGACTCCTCTGTGGGTGCGGATGCGGGGGAATGCTTTGTGGGAACGGACAATATACGCGCGGCGCAAAGCCTGGGAGACAGGCTGGCAGAAGCGATAGGCGGCAGCGGCGAGATCGCGGTGATTTCGCACCAGAAGCAGACGGCGACCGCGGTGGACCGGCTGCAAGGGTTTTATTCCGCGCTGGAGCGATATCCGGAAATTAAAGTGGTGGAAGAGGTGGACATCGGCGACAGCTCGCAGAAAAGTTATGAAGAAGTGCGGCGCATTGTTATGCAGTATCCGAACCTAAAGGGAATTTATGCCACGAATCAGATTTCGGCAGAGGGCGTAACGCGCGCGCTCAAGGAAATGCGCAATCAATTAGAGTCGATTCCGCAGATCGCGGCATCGCAGGTGTTGGAGGAAGGAGTGAAAGCGCAGATGCTTTCCAACATGGAGGAATTTAAGCGGCAGTATGCGCATGCGGAGGAAATCGTATTTTGGGGGTTCGATTTTTCCAAAATCCAAAACGACTCTTTGGAAAAGGGGATCGTAGACGGATTTGTGGTGCAGCGCCCCTTTAATATGGGATATTTGAGCGTGGTGGCCGCCACGGATCTGGTCAATCGCAAGCCGGTAGAGCCTTTTGTGGATACGGGCTTTACGTTTGTGACGCAGGCGAATATGCGCGATGAGGAGATTCAGAAGCTGATTTACCCGTTTTATTGAGCGTGAGAGCAGCAACACCGGACAGTATTGTGAAGTGAAGCGGACGCCGGCTCGGGGATGGCAGCATGCATAAAAACTGGACTTTTTTGACGCGCTTGAACGCCCATGAGGGCGTTTTTTTGTAGCAAAAAACGTTTGGTTGAGCGTTTGCTTTGAGCGGTTTTAACCGCATACGGCTTCTGCATTTTTGCGAATGCGGAACAATTCTTTTGCAGTATTGTTGAATTTTTAACGTTTTGTGTGGATTTGTTTATTACCATTTGACTGCGGATTGAGTATGATGAAACATGAAAACGAAGAACGAACCGGAGGGGAGCATTATGGCAGAAATCGTTGTTAGTATGAAAAAAATTCAAAAAAGCTTTCCCGGTGTGCACGCCCTGGACGACGCACAGATCGACCTCAAAAGAGGAGAGGTGCATGGTCTGGTAGGTGAGAACGGCGCAGGGAAATCCACGCTCATGAAGGTGCTGACGGGAATTTACAAGCCGGACAGCGGCACGGTGGTCGTCAAAGGCAAACAGGTTGACTATGCGACACCCGGCGACGCACTGGCGGACGGGATCAGCATGATTCATCAGGAACTCAACTTGATGCCGCATTTGACTGTGGCAGACAACATCTTCATCGGCAGAGAGCCGAAACGCGGTATCACACTCGACAAAAAGAAAACCAATCAAATGACCAAGGAGCTTTTGGATTCCTTGAGCTTGGACATTGCGCCAAACACAGTGATCAACACGTTATCGGTTGCGAAGCAGCAGATGGTGGAAATTGCCAAGGCGCTTTCCTACAATTCGGACATTTTGATTATGGACGAGCCCACTGCGGCGCTGACCACATCCGAGATCGACGAGCTGTTCCGCTTTATCCACGATCTGAAAGCGAAGGGCGTGGGCATTGTGTACATCTCGCATCGCATGGAGGAATTGAAGATCATCACAGATGATATTACGGTGATGCGCGACGGCCAATATGTGGACACGGTGCGCACCGCGGACACAGAGATGAGCCAGATCGTCAGCATGATGGTGGGACGCACGATTTACGAAGAACCCAAAACGCACAGCACTGTTGACCCGGATGCGCCGGTGGTGCTGGAAGCGAGAAACCTTGTTTCAGCGGATGTGAAGGACATTTCCTTCAAGCTGAAGCGGGGCGAAATTTTGGGATTTGCCGGACTCATGGGCGCAGGCAGAACGGAAACCGCACGTTTGGTTTTTGGGGCGGATCCGTTGATCAGCGGTCAGATTTTGAGGAATGGCAAGGAAGTTAAAATTGAATCGCCGCATGATGCGGTGGAGAACGGAATCGGATACCTTTCCGAGGACAGAAAAGCGTTTGGACTTGCGATTGGGCTGTCTGTGGCAGACAACACGGTGATGGCAGACCTGGATCAATTTACCAGGGGCGGCATCGTGGACGAAAAAGCGGTGGCGAAAGTTGCCGAGGAATATGTCCAAAAAATTGCGATCAAAACGCCTTCCATCAAGCAGTTTGTCCGAAATCTTTCGGGCGGCAATCAGCAGAAGGTGGTTATTGCTAAGTGGCTGGTGCGAAATTGCGATATTTTGATTTTTGATGAACCGACGCGCGGAATCGACGTTGGCGCAAAATCCGAAATATATAAGCTGATGAACCAGCTTGCAAGCGAGGGGAAATCCATCATCATGATCTCTTCCGAGATGCCGGAGTTGCTGCGTATGAGCGACCGCATCATCGTGATGTGCGAAGGCAAAATGACGGGTGAGATCGACATTGCTGAAGCGACACAAGAAGGCATCATGCAATTTGCAACATTAAGAAATTAGGAGAGGTATGGGTCATGAGTAACGAAGCGAAAACTTTGAAACAAACGCAGGGCAAACGCCTTGACCTGCAAAAGCTGCTGGCGCTGGGCGCCTTGATCATCCTGCTCGTGTTTTTCACGCTGTATGGATATTTTGGAAAAAACGTAGACATTCCGTCGTTTTTGATTAACATTTTGGAATCGGCATATTACATTGGATTTTTGGCTCTGGGCGTAACATTCGTCATCATCACGGGCGGCATCGACCTTTCGATCGGCACGATTATGATGTGCGGCGCGCTGGTGGGCGGCGTGGCTTACAACGTTTGGGGCTGGCCGATGTGGCTGTCTTTGGTGCTGGTTGTATTGATCGGCGTAGCATTCGGCGCGTTCAACGGGTTCTTGATTTCAAAATTGAAATTACCGCCCTTTATTGCAACGCTGGGCACGATGATGATTTCACAGGGCCTTGGCTCAATCATCGCACAGGTGCAGACCATGCGCTATCCCACGATGGCGGATGCAGACGGCTGGTTTAAACAGGTCTTCCTCAAAACGCAGAGCGGGTTTCCAACCGGTGTGCTTTGGTTAGTGTTATTCTTCTTCATTGCATGGTTTTTGCTCAGTAAAACGAAATTTGGCAAATATACCTTTGCGCTTGGTTCCAACGAGGAGTCCGCGAGACTTTCCGGCATCAAGACCACAAAATGGAAAACACTGGTGTACACGGTGAACGGCCTGTTCTGCGGGTTTGCAGGTATCTTCTATGCGGCGACCTTTACCACCGTTATTCCCGGCAGCGGCAACGGACTGGAATTACAGGGCATTGCGGCTGTGGTAATCGGCGGTACATCGCTTGCGGGCGGCGTTGGATCGGTTGCAGGCACGATGGTGGGTGTATTCATCATGAGCGTGCTGAAAAATGGACTAATGGCAATCGGCTTGCAGCAACAGTGGCAGATTCTGTTCACGGGTATCGTCGTGGTGCTGGCAGTGTTGATGGATATTTACCGCACACAAAAGGCGAGCAGGGCATAAGGCGCTTGCAAGCATCTAAAACATGTGTACTTCGGGCAAAATGCTCGATGCAATAGGATTATCCTAATATATCAAGGAGGAAACAAAATGAAAAAGAAATTACTTGTAGTACTTGTGGTTGCACTTGCATGTGTGTTCGCGTTTGCGGCATGTGCTCCTGCTGCGGCTCCGGCTTCGCAGGCTCCGGCATCTGAGGCTCCGGCGTCTGAGGCTCCGGCTTCGGAAGCTCCGGCATCTGAGGCTCCGGCATCCGACGCTCCGGCGGAAGAACCCGCAGCTGCTGCCGGCGACCTGAACATTCAGGTGATTGCAAAAGGCTTCCAGCATCAGTTCTGGCAGGTGGTTAAGCAGGGCGCAGAAGCGGCTGCTACCGATCTGGGTGTGACCATGGAATTCAATGGACCGGAAGGTGAAAGCGCAATCAACACACAGGTTGAAATGCTGAACACTGCTCTCTCCAAGAACCCCAGTGCGATCTGCCTTGCTGCTTTGGACACACAGTCTGTTATGAGCCAGTTGCAGGATGCTATGGGCAAAAAAATCCCCGTAATCGGCTTTGACTCCGGTGTTCCGGATGCTCCGGACGGCGCAATCGCTGCGACTGCTTCTACGGACAACAAGGCTGCGGCAGGAATCGCTGCGGACGAAATGATGAAAGACGCGGCTTTTGCTGAGAAAATCAAAGCTGCTACGGCTGACGCTCCGGCGTATATCGCAGTTCTTTCTCAGGATGCAACCAGCGCTTCCATCATCGGTCGTACCGAAGGCTTCATTGAAGCAATGAAAGCTGCTGCCGAAACCGTTCACCCGAACGCTGTATCGGTAGAAGGACATGACAAATACAAAGACGAAGCTGACGAGAAACCCGCTGTGATCATTCAGGTTGTAGTTCCGCCGACTCCGGATGCTGCTGACATGAAGAACGGCGCACAGTCGCTGTTGAACCAAAAGGGTTTGGTTGGTGTGTTCTGCTCCAATGAAGGCGCTGTAACCGGTTTGCTGAATGCGACCAATGATGGTTCCGATCTGGCAAAAGACACCGGCAAATACAAAGACCTCGTGGTTGCGGGCTTTGATGCAGGCAAGACCCAGAAAGCTGCTGTGAAAAACGGTTGGTTCCTCGGTTCTGTGACGCAAGATCCCTACCAGATTGGTTACAAAGCAGTTGCGCTGGCAGTAGACGCTGCACAGGGCAAGACGGTTGCTGACGTTGATACCGGTGCAAAATGGTACAACGCTGCAAACATGGATCAGGCTGACATCGCAAACTTGCTGTATGACTAATCCTCATTCAACAAATTGAGAAACAAAAAAAGCGCGAAAGCGCTTTTTTTGTTTCGGGCTGTCGATAATGCCTGACGGAGCGTTGAGACTTTTTTGCTTTAGGCGGATTTCACTGCATCGTTTGGGCAGCAGCATACCCATGTACGCCGGTGAATGGCCGGTGGCGCGGGGATTGCGCTGGGAAAGAAAGGGAACATCAGCCCTGCTTGAAAATGGCGTAAGGCGTATGGTTGAGACGTTCGACCCCGTTTTGCAAAATCAAGTAGCCATCCTCGGTTCGAGAGCCGACAAAGGGACACTCATACACCGGGATATCAATGGATACGGTCATGTTTTCATGCAGGAGCGCCTTTGAGGAGGGCCCGAAAATGGGGGCTTCGAACTCAATCACACCGATGCTGTGAATGCCGGAGTACAGGAAGTATTTCTCGCACCCAGCCTGCGCCATGATGCTTCTGCCTACCGCTTCCGCATCGCGTCCGCATCGACCCGCTTGAAGCGCGTGGGCAGTCTCCTTTTGCGCTTTTTCCTGTGCTTCAATGGAGCGCAGTGCGGCGGCATCCTGCGGCTGACCTATGACAATGGGGCGCGCAATGGCCCCGTGATAGCCTTCGTAGCGCGGGGCAAGCGTGACACCGACGATATCGTTTTTTTGAATTTCGTGATGCGTGGTGCGCGCAAGAATGGGGCGGCCATCAATGCCGGAGGCGATGATGGTATCAATCCCCATGCCCTCGCTACCCATGGTGCGCATTGCGCATTCGGCTGCCGCCGCGACTTCACGCTGTGTTACGCCAACATCGATTGCGCGCAGCGCAGCGTCAAACCCAGCCTGCGCAATACGGTAGGCATAGCGGATGACCTCGATTTCCGCGGGGGTTTTGACTGCGCGGAGCATGCTGACAGGCGCGGAGACATCCACGATTTCGCCATCGCAGGCTGCTTGAATGCGGCAGGCGAGCGGATATCCCATATATTCCAACCCTGCGACGCCCAAACGCTTGATAGAACCGGAAAGTACATCGCTGAGCGCAACAACCTGTGTGAAGGGATAATCTTCATCCGGATGGCAAAACTCGCGCAGCACCTTGATCTCCTGAATTTTGCTATGCAGCGCGGCGTAGCCGTCAGTTTCCGGGCCGCAGAGCAGCTTTGGTGTTCCACTTTGGTCAAAGAGCAGCAACACCGGCTCAAAGTGCGTATGAAAATCCGCCAGCCAGCGCGCGTAGGCTGCGCCATAGGTTGCGCGGTCATCGGAATATGTGATGAGCGCATCCAGATTGTGATGCTCCATCAATTCGTATACTTTTTTCCAGCGTTGCGGATATTCGGACGCGGGGATTATGGGTCGATTCATGCTTCTACCTCCTGAAATTGAATGAAATCTAGTGGGACGGTTCATATTATATCTACCGCAAACCGAAAATTCAATCGGAATCAGAAGATTTTGGCGGATCGGCGGGAGATTGGTTCACGCTTTGATAGGCGAACTCAATTTTTGCCGAAAGGAACAGGGCACATGCCGCGAGCATACCCAGCGCCGCAATTTGCACGACCCATGCAGGCGAGTAGAAGAAGATCAGTGTGAGCACTGCGGATTCTGACACGGCAACAATTTTGCCGCGTGTGCGAACCTTGGCGCGGTGCGTGTCTGACATCAGACGATTGGGATGGATGAAGGGGGCAAAGAAGAATGCAATGAGAATCGCCGCTGTGACGGCAAGGAAGGGCAGCCACCAGAGCGCGAGCGTAAACGGCAGAACCAGAACGCAACCCACCGCAAGCACGGTGGAGGAGATCAGGCACATCAGATGGCTTTTTGCGTGTTGTCCGCCGATATTGATGCGCAGAGGCAGCCAAAACACCTGCCATAGAAGCATTTCCAGCGGTTTACCGATCAGGAACGCGATGCTGAACACAAGCAGATTGGCAATGATCTCGTTGAGAGCGCACTCGATGCCGTAGATGAGCACATCCTTGTTTTCCGGGTCTGCGCCGTTGTCGATGAGCCGGTCAGAGAGTTTGGTTGCAAATTCATGAAGCATATACAGTTCTCCTTACCTGTGTTGGAATATGACGCGTTAAACGCGCACGATGGGTGCGCGTTTGGCGTTTTTTATAGTTTTGCAAATGCCGACAGCACGGCGGGGAGATAAGACTCCGCAATGGGAATGGGCTGTTTGGGGTAGTTACGCATATAGATGCTTTTTCCCTCAATCATAATGACATGCGAAAGATTGACGATGAAAGAGCGGTGACACTGCACGAAATGCCGCGGCGTTTGTTGCAGCACGGAAGCGATATTGCCGCGATATTGATGCGGCGGCTCCTGCGCATCCAACGTGAACAGCCGGATATAATTGCGCGAGCTTTCAAAATAGACGATTTCCTGATAGGATACATACGTATCGGTTGCGTTATAAGTATAGTGAAAGCGCGTGTCGGGATTGAGCATGCGCATGCACAATTCGATATGCGCTGTGGTGATGGGCTTGATGAGATAGTGCAGCGCAAACACCTCATAACCCTTTTGCGCAAGATCGAAGGAAGAATGACTGGTGGTAAAAACGATGGCGCCTTTATACCCCAATGTACGCAGGATGCGTGACGCCTCAAGACCATCCATTCCCTCAAGCTGCATATCCATGAAAACAATGTCGAAGGAGCGACGTTCCTCCCGAAACTGTTTGACGATCTCTTCTCCGGTATAAAATGTGTGCAGCGTAAGCTCCAACCGCTTTGTATTCCAATGGTGCAGCGTTTGTTCCAACTCGCGCTGGAATACTTTTTCGTCGTCGACGATGGCAATTTGCATGAGTCACCTACCTTCCTTGTAGGGCAACAGCACTGTGACGATAAACAGAGACTCGGCAGTTTGGATGAGTATATTCCCGCCGTATTGATGGATCAGCCGCGTCACATGGCTGATGCCCAGCCCATGCCCGCTTTCTTGCTTGCCGGAAATATAGCGACCACCGGGCGTTTTTTGTATCGTCCCATGATAAGGATTTTCGATTTGAATGACAAGATTATTTTCCATGCGCTTCATAGTGAAGCTGATATAGCGCTTGTCTTCCTCGACATTTTGACATGCTTCAATGGCGTTGTCCAATAGATTGCCGAGAATGGAGCACAGATCGAACTCGGCAATAGGCAGCACGGAGGTATCCAGCAGGGCGGGATGGAAACTGATTTGGTTTGCTTTCATCATCAGTGTTTTGCTATATATGATGCTGTTGAGCGGAATGTTTTTGGTAAGCACGACATTCGTTTTTTCGTCCAGAATGCCGTTCGTGGTGTTAAAGTAGGCTGCCAGCTCATCGTAACGACGGTTGGCAAGCATGACCTGCATGGTATACAGATGATTGCGCAAATCGTGCTTGGTCTCGCGGATTTCATCGAGCACCAGCTCCATATTTTGAAGGTGGGCGAGCTCGACCTTTTCTTTTTGCCTCTCCAGCTCGTATTCCATATTTTCATAGGAAAGCACGCCAACCTTGGTCACGAGCAGGAAGGCGAAAAATATAATGAGCAGAAAAGAAGCGGCGACCACGACATCACCGACATTGATTGAAGAAGCCCCGTTGGCCGCTATGATGTGCAGGTTGTCGATGAGTACATCCACGGATATGATGCCGAAGAACAATACGATGATAAGCAAGATACGGATTAGGGAAGGTATGGACAGACGCAACTTTCTCTTTGTGTTGTCAAGATTTGCGATGATCGAGCAGGACAGCAGAATCACAACAACAAAGATCAGAGAGGCGAAGAAACGATCCATACCCAGTTGAAACAAAGAAGGGGCGCCGGAATTTCCGATGCAGGACAATACCAGAATGGAAGTGAAGTCCGCGATTGCAACGATAAACGTGGGCACCAGCAGCCATGTGATCTTTTCGGAAAGATTTCCCTGACACAGCAGAAAAACAAAAAGCGCACTGACGAGAGTGAACAAAATGCGGGTGGCGTAGATGGTCAAGCCGGAGGCGACCGGGATGGCTGCCTGTATGTTGATATAATTGAGTACGCTGATAAACACCACAGAAAACGCGAGCACCAGCGGTATGAACTTTTTGCGCGCGGGAACGACCCCCAGTTGCTTATAAAACAGATAATGAATGGGGGCAATGGTGATTAAATTAACAATGACTTCCCATACAAACCAAAAATCCATGCAGGTCCTCTCATTCTCCTTGACTAGAATATCACAGAAAAAAGCAGACAGGCAAATGTTTTCGTACCTGATTGCGGGGTTTTCGTACCACCCCCATTGTACGCCTGAAAAAAATATGGTATCTTTTGGATGAATCAAACAGATTCAGAGGCATTCCAGTTTTCAGACAATAGGAGGAAATAGACATGCAGAAAAAGAAAATTGCCAAGGCCACAGAAAAATCGTTGATCATTTTAGCAAATGCATTTTCCGCTATGGGGTGCATCGGACGTATTTATGAGCCGAAGATGCCCTCGAAACTGAAAAAGTAATTGGGTGGATGTTCCGGTCAGGCGGGAACCCCATGTCCTGGTTGACCGGAACAAAGTTGACGTTTGGATAGACACGGCGTAAAAGAGTGCGCGGTGTCGGCAGAAAAACACTTTCTATCATGCGGGGAGTGTTTTTTTGTTGCGTGAACGCAAAAAAATGTGAGAAACAGGAGTATTCTAAGTAAAGATATCCCGCACGAAACAGAATAAATTGGTTGCACGAGACCAGAGCGGTATGGTATTATATGATTAGCGATTTATGGGATGTCGGCCATTGTTTTTTTTGTGTAATGTATGGCTTTTGTACGAAAAAAATATGCCTCGGATCTTGCGAAAGCCGGCTTCGGGAGTTGATTTTCGTTGAGTGAATTGCACGAAAAAGGTTGACTGGCTTGGAAGGAAGGCTTATGGATCAGGAACGAATCAACGAAATGATTGCACAACCTGTCCAATCACGCATTGATGTTTGGACAGACCCGGAAGGGACCGTAGCAATGATTCTTTTGTCTACGCCAAAACCGGGGGAAGAGTTCGGCGGAATGGAAGCGTTGCAAAATGCGCTGTCAGCGGCGGGGGTATGCCACGGCATTGATGAGGAACGCTTGGAAAGTCTGGCGAATGCGCCGCTGTTTGAGGAGAGTTTTCAGATTGCTGCCGGCAGGGAGCCGGTACATGGCGTGGACGGAACCATCACCTATGCGTTTGAGAGCCTGCAACAGGAAGACACAGGCAATTTGCACACAAAGGTTGACTTTCGTGAGCTGGATCTCGTAACGAATGTGCTGGAGGGTCAGGAGCTGGCCATTATTCAGCATGCAGAGCCGGGCATCAACGGCATGGACGTTTTTGGCAAGGCGATCATTGCAAAGCAGGGGCGCAGAGCATCCTATTCTCTTGGCGTTGGGGTACGGCTCGACGAGGGCGGCACCAAGATTGTTGCCAAGGATTCCGGTCAGGTTTCACTGGTCAATGACCGCATCAATGTGAATCCGGTGTATCGGGTTGCGGGGGATGTCGATTTTTCTGTCGGAAACATCAACTTTGTTGGCGACGTGGTGATCCAAGGAAGCGTGCTGCAAGGCTTTACCGTGAAGGCGGGTGGAAACATTTATGTGCGCGAGGGCGTGCAGGGTGCGACGCTGGTCGCAGAGGGAAACATCACCATCAGCTCCGGCATCAACGGTATGGGCATGGGAAATATCTATTGCAAGGGAAATCTGAAGGCAGGTTTTTTAGAGAACTGCACCGTGCATGCACAGGGAAATGTGGTGACGCGCTCCATCATCAACTGCGAAGTGGAATGCTTGCAGGACATCCTGCTGGAGGGCAGACCCGGCTCCATCATGGGTGGCAGCAGCGTTGCGGGTGGCGTGGTCAAAGCTTGCAACATCGGCTCTAAACGCAGCGTGCCGACTTGCGTGGAAATTGGCAAACCGAAATATCTGGTGCAAAGAAAAGAAGCATACGCCAAGGAACTGGCACAGGTTAAAATTGAATTTGTAAAATTGCAAGAAATCATACGCATATACGGACAGTTTGAAGAAGCGGGCAAGTTGGATGGCGACAAGATCAAAGCGCTTGCCAGTGCGCGTTATTCTGCCGGGATTGCCGAGGATCGAATCCGTGGTTTGGCGGAATCGATGGAGGCGCTGGAGCACGTGGACATCAAACCGAATTTGGAGTTTAAACGGCGCATTTTCTGTTCCGGCACGTTGTTTGCAAATGTCACGGTTGTGATTGGAAAGTTTCAAACAACGACGCGCATCGATCAGGATTTTGTATCGGTTTATCAGGATAAAACGGCGATTATGTTTGGACCGTGCAAATAATGTGATAAGACATACATGCAGATGAAATAAGGACTCTGGCAAGGTTGAAGTGAATATGGTTGCAACGTTGAAGGACACTGTGTTTGAGCAGCACGCATTGTGCAACACAGTTTTTTGACGTTACAAAACGACTGGATTCGTACAGTATTAAATATTGTAAGGATATTGATTTGGTGGTATAACCATGAAGAAAACAATTAAAGCACAGATTTTTTCCGGATATCAGGCACTGATTTTGATTATCATTGTGATGTCGCTGATTGCAGTGGGCGGGCTGCTGGCGATTGACAACAACTATAAGCAACTGGCGCAGAACAGATTTCATCAGAATCAGACCAAGCAGGCAGTCATTGCACACTACTCGTGGCTGAACCAGCTGAGTGATTCGATTAGCAGCCAGGTGAAGTTTGAAGGTGCGCTGGATCCGACGGCATGCTCCCTTGGAAAGTGGCTGGCGGAATATGCGGAAGCGGCAAAGGAAGATCCACAAATTCAAAGTGCGATTACCGCGTTGAATGAACCGCATCGCTTGATCCACAGCAAGGCCAGCGAACTGATTGAATTAAGCAAAACGGATCACGATGCGGCATATGCGCAATATATGGCGGAGATCAAGCCGAATGTAGCGATCGTGATTGAGAACATCAATGCGATCAGCAAAGTATACGAGAACACGGCGCAGAAGTTGTCGGAAACGGTTGGCGCATACATCACAATTTTGATTCTTGCATTGGTGGTATTGACCGTTGCGGCGGTGCTTCTGGCGCTGCGTATTGCACAACGGACATCCAGCAGCATTTCGCTGCCGATTCGCAAGGTTGCGGGGTGGTCGGAAGAACTGGCGCGCGGCTGCGACCATATTGAATTGACTGGCCTGGATTTTTCTAAGATGCATCCGGACAATGAAGTGGCAGTGATGATACGCGCATTTGTTAAAATGGCGGAGGGCATTCATGAGAATGCGGCAATCATCAAACGAGTCTCGGACGGTGATTTGACCTCGTATGTGAACGTTCGTTCAGAAGAAGATATGCTAGGCAGACACCTATATCGACTGGTGCAGTCGAACGACATCCTGTTTGCGGAAATCATTAAGGTGGCGAACCACGTGGCTTCCAGTGCGTCAGAGATTTCCAGCGCGAGCAAGCATCTTGCGGACAGCACAACAGAGCAAGCATCGTCGATGGAGGAGCTTACGGCGACGATTGCGCAGATCAATGAGCTTTCCGGGGAGAATGCAAGCAAGGCAAATGAGATCAACGAGGTGTTTGAGGGCATTCGTACTGACATTGACGCAAGTACGGATAAAATGAGCGAATTGATGCGTGCGGTGGAGGACATTGTCAACTCTTCGGATCGCATTTCCAGCGTGATCCACACCATCGACAATATCTCGTTCCAAACCAACATCTTGGCGCTCAATGCGTCAATCGAGGCGGCGCGCGCAGGCGCTGCGGGCAAGGGATTTGCAGTCGTTGCCGATGAGGTGCGAGATTTGGCACATAAGAGTGCTCTTGCGGCAAAAGAGACCAAAGAATTGATCGAAGCTTCCATTGCGAAGGCGCACTATGGTACAGATGTGGCGCGCGAGACGAATCAGAAGTTTTTGGATATCACGGGCAGTGTGCACAACGCGGCGCAGTCGGTGCAGGACATCAAGGTGGCTTCCAGCCGGCAGAAGAGCGCGATTGAAGATATTAACAGCAGCATACAGACGATTTCAAATGCGGCGGAGGGCAATGCGGCAAGCTGCGAAGAAGCGAGCTGTGCCAGCGATGAAATGAGCCGGTCGGCACGGGTGCTGCAACGGCATATGAGCCGCTTTAAACTGCGGAAGCGGGAACCGGGCAAGCCATATATCCCGGAAGAGAAAAAGAATGATTCGGAATTTGTGAAAATCGCGACGCAAAATTATTTGGATGCAATCCGGCGCGGAGACATCGTAGAAGGTTTGGATGAGAATGATTTTTGAATTTGAACGTTAACCTGACCGTGTTCCGGATGGATCAATGAGGACGAAAGCAAAGCGGAGTGCACCTAAATGATGGTGCATTCCTTTTATTTGGAGAGATTCGGTAGAGTGCTCTACTGAATGCGGTGCTTTGCGGTAGGGTCTGGCTATGAAAAAACGTCCGAATGATTGAGAAACAAATGAAAAGTGCCCTTCAATAGAGAAGGACACTTTTTTGAGGCTTTGAGATAGATTTCTTATTTCACGGTGTTCATGTAGGAAATCAGATCCAGAACCTTGTTGGAATAACCCCATTCGTTGTCATACCAAGCAACCAGCTTCACGAAATGATCGTTGAGCGCGATACCGGCATCTGCATCGAAAATGGAAGTTCTTGCATCCGTGATGAAATCGGAAGAAACCACTGCATCTTCGGTGTAACCGATGATGCCCTTGAAGTCTTCGGATTCCGAAGCAGCCTTCATTGCAGCTTTGATTTCATCATAGGTAGCGGATTTTTCCAGCACGCAGGTGAGGTCTACCACGGAAACGTCAGCCGTAGGCACGCGGAATGCCATACCCGTCAATTTGCCGTTGAGCTGCGGGATAACCTTGCCCACTGCCTTTGCGGCACCGGTGGAGGAGGGAATGATGTTGAACGCAGCGCCTCTGCCGCCTCTCCAGTCCTTTTTGGACGGGCCGTCTACCGTTTTCTGCGTCGCGGTTGTCGCGTGCACGGTGGTCATGAGACCTTCCACGATACCGAACTTGTCGTTGATGACTTTCGCCAGCGGAGCAAGGCAGTTTGTGGTGCAGGAAGCGTTGGAAACGATGTCCATGGACTTATCATACGTTTTGTTGTTAACGCCCATAACGAACATCGGAGCATCTGCGGAAGGAGCAGAGATGACAACCTTCTTTGCGCCGGCTTCCAGATGTGCTTTTGCTTTGTCGATGGTGGTGAACACACCGGTGGATTCCACGATGTATTCAGCGCCGATTGTGCCCCACGGGATTTCTGCCGGGTTCATTTTGTCAAATACTTTAACCTCTTTGCCATTCACGATGATGGAGCTGTCCGTATAGGAAACTTCGCCGTCAAATCTGCCGTGCACGGTGTCATACTTGAGCATATATTCCATGTACTTCGGATCAATAAACGGATCGTTCACGCCCACCACTTCGATGTTCGGGTTCGCAATAGAAGCTCTGAAAACCAGTCTTCCAATTCTGCCGAATCCGTTGATACCAACTTTAATTGCCATAATGTTAAGACCTCCTGAAAAAATATATTTTTATTTTCATACATTAGTTATTATATGCCATTTTTTTTCAATTTGCAACGCTTTTGTAAGCAAAATGACAGAATAATCAGTTGTACTTTGCTCTGCAAAATAGTATACTGGTACTGTTAGTATTGTCAGTATAAACTTTTTAGGAGGATAAAACTATGCCACTCGTAACCACAAAAGAGATGTTTGCAAAGGCCTATGAAGGCGGCTATGCAATCGGCGCATTCAACGTGAACAACATGGAAATCATCCAGGGAATCACGGAAGCCGCTAAGGAGCTCAACTCTCCGCTTATTCTTCAAGTTTCCAAGGGCGCGCGCAACTACGCAAACCCGATCTATTTGAAAAAACTGGTAGAAGCAGCATTGGATGAAACCGGACTGCCGATCGCGCTGCATCTGGACCATGGCGACAGCTTTGAAACGTGTAAATCCTGCATCGACGGCGGTTTTACTTCTGTTATGATCGATGGTTCGCACCTTTCTTTTGAAGAGAACATAACGCTCACTCGCAAAGTTGTGGAGTATGCGCATGATCATGGCGTTGTGGTGGAAGGCGAATTGGGTCGTCTTGCCGGTGTGGAGGACGACGTTAAGGTGTCTGCGGAGGATTCTTCCTACACACGTCCGGATGAAGTGCTGGAATTTGCGACTAAAACGGGATGCGACTCTCTTGCAATCGCCATTGGCACCAGCCACGGCGCGTTCAAGTTTACCGGAGAGCCTAAACTGCGTTTTGATATTCTGGAAGAAGTCACACGCATTTTGCCCGGATTTCCTATCGTGCTGCACGGCGCATCTTCCGTGATTCCGGAATTTGTGGATATGATTAACCAGTATGGCGGCAGCATGCCCGGCGCGCAGGGTGTGCCTGAAGCGTTGCTGCGTCAAGCGGCAACCAGTGCAGTATGCAAAATCAACATCGATTCCGATCTGCGCCTTGCGATGACCGGCACCATTCGCAAATATTTTGCGGAGCATCCGGATCACTTCGATCCGCGTCAGTACCTTGCTCCCGCACGTGACGCAATCAAACAAATGGTTGCGCACAAAATCATGAATGTGCTTGGCTGCAACGGCAAAGCTTAACGATTTGATCAAAAAACGGGGCTGCCTTCGAAGGATCGAAGCGGCTCTGTTTTTTTTGTGCAAATGACGGGCGCTCTTGAGGGAAAGAGGTCATAGAATGCTTATGCTGAGGGGCTGACGGTTGCGGCTTTATCGACAGCCTGAGCAAAGGTGTAGCCTTGTCCTTCGCGCCATACGGGAGGCATTGCAAATAAGATTATAGGCTGCAACTACATATCCTGCCCCGCAAAGGGAGCTAGGGTATCGTGAAAAGTTGTTTAGTTACTTCCATATCCTTCATCTGGCGGGATAAGGCGGGTTGAGAAAGATGTAAGGATTCTGCCGCTGCGGAGACGCTTTGTTCGCGCGCGACTGCCAAAAAACACTGCAACACTCGAATTTCCACGAGATTTCCTTAAAAGCAAGATGCTACCCCTAAATATGCCTGTAAAGCATGAATATCTATTTAATATAAGTATTTGTAATTTGAATGCTGGAGTGATACGATTCTCATAGAAACAGTAGCTTGGCGTTTTACCGAACAGGCAGCGTCGGCAGTAAGAAGAACCAGACGCGATCAAAACGTGGACAGAGAAAGGAATGGGTTATGTTAGGAAATTTTAGTTACTCGAATCCGACGAAGCTATATTTTGGCGATTCGTCGATTGAAGCGCTACGAGAGGAGCTTCCAAAATATGGTGCAAGAGTGATGCTGATCTACGGCGGCGGCTCCATCAAGCGCAACGGAATTTATGAGGATGTGTTAGAGATTTTGGAGGAGTGCGGCAAAACTGTGGTGGAGGACTGCGGCGTGATGCCCAACCCTACGGTGGAAAAACTGTACGAAGGATGCCGCATCGCGCGGGAAAACAACGTGGATCTTTTGTTGGCGGTGGGGGGCGGATCCGTCTGCGATTATGCCAAAGCGGTTTCGGTTTCAACGCATTGCACGGAGGAGCCGTGGGAAAAATATTTTCTGCGCATGGAGGATGTGGACAACAAAATCATCCCGGTAGGGTGTGTGTTGACGATGGTGGGCACAGGGTCGGAAATGAACGGCGGCACTGTGATTACGCATCCTGCACAGCAAAAGAAAATCGGGCATGTGTTTGGCGAGCAGGTTTTCCCGAAATTTTCCATACTGAATCCGGCGTATACCTTCACAATTCCAAAATATCAGATGGTGGCAGGCTTTTTCGACATCATGTCGCACATTTTGGAACAATATTTTTCGGGTGAGGACGACAACACTTCTGATTATCTGATGGAAGGGCTGCTGCACTCGCTGATTCATTCCTCGCGCATTGCGCTGCAAAACCCAACGGACTATGAGGCACGCAGCAACATCATGTGGATTGCCACCTGGGCGCTGAACACGCTGGTGTCAAAAGGAAAGACAACAGACTGGATGGTGCACATGATTGGTCAATCGATCGGTGCGTACACAGACGCAACCCACGGCATGACGCTTTCGGCGATCTCGATGGCATACTATCGCAGGATTGCTCCATTCGGACTGGCGAAATTCAAGCGGTTTGCACGTAATGTTTGGGGTGTGCAGACGCAAGGGAAAACAGACCATGAGATTGCAATGGAAGGACTGGATTGCATGGAAGCGTATATGAGAGAACTGGGACTGGTGATGGACATTTGTACGTTGGGCGTGCAGGAGAGTATGCTAAAGGACATTGCGAACAGTGTTTTCGTGATGCGCGGAGGATATCAGGTGCTGGATGAAGACGCGATTGTTGAAGTTTTGCAAAGCAGCATGATGTGAGGAAGAGAAGATGGATTTGAAGGAATATTTAGATCATTTAAACCGCGGGCAGACCGTTGTGGGTGGATCGGAAACCCACCTGTATATGCATGAAGTGAACATGCAGGCAAGGCGTATTACGATGGAATTGAACAATGCGTATCACACGCCGGAGGAAGTCCGAGATTTGTTTTCATTGTTGATCGGTCAGCCGGTGGATGATGAGTTTGCTGTATTCCCGCCGTTTTATACGGACTGCGGGAAGAACATCCGGATTGGGAAAAATGTGTTCATCAACACAGGATGCCATTTTCAGGATCAGGGTGGCATTACCATTGGTGACAACACGATGATTGGGCATAATGTGGTGCTGACCACGCTCAATCATGATTTTTCGGCTGAACGGCGCAGGGACATGTACCCGGCACCCATCGTCATTGAACGCGATGTTTGGATTTGTGCGAGCGTAACCATAACGCCCGGTGTAAGAATCGGGGAGGGGGCGATTATTGCGGCGGGCGCCGTGGTGACCAAGGACGTTCCCGCGCGCGTGATTGCGGGTGGTGTTCCGGCGAGGGTCATCCGTTATATATAAGGAAGAGGAACAAGTGAAGAAACAGGTCTTTGTGATCAAAACAAGTTTGCGCCGTGGCGGGAATTCAGAACGCCTGTGGCGAGAGGATCAGCGGGACGCTTGCCTATTACGCGCCGTGGGGCGACGTTGCTATTTTTTGCGGGCAGCGTAACAAAGCCTTTGTCCATCGAAACGGGAGAGCTGATGCTTTTCGGCGAGGACTGTTTGGCCTGATTCTATGAGGACTTCACGACTCGTTACAGCCATACGCCGCTGGGAAAAATGCGGAATTCGTCCGACCTGTGACAGGCGTTGGGACAAGGAACGGTTGAAGTGACGCTTGAGGTGGCGCCGGAATAAATTCTTCCAATGAAAACGGCACATCGCAACGCTGCGATATGCCGTGTGTACAGAATGAATATGGAGCGGGAAGCCTGACGATGTGTCGGGCTTTTTTGTGTTACCACCGCACCAGATAAACCAGATGTGCAAGCGACGCGCTATCGTTTTCTTTGAGCGTGGCGCAAAGCTGCTTGCGGAAGTCTTTGGCATGCGCATACTCGCGCCCAACCATCACGACAGCCCGGATAAAGTCAGCCTCTTGAAGTGAATCATCGAGAAAGCCGGCGGCGGAAACCTTGAGCAACGTATACAGATAGACCAGCTGGATGTAAGCGTCCCACAAGTCGAAATCTGCGTTGAAGGGGAAGGTGCGCGTGAATAATTCATTCACCAAGATATTTTCCAACGCTCGCGGATGCCGGTTCAAGAACGCTGCAAACCGTTGACGTGCAGGCATGACCTGAGCTGCGTCAACAGAGGTCGTGATGCGATCTTCGCTTTGGTGGACGGTGATGCCAAGATTTGCGTAGACACGTTCCTGAAAGTGGCTGAGTGTGGGTGTGCCGCTGAACCGGCTCAGGAATTTTTGCGCGTCGCTGACAACAACGCATGGGTTTGGCTCGAAATCCGGGAACGCATCGGCATATACGCCGGATTGCGCCGCGGTCAGGAATTGATCGACAAAAGCGGGAATACGGTGCGTTTCCTGCTCCAGAGCCATCAGCTCTTTGATTGCCATGCCAACAAGCAGAACTCGATCGTCCAGAGAACAGGAATCCAGTTGCAGCAAGGAGAGGAACAAAATCTGAAGATCGAAATGGTAGGCCGCAATGGGGAAGATACGAATTAAGTTATCGTTGATCTCCGCAATCCATTTGGTATAGTTGACGACTTCATCCTGAACGCTTTCAAATGCTACGCCATCTTGCTGCGCAAGCAACAAGCGCACCACTTCTTCACAGCCGATGGAAAGAGACTGCTCGTAGCTGCCCTGCATATGCGCCACGCTGCGGGGGAACTGCTTGCAGATGGCGGGCAGATAATCATATCCGCATGTAAGCTGAAAACGACACAAGCCTTCCTCGTTGAGCAGTGGGCATAACTGCTCGCCATCGTTGTTCATCTGGATGGCGGCATATTGATCGCGCGTGCGGTCTTCTTTGATGCGTTTGAAGGTACGCCGCACGATTTCGTCAAGCTCCGGCGGCATACTTGCGCTGCGCAGCTTATCATAATCGTGCTTATTGACCGAAACACTCCAATGATTGCAACAGGTATACTTGCAGTCGCCGCCTGTACACTGGAATTGTGTGTAATACGTGGGGCGTAAGATTTGTCCTTGCATGAACGATGTTCCTCTTTTCTGATATTTTTCCGCGTAATGTTTTTTGATCGTGATTTCATGATACCGTGTGCGGTGGAGGATGTCAACCTTCACGGAATTGGCTGTGGCAGGCTGATTATAGTGCGCGAAAAATACGAGAGGGAAGATGCGCCTCGTGAAAAGGGGTTTTCGGCTTGGCTGTGCGGAAATCTGCTGATTAATTTTTGAACAAATTGTGAAAATAACACTTGCGTTATCGTGTATTAGATGCTAAAATCAATAGAAAGTGGTGAAAAGTGGTTAAAAGTGGCTAATTTGGTATGAAAAATGTTGATCGGTGAATATTCCCACAATTTAGATGCCAAAGGCAGAGTATTTATGCCCGCAAAATTACGGGACGATTTGGGTGAAACCTTTATCGTAACGAAGGGCGTTGGGAAATGCTTGTTTGTGTTTGGACTGGGGGAGTGGGAAGCGTTTGCGGGGAAGCTGAAAACGCTGCCGATTGCGGATACCAAAGCGCAGAGCTTTGCGCGTATGCTGTTTGCCAGCGCTTGTGAGTGCGAAGGGGACAAGATGGGACGCATTTTGCTGCCCCAGCGCCTGAGATACCACATTGGCGCGCAAAAAGAGCTTGTGATCATTGGCGTGATGTCGCGCGTGGAAATCTGGTCGCGCGAGGGATGGGATGAATACAACGATAGCGCATACGGTGATTACGAAGAAACACTACAAAAATTAGCGGAGCTTGGAATCTGATGCATGTATCGGTTTTATTTGAAGAGACACTGGATCTCATGAACCTGAAACCGGGCATGAGCGTGGTGGACGGCACGCTGGGCGGCGGCGGACACGCGCAGGGTATTTTGCAGCGTATCGCCCCAAACGGAATGCTGATAGGCATTGATAAAGATGTGGACGCCATTGCACGCTGCAAGGAACGCTTGCGCGATCAAAACGTGCGGCTGGTGCATCGGGATTTTAAAGCAGTTACAGAGGTGCTTGAGGAAGTTGGCATTGCGGCGATCGACGCGGCGGTGCTGGACTTGGGCGTCTCGTCCTTTCAACTGGACGAAGCGGAGCGCGGATTTTCTTACATGCAGGACGCGCCGCTGGACATGCGTATGAATCGCACGGATGATCTGAGCGCGGTAGACGTGGTCAATGGTTATTCACAGGAAGAACTGACGCGTGTGATTCGGGAATATGGAGAAGAAAAATGGGCGGCGCGTATTGCGCAATTCATTGTGAACACCCGAAGCAAGGCGAAGATTGAAACGACGCTGGAGCTGGAAACCATCATTAAGCAGGCGATTCCGGCGGCGGCGCGACGGGAGGGTCCACACCCTGCCAAACGCACCTTTCAGGCGTTGCGAATTGAAGTGAACGGGGAGCTGCGTGATTTAGGCAAGGCGATGGAAGATTATACCGCCTCATTGAAGCCGGGCGGCAGACTGGCGGTAATCACATTTCACTCGCTGGAAGACCGCATTGTAAAGCAGGCGTTCAAAAAGCTGCAACAGCCATGTGAATGTCCGAGTTCTTTTCCGATTTGCGTATGCGGGAAAAAGCCGAGCGCAAAAATCGTTACACGAAAGCCGGTGACGCCAAGTGCACAGGAACTGGAAGAGAACCCGAGAGCGAGAAGCGCGAAGCTGCGCGTACTGGAAAAAATCAACGAAGGGTAAGAGGGCATAACGATGAATGCAATGCCAAAATATGCTTACGACAACAGGCAGACCCGTGAGCGGGGACGCGTGCAGTCGCTGGCACACTACAAAGCGAATCAGAATATTTTCGTTGGCAATGATACATATGAGGAACGCAAGCGACAGATCCAAATTCAGGAGGCGTATTTGCGCGAACAGGCGCGTGCGCGTCAGCAGCAGGCAGAGCAAAAGCGTATGATGCAATATGCTATGATGCAGCGTCAAAAAGCGGCGATGGAGGCAAAGCGGCAGAAGGACATGCGCGTACTGGAAGAGGCGCGTAAACACTATTTGCTGCGCAAGGATGAGGAGCGCCGCCGCCGTGAGGTATACGAGCGTGACGCGATGTTCCGCAGCAACGCAAATGCGGGTGGCAGGCAGATTGCCTACGCGGGAACGGTAGCAGAAAATTTTATGGAAACACAAATCCAGCCGGTGAAACAGTACAAGAAGGAAAACAAGGCGGATTACAAAAAAATCGTGCGCAAGCAACTCAAAAAGACGCCGGTGCATGGCTTTGATATGGCTGCAGCGGGAGAACTGGCTGTCAACTATGACGGCATTCGCCCGGTGGCGGAGAAGATAAACGCGGGCAAAAAGCGCGGCATCGTTTCGACCATCGTACTGGTGATTGCTGTGTTTGCGGTGCTATCCGGCGTTTTGGTGCGCTATGCGCAAGTGAGCGATGCTCGATATGCGGGAGCGCAGACGCAGATGCGGATCAAGACATTGCAACAGCAGATTGACAAAGTGAAAACGGACATTGCTCTGCGCGAGAATTTGAGCAGCATCCAATCCGGCGCAACAAACAATCTTGGCATGGGACAGGCAAAGGACAATCAGATCGTGTTTGTACCGCCGATGGTATCACAGACAGCCGAACCGCAAGTGTCCGAACCGGAAACAGCCGAGCAAGTTCCCGAAACGACAATGGGAGTGGGCAGGTTCTTTGAAGAGCTGGTGAACGCAGTGAAGGGGCTGTTTGCAAATTTTGAAGTTTAATGCTAAGCTAGACCATGAGTTGACAACCATGTGTGCAGCGCAAAGGGCGACGAGAGAACGGTAGCGAGGAGTACGATCCTTTTGCAAAATTCAAATGTGCTGGTGACGCGAAAGCGACTGCTGGCGATTTTACTACTATTACTAGGATTGATTGGCCTGCTCGGTGTTCGGGCAGGCTATTGGGGTATTTATAAGGGAGATTGGCTCGCGCGGCAGGCAGAGCAGCAGTGGACGACGGACATGGCAGTACAAGCGAAGCGCGGGTCTATTTTAGACCGCAATTTGAGTGTGCTGGCGCAAAGTGGCGGAGCGGACATGGTGGTGTTGCTGCCGGAGCGGATTGCCAAGGCGAAGAATGCGGACGCGGTGGCGGATCAACTTTCACAGATTTTGGAGCTGCCGCGCGACGACGTTTATGCAAAGGCAACGAGCACCACACGCAAGGAGATATGGCTGAAACGACAGATTTCGCTGGAACAGGCGGAGCAGGTGGAACAGGCGGAGCTCAAAGGTGTGGAACTGCGGGACGATGTGCGCAGGTATTACCCCAACAACAGTTTTGCACAGCAGTTGATTGGCTACACGACAATCGATGGCGACGGGCAGATGGGCATTGAAAAACGATACGACCGCATATTGGGCGGGCGGGAAGGCCGACGCGTTGCGGAGATCGCCAAGGACGGTGTAAGCGCGCCCAACGGACAAGAGATGCTGATTGCGAGCGAGGACGGGCAAAGCGTTGTGCTGGCGCTGGACTCGATTGTGCAGATGTATTTGGAAAATGCCTGTAAGGAACTTTACTCGGTTGCAGCAGCAGAGAGCGTACAGGGTGTTGTGATGGATGTGACAACGGGCGAAGTGCTTGCGATGAGCAATACGCCGGGCTTTGACCTCAACAATCCGCCGCGTTCGGATGGAGAAACACTGCTGAAGCTGTCCGTGAACAATGTGACGAGCTATGCGTATGAACCGGGCTCTATCTTCTCATACTTTGCAGTGGCAGCGGCGATGAATGAGGGCAAGGCTGCGGAAAACTTTGATTGTGCCGGATATTTGGTGTTTGACGGGGAGAAGATTTCCTGCACCAACATGCACGGGCCGGTGACCTTCCACTCTGCGCTGGATGAGGGATGTACAAACTATGCGTCCGCAGGCGCGGTGAGCATTGGAAAAGACTCGTTTTACACTGCGATGCGAGGCTTTGGATTTGGTGCTAAAACCGGCATTGATTTGGCAAACGAGAGCGAAGGCGATCTGCTGGCGGAAAAATATGCGCGGGAAATCGACATGGCGCGCATTGCTGCGGGCGGCATCGTGAAAACAACGCAGATGCAGCTGATTAATGCGGCAAGCTCGATTGCCAATGGAGGCACTTTATTTGTGCCCCGCGTGGTGCTGGGACTGATGGACAAAGAAGGCAACATGACCGAAGCGTACGGCGCAATGGAGATTGGAAAGACGATGTCCGCGGAGAACGCGGCGAAGCTGCGCGAGGTGATGGAGCAAAATGTGGAGGTGGGCAAAGCCTCTGCGATGAAGATTGCAGGATATTCTGCGGGTGCGATGTACGGCAAGACGACCAAGTATACACAGGGCGCACCTGATGTAAATAAGGAAATCTCTATGATGATTGGATATGCGCCGGCAACAAACCCACGCTATATGGTGATGATTACGGCGAACGGCGTACAAAAATCGGATAAAAACGATGTGCTGTGCGCGCCGTATGTCGGCAAGGTTTTGGCGGACACGCTGAAAACGGGCGGGGTGGTACCCGACCGCACAGAAGAGCAGCAACGTGAAACGGTTGCGGTGCCGAATGTGGCTGAAATGACGCTGGAGGAGGCGCAGTCAGCGCTGACTGCGGTGGGGCTGGAAGTGCATGCGGACGGCACGGGCACGGTGACTTCTCAAATGCCGTCGGCAGGCGAGGAAGTGTATGTAGGCAGCAAAGTCAGCTTGAGCATGGACACCAAGGCAACATTGGAGTTGCCTGCGACAATGGTAGAAGTTCCGGACTTCACGGGCCTTACCTTGTTTGAAGCGCGCGACCTGGCGATTTCGAGAGGGCTGAAATTTACGGCAATCGGCACGGGCAAGGCGATCAGTCAGACGCCTTATGCGGGAATCCCCGCAGAGGAGGGCAGCACGGTGACGGTGACATTCCAACTGGATTTGAGTAACATGCAGTTTACGGAGCCGGAGCCGACGCCACAGCCGACGCAATCACCGGAGCCGACACCGTCGCCGCAGCCGAGCGTGACACCGTCATCGCAGCCGAGCGCAACACCGTCGCCGCAATAGGACGCGGCGCAAGGACTGGAAGAATAGGTGTGGTAATCGCACACATGTTATGGTACAATACCAATTTGGAGACAGGAGAACGAAATGAAACTTTATGAATTATTTCATGGAATGCGCTGCTCGGTGCAGGGCGACGACGAAGTCGTAATCCGTGACTTGCAATATGACTCCCGCACGGTACGCCGAGGCGACTTGTTTTTTTGTATCTCCGGATTTCAAGAGGATGGGCATCGTTTTGCGATGGACGCGGTGCAAAACGGCGCGGTGGCAATCGTGGTAACGGAGCCGCAGGTGGGGCTCCCTGTGACGCAGGTGGTGGTGCCGGACAGCCGCGAGGCAATGGCGGTCTGTGCCTGCCGCTTTTTTGGTTTTCCTGCGCGGCGCTTGCAAATGGTAGGCGTGACAGGCACCAACGGGAAAACGACGACGACCTATATGATGAAATCCATCATGGAAAAGGCGGGGAAAAAGGTTGGGCTGATTGGCACAATCGTGAACATGATCGGTGATCGAAACATTCATACCGAGCGCACCACGCCTGAGGCCATTGACTTGCAACGACTTCTAAAATACATGGTGGAGCAGGGCTGTGATGCTTGCGTGATGGAGGTTTCTTCGCATGCGCTCGCCTTAAAACGTGTGCACGGCATCCGGTTTGACGTGGGTATCTTCACCAATCAGACGCAGGATCATCTGGACTTTCATCATACCTGGGATGAATATGTAAAAGCGAAAAGCGTACTGTTTAGCCAGTCTAAGATTTCTGTAATCAACATTGATGACGACAGCGCGGCGAACATGATCGGCGCGGCGATGAGCGAGGTTATCACCTTCAGCGTGACGCAGCCTGCGATGGTAACACCGCAGGATATTCGCGCAACCGAGAGCGTTACAATATTTGATGTAGAACTGCGCGCACAGACGCTGCGTGTGGAGGTGCCGATTCCGGGGATGTTTACCGTATATAATGCGCTTGGAGCAGTGGCGGCGGCATCTGCGCTGGACATCATTCCGCTGTACATTGAGCAAGGATTGAAGGAGATGCAACCGGTGGCGGGACGCTTTGAGCCGTTGCCTACGCACGGAAAGAATTTTTCGATTATATTGGATTATTCGCACACGCCGGACAGCCTGGAGAATGCACTAAATACAGTACGGCAGTTTGCGCGAGGCAGAGTGGTGACCATTTTTGGATGCGGCGGCAACCGCGACGCGATCAAACGTCCGGTGATGGGGCGCATAGCCGGGGAATTGTCTGACTACACCATCATTACGTCCGATAATCCGCGCTACGAAAATCCGCTGGACATTATGGCGGAGATTGAAGCGGGGATCGCGCCGACGGGTGCATATTATATTTGTATTGAAAGCAGGAGAGACGCGATTGCTTACGCAATGGCGCATGCACGCGCCGGAGATGTGATTTTGCTGGCGGGCAAAGGACATGAGGACTATCAGGAAGTGCGGGGGAAGAAATATCCCTTTGATGAGAAGATCGTAGTAGAAGAGTTATTTGAGGAATTATTTTCCTGAAAACATAGCATCCGCAGGAAGAAGCGGGTGCGGGACATCATGTAAGGTAGGAACTATATGGACATTCTGATTCGGATTTGCTTTGCGGTAGTGGTATCTTTTTTGATTTCTTTTATTGCCGCAAAAGTGATCATACCATTATTGCGGAAGGCCAAGGCCGGGCAGCACGTGCGTGACGACGGACCGCAATCGCATTTGGTAAAGGAAGGCACACCCACAATGGGCGGCTTGATTATGCTGGTGGGCATCGTGGTCACGACGCTGATTTTTTCGGGGTTTGACCGCATTGCGATATTCTGCGTGGTGACGGTGCTGGCTTTTGCGTTGATCGGGTTCATTGACGATGCGCTGAAACTGTTTAAAAAACGTTCGCTGGGACTGCGCGCATGGCAAAAGATCGTCATGCAGTTTGCGTTTGCGGCGGCGGTTGCGCTGGTGGCATATTATGTGCTGGGCATTGACACGCTGCTGATTCCGGGCATGATTGGCGCGGTGGGGCAAACGGTCAGCATGGGTTGGGGATTTATCCCTTTTACGATGTTTGTGATCATTGCGATGGTGAACAGCGTGAACCTGACAGACGGCTTAGACGGCCTGGCAACCGGCATTACGACCATCAACACCGTGACGATACTGGTGTTGATGTTTGTGGTGGGTGTGAACAATGCGGCATTTCCGTTTGTGGCATCCGTGGCGGGCGCTTGCATCGCATTCTTGTTTTTTAACGCGCATCCGGCGCAGGTCTTTATGGGCGACACCGGCTCCTTTGCTTTGGGCGCGGCATTATGCGCAATGACCATTGTGACCGGATTACAGCTTTATCTGCCTATTATGGGTTTGATGTTCGTACTTTCTTCCATTTCGGTGATCATTCAGGTGGGGTCTTACAAGCTGCGCAAAAAGCGTGTGTTTAAGATGGCGCCGCTGCATCATCATTTTGAACTGGCCGGGAATCCTGAAACGCGCGTGGTGAGCGGATATATGATCATAACAATGATACTCAGCACGATTTGCGTATTGTTGAGCGCAATGTGAGCGGCAAGGAAAGGACTTTCATGGACTATCAAGGAAAAAATGTCTTGGTTGTAGGCATGGCGCGCAGTGGCGTGGCGGCGGCAAAGCTGCTGGCGTCGATGGGAGCGCATGTTTTTCTATATGACAAAAAAACACGGGAACAGTTACCTGCGGGGTGCCTGGATGCTCTGGAGGGGCTGCCTTTCACGGATCGTTTGGGCAGTGAGCCGCTGGAATATATCGGGGAAATGGACTGTTTGGTTTTAAGCCCCGGCGTTCCGCTGTCGCTGCCTTTTTTGCGTAAAGCAGAGGAACTGGGGAAAGTTGTGATCTCTGAGATCGAATTGGGATTTCAGTGCGCACAGGCGGACTTTGTGTGCATTACGGGAACCAACGGCAAGACCACAACTACGGCATTGACGGGTCAGATTTTTAAAGACGCCGGATATCATACCTTTGTACTGGGAAACATTGGCATACCCATCACGCAGGAAGCGCCGTCAACCAAGCCGGGGGATGTGATCGTGGCGGAAACTGCTGCCTTGCAGCTGGACACCATCGACACCTATCGACCCAAGTGCAGCGCAATCCTGAATTTTACAGAAGATCATCTGGACCGTTACCACACGATGGAAAACTATATTGCCGCCAAAAAGCGGATTTTTGAGAATCAGACGGCGGACGATTTTTGCATCCTCAACTACGATAACGATTTGGTGCGCGCCGTAGCAAGCGAAGTGCGGGCGCAGATTTTGTGGTTCAGCACACAGGTGGTGCTGGAAGAGGGTGCGTTTGTGGAGGATGGAAACATCGTTTTTTGCCATGCGGGGCGCAAGCAAGTCGTACTGCCTGAACAGGAGGTACGCATTCCCGGACGGCACAACTTAGAAAATGCGTTGGCTGCGACAGCACTGGCTGCCGTATATGGTGTGCCGATCTGTGGCATCGCACAGACGCTGCGCGCGTTTCCAGGGGTGGAACACCGCATTGAATTTGTGCGGGAAGTGAACGGTGTTACATTCATCAACGATTCCAAAGGCACGAACCCCGATGCGACGCAGAACGCGATTCGCGCGATGCAATCGCCGACCGTGCTTATTTTGGGCGGATATGACAAGAAAAGTGATTTTAGACCGCTGTTTGACTGCTTTGACGGTAAGGTGTGCGGTGTGGTAGTGCTGGGCGCTACGACGGAGCAGATTTTGCAGACGGCGGAAGAATGCGGCTTTCACGCGACGCAGAGAGCCGATACGCTGCAAGACGCTGTGCGCCTTGCTTATGCGCAAGCGCCCAAGGGTGGAACGGTACTGCTTTCGCCGGCGTGTGCAAGCTGGGACATGTTCCGCGACTTTGAACAACGCGGGGAAATGTTCAAAGAGATTGTGAAGGGATTGAACTGATTGATGCGCAAGGGTACGATCGATTTTACATTACTTATTGTGACGATCATACTGGTAGCCTATGGGCTGCTGATGGTTTTGAGCGCCAGTTATTATATGTGTCAAGGTTCGCACTGGTACGACTTTGACGGGCTTTGGATGTTTAAAAAACAGTTGGGCGGCGCGGCGCTGGGCGCGGTGGCGATGATTGTATTTTCGCTGATCAATTACCGCATTTGGATCAAGCTGAAATATGTGTTTATGATTATTGCGGTGGCATTTTTGGTATTGGTACTGATTCCCGGTGTGGGAACGGAGCTGGGTGGTTCGACGCGCTGGGTGCGTGTATTTGGCGTTAGCGTGCAGCCTTCGGAAATTGCGAAGTTCGCTTTGATTATTTATCTTTCGTCTGTGATTTATGTGAATCGAAACCGGATGAGTTCTTTCCGGTATGGTATTTTTCCGGCTTTGCTGGGATTGCTGCCGTTGTGCGCGCTGCTTTTTTTGCAGCCCAATGCTTCTGCGGCAATCGTGTTATGCGTGATGACCTTCATTATGATTTTTGTGGGAGGCGCGAGCTGGAAGCAGCTGTTGTTGATTGCGGTGACGGGCATTGTGATCGGCGCTGTTTTGGTGTTGTCGGAGCAATATCGAATGCGGCGTGTGCTTTCGTTTATGGATCCGTGGCAAGACCCGACGGGGGACGGCTATCAAGTGATACAATCTTTATATGCGATTGGTTCGGGCGGGCTGTTTGGCGTGGGGCTTGGCAACGGTACACAAAAGTTGCTGTGGCTGCCTTTCGGTGAGTCGGACTTCATTTTTGCTGTGATTGCGGAGGAATTGGGCGTGCTTGGTGTGGCGCTGCTATTGATTTTGTTTGCGGTGCTGATTTATCGCGGCATCAAAATTGCCGCCATTGCCCCGGATTTGTTTGGAACGATGCTGGCGACGGGAATCACGCTGGTAATCGCGCTGCAAGTGGTGATCAATATTGCGGTTGCTACAAGCTCGATGCCGCCCACGGGGGTGTCGCTGCCCTTCATTAGTAATGGCTCGACTTCACTGGTGATTATGATGGCGATGGTGGGCATTTTGTTCAACATCTCAAGGCAGGCGCGCAAGGCGATTCGTGCGATTCCGGTGCGCGTACAGGAGAACATGGAGGAGCCGTTGTATGAGCAGTAAGCGACGCGTAAACCCGCGGCGGGTTTTGGGCACCATACTGGTCGTGCTGCTGCTGGTGGGACTGGCGTACTTCGGGGTGGTATATTTCCGCGTGGATAAGGTGGAGATACACGGCAACAACTTGATCGACAATGCGACGCTGACCAAACTGGTCGATCTGCAACCGGGGCAACACATGCTGTTGGTGAGCACCAAGACAATCGAAAAGAACCTGGAACGCAATCCTATGGTGGAGGTGACGGAGATCAAAAAAGTGTTGCCGTCCACCATTGTGGTCAACATGCGCGAACGCACACCCTGCGCGTCGATTGCATACGGAACGCAATATGTGCAGGTGGACGACAAATCCATTGTACTGGCACCGCCGACCGGCGCGGCAAGCGGCGCTTTCCCTGTGTTTAAAGGCATGGAACCCAAGGCGGCGAGCGAGGGGCAAGTGATTGAATTGCAGAACCCGTACAAGATGATTGTGTTTGAGGACGTTTCCGGCGCGCTGGAAAGCAACGGGTTGCTTTCTGAAATTACCATGGTGGACTTGACGGACGCAAACAATATACGAATGCAGAGCAAAATGGGCGTGGACATCAAGTTTGGACAATCGGACAAGGCGGCGGACAAAGCGGCATGGATTGCAGGGATGCTGCCTATGCTGCAATCGGAGGGAAAGACGGCGGGAACGCTGGATGTTTCGACCGGCACCTCTGCAACCTTTAAACCGGCTGGCGGCGTTGCACCGCCTCAGCAAACAACACAAGACCCCGCACAGCCAAGCGAAGAACCGACCGAGCAGCCGAGCCAAACGCCAACGGAGGAGCCAACGCAAGAACCCCCGGAACCCGGTGCGGAGCCGTGATGTGTTTTTAGCGTGCGCAAAGCAACGGAAAGAAGAAGCTGAATATTAACAAAATGAAACATTTTTCTTGTTTTCAAAGAAAAAGGCTTTTGTTTTGGGAAAAACTGTGATATGATATTGCAATAGTGGTTACTTGTAACCATTTATTTTGGATGAGGAATGTTGGATGAAAGACGTAAAAGCGGTCATTGAATTTGGCACATCAAAGATCTCGTGCATCGTTGCAGAGGGCAAACAACGCAACAATGTCGAGGTTTTGGGATATGCGCAATCGCCGTACGCCGGAATCAAAAATGCGAATTGGGTCGAGCCGAAGGAAGTGGTTGCCGCGATTGAACAGGCGGTGGATTCTGCGGAACGGCAGATTGGATCACGCATCCGCAAGGTGGATGTAGGCATCCCCGGTGCTTTTTTGCAAACAGAGTATGAGAAGATTCAAATACAGGTAAACGGTCATGTGGAAGATGCGGACATCGACAGACTGATGGATCGCGCACGTGAGTTTGAACTTTCAGAAGATTTGGAACTGGTGCACGAGTGGCCAGCATGGTTTATGCTGGATGATGAAAATATCTATTTAGATCCTTATAATGTTTCTACCACGCGTTTGCGCGGCTGTGTGGTGCACACGCTTGCAAACCGTTATTTTTTGGACGACGTGAGCGAGCTGCTGCGGCATATTGGAATTGGCGTAAACAGCTTTATTCCGGAACCCATTGCGCAGGCGCTATATCTGCTGCCGCAGGACAAGCGTGATGAAACGGCTGTGCTGGTGGACATTGGATATTATAGTACGAATATTTCTGTGGTCTATGGGGATTCGATTCTGTTTTTTGACGTGATCCCGATGGGCGGCGGGCATATTACCAACGACATTGCGTATGCGATGAAGGTGGATTTTGAGACGGCGGAGCAGCTAAAGCGCCGCTATACATTTGGCTTGAGTGACAACAGCACGATCACGCAGATGTTTACCAAGGCAACGGATGGGAAACTGAAAAAATTCCCTTACGACTTGCTGAAGGAGATCATAGACTCGCGCGTGGAACACATTATATTAAGTGTTTGTAAGGTGCTTTCACAGGTGGAGGCGCGCCTTGGAAAAAAGGTGAGCTTGTATATGACCGGTGGCGGCATTTTATTTATGAAAGGCATGGACAGCTATTTCCGTACGATTGCGGGAAGAATGCCCAGCGTGGTCAAGGTTGCCTCGGTGCGTCTGGCGGAGCCGGATGCGCACGCGGCTTTTGCGCTTGCGCTTTATGCTTGTGACGGTTACGTTCAGAGCATGCCACCTGAAAAACAAGGCTTTTTCGGGAAATTGCTTGGATAGACTTTGGATATTAATGAGGGATCACAAACCCCAAGGAGGAAGATAAATGTCATTGGAATTCGACAACAATAGCGAGAATTTGGCGAAAATTCGTGTATTCGGTGTAGGTGGCGCCGGCAACAACGCTGTGAACAGAATGATTGAATTTGGCGTTAAGGGTGCGGAGCAAATTGCAGTCAATACTGACAAACAGGCTTTGTATCTTTCAAAGGCGGATCAGAAAATTCAGATTGGCGAAAAGTTGACGAAGGGCCTTGGCTCTGGAGGCGATCCCGAAACGGGCAGACGCGCGGCGGAGGAAAGCCGTAACGATTTGGAACAATCTGTGAAGGGCTCCGATCTGGTGTTTGTTGCCTGTGGACTGGGCGGCGGAACGGGAACGGGCGCAGCTCCGGTGGTTGCGGAAGTTGCAAAGGAGCAGGACATCCTGACCATTGGGTTTGTGACCAAGCCGTTTTGGTTTGAAGGCCAGCCCCGCGCACGCGCTGCGGAGAGAGGGTTTGAGGAGCTGAAATCTGTGGTGGACACCATCGTGGTGATCCCCAACGATAAATTGCTTTCCACGGTGGGCAAGGACACGCCGCTTGTGGATGCGTTCAAGGTAGCAGACGACGTATTACGCCAGGGGATTCAGGGTATCATTGATTTGATCGGCAAGCCTGCGCTCATTAATCTGGACTTTGCGGACGTGAAGCGTGTGATGACGCTGCGCGGCATTGCACACATGGGAATCGGCATTGGCTATGGCGATAACAAGACAGTGGAAGCGGCAAAGCAGGCGATCAACAGTCCTTTGCTGGATACGAGCATTGAAGGTGCATGCGGCATCATTCTGAACATTACCGGCGATCCGACCATCGGTATGCTGGAAGTGGAAGAAGCAATGCGTATTATTCGTGAGGGCGCGGACGAGAATGCGGACATCTATTTCGGTGTGTGCATTGATCCTGCGTTGGAGGATGAAACGCGCATCACTGTGATTGCGACAGGATTTGAGCAGAGCGCACACGCTGCGGCTCCGCAGGCAAAGGAAACGGTTGTTTATACGGAAGAGCCGGTAAAAAAGGTGGTGGAGCCTTCTATGATGTTCCCGGAGGATCCGGGCATTGAGGTGGAGCAACTGCCGCGCAGAGAGCGCATGGTGCCGGAAGCGCGTCCCGCGACCAATGCGGAAAGACTGGATTATTACAGCGATGATGATTTGGAGATCCCGTCTTTTCTCAAGAAAAAGCCGAAACGCGGCAAGATGGATTATTGATTGAACGAGACGTCCTTCGATGCACAACATGAGGGACGTTTTTCTTTGGAATCGGTGATTCATTAAAAAAATGAATGAATTGATCGAGATATGTTAATTTCCTGTGAACTCTGTTGGATTCATAGGAAAATGTATTGCAACATGAATGTATTTTGGATACAATGACCTTGGAATTATTGGAGTAGTACGGGTTTCGGGAATTTGCAAACATAATTGATGCAAGAAAAAAGACCGGAGCGCAACGGTTTTATTAAACCGTCGGAGAGAAAGGTGGAACAAGAGATGAAGAAAAACAGATTTTTAATGGTACTGGTGGTAGCGGTGATGGTGCTGGCGATGGTTCCGGCGACTGCAATGGCGGGCGACACCATGAACTTCAAGATTTACTTGATTGATCAAAACAATCATGCTTTGACAAATTATATTATAACGGTAGATAACAATTCGCAGGCTGTTTCCAATTCGGAAGGGATTGCAAGCTTTAATGGGCTGGCATTACAGGACGCGGACACATTTAAACTGTTTACGTCGGACGGCAAAAAACAGCTGGGTGCGTTCAACATGAGGTACAACGTATACGAGCACACCTCAATCGACTACGATGGCAGCAACTATATTTTAAATTACAGTACGCCCGATGCAAGTGTATATATGTATTGGATCTACAACCCCAATGCGGCGATTCCGTTCCATCCGGCGGATGCTTCGGACGATCCGTTGCAGCCGGGCAGCCCGATGCCCAAGAAGGACGAGCCTAAGCCGCAGCCTTCGCCGGCAAAGGTCACGAACCCGCAACTGGTGGGATATCTGGTGGATGAGGACGGCAAAGCCGTTAAGAACGCCGCAATCAAATCGACGAATGACAAGTCGGGTGGCAGTGTGACTGCAACTTCAGATTCGAAAGGATTCTTTGTTTTGCCGGGGATCTCGGCGGGCAAACACACAATGTCTTTTAAGACGGAGGATTCAAAGTATAACGATACCTTCCAGTTTAATGTGAAAGTTTCGGATGCATCGCGCATCGTGAAGCAGAGCGATGAACTGCTGGAACTGGATATTAAATCATACTCGGACGTGGTATATGCGAATTTCCTTGTGGGAACAGATGGAAATGTGGATATCCTTGCGGTGTCCAACAAAGTATTACCCTCTCCGGTAAAGAAATAGCAACAGGAGTAAGGCATCTTAGTTAGGAAAGGTAGGAGTAAAGTATGAAAAAGAAAAGAGTATTGTTCCTTGTGTTGACAGCGGTGTTTGTCTTTCTGATGATCCCGGTTACGGCAATGGCAGGAGATGTGATGAACTTCAAGATTTACTTGATTGATCAGAACAATAATTGCATGCCCGGATATATCATTACGGTAGATAATAACACACAGACTGTGACCAACGGCGAAGGAATCGGAAGCTTTAACGGATTGGCGCTGGAGGATGTGGACACGTTCAAACTCTTTACACCGGATGGGAAAAAGCAGCTTGGCGGGTTCAATCTGGAGTATATTCCGTATGAGAATACTTCAATCGGATATTATGGCGACAATTATGTGCTGAATTACAGTACGCCCGATGCAAGCGTATATATGTACTGGGTTTATAATCCCAATGCAGAAAATCCTTTTCATCCTGCGCAGGCATCGGACAACCCGCTAACGCCCGGACCGCCCAAGCCGGCACCGGCACCGACGGCAAAGCCTTCCGCCAACCCTTCGGCAGCACCTACGGCTGCACCCGCGACCAATCCGCAAATGGTCGGGTATGTTGTGGACGAGGAGGGGTATGCGGTGCAGCATGCTGCGATCACCTCGAAGAACAACAAGACGGGTGGCAGCGTGACTGCAACAACGGACGACGACGGGTATTATGTGCTGCCGGGGATCTCATCGGGCGAGCACACCATTACATTTTTGACTGAGGACGGAACATATAATGACACGCTTCAGTTTAATGTGAAGGTGGGAGACAAGACCAAGATCGTAAAACAGAGCGATGAACTTTTGGAGCTGGATGTCAAATCGCAATCGGATGTGGTGTATGTCAACTTCATGGCGGGCAAGGATGGCAACACGGATATATTGGAGGCTTCCAACAAAGTGCTGCCTTCACCTGTAACCAAAGACCCGCAGGAGACGCATCCGCCGATGCCGAGCATCGACCCGGAACCGACCGTTGCGCCGGAGCCGACAGTTGAGCCAGCGCCGGAACCGACCGCTGCACCGGAGCCGACGGTGGAGCCAACCGTGGCACCCACAGAGGCACCGCAGCCAGCTGGCGGACTGAGCGATAACGTGACGATGGTTTTGGTGGTCGCTGTGATTGCAGTGGCGGCAGTGGTGATTGCAGTTATTGTAATCAGAAGCAGAAGAAGAAACTACTAAGCATTGAGTGAACGACAGATCGGGCGCTTCCCAAGTGGAGGCGCCTTTTGATTTGATTGCAATGAAGCGCGCGCATTGAATGTGAAGGATACAGCAATCCATGCCTTGCGTCATTGAAGCGGGTTGTTTGCTTGAAATAGGGAACAAGTACGCGTTGAAATTTCTGATTGCTTGTTAACAGCTCAATTAATCAGGAAGTAAGCAAGCGTGAAAAGCGCTTTGCAAAGGGAAAAAACCGGGAAATCAAAAAAACTTAAAAAAAAGAGTAAAAAGATGTTGACATAGCGGGGTAGATTTGGTAATATAAATGAGCCGCCAAAAAAGCGGCGAACCTTGAAAAGACAATAGAGTACCAAAAGCTCGAGAAATCGAGCGTTAAGAAAAGCTTGAAAAGCGGAGCCTGGTCAAACAAGTTAAAAGACGCGAAAGCGTTTAAGATTTTTAATAAGAGTTTGATCCTGGCTCAGGACGAACGCTGGCGGCGTGCTTAACACATGCAAGTCGAACGGAACTTATCAGACGGAAGTTTTCGGATGGAAGATTGGTAAGTTTAGTGGCGGACGGGTGAGTAACGCGTGAGCAACCTACCCTTCAAAGGGGGATAACAATCGGAAACGATTGCTAATACCGCATAAGACCACGATGGCACATGCCATTGAGGTAAAAGGAGAAATCCGATGAAGGATGGGCTCGCGTCCCATTAGATAGTT
>CAYVTZ010000019.1:0-52658 GCA_964454685.1 uncultured Christensenellaceae bacterium
GTAACGCGCTGGCAAAAGAGTTCGATCAGTTAAAGCGTGAGATCAACGACGTTGCGGAGCAAACCACTTTCAACAACATGAAGATTTTGGATGGCTCGCTTTCCTATGAAGGCGCACAACGTAGCGCGGCAACGGCTGGTATCAACGTGTCCGAAGTGATTACGGCTGGGGATAACACGGTGATGACTTCCGAAGTCACTACAAGGGGTCAGGCTACTGTTGCGGGCGCTACTGCGGTATATGAATTTGCTCTCAGCGATGCTGATTTGACTGGCTTAGCAGTTGGTACACATACGTTTGAAATTGCAGGAGCACGAGTTAATCTAACTGTAGCAGCTGGTGACAATGCCGCTACTAGGCGTACGAATCTTCTTACTGAACTCAATGGCTCGACAGATCCAATCCTTCAGCAATATAACTTCGCAGCCAACGCAACAACCGGTATTACTATGACGGATGCTACTGGCAACCGGGCGGATGTTAACAGAACAGCTATTATGGGTGGCGTAAAAATTGACGGGACATCTCGCGCCATCGCAGAAAATACGAAAGGTGTTACACCTGTTACGGCTGTAAAAGGCGAAGTTACCGCGACATTCGACGTAGCAAACTTAAAACTTGGCGACACCATCAACATTGGCGGCAGAAACTTTGAGCTGATTGCTGCTGGCGACACGGCAAAAGACGGCAACGTTGGGATTGAATGGGATTCCAGCAAAACAAATACAGACCTCGTAACAGCGTTGAATAACAATGCTCCCGCAGGCGTTGCTGTTCAAGCGACCGCCGCTGGTAATGGTTTTATTGTGAGACAGGCTGTGGGCGGCGTAGGCGATAATAGCGTAAAATTTACTGCCGCTGAATCGGTAAAATCCACCGTAGAGTTTGACACCGTGAAACTCAAAACAGGCGACAAAGTCAGCGTGAAATTCAACGGCACGGAATACACCTATAAATTCCAGCAGGGCGATTCCGCAACCAACATCGCGCAGGGTCTGGCAGATGCTGTTGGCATCAAGTTGAATCCAACACAAAAAGGCTCTGCAATTCTGATGGATGGCAAAGTAGATGTCACTGGCTTTGAGCCGGTTGCAGACACCAGCAACAACGCCATCCGCATTCAGGTGGGCGCACTCGAAGGCGAACAGCTTGCTGTTTCCATCGATTCCATGAACACCGCAGGTCTCAAGCTGGACAGCATTTCCATTTACACGCAGGATGACGCCGGCAAGGCTGTTACCGCTACGCGTAACGCAATCGATAAAGTATCCGATCAGCGCGCATCGCTTGGTGCAATGCAGAATCGCTTGGATCACAAAATCGCAAACCTCAAGGTTTCGGCTGAAAACCTGACGGCGGCAGAAGCACGTATCCGCGACGTGGATATCGCTTCGGAAATGACACAGTTCACAAAGAGCAACATCCTTGCGCAGGCTGCTACGGCAATGCTGGCGCAGGCAAATTCGCTCCCGCAGAACGTGTTGTCTCTGCTCCGCTAATTTGCAATTCGTTGCCCAACGGCAACAAAAATTGGATGACATCGGGCGCGGCTTTTCGCGCCCTTCGTCGTCGCGGGTCTCATGCTTACGGTTTCCGCTAAAGTGAAACCCTTCAGCATCCGACCGCTCCTCCTCTTCCCCACGAAGCCCTTAACTGCATTGACGCTGTCGTCAGGAATGATTCGTTTTTCAAGGTCTGTGACCGCAGAAAAGCATCTTCTTGCAGGGGGATTTTCAAAGGGGGAGTGCAATTTCTCCTTTGAAATTGCCGTCAGGCAATGCCAGCGGGGACTCCGGTTAATGCGCGCGGGTCAACTGAAAAACCGATTTTTTCTGCAAAGTGCGATCTATATCGCACAGGCGTGTCAAAAGAGTGTCAACGCTTTGTCAGGCTGGCAAGAAATGCCCAGTTGTTAGGCAGCGCAGTAGCTTTCAGCCAATCGCACCGCTCTTGGGAAAGCCTTGCGTGCCTTTTGCCAACCAATTACTGCGTTCTTGGGGTAAAACGCAAAAATGCCGCGCGACGAGGCTGAATATGCAATTCGCCGAGATGAGCGGCATTGCAGCTAATACTATGATCCAATAAAAACGTTACGTTTTTATTGTGCGCCATTTGGCGCATACCGCATTGCGCTTTTAAGCGTAATGCGGTAGATAAGCCGTTCTATACGAACTCATTTGCAAATGGGTTTCCATTTGCAAAGCCACATTGCATGTGGCAACCAAGATCGTAATGCACGGTCTTGGTTGGAGTTTCGTATAACAACGCAAATGGGCGTTTATCGACAGCCCTGAACCCGTACACGGAGGTATGGAATCATGCAAGCAACATCAAAACGTCTTGGCTCATTTTCCTATCAAGAAAAGGATGTCCTCACATTCCAAAACGGTCTCTGTGGCTTTCCGCAGTGTACCCGGTTTGTGTTGAGTACGCCCGCGTCCACCGCGCCCGTCTCATGGCTGATTTCCATTGAAAACAGCGATCTAACCGTGCCCGTGGTGCGCCCGGACAAGCTGTTTCCCGAACATGCCATCACGGCTTTGCCCGTTGCGGACGTTACCAAAATGCTCGGCTGCCGCATTAAATCCCATGCGCGGATTTATTGTGTGCTCACTCTGCCGCAGGATGTGACGCGCGCGTCGGTTAATTTGCGCGCTCCATTGCTCATCAATCCGCAAACCAAATGCGGCGTACAGTATGCCAACCCCGGCATTATGAAATTGCCCGTGCGCCAGCCTTGCTATCGTGAATTGTTTGGCGATCCCACGCCCGCACAAGGGATGCTGGTTGTGCTGCGCAAACAAAACGAGCGCATCACCATCGGTGAGGATATCGTCGTGGAAGTGCTGGAAGTGCTGCCCGGCGGCGCTGTGCGCCTTGGGGTTCGCGCGCCCGAACAGCTCAAAGTCGCGCGGGGCGACGGCAATCTCTCCATCGAAACCGAAAATCAACGCGCCGTTTCCTCTTCTGTTCCCGCAAAGGAGCTGATTGCACTGCTGCGCTCTTCCTGAAAAACATTTTGTTTGTACAAAAAAACCGCCATGACACAGTCACAGCGGTCAGGCTGTCGATAAACACCCATCTGCGTTGTTAGCTGCAATGCCGCACATCTCGGCGAATTACATATTCAGCCTCATCGCGCGGCATTTTGCTGCCTAGCATCTGGGCATTTCTTGCCAGCCTGCTTAAAAATCGAACTTTTTTGACACTCTGAGCCGCCATGACACAGTCACAGCGGCATTGTTTGCTGCTTATTCCGAAACATACGGAAGCAGAGCAACCTGGCGCGCACGTTTGATTGCGATTGCCAGTTCTCTCTGGTGCTTCGCACAGGTGCCGGTCGCACGACGCGGCGAAATTTTACCGCGCTCAGTCAAATATTTTCTCAATTTCCCAACGTCTTTATAATCGATGAGTTCAACCTTCTCCGCACAGAACGCACACACTTTTTTTCTGGGGCGTCTGGGGCGCATGGGTCTTTTTCCTCTTTCTTCACTCACTTGAGTTTCCTCCTTCTTTGACGATTAAAAAGGCAGTTCCGCATCGTCCATCGGCTGGAAGTCTGTCAAATCTTCTGCAAACAGATCATCCGCGCTGGGCGCCATCGGTGCCTCTGCCGGAACGGGCGATGTATAATCATTGCGGGTTGCGGAGGGGTTCTGCGCCTTACTGGTCACAAATTCCACCTCGTCCGCGACCACCTCGGTCACATAACGCTTGTTCCCGTTTGCGTCGTCATAGGTACGTGTCTGAATGGTTCCCACCACTCCGATCTTCGAGCCTTTCACGAAATATTTCGCCACAAACTCCGCCGTCGCGCGCCATGCCACACAGCTGATAAAATCAGCCTGCTGCTGGCCGTCCTGACTGCGAAACCTACGCTGCACCGCCACAGTAAAACTCGTGACAGCAACCCCGCTGGATGTGTTGCGCTGTTCGGGATCTCTGGTTAAATTTCCTACCAAAATTACTTTGTTCATTCCGGAACCTTCCTTTTTACTGCACGCGAAAAAGCGTGCGTTCCCCATTATTTCTGATCTAAACTGATAACCATGAATCTGAGCACATCATCGGAAATCTTGAAGTTTCTTTCAAGTTCCATGGGCAACGTCGGCTTTGCTTCGAATGTCATCAAAACATAGTAGCCGTCGTTGATGTACTGGATCGGGTATGCCAGACGCTTTTTGCCCCACTCGTCAATCTGCGCGATTGCGCCGCCGTCCGCCGTTACAATGTCGGCAAACTTCTTCACGAGTGCGTCTTTCTTCTCGTCTTCCATATCCGGTTTCAATACGTACAATGCTTCGTACTTCACCATTGATCTTTCACCTCCTCCTGGACTAATGGCCCTGCTTTTTGCGTGCAGAGCAAGGACGCTACATGTTCAATATTATAGCGACAGATCATCGAAAAGTCAAGACATTTACGCGCATCGCAAGCGTTTTTGCAGCGTTTTACCGCTCCATGCGCACCATATACTTGCGCAAAAGGGCGTGCGGCTTGAATTTTCCCTTAAAACGCCTCAGTCCCTCCACACCAAGGTCCGCGCCAAGGTTCACCCCGTCAAACTCGGTAAAGCAGCGTATCATTTCCATCAGCAAATAAAGGCTCAGCCCGCGTTCCTCTCGGATGGGTTTTGCGCAAAGCGGCAGTATGGTTGCGCCGTTTTGCTCCGCAATGCGAAATCCGGCGGGCGCACCGTCCAAATCCATCAGCAGCCCCTTCAGAGGCAGCGCATCCCAATGCGTCAGCAAACGTTCCACATTTTCCCGCTCGCAGCCATATCCGCACTGCGCACAGTCCCGCCCCGCGCACCACGCAGAAAAGATCGCACGCACCCGTTCAAAATGCTGCGGTGTCATTTCACTCAGCGTCACCCGATCCGCAAAATGCTGAACAAAATATTGATAGTCCTTGCGCTTTTTCTCGGCAACGCTGCCCTGCAGATTAAAAAAATCTTCTCGTGTGATGTAATAATCATCATATTTCGCGTCATAACTCACCGTCTCGCCCCCCGCCTGCGTGTAGAGCGAAAGCGCCTCCTCCGGCACAAAATCAAAGCTGGCGTCATATAGCTGCAACTCACGCAAGATGCCGGCAATGTCCACGCGCTCACCCAAGGGGTGGCAGAAAACATCTCCCTGCTCGTAGCGCATTTGCAGCAGCAGGCAGTTTTGCACCAAAGCATAACGAACCTGCATTTCCTCCGCAACGTAAAAAAGTGCGCAAAAACCCATGTCGATGTACTTCGAATGTGCCAGATAAGGACGCAGCAACGGCGCGTCTTGTAGTGTCAGCGGTTTGAATCTCATAGGAATAGTGTATCTGTTATACAGGGCTTTGACAAGTAGCGGGATTCATTTTATACTAAAATGTAATTCAAAAATCGAGGTGCGTAAAATCATGATAAAAATACCGGACGCGCAAGAGCTGGCGCAGGTAAAGGAACTCTGGAATGTTTGCTTTGAAGACGATACGGCATGGGTAGACTGGCTGTTCAATCGTCGCGTACAGCGTCATGCAGTGCTGTGTGATGTCGAAGACGGGCGGGTCACCAGCGCGCTGCAATTCCCTCAGGTCACGGTGTATGTGCGCGGCAGGCAGGTGCAGGGTAGTGTGCTGTACGGCGTGAGCACCTCGCCGGATTATCGTGGTCGCGGTTTGATGGGCAAACTCCTGCGCCACGCAATGCGTGTGGCATACGATCGCGGCGACGCAGTCATGATCCACACGCCGCAAGATATTCCGGTCTATTCCAGATATGCTCATCTGGTGGCGTCGGATACCTGCTTCTTGGAAGGAATCTATGCGGGGGCGCCGGATGCAGGCGACGGGCAGGCAACCATACCCGAACTGCTGGATTGCTATACGGCATTCGCGCGCATCTTCAGCGGCACAGTTGCGCGCAGCGCCTCTCAAATGCAGTTGCGCATTGAGGATACGCTCAACACCGCACCGCAGTCCGGCATAGCCGTGGTGCGGGGCGCAGACGGCAGCGTCGCGGCGTATGGCACATATTATGTGCAAAACGACACGGTGTTCTGTGAAGAATGCGTATACCGCACAGAGGCTGCCGGTGTACGCCTGTCGGCCGTGCTGGGCAGCATGGGATTACGTGTACGCATTCCCTACGCGCAAGAGCTGCCTTTTGGCTGGGGTACGATCACGCGCAAGCCGCAGGGCGTGGCACGAGTCATTCGTCTGGATTCTCTGATGCAGACGCTTTTGTTGTCCCCGCAGCATGCGTATCACGTTCAGGATGCAGACCTCCCGGAAAACAACTGTGTCATCGGCACAGGGAGCGCGCGCGAAATCGGCGCAGGCGAGCTGACCCAGCTCTTAATGGGTTATCTGTCAAATGAAGATTTTCCGGCGTATCCCTGCTTTCAGCCGGATCGGTATTGACCATGTCACAGATACCAAACCTCATTGCAGGGTTGCAGAACAAAAACCGGTCCTACGCTTATCAATGCTTGCAGCAGCTTTTGGCAGAAAGCGCGGAAAGTGACGCGGTCTATGCGTATTTTGATCAGTTTGCGGGGATGATGGATTCCCCCAATTCTTTCGTGCGCACGCGGGGCATTCTTCTTATTGCCGCCAACGTACAGTGGGATGAAGCAAAGCGGCTGGATGGCTGTATGAATCGCCTGCTCACGCACATCACGGACGAAAAACCCATTATGGCGCGCCAGTGCATACAAGCCTTGCCAACAATCACCGCACAACGCCCGGACTGGAAGGAGCGCATCGCAGCAGCATTGCGGCAGGCGGATTTGTCCGCCTATCAAGACAGTATGCGGCCGCTGATCGAGGCAGACATAAAGGTATGCTTGCAGCAATTATAAGCTTTGCAAAATTTCCATCGGATATGATCTCGAAAACGAAAAAAATGGTGAAGGACTTGGAACATAATGCCAAATACACCGGCGCATCCGAAAAAGAAACACCCTCCGGCAACTTGACCGGATTTGTGGTGAATCGCACGAGTGTAGCAAGTATTTTGGTGGATCCGGCAAACGGTTAAAATCCGGCGCATCCATCTACACCGGCTTTTTGGCAAAGCAGTCCGCAAACGCCCGCACACCGCAAGCAACGGTGTACGGGTGTTTTCATTTTGGCGTCTCGCGCTCCTTGCTCACGCCTGCTTCCAAACGCTCTGCATCCATTGTTTCGGCTTCAACCGATCCATGGCATGCGCGGGATCCAAATATCCCGATTCAAACTCCTCCTTGGGCTGCGGTCTGCCAAACAAAAATCCTTGAATCAAGTCCAGCTGCATTGGCTCCACCAGGAAATATTCATCCCACGATTCCACACCTTCCAAGCACACCTTGATGTTGACGGAGTGGCAAAGCATCACCACAAACTGAATGAAGGTCGCGTCAAAATTGCTTTGCAAAATATCTTTGACAAATGCCGAATCAATTTTAACCACATCCGTTGGCGCATTCTTGAGTATTTCCAGAGACGAATATCCCGTGCCAAAATCATCCATTTCAATTTTAAATCCCATTTCGCGCATCACACGGAACGCCTCAATCAAAGATTTACTCCCGCCCGCAATGCAGCTCTCTGTGATTTCCAAATGCAGCGCCTTAGGGTCAATGCTGCCACGGTTCACCGCGCTGGTCAGATATGGCATAAATTTCTGATCCTGCAACTGGGCAAAGGAAAGATTCACACTGATGGTAAATTCCGGACACCATTTGCGCCATTCGTGGCAGACCGTTGTCGCCTGCTCCATCACCCATCTTCCCACCTTGTGGATCAACCCCGTCTGCTCCAGAATGGGAATGAATTCCGCCGGCGATACCGCGCCGATCTCCGGGCAGTTCCAACGCAGCAACGCTTCCGCGCTCTTCACTTCAAATCCCTGCGGCTTCAACTGCGGTTGGAAGTATAACGCAAAGTTCTCGAAGTTCGATTCAATGCTGTCATGCAGGCAAGCCATCAGCTTCAGCACGCGGTCATTGCCGCCCATCTTCTTCTCGTCGTAAAAGGTCAGCCGATTTTTGCCCTCGCCCTTGGAGTAATCGAGTGCATACGCCGCACGTTTCAGCAGGATGTCCAGCGTCACAGCTTCCGTATCGAGGCACACACAACCGCCGGATATGGTGCAAAAATATTTATGTTCCCCCAACTGCCTGTGCTGGCGGAACGCCTTCAAAAGCGCCCGATAATATTCCTCTACCGATTCGCGTGTGGTCTCTGCAAAGAAAATGCCGAATTTATCCCCGTCCAGCCGATAAAGCTGCACTCTCTCCGGCAATACGGCCGCCAGCCGCTGGGCAGACTCGCGCAGCACATTGTCGCCAAATTCCCAGCCGTAAATATTGTTGATGTGGCGGAAATTATCCAAGCCCAAAATCAGCAGCGCACCCTTGGCAACGCTTCCCAGTTGCGCCCGCACATGCAGTTCAAATTCATATTTGTCCTGCAATCCGGTCAAATGGTCAATCTTGCTTTTCTTCGCGCCCAAATTGGTCAGCACGCCCGCAAACATGGTCGGCACTCCGCTTTCGTTGCGCTCAATATGCCCCCGCGCACGCACCCACACCCAAATTCCATCCTTGTTGAGCACACGGTATTCCATGCTGTGCGTGTCCGTCGAACCCGCAAACACGCCGTTCATTTCCGCAAGAAAGTCCTCCCGATCGTCCTCATGCACCCGTTCTCCCCAAATCTGCACCGCATTCGCCACAATCTGCCCGGGCAGGTCAAAGTCCTCCGCCATTTTACGCGGGAAATAAAACAACTGGGTAGACATATCGCACATGAAAATAAAGTCGTCCGTGCTCATGGCAAGCGCATCGTACAGCGAGGTATCGTTCATAAATCCGCGTAATCCCTGCGCCTGCACTTCATCCCAGCTTCGATTCTGCGAAAAATCAAAGCCGTGAAACACGCCAAACGCCTTGCCTTCCCGCGTTTTAATCAGGTTTGCGTTGATCTTGGCCCACACGTCGTAGCGATCCAAATACATCTCCGAGCGATCCTCGGTAACGCCGCCCTCCTTCATGCGCGTGATTGGGCAGTCTGCACAAGGCTCTTTGCGCCCGCGGATCATTTCAAAGCAATAGGTTCCCGGCACCGCTTCCGGAATCACCTGACGGGTATTTTGGTTCACGTATTTAAGGACAAAGGTTTCCGGATCGATGATGTACGTGCAGGATCGGTATCCATCCACCAGGCATTGCAGCAACAGGGTAGACTCCATCAAATCATTGTTGGTCGCCCTCCCGCTCTGAAACACCTCCATCACCTGCGCCATGCTTTGCAGCGCGCGCCGATCCATCTCCACCGCCTTGCCCGCCGCATCGCCGAATAAGTCAAATCCCACAAACCCTTGAATCGCCGCAGCATTTCGAAACGCAAACAGCATGCTGTATACTAATCCGTCCTCTCGTTTCCGCTCCGGCTCATACATGAATACATTGTCCGAGCCAAACAGGCGCTGCAACGCAGAAAAGTACGTCGCATCCAGGCTGCACTCCTGCTCCGAAAGCGGCGCAAAATCCGGCTGCACCCATTGAAAGCTGCATCGGCATCCGCCGTCCGGTGATTTTTCATATAAAAATGCCCTGCCAAATCCAAAGTGCTTGGCAACCATTTCCAGCACGCCAAACATCGCCGCATCCAGATTTTTAGATTCATATAAAATATGAAAGATGTATTCCATCATGTGGTCGGCAAACGATTTTTCCAAGCCCGTCTGATTCGGGTCTCTTTCCTGCTCCATCAAAATCGCAGGCTTGTGCATGCCGGCATGGTAAAAGCATACGCCGCCGGTTTCCCCTCCGTCGCTAAGCGCCAGCTTCGCTCGTTTCAGCAGCGTGGCAAAGCTGCTACCGTGCTTCGGAAACAGCGCAACGCCAACCGAAACGTCAAATGCACACTCCTCCAAAGACTCCACCCGATCGTGACAAAAAATTCGATAAATCTCCTGCGCACTGTTCTCCGCATCTTGCCGATCCACCAAATTAGGCAAATAAAAAAGGAACTCATTGCTCTGCGTTCTGCCGATGATGTCCGCCTCATTGCGGCTGGTCTGTAATTGGTAGCCCAGCTCGGAGATCAGCGCATCCGCAAAATAGCTGCCCATACTCTGCTTCACTTTGGGGAAATCCGGCAAAGAAACCAGCATCAACGCCGCCATGCCCTCATCCGGTTTCGCTTGTTCCAACGCCTTTTGAATCTGCAGCTCTACCGCAACCCTGTTGTACAGTCCCGTCAGCGGGTCGCGTTCGGTGCGCTCCTGCAATGGGGTCTCTTTCAGCTTGATGTCACCGATGTCATTGACATAAAAATAGAGCAACACGTGCTGCGTCAACGGGTCTTGATGCAGGTAAACACTGCCCTTCACCCAGGTCAGCATGCCGTTGCCCAGCAATCGCCGATATTCCAGCTCAATCAGCTCTTTTCCCTCTGCCGCGTTGCGCAGCAGTGCTTCTGCATTCAAAATCTGCCGCACCTGCTCCCGCTCGTCCGGATACACGATGTTGCCGATCAGCAGCTCGATCGCTTCATCGTAATTCACCACATTTTTGTTTCCGGAAAGGCGATATAAAAAGTCAGTGCCAAACAGCATTTTGCGCGCGGTCAGATCCGCTTCATAATAGATCAAAGATTCCCGCATCAAAATTTTGCGGTGCAGCGCATCGTCTGCGCGGCGCAGCTCCGCTTCCCGTTGCGCCGTAATATCGCGCAGAACACCGTTTGCGCGTGTCGGCTTGCCTGTTTTGTCAAAGCAATTACTTAATACAATTTGAATCCAGAGTAATTCCCCTTGGGCGGAGCGCGCCCGCACAATGCACTCCGCGCGCGATCGCCCCCTGTGAATGCGGTCAAACATTTCCCGAAATTCCCGCGCATATTCGGGGCGGATGATGCCGGTACGCACCATGTAATCACGCGGATGGTCGATCCGCACCGGCAAGCCAAACACGCGCGAAATGCGCGAGGTCAGATGTATGATGGAGTCCTCTTCCAAATCATATTCCAACAGCAGCTCATTGCTGTGTTCCGCTGCAATGCGTGAGCCGTCAATACTGTATCGCAACAGTTGTTGATAGGCTCCTTCCATCTTTTTTCCCGCACGAATGGTATATTGCACACCATTGTTTTGCTTCTCACCTTCCATAGCTTTATCCCCCGGATGCATGTAATCGTTGAATCGGCATTTGTTGATTCGTGTTTTAGCAAACAATACTCGAAATTTATAGTAATATTTTAGTCTTGAAATCCGCCGAATTCAATAGGAAAATCCACGATTCTGCTTTTTTTCTAAGCTTTGCTACAGGAATGGTATGCTTTTCTCTGATGCAGCGCGTCCAAAACACGCTTTTTTGGCATACCCCTGCTGTTTCCCTGTGTTTCTGCGCGCCGTGAAAGCCATTGCCCCAACGTCATTTTACCTGCTTTCATCCATTGTCTTTGTGTGTTTTCACTCCGTACTTTACCACAGTCAGCTTGCTGTCTGTTTTTCCTCCATGCGCCCCGCTTCAAACGATGCAGGCTCACTTTCCTGCCTCCTCGCACTTGACATCTTCTCATTTTACGCTAGAATAGTTTATATATAAACTGTTTATTTTGAAACGATTTATTCAGGAAGGATCTTCCCATGAAAAACGCAACCCTTCTTTGGAGCGTCCGCTATTATTTGCGCCTGTACGAGCGACTAAGCGCCGTCGTTTGCGAGCAGCACCAAATTACGCAAACCGAGCTGGATATCCTCGCTTTCCTGCATCATCATCCCGGTCAGGATACCGCGCGGGATATCGTCAATCTGCGCATGTTGCCCAAGGCAAATGTTTCCGTCGCCGTCGAGTCTATGATTCAAAAAGGCTTGCTGCATCGGCAGCCGGATCAGTCTGATCGCCGACGCATACACCTGTTGCTCTCCACACGCGCACACACAATCTTGCCGGATATTCTAAATTCCCGCAACGAGATCGAGCGCGTCATGCTGCAAGGCTTCACGCCGGAGGAATGCGCACAGTACGAAACCATGAATCAGCGCGCCGCGCAAAATATGAAGGAGTATATGGACAATCATGCAGGCAAACAGTGATTTCTTAGGCACGCAGCCCGTCGGCAAACTGATGTTTCGGCTGGCTCTGCCCGCAGTAGCGGCGCAGCTCATCAATATGCTGTATAATATTGTGGATCGCATTTACATCGGTCACATGCCGCAAAACGGCGCTCTCGCGTTGACGGGTATGGGCGTTTGCCTGCCTATTATCATGGTGGTTTCGGCGTTTGCCGCACTCGTCAGTATGGGTGGCGCGCCACACGCCTCCATCGCGCTGGGGGAAGGAAAAAAAGATGCCGCACAGCGCATCTTAGGGCATTGCTTCACGTTGCAGCTCGTCATCTCCGCAATTTTAACGGTCGTGCTGCTCATTTGGAATGAAAATCTTCTGCTCGCGTTCGGTGCCAGCAAAAATACCATCGGCTATGCCACCGATTATATGAATCTCTATGCCGTCGGCACATTGTTTGTGCAGCTTTCTTTGGGTATGAACGCCTTCATTACGGCACAAGGCTTTGCCAAAACAGGCATGCTGACCGTGCTCATCGGCGCCATTTGCAATATTGCGCTAGACCCTCTTTTCATCTTTGTGTTCGATTTGGGCGTGCAGGGCGCTGCGCTGGCAACCATCATTTCCCAGGCCATATCCGCGCTTTGGGTCGTCCTCTTTTTGGCCGGCAAACGGACCGGACTGCGCCTCACCAAAAAAGACATGGGGTTACGCGCCGGCGTATTGCTCCCCTGCGTCACGCTGGGTCTCGCTCCCTTCATCATGCAGGCAAGCGAAAGCGTGATTGCAGTCTGCTTCAATGCCTCTTTGCTGCGTTATGGCGGGGATATCGCCGTAGGCGCAATGACCATCTTGTTGAGCGTGATGCAGTTTGGTCTGCTGCCTCTCCAAGGCTTCGGGCAGGGCGCGCAGCCCATTTCCAGCTACAACTTCGGCGCGCGCAACACGGCTCGCGTCAAGCAAACGTTTTACCTGCTGCTGCGGGCGTGCCTCATTTTTTCCGGCATCATCTGGGCATTTCTCATGCTGGTTCCCCAAACCTTTGCGGGTATCTTCACCTCGGACCCCGCTCTGCTCTCTTACACCGCATGGGCGGTGCGCATCTATTGTGCCGTCATGTTCGTCATGGGCGCACAAATGGCATGTCAATATACCTTTATTTCGCTGGGGAATGCCAAGGCATCCATCCTTGTCGCCATCATGCGCAAGTTTATCTTGCTGATTCCTCTCATTTTCCTGCTGCCCCGGTTCCTGGAGCATAAAACCATGGCGGTCTACCTCGCAGAGCCGGTTGCCGATGTCCTGGCCGTCACCTTTACCGTGCTTTTGTTTGCCGCACAGTTTAAAAAAGCGCTTAAATCTATCGATCAGCCGCTTGCCATACCATGATGCGCTAGACTAATTCAAACTCATTTTTGTGAAAGCGTATCAATCCCTCGTCGCGCATCCGTCCCAGCTCCGCGGATAGCGCGCTGCGATCCACGCATAAATATTGTGCCATCTCCTCACGGTTGTACGGCACTGCAAACGCCCGCTTGCCGCCGCGTATCACGTCAAAAAAGCTGAATATCTTCTCTCGCGTCGTTCGCTTGGAAAGCACCTCGATCTTTTGATTGAGCATCAGTGTTTTTCTGGCAATCAGCATCAGCATGTTCTCAATCAGTCTGTTGTGAAATACGCAGCTGGACGCGCAAGTGTAGATGATCTTGCGATAATCAATGAACAAAATCTCGCTTTTCTGCGTCGCCACTACCGTCACCGGGCTGTGCTCCACCCCCGCACAGGCAAACACCTCGCCAAACAGCTCGGAAGGCCCCAGCTCCGTGATGATCGCGCTGTTGCCCTCTTCATCCTCTTTGATGATCTTCACACCGCCGCTGACCACAATGCCAACATAAAGCGCCGCATCCCCTGCCAGTAAAATCACAGCATCCCGCGCAAACAGTCTGGTCTGCGCACCCAGGCAGTCAAACATCGGTTCCAGTTCCTCAATGCCGCGGAACAACGGATTGTGCCGCACCGCCTCGCATATTTTTTGCATGCTTCGCCCCTTTCGTTGTAAAAACAACGTGCTTTTTCTTTTGATCATACTATACTAAACATAAGAAAACAAGGAGGACATCATCATGATCCGTAAAATAATTCAGATAGACGAAGATAAATGCAACGGCTGCGGTCTGTGCGTCACCGCCTGCCACGAAGGTGCCATCGGGCTGGAACATGGCAAGGCAAAGCTGCTGCGCGATGATTATTGCGATGGGCTGGGCGACTGTCTGCCCGTCTGCCCCACAGATGCCATTCAATTCACAGAGCGCGAAGCCGCCGCTTATGACGAGGCTGCGGTTCAAGCAAATAAGCAGCCTCAAACGCTGCCCTGCGGCTGCCCCGGTACGCAGTCCAAAACGCTCCGGCAAGCGCACGTTCCTGCAGCGCCATCGGCTGCCTCCGCGCAAACGCAGCTCAATCAGTGGCCGGTGCAGATCAAACTGGTTCCCATCAATGCGCCATATTTCAAGAATGCGCATCTGCTCATCGCGGCGGATTGCAGTGCGTATGCCTACGGCAATTTTCATGAGGACTACATGAAAAATAAAGTCACGCTCATCGGCTGTCCCAAGCTGGATGAAGGGGATTACGCGCAAAAATTGACGGAGATCCTCAAGCAGAACGAAATCAAATCCGTCACCGTTACGCGCATGGAGGTTCCCTGCTGCGGTGGAATCGAACACGTAGTCAAGACAGCACTGCAAAATTGTGGTAAAATGATTCCGTGGCAGGTTGCCACCATTTCAACAGATGGGAGAATCTTGGATTGAGAAGAAAAGAACGGGAAAAGGACGAGGCATTTGCATACGACGTACTGCGTGATTGTGAATACGCAACGCTTGCAACCGTCAATCCGGACGGCACACCCTATTGCATCACACTGTCACCGGTGCTCATGGACGGCGCAATCTATTTTCATTGCGCGCCCACCGGACATAAGCTGGATAATATCGCGCAAAACCCTGCCGTATGTTTGAGCGCGGCATGCGATACCCGGTTGCTGCCTCAAGAATTTTCCACCCAATACCGCAGCGCCGTAGTATTTGGCCGCTGTGATGTCGTAACGGAAGAAGCGGAGCAGATCGCTGCATTGCGCGCCATCTGCGAAAAATATGCCGCCGACAATCTTGCTCAGGTAGATGCTGTCATTGCGCGCTCTTTGCACCGCACCTGCGTGTGTAAAATCACCATCAAATATTTGACCGGAAAAGGCAAATAAAAAAATGCCTTCCCGTTCTCACTGCTCTTGCACCCGCGATGCCCGCAGTCGCGGGTGTGTTGCGTTCGCTCAAGTGTCGTCGCCGCAAACTCCACACGTTTGTCTCCACAATGGCGCTCATTCCCCGCGCTTCGTCGTGTTCGTGCTATGTTTGCGATCATCGCAAACATTTCTGGTTCCTTCGGCGTTCAAAACTTGTTTGATATTTGTTCATCAGATTTTCACTTTATTTCTTTATATTAATTATATAACATGAATAACATAATTTTTTAAAAATTCGTTATTCGAGCAAGCATAGCTCGCTCAGAAGGCATTACGCAATGCGCCTGATTGGATGGGATTTATCAAGACCCTTGCACCTGAACAGCTAAAAAATATGGATAAGTCAAACTGCGAACCTGTTTTTAATTGTTCCCTGCGCATGATATACAGTATTCCAATATAGAAAGCGGTGAATCTATGAATCATCAACCTTACCAAAGATATCCAACCACTCCCAGGCGCATTGTAGAGCCAAATGGCTTCCGTCCGCCGCGCAAATCGGGCAAAGGCCCCAAAATCGCGGCAATCACGGTGCTGTGCGCCTGCGTTGCAATGTCCGGCGCCATCGGCGTGTATGTCGGGCAACGGACGCTGCCTCAGCAGCAAACCCCCACCGCGCAAAGCGAGACCGTTCCGCTCTCCACACCGGTGGAAGTACAGCCGGAAACTACTACAACATTAGTGGATTCCTCAGGTCTGCGCGATGTTTCTACGGTCGCACAGCTCGCATCCAACTCTGTTGTAGAAATTTATACACAGGTGATCGCCTCCAATCAGCGCAGCCAGCAAATTGTCGGCTCCGGCGCCGGCAGCGGGGTCATCCTCAGCGCAGACGGCTATGTCGTCACCAACAACCATGTGATTGAAGGTGCTACTGATATTTCCGTGCGCACCAGCGATATGCAAACCTACGAAGCAACGCTCATCGGCAGAGACCCGCAGACGGACCTCGCATTGCTCAAAATCGATGCACAAGGGCTGCAAAGCGCCGTGCTGGGCGATTCTGACGCGCTCGTGGTTGGCGAACCCGCCATCGCCATCGGCAATCCGCTTGGCACATTAGGCGGCACTGTAACGGACGGCATCATCAGCGCGCTTGGGCGCGAATTACAACTGGATGAGGAAATGCGCAATCTGCTTCAAACCAACGCAGCCATCAACCCCGGCAACTCCGGCGGCGGGCTGTTTAACGAAAACGGAGAGCTCATTGGCATCGTCGTCGCAAAATCCGGCGGCACCAACATCGAAGGATTAGGTTTTGCGATTCCGGTCAACGATATGAAGTCCGTCGTGCAAGAGCTTATGGACAACGGCTATGTCTCCGGACGCGCCACCATCGGTGTCAGTCTGCTGGATATCTCAGATGCACAAACGGCAATGCAATATCGGGTGTCGCAAACAGGCGTATACCTTTCCGAGGTGCAGAGCAGCTCGCAGGCCGCACAGGTCGGTCTGCAAGCAGGTGACCGCGTGATCTCTCTCAATGGTACTGAAATCACCAGTGCCTCTCAGGCAAAAGAGATCATCTACAGCGCAGGCATCGGCAGTGCCATCGAAATCATCGTAGAACGCGGCGGACAAACAGGCAGCGCAACATTGACTGTGGCGGAAGAAGTCACCACGGCATAGCAGCAATCACACTCCAAGCGCTTCGGCTCAAATATGCCGGAGCGCTTTTTGTTTCACACAGCCGCTTGCTTCTGCGCTCCACGCTTTCTGTTCCCGAGGCCTCCATTTTATCACGCATCTCCTCCAGCACACAAAAAACCCCACCGAGACACCCCGGCAGGGTTTCGTTTTCTTCTTCAGCAAGTGGTTCTGCTATCGAACCGTAACCCTGCATTTCGCCTTCACATTGCTCCCATCCCGCGCAACCGCGTAGATGTCCACCTTGCCCTTTTTCAATCCCTTCACAATGCCGCGGCTGTCTACCCACGCAATTTTGGGGTTGCTGCTCTTCCATGTCAGTTTCTTGCTGGAGGCATTGCTAGGTGCCACCGTCGGCTTCAGCTGAATCTTTTTCCCCAGCTTGACACTGGACGTTTTCGGCATGGTAATCTTCTTCACCGGCTGTACCACTGTCACCTTGCAAACGGCTTTCTGCCCACTGCCATCCGTGGCCGCAGCTGTGATATACGCCTTACCCTTACCAACCGCCGTAATTTTGCCCTTCTGGTTCACCGTGGCAACATTCGGGTTGCTGCTCGTCCAAACAAGCGTTTGGTTGGTCGCATCACCCGGAGCGACCGCAGAGCGCAGCGCCACCGTTTTCTTCACATTTATCTTAAACGATGTCTTACTCAGGCGAACCTCAGAAACCGGTTGTACAGAATCACTGACTGCAACCGTGCACTTCGCACTCTTGCCGCTTCCATCGCGCGTCGTCGCCGTTATGGTGACTTTTCCTTGCCGCAACCCTTTTACTACACCCTTGCTGTTCACCGTCGCAATTTTGCTGTTACTACTTTTCCACGTCAACTCCGGCTTTGCTGCATTCGCAGGTACCGTATCAACCGTCAGCGCAACGCTGTTGCCGATGCCAATCGTCGCTTTCACGGGAAGTATGCTCAGCTTGGATAGCGCAACAGGTTTTGTTGCCGACAGTATATACGTCGAATTATGCGTCATCTGGAATGTAGTGTACTGGTCCTTGGCAATACTGGCAACCGCAGAAGGTGCGGCGGGTTGACCATATTGAAAAAGGGTTACAAAAAACTCTTTCGTACCTGTCCCGTACTTGGCAAGGATGTACTCGGTATAGACCCGGAAATCCACACGCCCGGGCAGCTCACCATTGGGTGCAAAATCCAATCGCAAAACATCTTGTTCGTTCCAAAATCCGAGATTCGTCGCAGGCACGACCTTCATAATCACATTCAAATCAATGTTCTTGCATTTTTCCGGCGCAATCAGCAATCCGTCAAACACCCACTGGAAAGCGTCTTTCACAAAGATAATACGCTTGTTTTTCCCTGCGATCGCGCGAAACGCATCCGCACTTGCCACGCTACTGTAAGTGTAGTCCACCACAGCCGCGCACCCCTCCTCCATGGCATTCAGCTTATCCGCCAAACTACTGTCATGTGTCGTCGCATAAACGGTCACGTTTGAATCATTTCTGACACGAAAATCACCTTGACAAGAAAACTCTTCATCAAATCTCAGCGTGCCTTCATCCATATTTCCCCCATACATTTTGTTTGGGTTAGGCATGTTCATTGAGCCCTCACTGCCTCGCGCATAGCGACTCTCATTTCCAGCCTTGTCCCACACTTGTAGGAATATAATTTTATAGTCATTTTCCATATAAGCAGGGTCTACCGGAAATGTTAAGGTATGCTGCCCTGTCGCAAGAGGTTCCCCTTTGCTGCTTGCTGCCGACCAGCGGAGTACTTTATTGCCAACGCTCCCATCTTGTAACCTAGACTCTACTGTCATAGTAATTTCTTTGATTCCACTGTCATCTTCCAAGCCAAGCTGTACTTTTAGGGTTCCTGGCGCAGCAATTTCAGGTGTCAACACCTTAAGGCCCTTTGCTTTTGGCGGGAGTGTGTCGATGATCGGGGACGATCCGATGCGAAAATCACCTTGGCAGGGAAACTCTTCATCAAACCTGAGCGTACCCTCGTCCATGTTTCCACCGTACATTTTATTCGGGTCCGGCATGTTCATGGAACTTTTGCTGCCTCTCGCATAGCGGCTCTCATTGCCTGCAGTATCCCATAGCTGTAAAAAAACGATTTTATAACTGCCGGCCGGATAACTCTCATCCATAGCAAAAGATATTGTGTGCAATCCAGTTGTAAGAATGCTTTCCATGCTAGTGGATGCCGCCCATTTGATTGTTTTTCTCGTCGTTTTTCCATTTGCAAGTTTTGTCTCGATGTCCATGGCCAGTTCTTTGATGCCACTGTCATCTTCCACCCCAAGCTGCACCTTTAATACACCGGGTACATCAATTTGAGGAGTCAGTACTTTAATGCTCTTTGCTTTCGCGGGAAGCGAATCTTTAATGGGTGAAGAAGTAACCCGAAAATCACCTCTACATGAGAACTCTTCATCAAATCTCAGCGTGCCTTCATCCATATTTCCCCCATACATTTTGTTTGGGTCTGGCATGTTCATTGATCTTTTGCTGCCTCTCGCATAGCGTCCCTCATTCCCCACGGTGTCCCATAATTGCAAAAAAACAATTTTATAATTGTTCACCGGATAGGTCTCATCAATAACAAAAGAAACCGTGTGTACCCCCGTTGTAAGAGGCGCAACGTTGTTATTAGCTGCAGACCATTGGACTGTTTTTCTGGTAACCTTGCCGTTCGCAAGCGTTGACTCAATATCCATGGCGATCTCTTTGATCCCCGTGTCATCCTGTAAATCAAACTGCACTTGTAATGCGCCAGGCGCAGCAATGCTGGGAGTTGTTACTTTGAGTCCCTTCGCTTTTGGCAAGGTTCTGTCTCCCGCCAACGGCAAAATATCCGCTTCCACGCTTGGCAATGCACTCGGGCTCGGCGCCACGCTTGGTGATACACTCGGTTCCGCGCTTGGTTCCACACTTGGCTCTATGCTCGGTTCCACACTCGGCTCAAGGGTCGGCTCAACCGTTGGTTCTATACTCGGCGCTTGTGTCGGTTCCGCGCTTGGCACTTGTGTCGGTTCCGCACTCGGTGTTACTGTCGGTTCTACGCTCGGCACTTGTGTCGGCGCCGCAGAGGGCGCGATGCTTTGCTCCGGCGCCGCCGATGGTTCCACAGATGGCTGTTCCTGCGGAACTTCCGATGCCTGCGTTACCGGTTCCGGAACATCCTGCGCAAAAGAAATCACAGGAATAAACAACGTCAATACAAAAATCAACGAAACCACAATAGAAATGATGCGTATGCTTTTCATTTTGCTTGCCCCTTTTATCGTTATAAAATGATGAAGATAGGATGTGAAAAACTATAGATGCGCAAATAATATCTATCCCCTCTGTTCTTAGTATATCCTTCCTGCAGGTAAAGTCAAGCAGTTAACAGACATCTTTCGAACAAAAAAATACCGTACACCGTGCGTCGAACTCTCCACCCTCAGCGGAAACACATTTCTCGGCTCGAGACAGGAAAATCTGCGGCACACACAACTATTTGCTTAGTGCTGCTTCCGTCAAGACCTGACACGATTCACAACGTTGCGTTGCACAGGTCCCATCTCTCAGCGCCTCAAAATGCGCTCCGACCAAAGGAAGAAAAGCCCTCGGCACGGAATCCGACCCTGCTATAGCGGATTGCAGGTAGAGGGAGCCGCTACTTCCCCGTCTGGTACGGTAAACTGGATAACAATATTCATTTTTGGCGATCTTCGCCCGTTTTGCGGTGCCAACCGCAAACTATTTGATGATGCACTCCTCGCGTCCGGGGCCAACGCCGATCATGCGCACCGGCACACCCGTAAACTCTTCTATAAATGCAACATATTCCCGAGCCGCCTTGGGCAGCTCTTCAAACTTGCGCACATGCGCAAGCTCGTCCGTCCATCCGGCAAACGTCTTGTAAATCGGCTTTGCCTTCGCCAGCTTTTGCAGCGATGCCGGATAGGTCTTGACCATTATACCATCAATGTCATACCCAATGCAAACAGAAACTTCGTCAAGTCCCCCCAGCGTATCCATGCGCGAGAGCGCAATGCCTGTAATACCGCTGGTTTTGACCGCAAAATCAACCACCACAAGATCCAGCCACCCACAGCGCCGCGGGCGCCCCGTCGTGGTTCCATATTCGTAACCCTTCTCGCGGATGGTGTCGCCCACCTCATCCAGCAGCTCGGTCACAAACGGACCTTCGCCTACACGTGTGGTGTACGCCTTGACTACGCCAATTACCTCTTTTAAGAATTGCGGGGCAACCCCGCTTCCGGCGCATACGCCGCCCGTATTCGGATGTGAAGACGTAACATATGGATATGTACCAAAATCAATGTCCAGCAGCATACCCTGCGCGCCTTCAAACAAAATCTTCTTGTCCTGCGCCGCCAGCTCACCCAGCAGCTCCACCGTGTCGCAAATGAACGGCGCCAATGCCCGGGCGTGTTCTTGAAACTCCGCCAGCACCGCTTCATAGGAAAGCGGCTCACCGCCATATAGTTTGGCAATTATTTCATTTTTATCGTCCACAGCCTTCTTCAGCTTTGCGGGAAAGGTATCCGCGTCCATCAAATCACAAAAGCGCAGCCCCACTCGGTTTGTCTTGTCCGCATAGCAAGGGCCGATTCCCTTGCCCGTCGTACCGATCTTGCCGTCGCCCAGCTTCTGTTCATTCAAGCCATCGATCACCTTGTGGTACGGCATCAGCATGTGTGCGCGATCACTGATGCGCAAACACTCCACGCTTACATTACGCTCCGCTAAATAGGCAATTTCCTCGCGCAGCGCCGCCGGATCGATCACAACACCGTTTCCGATCACGCATTCGCGCCCTTTGGAAAGGATACCGGAAGGAATGAGATGCAGCTTGTATGTCACGCCGTCGGCAACCACAGTATGTCCCGCATTGTTGCCACCCTGATAACGCACGACCGCATCCGCGTCCGCAGCCAAAAAGTCTACAAAGCGTCCTTTTCCCTCGTCACCCCATTGCGCCCCAAATACCACTACTCCTGGCATACGTCACATCTCCTTTTCTCAGTGAAAAAAATAAAGATATCGCCCGCGGGAATCTCCCCGAAAAACGATATCCTATTATAGTGTAGCAAAATTCCACTGCCCCGTCAACGCTCAATTTCCGGTTTCACTCTGCCTGCCGCAAGGCCTGCGCCTGACGCTCCCGCATCCTCGACCAGTTAAACAGCCCATAAAGATCATTCAGCAAAAACATCACAAAGCATACCACCATCGGCAGCAGCGAAGGCTGCGCCCACGCCGCCATACCCCACAGTACGATCAGCACCACATCGTTCGCGCCATATGCCAGCGCGTAATATGGACTGCGCCGCATCATCAGATAGGACGCCAGAAAGCTGGTCGCAATCGAAACCGTGCTCACCGGCAGGTTCGCCGTATTGAAGTACGCCAAAACGAAATAAAACGCAAACGTCACGCCCGCGGTCAGCGCCGCAAGTAGCCCCCATTCCCACATGGGCAAGCGGTTCACCTTCACTTCCGCCGCCTTGAATGGGTTGCGCAGCCAGGTCACCACGGATGCCAGCGCAATGGGTGCCGACATGCCCAAATAGGTAATCATCTCGCCATAATATTGCAGTGAAAAGGAAATCACCGCATACACCACGCTGAACACCACAATCAAAATCTGCCCGAACACGTCTCCCTTGGATACAAAAATCAGCGCCGTCACGCCGACCAGCGACGCAATCAACGTAGGCGTGTCGCCGCCCACCGCCACAAACGCCGCAACAATCACGCCCAGCGAAATCAGCCACAGCACCCGCTCAAACTTTGTCAATGCCCCAAAAGGATTCCTCATACCTTATAACCTCCAAAAAAAATAGCACCCGCAGCATACATCTTCTAAGACCTACTGATGTATCCACGTGTGCAATCGCACTTTCTACCCGGTGGCAGTTCCTTCATTCGTTTTTCTGATTGATAGGTTAGCACATTTTACGCTCGGATGCAACCCCCTAAAAAAATTTTCTTTACACAGCCCCTCTGTCCGCACGACTGCACATGATTGCCGGTGTCACATGACGGCAGCCTGCCATCAACAGAGCACACCTTGGGGTCATGCCGGAACTTGCTTGAGCCATCGGCAACGCAGCCGCATTGTTTCTAATCGCTTCCCGTGTTTTCGCAATCACCACCGCCGGCTTCACCGGTGGCTTGCACAAGCCGGATAAGGGTCTGTTGCCGGCTGCGCCTGATGGTGCTCTAGCTTAGAAGCTTCGTCATCTCCCCATTTACCAAGCCCACCGCCATCCTCACAAACCAAGTTTGTCGCCATTGTACCTCGTTGCGGATTCTTAAGGGCGTACGCGTCGCAGCAAACCTCCTGATTTCGCCTTGCGCTTAAACACCGGGAAAAACGCGAAGCGGTCAAGTCTCGCCCGCTATCCCCCGCAGCCGCTGCGCCGCCCACTGCGCCGTCTCGCCGCATTGCGCATCTTCCACAAGCGCCTCAATCTCCGGCAGCAGCGCCACCATGCGATTGCGCACACAGTATAGTAATGTCTGCTTGATGTAATACCGCCGCTTGGCATAGTTCACGCCTACCAGTTCCTTGAGTCGTGCGTGCATGTTCCCTTTTAAAATCTCGGCTGCATCCAGCCGGATGCCCTCCTGCTGCGCACCGTTGTTGTGCGGGCAGCAGGTCTGGCAGCGCTCGCAGCCATAAAGCTGATAAACGTGCCCACGCATGAACTCCGGCATCTCGTCCTGCGTCAAATATTCCCGCACGCATCGCTCCCGATGAAATCCCGCCGCATCGATCGCCCCCACCGGACACGCCTGCGCACACCTCGTGCACGACCCGCACCCGTCCTGCGGCTGTGCACACACTTCTGCGCCCCCGCTCTCCAATACCAAAACGCGAATATGCACAAACGATCCATACTCCGGATGTATGTATAACGTATTTTTCCCCGGGCGCCCGCCGGTCTGCGCGGCAATCTGTTTGATGTGATGCTCTCGAAATTCTTCCGATGCCATACCCCGCTCCCGCAGCGCCTCTTGCAGCTTTTTCAAGTTCAGATAGCTTTGCTGCGCCACCACATAATATCCCGATAGTGCGATTTCCGGCGGCTCCGCCCTGCGCACAGGCAAATACGGCGCAACCAAAACCCAGCACACCTTACCTTCCCATCGGGTAAAAGCACTGTCGGCAAATCCATATTCTGTTGCCAGTCGTTTCCAGTTCACGCGTTGCCTCCACAGGTGCAAAGTCTTTTCTTTCCAGTCTAGACCATTTCATGCCTTATCGCAAGCCCTCCGCGTTGTACAGGCGCGGTCACGCTGCACTCTCCCCCACCTTTTCTGCCCGGCTCGCCACAAAACGATTCCGTCACGGCTCGGAATCTTCCTGCAAAAATATAGGCCGATCTATTTGCATTTTCCATCATTTCACGGTATGATAGAAACAATCAAATACACAGGTGGTGCCAATGAAAAAGCAAATTCTCATCCTGATTACTGTGATACTCTGCGCAGCGCTGCTTGGTGCCTGCTCTCTTGCAGACCCCCTCCTCATCAATGGCAAAACGTATGAAGTAACCAAGGCAAAGCTCATGGACTCCGTCGAGGGTCTCCCCGCGCCTGCGGGTGGCCGCGTCTATCTTGTGGTCGGAATTCGCGCGGACGCGCCGGATGCAGACGCGATGCAGGCAGCTTTCTTTTCCATTGATGGCGAACGCTGTTATGCACTCAAGGATGGCGAGCAAATCTCTTGCAGTATGATCGGCTTCTCGGATGATAGCAATGCAAGCCTTTATTTCGAGGTGCCCGCATCATGGGATAAGGCAAAAAGCTTCACCTTAGGCGGCGGCTTCAGCGGTACCGCGGTACAGTTGTCTCAGTTATTCTAACACGCAAAAAGCCGCTTCTTCTTTCGAGAAGGAGCGGTGTGAGTGTCAAAAAAGTCTCAGCGCTTTGTCAGGCTGTTAAGAAAGCTGCAAGTCAAGGCGCGAGAAATTGCAAAAGACGAGATAGAATATGCAATTCATCGAGATTTTTGCAATTTCGGCAACGATGGAAGTCATTTTGCAAATGCTATTCGCGCTTGTAAAATGACGGTTGCGGCTTTATCGACAGCCTGACCGCTTCTTTTTTCGGGAAGGAGCGGTTTTGTTTTATCGGCGTATGCCGATGTCTGTTTGCTTCCCAAGCCAACATGCTCCGCTCCTTTCACAGAATGTTCACACAATTTTCTGCAAAAATGATATAATAATGGGTAATTCCGTAGCAGTCGGATGAAATCCATAAAATCGAGGCTATTTATGATCATACGAAAAATCACAGCAATCGCCGCGCTGGTTGCGCTTTTGTCCGTCAGCGTCATGGGTTGCGCGCTATTCAATCAAAAGGAAAGCACCGTAGAAGAATCCGTGCAGCCGCGTGAGGTGATGACGGAGGAAACCTTCTCCAAGCTTTCACAAAAGATTGCCACCGAGCCAATGGACGGCGTTTCCGAGGAGAAGATTTATCAAACGGAAAGCAACGTCTATGTAGACGCGCATTATCCCGCGCTCACCGGCAACGAGCCGGTGTCCACCTCCATCTCCAACTTTGTCAACGGGCAAATCAAAAGCTATACGCAGGAGGCGCAGTCCACGCACACGCGCAAGCCTGAATTTATCTGCACCTATTGTATGACCTATAAGCCATATCGTTCGCAGAACGGCAAATTGTTCAGCGTAAAATTTTCTGAAAACATCAGTACCGATAAGCTGGAACGTACCGATTATATCTCCACGCTTGTGCTGGATACCGAAACAGGCAAGCGTATGGCGCTGGACGATCTGTTCGATTCCTCACAAAACTATCTGGATCAGCTTTCCAATCTGGTGCAGGAGTCATTGCTGCGCAATGAAATCGTGCAAAAGTGTCTGGACGAAGCGCTGCTCACGCAAGGCACCAAACCTTCCGGTGAAAATTTCAGTAATTTTGTGGTGACCCCCGAAAACATCATCTTTTTCTTTAATAAAAATATCGTTGCCCCCGCCGGGGCAGGCACGCTTACCGTCAGCATCCCCATCTCAGATCTTGCGGCTTATTTAAAACTGGACGTGCGCGATCAGATCGACGGCTATGCCACCGCCGCGTACGAAGCCGCTCTGCAAAACGATCCCATCGCAGAGCCCACACAGGACCCCGGCGCATCCACCGCCCCGCAGGATCCATCCGCATCCACCGCGCCGCAAGGCACAGGTTTGCCGGAACAGCTCACCAAGTGGGACAGCAGTTATATGCAGCCAAAGTCCATCGACGGCATTGACGTGCAAAACGATAAAGTGATCGCGTTGACCTTCGACGACGGCCCCTCCAATTATACGCCCAAAATTCTGGACGCGCTCAAATCCGTGGGCGGCAAGGCAACCTTCTTCCTGCCGGGTGAGCGTGTAGAACAGTATTCTGATGTTTTAAAACGCACCTATGAGGAAGGTCACGATATCGGTACGCATGGCTACAAGCATTTGGACTACACCAAACAAACACTCGATGAGGTCATGACCAACGAAATCGGCAAAACCAACGAGGTGATCGCTTCTATCGTAGGGGTACGCCCCATCATAGATCGTCCGCCCTATGGCGCATGCGGCGATGAGCTCGCGCAGCAAATCGGCAGGGAGCAGATCATGTGGAACGTCGATCCCAACGATTGGAAGCCGGAGAATCGCAATGCCGATATCGTCTATAACAATGTAATGGGCGCGGTCAAAAATGGCGCGGTCGTACTATCGCACGATATTTATGAATCCACCGCAGACGCATATGTGCGCATCATCAAAGAGCTAAGCGATCAGGGCTATAAACTGGTCACAATCACGCAGATGATGCAGATTGCCGCCGCGCGCGGTCAAGCCTTGGGCTATCGCTTCAGTCAGCTCAAAACGGACTAAATCAGCCCGCCCAACATCTTCTTGCTTGCTTTGACCGCGGTCGCGTTCGCATCGCGGTCTTATTTTACTCCTTGAATCTGCCCCATGCTTCGGTTATACTGTTATCGTTGAGCAATGCCGCTCAACAAACCTCAAGAACCACGCAAAAAAATGCTTGAAGGGGTGACTGATTATGTCTCTTTCCAATTCACTTGCCATGTTTGTCGGTGTCGCGCTCGCGTACATCCTCATGATCGACGTTTTCACGGTGTTGTTTCGCGTCACAGGTTTCAAGTATGAAAAAGCGCATTTTCAGGTAATCTCATTGCTCACCAACAGCGGATATACCACGCGCGAAAGCGAATTAACGATGTCTACCATATCGCGCCGCAAGCTGGCAAAATTTGTCATGATGTTCGGCTATGTGTTTTCCGTCACCGTCGTCACGGTCATCGTCAATGTCGTCATGTCGCTCAATACACAGCAAGCAGCTATGCTGTGGGATTCTCTCGTGATCATGAGTATTGTGTTCATCGCCTTCATGTTGTTTCGTAAAATTCCCTTCACGCGCGATCTGTTCAACGATGGCGTGGAGCGCCTCAGCCGTCGTTTTTTTTATCGTGGGCAGGAAAATCCCATTATCGTGCTGGATGAATTTGCCAAAGGCGTGATCGCTGAAGTTTATATCGCCAAAATGCCGCCCGATCTCGAGGGCAAATCTCTCGCGCAGCTCCGGCTCAACAAGCAGTTTGATATCCACTTCATTTTCGTCAAACGCGGGAAAACAGTAGTCGAAGTCGCCCACGGCGATCTTACGCTGCGCGTCGGCGACCAAGCGCTGATGTTTGGTTCCTATCAAAATATCAAACATGTATTTCAGTTCTCCAAGCAGGATACGCGCGTCGATTCCACTTATATGGACGATGGTTTTGAAACCATGCACGAAGCGATGGCCATGCGCAAAAATGATTCCACAATGTCAGACGATCAATAAAAATCCCAAAGCGGCTTTCCCAACAGCCTGACCGTGCCCCCACCCGGGGCCACGGTCTTTTTTATGCGGCATTTCCATGCTCCCACGCGGTCGTTTCTCCGTAACGCCGCCTCCACTCGTTCGCACAATATGAAATTTTTAATATTAAAAATTTCATATATCTTGCATTTTTCACTTGATTTAATCATTTTTTGTGATAAAATGAAATTCATAAATTTATTTATTTCTTAATCTACCGTTTTGGCGGTTGATATAATTTTAAAGAAAAGTGAGGAAAAAGCCATGTTGAATGCAGGTGACACAAGTTTTATCATGATTTGCTCGGCATTTGTCTTTCTGATGACGCCGGGGCTATCCTTCTTTTATGGCGGGCTCGCGCGCCGTAAAAATTCGCTGAATACCATGATGTCCTCCGTCTTTGTACTGGGGCTGGCATCCGTCATGTGGGTGCTGATTGGTTATTCCCTATCCTTCAGCGGCAATACCGGCGGCTGGATCGGCACGCTGGATGCCGTTGCGCTGCACAATATCGGCAACGAACCAAGCAGCTATGCACCGCACATTCCGCAATATGCCTTCGTGGCGTTTCAGATGATGTTCGCCATCATCACTCCCGCGCTCATCACCGGCGCAGTTGCCGAGCGTATGAAGTTCAAAGCGCTCGTGTTGTTTCTTGCGCTGTGGTCGCTGATCGTGTATTATCCTTTGGCGCACATGGTTTGGGGCGAGGGCGGTCTGCTTGCAGAGCTGGGCGCAGTGGACTTCGCCGGCGGCAATGTGGTGCACATCAGCTCCGGCGTCACCGGCCTGATTCTGGTTCTGTTCCTCGGAAAGCGCAGAGGATATCCCGCCATCGACTATCGCCCGCACAATATCCCCTTTGTGCTGCTCGGCGCCTTCCTGTTGTGGTTTGGCTGGTTCGGGTTCAACGCAGGCAGTGCGCTTGCAGCAGACGGGCTCGCGGCACATGCGCTGATGACCACCAATGTTTCCGCTGCTTGCGCGATGCTCTCTTGGATGATGATTGATGTCCTGCGCACGGGCAAGCCCACCGCTGTGGGTACGGCAACCGGCATGCTGGCAGGGCTGGTTGCCATCACACCGGGCGCAGGCTTTGTTCCCATATGGGCAGCCATGATTATCGGCGTGTTGTCCAGCCCCATCTGCTATTTTATGATCGCGTTTGTAAAAAACCGTCTCAAATATGACGATGCGCTGGATGCGTTCGGTTGTCATGGCATCGGCGGAATCTGGGGTGGCATTGCGACAGGATTGTTTACCATGAAAGAGATCAACCCTGTCGCCCGTTGGAATGGTCTGGTGTTCGGGGAAACCGCTCTGTTTCAGGCACAGATCGTCAGCATTTTGGTCACCATCGGCATCGCCGTGGCAGGCACACTGATCTGCATTGGCATCGTGCGCGCCATCACACCGCTGCGCGTCAGCGAACGAGACGAAAAAATTGGTCTGGATGCGTCGGAGCACGGGGAGTCTGCCTATCCGTCCTTCAATGGGCTGGAATAAAAGGAGGTCACAGCATGAAAAAAATCGAAGCAATCATCCGTCCGGAAAAGTACGAGGATGTCAAAGAAGCCTTAAGCGCAATCGAGGTATGCGGCATCACTGTCTATGAGGTCATGGGCTGCGGCGCCCAAAAGGGCTGGGGCGAGGTCGTGCGCGGCAACACCGTAGACTTGAATATGCTGCCAAAAATCAAATTCGAAATCGTTGTCGCCTCTCAAGAATGGGTGGATCGCATCGTCGATACCATTTTAAAAACCGCGGGAACGCAAAACATCGGTGATGGTAAAATCTTTGTTTCAGATTTACAGGATGTCGTGCGCATCCGCACCGGCGAGCATGGGGTGGAAGCAATATAGCGTGGCGCATGTTGTCTGCGGGTTGCCGGTTTGACTAATTCATGAAACGGAGTATAATGTTTCTTTAATATCAAAAATACGCATTCAAAGGAAGGAAGCAACCGGAATGAACAATAAGATAGCATTGATCACCGCAGCAACTCAGGGGATTGGATGGGCAGCCGCGCATAGATTGGCGTGCGAGGGCGCAACCGTATATATCTCCTCCATACAAACAGACATTGATGCCGCAAAGGAGAAAATAGAGCAGTGCAATCGAGATGGTCTGAAAATTTCACCCATCGTCTATGACGCGTTTGACGAGGCAACATACCCTCCTATGGTTTCCGCAGTGCTTGAAAAAGAAGGTCGCATCGATATTCTTGTAAATAACTTCGGGTATACCAATCCAAAAAAAGATTTGGATGTCGCGCACATAGACTATCATGATTTTGAGCGTTTCTTGAACGTCAATCTTCAAAGCGTTCTGTTGCCTACGCAGCTTGTCCTGCCCTCCATGCAGAAGAACGGTGGATGTATCATCAACATCTCTTCCATCGCGGCGCACGTTCCGGATATGACACAAATGGCTTATGGCACCGCAAAGGCAGCCATCTGTCATATCACTAAAATGGTCGCGGCGCAGCAGGCATTTTACGGTATTCGCTGCAATGCCGTTCTTCCCGGAGTTGTGGCTACCGGTGCGGTCATGAAACACTTAACGCCGGAGTATCAGCAGTCCATGTTACGCCACGTCCCCGCCGGGCGCATGGCGCAGCCGGACGAGTTGGGGGATGCCGTTGCCTTTTTGTCGGCAAACGGTTATGTGACAGGGCAGTTGCTGGAGGTTGCCGGAGGCTTTGGCTTGCCCACGCCACTCTATGCCGATCTCGTGGCGCGCATGTCAAAATAAAACAACAATGAGTGCCGATTGCGATGTTGCGCAGGATCGGCACTCATTTTATTGACATTCTTACAGATTTTTTTACTTACTCCACATATCCGCCCGGATGTGTGCTGTGCCAGTTCCACGCCGATTGCACAATCTGTTCCAGCCGCGCAAACTGTGGCTTCCATCCCAAAATCGAAACCGCCTTTTCACTGGACGCGATCAGCCGCGCCGGGTCTCCCGCTCTGCGCGTCGCCTCCTGCGTAGGGATGGGGTGCCCCGTCACACGCCGCGCCACTTCAATCACTTCACGCACCGAATATCCCACGCCGTTCCCCAGGTTAAAGACGTCGCTTACGCCGCCTTGCTCCAAATATCGCATGGCAAGAATATGCGCCTCCGCAAGGTCACTCACATGGATGTAGTCCCGTATGCACGTGCCGTCCTCCGTTGGGTAATCCGTTCCGAATATGGTAATGGACTCGCGCTGCCCCAGCGGCACTTGCAGCACCAGCGGAATCAAATGCGTTTCCGGTTTGTGCGCCTCGCCAATGTCGCCGCTCGCGTCTGCGCCCGCCGCGTTAAAATACCGCAGAGAAACAAACCGGATGCCGTGCGCCGCGTCCGCCCAATGGAACAGTCGCTCCATCGCCAATTTGGTCTCCCCATACGGATTGGTGGGCAGCGTCCGGTCGCTCTCTAAAATCGGAATGCTCTGCGGTTCCCCATAGGTCGCCGCCGTCGAAGAAAATACGATGCTTCGCACATCGTGATCGCGCATCGCTCCCAGCAGTGCAATCGCTCCGCCCACATTATTGTCGTAATATTTCAGCGGGTTCGTCATGCTCTCCCCCACCAGCGAGTTCGCGGCAAAGTGAATCACCGCATCCACGCGTTCACGCGCAAACACCTGTTCCAAAAACGCCGCGTCACGAATGTCTCCATGATAAAATGCCGCGCGCGCATCCAGCGCCGCACGGTATCCCGTTTCCAAGCTGTCTGCCACCGCCACCGTATGCCCCTGCTCCAACAGCCGCCGCACGGTATGACTTCCAATGTATCCCGCGCCGCCTAATATCAATACCCGCATATTCATACCCCCACCGGCATATCCCCGCGCCCCTTGTTCCGTTCGACCTTAAGGACGCTTGTCCGCCTATTGCAAAATTTAAGTCCATCATATCACGCCGCAAAGAGTATGTCAAAAGCGCCTCATTCCCCTTTAAAGGCAATGCTGCGCGACGCGGCCACATCCCATTTTTTGCCGCATTGCGGACAGGTAATCAGCGTATCCGTCGAAAAATATTCGATCTCATAGCCGCAGTCGCACTGCTTGGTCAAAAGCTGTGGGGTACCGTTCATGCGGTCCGCCCCCGGACAAAACTTGATGTTACTCATGCTTGCTCTCCTGTTTTGAATGAATCATGCCGCAAATTCCGGGGCCGGGTCAAAGAGTGGTGCCCCGTGTGTCTGCTTACGCTCAAGGATTGGCGTATGTATCGCCCAAATCCGGCGGTTGCTCCTCCGGTTTGCTCATCAACTGTTCATACATTTCATCACCCACGCACTCCCGTGCAAAACTGCACCAGCGAATGCAGGAAATAATGTCATTAAACGCCTCAAATCCACAGTTGGGGCAAGGAATTTTGCTGTCTGTGGAAAACAGCTCAATCTCGCCGCCGCATTGCGGACAGGTTTTCACCTTTAAAGTAGGCGTCCCTTTGATGTTGATCGATCCGGGACAAAATTTTTCAGCCATGATTCTCACCTTACTTTCTATGATGTTCGCCGGATACATTCCTCACTGTACCGACAAAAATGCCCCGCACCCGCGCGGCATCCAAAGCCTACCTCATTCCAAACTCTCAAAAAAACATATTGCCTTGGTAGGTATTATATTCATAAACCATTTACGTACATTTTAATCGAACAAAATTTTCTTTTGCGAATCCCTCTCCTCACGCTTGACAGTCCGTCCGGCTTTGTGCAAGAATAAAGCATATTCACGCGCGTCCAAAGAAGGGGGGATTCTTATGACAACCATCAAAGAAGTCGCTCAAAAGGCAGGTGTTTCCAAATCTACCGTTTCCCGCGTACTCAACGACGGCTATGTGGATGCGCAAACGCGCCAGCGGGTCGAGGAAACCATCAAAGAATTAAAATACACTCCCAATGCGCTCGCCTCCGGTATTCGCACGGGAAAATCCCGCATGATCGCCGTGATGATTCCGGATTCTTCCAATGCCTTTTACATTCAAATGTTTAAAGAGATCGAGCGCAGCGCCATCCAGCGCGGTTATATGGTACTGCTTTGTGATACCAATCGTTCGGTGGAAAACGAAATCAGCTTCACCGAGCATCTTTTGGGACGCAGTATAGACGGTCTGCTGTATTTTGCGCAAGAAAAACTGGAGCGCAACGAACGTTACTTTTGTAATCTTTCCAAGACGCTTCCGGTCGTGTTTATGGACCAGATTTTTGCGGAAAACAAAGAGATTTCCTTTGTCGCCATTGATGGCACACGCGGCATGAGCGATGTAGTCGATCTGCTCGTCTCCAAAGGGCGCCGACATCTCGCATTCATTAATCTTCCCAGTCTGCATAACATCGATAAACCGCGTTTCGATAGTTATTGTGCGGCATTGCAGCGGCATGCGCTGGCATTCGATGCGGATTTAGTCATCCACCGCGATGCAGACGCGCAAGCGGAATTGATCGACGAAGGTTATATCGCAACGCGGCTGCTATGCGCAAAAAAGAAACCCATCGATGCCATCATCACGCCGGCAGATCAGCTCGCAGTTGGGGTCATCAAATATCTCAAAGAAGCCGGTATCCACGTTCCACAGCAAATTTGCGTCACCGGTTTTGACGATATCCACCTGTGTACCGTCGTAGAGCCCAGCATCACCACGGTGCGCCAGCCCATTCAGCAAATGGCACAAACGGCAACCACATTGCTTTTGGACAAAATCGAAGAAAAGCCAATCACACGGGATCGTATCGCATTTCGCGGCGAAATCATTGAGCGCGAAAGCACCTGACCCCGTTGTCGCCCGCAACTGCGGTCGCATCGCGCCTGCCGCGCCTTCATTGCTACCTCCGAAAAAATTTCAAAAAGGGTCTTGACACACTTTTCTTTTTGTCATATATTAGGTGCATAGTCTAAGAAGGTGTTATGTGAAATGTGGGAACGTTCCCACACGAAACACAACTTTTCCAAACGCAAGAAAATTCAATCAAATTGTGCAAGGCGTAACCCGCGTCTAGTGTGTTTTGTTTACCCAAAAACAACAAGTGGAGGAAATCATGAATTCAAGAGAAAGAGTTTTGGCAGCGCTCAATCACAAACAACCCGATCGCATCCCCGTCGACTGCGGCGGACACCGCTCCAGCGGATTTTCGGTGCAGGCGTACAAAAATCTGCGGGCGTATCTGGGCTTACCGCAAAGAGAGCTGTATATCTATGATCTCATCCAGCAGCTTGCCTATCCCGATGATGATATCATCGAGCTGTTTGGGCTGGATGTGCTGGACTTCGGACGTGGATTTATGCAGGATGCAGCCTATTGGAAGGATTGGCAGCTTCAGGATGGCACCCCCATCAAAATTCCGGCATTTGTGGATATCCGTAAGGAAAACGGCGGCTATGCACTGTATAACGCCGATGGCGTGATGGTCGGCATCCAAAAAGAAGGGTGCTTGTACTTCGAGCAGACCTGCTTTGCGCTGGAGCATAAGCAGGACGAGGACTATTCCACCCTCGCGCAGGATATGAACGGCAATATGTGGTGCGCCGTAGGGTTGCCCCCCGCACCGCTGGGCTTTGAAGGCGCAGACCGCGAAAAACGCATCCAAGCGGTGAATGCGCTGCGCGCCTCTACCGATAAAGCGCTCTATGGTATCTTCGGCGGCAGCCTTTACGAAAACGGCGGCATGCTGTTTGGGCTGGGCAACTTCATCGCGGATATGGCGGGCGAGCCGGAAAAGGTCAACAAGTTTCTGGACGCGCTCACCGAAGTGCATCTGCAAAACCTTAAATTGTTTCTGGACACCTACGGCAGCCGCATTGATGTATTGGGATTTTCGGATGACCTCGGGATGCAGACCGGCCCGCAGATGTCCCCCAAAATGTACCGCGAACTGTTCAAGCCGCGCCACGAAGCATTGTTTCGCTATGCCAAACAGCACAGCCCCAACATCAAGCTATGTATGCACTGCTGCGGGGGCATCGAGCCTCTCCTGCCGGATATCATCGACGCAGGCATGGACGCCATCAATCCCGTGCAAATCTCCTGCGAAGGCATGGATCTGAAAACATTAAAGGCAAAATACGGCAAAGACCTCACCTTCTGGGGCGGCGGCTGCGATACGCGCACCATATTACCCGAAGGTACGCCGCAGCAGGTCAAAGATCACGTCAAACAAAATCTTGAGATCATGTTCCAAGACGGCGGGTTCGTGTTCCAGCAGGTGCACAATATTCTGGGGAACGTTCCCCCGCAAAACATCGTCGCCATGTTTGAAGCAGTCAAAGAATTTTGAGTTTCCTGCCATAAGTCGGCAGGAATAGCAATACAAAACAAAAAGGAGAAGAAAAAATGAAAAAAATTGTTGCAATCGTATTATGCGTCGTACTGATGTCCCTCGCGCTGGTTGCCTGCGGCGCGCCCGCAGCAGCTCCGGCAGCAGAGACCGCAGCGGCAGCAGATGCAAAAACCGAATCGGCAGCCCCCGCTGCGGCAAGCAAGGATGTCAAGTTGGCATTGGTGCTCCATGCAATGAACAGCTCGTTCTTTGCAAAGATTCAAGAAGGCGCGCAGAAAGCGGGCGAAGACCTCGGCATCACCGTCGACGTCATGGCTCCCTCTGTCCCCAACAGCTTAGACGAGCAGGTTAACATGATCGAAACCTGTATCTCCAAAGGCTATGACGGCATCGCAACCGTTGTGTGGGATCCCGAAGGCTTCAACTCCGTCATCAAAAAGGCGAAGGACGCAGGCATCACCGTGGTCGGCATCAATCAGGATGCGCCGGACAGCGGCAGACAGGCTTTCATCGGTCAGGATAACGAGGACGCAGGCTATCAGCTCGGTATGTATATGTTCGGTGATGTGATGGGCGGCAAAGGCAACTATATCGTCGCAAGCTGCGCACCCACCAACACCGCGCTCATCGCCAGAACCGAAGGCATCCGCCGCGCGGCAAAAGAATTCCCCGAAATCAAAGAGCTTACCCTCGTTGATATCGGCACAGACCTCACCGGCGCAGTCAGCGTCATCGAAAACGCTTATGCAGCAAATCCCGATGTCACCGCGTTCCTCGGCGTAGACGTATATTCCGAAGCAATCGGCACCTTCGTCGCTTCCAAAGGTTTGGAAGGCAAAGTGTATGGCGCAGGTTTCGACCTCACAGAGGGAACGCTCAAGCACATCAAAAACAATGCAATGCAGCTCACCATCGGTCAAAATCCCTTCTTGCAGGGTTATTACCCAATGGTAGAAATGTTCCTGAATAAGACCTATGGCTATGCGCCCATCGACTTTGCAACCGGCGCTATGATGGTCACCAAGGACAACGTAGACAGCGTACAGCCGGAATAAGCACGGCAAATAAAAATGGCAGGGGTCGGATGTTTGTCCTCAGAGTGTCAAAGAAGTCTCAGCGCCTTGTCAGGCTGGCAAGAAAGCCGCAAGTCAAGGCGCAAGAACTTGCAAAAGGCGAGATTGAATATATCATTCATCGAGGTTTTTGCCAGTTCGGCAACGACAGAAGTCATTTTCTTCCTTAGTTTTCTTTTAGGGAAAATGACGGTTGCGGCTTTATCGGCAGCCTGAGGGGTCGGATGTCCGACCCCACTACACGAAATTGTGGAGAGTAACAGTATGGAAAAAGCAATCGAATTGCAGGGAAAGCGCAAAAAGAAAAGATTTCGGGAATTCGGCGTACTCATGGTGCTGGTCGCCATCGTCGTCGTACTGTCCTTTGCGTCAGACGCATTCCTGAATCCCACCAACCTCATCAACGTCATTCGTCAAACGGTCGAAATCAGCATCATGGCAATCGGTATGACGTTTGTCATCGTAGCCGCCGAGATCGATTTGTCCGTCGGCTCCATCTATGGCGCGACTGCAATGTTCGCGGCAATGATGTTCCGTTCGGGTCTCAATCCCACGCTTGTGTTCCTCATGACCATCGGTATGGGTCTCGGAGTCGGCTTCGTCAACGGCTTTTTGTCTACCAAGGCAAGGATGCCCGCCTTCATCGTCACATTGGGAACCATGCAGCTCTTTCGCAGCGTCGCCTATGGCATCTCCGGCGGTCAAAGCCTCAGTTCCTTCCCCGACGCCGCAATGGATAGCTGGGTCTTTCAAATGGGCGGCAGCATTGGCCCCATTCCGGTGCAGGTCATCGTCATGGCGGGTATGTTCATCGTGGCGCACATCGTCATGACCAAAACCAAATTCGGCTTTGATATCTATGCAACGGGCGGCAACAAACGCGCCGCAATGCTGGGCGGTATTGGCGTGGATCGCGTCAAAATCGTTGCGTTTATGATTAACGGCGCACTGTGCGCATTCGCAGGCATCGTTGGCATCGCATACCTCAATTCCGTTCCCACCACAGCAGGCGCAGGACGCGAAATGGATGTCATTGCGGCAGTCATTTTGGGCGGCGCGGCACTCACCGGCGGGCGCGGCACCATTTTAGGTACGCTGATCGGCGCTGTCATCATGAGTGTGATTAAAAACGGCATGGTGCTCCTGAGCGTTCCGGCATTTTGGCAGTCCGGCTTCATCGGCATCGTCATCATCCTTGCCGTCTTGCTCGATACATGGATCATGCAGTCCAACAAGGCAAAGTAAGGAGGCCGAATATGCAACCTTATATTGAATTCAAACACATCATCAAAAAATTCGGCGGCACCACCGCGCTCAACGATGTCTCTTTCGATGTCCGCAAGGGCGAAGTGCATTGCCTTTGCGGGGAAAACGGCTCCGGTAAGTCCACACTCATCAATATCTGCGGCGGGGTGTTCTCCCCCACCGGCGGCGAGATTTGGATGGAGGGCAAACCGCAAAAGATTTCCAGCATCGCCAAGTCGGAAAGCCTCGGCTTTGCCATCGTGCATCAGGAAGTTCCGCTGTGCCTGAACATGAGCATCGCACACAATATTTTCCTCGGCTCCTCCGAAAGCGTCAGCGGTGTGTTCCTCAACGAAAAATATATGAGCGATAAAACGCAGGAATTGCTGGATCTCTTTCAGCTCAAGCTCAACCCCAATCAGCTGGTGGAAACCTTGAGCATCGCAGAGCAATCCATCATCCAGATTGCCAAAGCAGTCTATTACAAACCGGATATCCTGATTTTGGATGAGCCTACCGCCGCACTCACCAACGACCAGCGCGATGTCATGTTTAAAATCGTCAAACAGCTCAAAGAAGAACGCGGCACCACCATTTTGTATGTCAGTCACCGTTTGGAAGAGGTCAAATACCTCGGCGACCGCGTCACCATACTGCGCGATGGGCATTACATCACCACCAAAGACATCGCGGATGTCTCCATCGATGATCTCGTCACCCTCATGGTGGGCAGAGAGCTGGAAAGCACGGATCACATCGTCAGCACCGCCACCGGCGAAGAAATGCTGCGCATCGAAGGGTTCACCCAAAAGGGAAAGTTTGAGAACATTTCCTTTCATGTCAATAAAGGGGAAATCATTGGCTTGGGCGGCTTTGTGGGCGCAGGCAGAACCGAGGTACTGATGGCGCTGTTCGGGGATACCAAGCTGGATCGCGGCGACGTTTATATCGAAGGTGAAAAAGTCTCCATCAAAAAACCCAGGGACGCGATCAACCTCGGCATCAGCCTGATTCCTGAAAATCGGCGAGACGATGCGCTCATCGCAGAAATGTCCATCGAGCAAAACGCGCAGCTTGTCGTTCTTCGTGATGTCATCAAGCACGGACTCATCCAAAAAAAGGCACAGCATGCCTTAATGGACGAAATGGTCAAAAAGTATTTCATCAAGGCAGGTGACGTAAACAACGGCGTGTTGTCGCTCTCCGGCGGCAATCAGCAAAAAGTCATCATCGCCCGGTGGATCAGCAACAACCCGCGCATCCTCATTTGTGACGAACCCACGCGCGGCATCGATGTCGGCGCAAAAGCGGAAGTGCACGCCATCCTGCGCGAAATCGCCGCACAGGGCATCGCGGTCATCGTGGTCAGTTCCGAGCTGCCCGAGCTGCTTGCGCTCAGTGATCGTATCATCGTCATGCACGAAGGTAAGGTTACGGGCGAGCTCAGCCGCGCGGAAGCCAGCGAGGAGAGCGTCATGCGCTACGCCGCGGCGGTCGGCTGATGCACCAGCCCGATTGTTACGGCTGACCTGCGTGACAGCAAGCACACAAAGCGAGGAAGTTTTATGAAGGATCAAACACGTCTGCGCGAGCTTGCCAAACGGTATCTCGCCTATACGCAACGCCCGCAGGAGCAGGAAAAGTCAAATCTTTGGACTCAAAAAAACGCGCTGCGCAAAACGCGCCCACTCATTTTGTGCACCCTGCCCGCAGAGGCGTGGGAAGAGCTGGTGGACGATTCTATGTGTACCATTGCAGACCCCTTCCTGCGCACCTACGAGCTGTACCTCTTGCGCCAGCTTTATCGCGCAGAGCATTTGCCGGATGATGAGGTGCTTTTGCCGGATCTGTATACCCCGCTGGTGTATTCCTTTTCGGATTGGCTGCCGGATCGAAAGCGGCCCTATTCCGGCAGCTGTTTCCGCGCGGAGTGTTTTCATCCTTCCATCGTGGAGTATGGCGATCTTGGCAAACTCCAACAGCCCAAGCTGATCGAGATAGACGAAAAGCAAGCCGATGCCTATTACGATCAACTATCGGATGCCATCGGCGATATCCTGCCTGTGCACCGCGGCAAACCCACCACATCAGACACAGACAGTTATGTCAAAGGCTGGGGATACAGCGTCATCGACGTGCTTTGCGAATTGCGCGGCATGCAAAACATCTATCTCGACATGGCGCTCAATCCGCAGTTTGTGCACGATGCAATGGCGTTTCTCACGCAGGGCATCGCGCATTATCAGCAGGAAATGCAGCAGAATCATTTGCTGCGGCTCAACAACAACGGCTATGTCATGTCGGCAAATACGCCGCTGGGTTCCAACGGCCTTGCCATCACCAATGCGTTGCCCGCCCCCGATTTTGATCCCGCGCACGTGCGCTATCAAGACCTCTGGGGCTACGCAATGGCGCAGGAGTTTTCCGAGGTATCGCCGCAGATGCACGCGGAATTTGTGTTGCCCTATCAGCAACGCCTCCTACGCGACTTCGGGCTGGTGTCCTACGGCTGCTGCGAAGCAAACGATAAAAAGTGGGCGCAAATTTTTGCGGCATTCCCCAATTTGCGCGAGGTGTCCGTCAGCCACTGTGCCAATCTGGAAATTGCGGCAGAGCAGCTTCAAGATCGTTATGTATTTTCCTGGAAGCCGAATTGCTCTGTCATCGCAACCTTTGACGAAGATGCGATCCGTAAACAGCTTTCCCACGGGATGCAAGTTGCCAGAGATTGCCATCTAATCGTATGCCTGCGGGATAACATCACCTTGTTCGGCGCGCCCGAACGCGTGGAACGCTGGATACAAATTGCGCAACAGCTCGCCCATCAATCGTAGCAGGGAGGAGAACACATGCTCATCAACATCACAGACCCGGCCACCATGCAGACCGCAGCCGGCATCCCCGAATTGCGGCTGATCAGAAGTAATTACGCGTTTTCGCAAAGCGAAGTCGATCATTTAAGAACGCTCGCGCATGCCGTCAAAGAGATTTCTCTGCGGCCGGAAATGCAACGCAAAGCGCAGCTCTGGCAGGAACACAACGATTTGAAAACCAGGCAGCCGCCTGTGTTCATTGACCCCGAAAACGGCTGGAACGAGCTAATCCCCGCTTCCTGCCTGCTCTGTCACGATCCGCTGGCACGCGTGTGGGAAATGTCTCTGCGCAAAAAAATCTATTGGGCGGATGTACTTCAGGACGATAAAGTCATCGATGATTTTTTCGATGTTCCATATTATTTCACCGACGATGGCTGGGGCGTTGCTGTCACGCATATCGGCGGCGAAGGCGGTGGTGCCTACACCGTCAAAAAAGCAATCGAACACTATGCCACGGATTTTGAAAAATTGCATCCTCCCCGCATCACAATAGATGAGGAAAAATCCACCCGTGTGCTGGAGCTTGCGCACATCGTGTTTGGCGGCATCCTAACCGTGCGCCGGATGCATGCATGGTGGTGGACGCTGGGCATGTGCTGGGATTATGTCGATCTGCGCGGCATGGAGGACTTCATGTGCGATTTTTTGACCGAGCCGGATATGGTGCACCAAATGTTCGATTTTCTCTGCCGAAGCAAGCTGGCAATGCTGGATTTCTTGGAGCAAGACCATCTGCTCACCGGCAATCAAGGGAATGTCTATATCGGCTCCGGCGGCTTTGGTTTTACGGATGATTTGCCGCCCGCGCAGGGTGCCGTCTCCACGCAGCAAATGTGGGGATTCTGCGATGCGCAGGAAACCGCACAAATGAATCCCGATCTCTACGGCGAATTTATTTTGCCTTACCATAAACGTATCTTGCAGCGCTTTGGGTTGTCCTGCTATGGCTGCTGTGAAGGCTTCGACAACCGCTTTCACTATGTAAAGCAACTGCCCCATCTGCGCAAAGTATCCGTGTCACCCTGGGCGAATTGGGAAACAGTGCCCGAGCTGCTGGGCGATCGCTATGTCGCCTCCGTCAAGCCGCATCCCGCGCCGCTCGCGCAGTTTGATCTAAACGAAGACGTCGTGCGCCGCGACTGCAAAAATGCGGTGGAGCAAACCTTCGGCGGCGTTTGCGAATTTATCATGAAGGATAATAATACATTGGGAAACAACCCGTACAATGCCTCGCGTTGGGTGCAAATCATGCGGGAAGAAATTGATCGAAAATACTGAGGTACATCATGAAAAAAACAAAACTGTTAAATTCCGCCCTATCCTCTGTCATCGCCCGCATGGGGCATACCCAAACCTTATGTATCGCGGATGCAGGCTTACCCGTGCCGGACGATACCACACTGATCGACCTCGCGTTGGTACGCGGTCTGCCGCGCTTTGCCGATGCGTTGGAAGCCACTCTGTGTGAGCTTTGCGTGGAAAAGATCACCCTCGCGGAGGAAATCAAAGCAGAAAACCCCGCGCTTTGCGCACTGCTGGAGCAAAAATTCTCGCAGATCGAGGTCTGTTATCTGCCGCACCATGCGTTCAAGCAGATGCTGCCCGCGTGCCGCGCCGTTGTGCGCACAGGGGAGTGTATGCCCTTTGCAAACGTCATTTTGCAGGCAGGTGTCGCGTTCACAGAGCAGTCGTAACGCTTCCCGTTTTCAGAAAGGAATCGTCATGGATCAAATGGTTCAATCGTTTCATACGGTCAAACAGCGCTATATGCAGTGGTGGAACCAATGCGGCTTTCTAACCAACATCAGTATCCTGCGCGATTCTGCCGTCGGCAAGGAGTACGATAACGACAACTGGAAAGCGTCCGCAACGGATGAATTTTACTACAAACGATTCCACACCGATCCTGCGTTCAATCTGCGCGAAAATCTTGCCAAGGTGCAAAGTTCTGTGTACCTCGGCGATACCATCCCCATCGCCATGATGGACTATCACACCATCAGTATGGCGGCATACCTCGGTGCGCAGGTGGAGTTTGGCACGGACACCGTCTGGTACCATCCCAATCCAAATGGCGTCGATCAAGTTTTGGCATTTGACGCAAACAACATTTGGTGGCAAAATGGACAAAGGATCATTGCCGCATTAAAATCACATGAGGATGCGTTTTTTATCGGCGCAACCGCTCCCTCTGCGGGACTGGATACGCTATATGCGCTGTGCGGCGCGGAAGATTTGATGGTTGCTTTGGTTCATGAGCCGCACTGGGTGTTGGAAAAGCTGCAAGAAATTCAGCAGGCATATTTTACAGCATACGACCAAATCTGTGCACAGCTTACGCGTGCGGATGGCAGCATGGTGTTTGGTTATTTCTCTCTGTGGGGGCAAGGCAGCACCACGCAGGTGCAGTGCGATATCTCAGCGCTCATCTCCCCGCAGATGTTCGAGCGGTTCGAGCTTCCCTTCCTTGCAGAACGGTGCGCGCATTATGATAACACCATGTACCACTTGGACGGCACGCAGGCAATGGTGCATCTGGATGCCTTGTTACAGTTGGATGCGCTCAACGCCATCGAATGGTCTCCGCAAGCGGGAATTGAAACAGGCGGTAATGCCCGCTGGTATCCTCTGTACGAAAAAATCCTAAAATCCGGCAAAGCGCTGCAAGTGGTAGAGGCAACGGCAGACGAAACCGTAGAGCTAGCACGAATGTTCGGCAAAAGCGGTGTCAATGTCATGACGCAGCCTATGGCAGAATCCTGCGCGCAGGATATGCTGGAGCAAATCGAAAAATACATCTGAAAGAGTAAATGATATGAAAGTTCTAAACTATGGCTCCCTCAACATCGATTATGTTTACGATGTCGCACACATCGTCGTACCCGGCGAAACCATCCACTCCACCGGCAGAACCATATTCCCCGGCGGCAAGGGTCTAAACCAGTCAATCGCCATGGCGCGCGCCGGACTGGACGTGTTCCACGCCGGATTGATCGGGCCGGAAGGTAATCTGCTGAAAAATCTGCTGGAAGATGCGCATGTGGATACGCGCTTCGTACAGCAATGCGATCAAATGAACGGTCACACCATCATTCAAGTGGATGAAAACGGGCAAAACTGCATCATCGTCTATGGCGGCACCAATCAAATGCTCACGCGCTCCGGTATTGATGAAACATTACGCTCCTTCTCGAAAGGAGATTATCTTGTTCTGCAAAATGAAACCAATGAGATTGATTATCTACTGCGCAGCGCGCACGAAAAGGGCATGTTAACCGTGCTCAACCCTTCGCCTATCGATGCGTCCATCTTGGCGTTACCGCTGGAGCTTGTAGACCTCTTTGTGGTCAACGAAATCGAGGGCGCACAAATCGCAGGCTGCACACAAGTGGATGACATCATCGTTTCCATCGCGCGCCAATACGCAAACGCAAAAATACTGCTCACGCTCGGCGGCGACGGCAGCATCTATTTTGATGGAACAGAAAAGCACCTCTGCCCCGCGCAACGCGTCGATGTGGTGGATACCACCGCCGCAGGGGATACCTTTTTGGGTTATTTTCTCTACGGCATTCTCAACGGCAACCACATCGCAGATACCATGCGTCTCGCCTCTTGCGCAGCCGCGCTTGCCGTCTCACAAAAAGGCGCCGCCTCATCCATCCCTACGCTGTCGCAGGTTCGATCCCGGCTGGGCTGACGCCGCCTTGCTGCGGTCTCCGGCTGCCGTCTGATTCTGTGCACCACCGCCCGCCTTTTTTTGCGCATCGCTTCCCTTGTGCCTGAATACGCAACAAAAAAAGGTTGTCCGGATTTCTCCAAACAACCTTTTGACTGCATCTGATTATCTCTTCGAGAACTGCGGTGCACGACGTGCCGCTTTCAGACCGTATTTCTTTCTCTCTTTCATTCTCGGGTCACGCGTCAAATATCCGGCGGATTTCAATGCCGGACGCAGGCTTTCGTCTGCTTTAATCAGCGCTCTTGCAATACCATGACGGATTGCGCCCGCCTGACCGGTATAGCCGCCGCCCTTCACGTTTACAAAAACATCATAGCTGCCCAGAGTCTCTGTCAAAACGAGAGGAGAACGAACCAGCATCTTCAGCGTTTCATAGCCAAAGAAATCTTCCAGATCCCTCTTGTTTACATTAATGTCGCCTTTTCCGGCAACCAAGCGAACTCTGGCAATGGATTTTTTTCTTCTGCCTGTTCCGAGGAACTGCTCTTTTTTCGCCATCTTCAAACTTCCTCCCTTACAGCTTGATCATTTCGGGCTTTTGTGCCGCATGATCGTGCTCTGCGCCTTTGTAAACGCGCAATTTCTTGAGCATCTTCGCACCCAGCTTGCTCTTCGGAAGCATTCTTCTCACGGCTTCCATAAAAGCAAACTCCGGCTTGTTCTGCATGAGGTCTCTGTATTTGGTTTCCTTCATGCCGCCCGGATACTGCGAATGCTTATAATAAATTTTCTGATCCAACTTCTTGCCTGTAAAGACCACTTTGTCCACATTAATGACGATCACAAAATCGCCTGTGTCGACATGCGGTGTATATTCCGGCTTGTTTTTCCCGTGGAGAATGGACGCAACTTTGCTTGCCAGTCGACCGAATGTCTGACCGTCTGCATCCACAACATACCACTTCTGCTCAACCTCGCCGGGTTTTGCCATGTATGTTTTCATTTGGCTTAATCCTCCGAATAAAATTGTGTCGCCGCGCTTCTCTGCTTTGAGAGTCCCAATCACAAAGCGCATCCACTTGGCATTGTGCACCATACACGGGCTAATGTGCATACAGGCGCATGAAATAGTTTACTAAAAAAACCGCTTTCTGTCAAGCTTTTTTCCCCGATATCTTGCGTGTATTGAAAAACTCTTATATATTTATTGTTCCTTATATATATAGCATATATGCAGCGTTATCTTCGATGCCCGCCATCCACGCAAGATGATCTTTGCAGTTGCGCACTACCCCGGCATATTCCTTGTCAACCGCTGCCCCCTGCCTTGTTGCGCATAAAATTTCTGAGAATGTGAAAAACCGGACTTGCGTCCGGTTCCTCACAAAAAAATAATAAAAGGGTGGGGATTGACGTATTCAACAAATTGAATACAATGTCATTGTAAACGATGTTACATAGAAATGCAATAGGTATTTCTAAAAAAAATATAATTTTCCCTATTAGAAATTAATTTCTTTTAAGATATTAATTTCACATCGCGAACCTCCATCTGCCATCGCCTGTCTGCCGTTTCCTTCGCCTGCATACCGCGCCAAAAAGCAAAAAGGGCAACCTTGCAGCTTGCTTGTTGGCACCTTCCGCATGCAGCCTCCATTCTTGTTTTCGTACAACACCGTATGCCCACTGCAATCTCCACCGGAACAGCACATAAAAAGCAAAGAGGTCAACCTTCCTATCCCGCTCCGGTCAACCTCCGGCTCACCCTGTGCTCTACCGTATCTCCCCTATTGCCTCGTCCACCAGCGCCAGCAGATTCTGTGGCGGCACATCCGCCTGCACGTTGTGCCCGCCGCTCATGATATACCCGCCCTCACAAAACAGCGCATCCATTTTTTCGCGCACATCCCGCCGCACATCTTCCACGCTTCCGTAAGGTAATACCGTTTGGTTTTTCAGGTTGGAATAGAATACCAGATCCTTGCCATATCGTCTTTTCAAATCAAAAGCGTCCTGCAATCCTTCCGCATCCCCCTGCACCGGATGCAGCACGTCGATCCCGCAGCGGATAAAATCGTCCATCGCCCACGCAACGCTGCCGCAGGAGTGCAGCGCGACCTTCACCTCCGCGCAAGACTTGATATGCCGGATCAGATCCATGTACCGGGGCACAAACATTTCACGAAATAGGCTCGGCGAAATAAGCGGTGCGATCTGTGTTCCCCAGTCGTCCCCCATCCAAACCATTTCCACATAGTCGCCAATCTCCGAAAGGTAACACGTAAAGAAATCCTTTTGCCATTGCAGCACACGATCGGTCATGGCTTCAATCACCTCACGGTCGATCAAAATGCGTTCCATGTATTCTTCAAACCCGAACAGTTCCGAGGTTAGGTAGGAGAGCGACGCCGCATTGCCGCCGATCACAGCATACTCCGTCTGCTCATAAAGCTGTTTCGCCCGCTCCCGCAGTCCTGCAAAGCGCGCCGCATCTTTTGGGTCAGGGAGCTGGTATGCCCGCACCGCCTCCAGTCCTGCGCCATGCAGCGGCGCTTTGATGTTTTCATCATACAGGCCCACATCCTTGCGTATCACGCCCCACTCATCTGCCCAGCATCCATTCGCGTCACGCCGAAACGCACCGTCTTGCACCGCATTCGCAAACAAATAGCGCGTATCCACATGCAAGCGCCGCAGGATGCTGTCCTTCACCCGCGCCAGATGTTGTATCTGGTCATACAGCACAATGTCGTCCTGCTCCTTCAAATGCCGCAAAAGCCTCTCGTATGCAACCGCATGGATGCCGTTGTGCATATCACCGCCCAAATCAATGGGAACGCGGTCACTTTGCTGATGGTTCAATGCCGCTCGAAACCGTTCTCTGCTTGTCATCTTTTCTTCCTCCTTCATTCTGTGCACGTGCACAATTTTGTTCTAAATTTACGGAGGTTCGTAAACCTCCGTTTTTCAGTTAGTCCATATTCTCCGCCGTCAAAATTTCCACTTTGGAAAACACCTCTGCTTGCGCCGGGCTTTTGCCATATACCAGGTGCTCCACCATCGCCTTCGCCGCCGTATATCCTTCAAAATACGGCTGCTGGCAAATGGAAAACGCGATCTTCTGCTGCCGCATCAGTTCCATCACATCCTCGCTTTGGTCGCTGGCAATAAACGTGCACGGCGCGCCTTTCAGCGCTTCTCCCATGCCGGCCATCCCGCCGCCCGTCGTACAATAGACCGCGCTAACCTTATAGATGCGCAGCAACTGACGCAGTGCGCTTGCCGTTACGCTGCTGTCATCCCGCGTTTCCAAAATGCGCACCACCTCAAAGTCCGGCGCAATCTCCTGCAATCGATCGCAAAATCCGTCAATGCGCGCACGATGCGCAGGCAACCGCTTCGAGGTGCATAGTATCCCAACGCGCTGCGGACCGCGGCAAATCTTTTGCAGCAATCCCGCCGCCGTACTGCCGCTCTTGTACAAGTCGTTCCCCACAAACAAGATCTTATTGCGTGCCTCGATGTCCGAAATCATGGCAACCAACGGCAGCCCGCTCTCTTCTATTTTCTGCCGGATCAGCGGTTCGTCTGCGCACACCGCCAGCAACCCATGTACGCCGCGCGCACAAAGCTGCTCCACGCACGCCGCCTGCTCCTCCGTCTCCGCAATGGGAGCCGTGCATACCTCCAGCGCAAGGCGCACTCCGGTCTCATCCTCAATGGCCTTTTGAATGCCTTCCAGCACCGTGCGATAAAAGTCCTGTTTGATTTCGGGCAACAAAACACCAACGGTAAATGTCCGTTTGCGGTTCACCAGCGCCGTCCCATGCGGGTTGGGCGTATAGTCATGCGCGCGAATCACCTGCATTACTTTTTCGCGCACATCCGGTTTTACATTGGGTTTGTTGTTGATCACGCGGTAAACCGTCGCTCTCGATACACCGGCAATCGCCGCGATTTCTTTGGATGTCAGCATGATTGGCACCTCATTTTCCTTATATCTGTGCACGTGCACACCACGATTATAGCAATCGTCTTTCCACTTGTCAATGCTTTTCGTATCACTGCGCTTTTTCCCCATAGTTTTGTCGATTTTTCTCCCGTAGTGTAACGATTTTGTAACGTTATTACCTCTATAATGGAATAAAACCATACCGCGTCCGTACTTTTTTGGTTCAAACCCTTTTTTTGCATCATAATCATGACTATTCTGTCAAAAAATGGACATCAATAAAGTAAGGCTGCATCGTCGCATGTTTATATGCGTGGATGCAATGCTACCATCGCCGGAAAGGAGTCGGGTTCTCATTAAGACGTGTTCGTTATCTCATCGTCGCTGCAATCGTAGAGTTCTGGTTTTCTTGCTTTGTCTCGGCATTGCAGCCGCAGTTGTGCTCGGCTTGGCTCTCATCAGTGGAAATTATCAGAACATCACAGGACAGGCAATGCCCAAAAATGGTCTGCTCAATCTTACACAAGCAAAGCTTTCTGCCTATGGCTATACATACTTGAATGGAGAATGGGAGTTTTACCCCAACCAGTTTTTATACAGGCACGACGCACATGGCGCGCCGCAAAACGCAACCATGATCCGCGTGCCCGGGCGCTGGATGATGGGGCTGGCAATGGGACAGCCTGCTGCCGATGTGCATCAGGGCAGCTATCGGCTGACGCTGACAGAGGTTCCGCTTGGTAAGCCACTCATCCTTACGCTGTCCGGCATGCTCTCGGATTACTCCGTCTATGCCAATGGGCGGCTGGTCGCCACCAATGACAACGCCGTTTTCCTTCCCACATCCGATGTGGTCGAAATCGTGATCGAAACTCAGCGCAACGAGCTGGGCGGGCTTTATGTGACGCCTCAGCTCATGCAATATGACTTCTTCCGATCCGCCTATCCGATCCACTCCTTTACCATGATCGCCTTCTTTGCGGATCTGGCGTTTTCCGCTGTACTCTTTTTCATACTTTCCTTTGGTGGAAAGACAAAGCGCAATTACAAATATTTGTTTCTGTTCAGTCTGCTTGCAGTGTTGCGCTACCTCATCAAGGTTTTGTCCATACTCCCCGATTTTCGCACGCGCACGCAGTCTCTCGATATGGAATTTTTCGCTCCCGTGTTGATGTTGTGCTCGGTGGGCTGCGTGGTCTGCGCAATCTTTATGACAGAGTCCATGTACCCTCAGGCCACACAAAAAAAATGGCGCAATATTCTTCTAATCGCGCTGATTGGCACAGCAACCGCATCCTGTTTCAACTGGGGAACCATCTATTATCGATATTTGTCCCCACCTATTTTTCTGATCGTGTTGCTGGCTTACGTATACATTGCCATCATCCACATCAAAGCAATCCGCGCGGGTGTCGACTATGCGCTGTTCATGAGCATCGGCACGCTGATCATCCTGTTTGGACTGCTCATCGATATACTCAACACCAACGCATTCTTCATTTTCAACCTGTCCAGTGTGCTGCCGTTGTGTGTCGTCGCCTTTTTGCTGATGTATGTCGTTATCTTGTCCAAAAACGAGCAAAAGCTTTATGAAGCATTGAAGCGGAACTATCAAATGCAGCAAGAAGTGATCGATATGGAGTCCGCCGCCATGGCGCAGCGAATGCAGCCACATTTTCTGTATAATGTGTTGACGGGCATTCAGGAAATGTGCTATACCGAGCCGCGCAAAGCGGCAGAGATGATCGCCAGTTTTGGCGCGTATTTGCGTATGAACATCGATTTTTTAAAGATGCCTGCGGAAATCCCTTTTTCACAGGAACTGGACTTCATCGAAAATTACGTCCGCATTCAGCAGGAACGCATCGGCAAAGACCTCCTCTACGTCAAAGAAATCGCAACCACCGATTTCCTCATTCCGCCGCTCAGTATAGAGCCTCTGGTGGAAAACGCATTCCGGCACGGCTTCAAAAACATGCCCGGCGAAAAGCGCATTGCATTATATGTGCAGGAAGACGCGCAGCATATCACCATCATCATCCGCAACAACGGCGCGGATTTTGACGTGCAGAGAGCCCTGTCTAGCACGCAAGGCACGCTGATTCACACGCAAAAGCGTCTGATGCACTGGAAAAACGCAACGCTTACTCTCACCAGTCATGCAGGCACCGAAGTACGCATTTGTATTCCCAAGGAGAAATCAACATGAAAATCGTAGCAGTAGACAACGAACCCCGCGCTTTGCACATGCTGGAAATCTTACTCGGGCAGGTCAACGGATCGCACGAAATCATCACATTTTCCGACCCCATCGAGGCATTGACGTATTTGCAGCGCACACCGGTGGATATGGCGTTCCTTGATGTGGATATGCCAAAGATGACCGGCCTGAACATCGCCGACCATCTGTTGGAATTAGACGATCCGCCCGCCGTGGTATTCGTCACCGGATTTGATGAATACGCCTATCAGGCGTGGGATGTCGAGGCAATCGACTACATCCTCAAGCCCTATTCTGCGCAGCAGCTTGCACGTGCCATAGAGCGTTACGAAAAGCGTTATCTCCCCTTGCGTAAGTCACGCAGCAGCGAGCACGATGTTCACATCCAGTGCTTCCCCGATTTTGATGTGTTCGTAGACGACAAACCCATCGATTTTCGCCACAAGAAATCCAAAGAGCTTTTGGCGTTTATGGTACACAATCGCGGCGCATGGGTCAGCGTCGATAAAGTCATCTTCGCGCTGTTCGAATCAGATGACGAAGAAACCTCCAAAAACTATTATCGGGGTATTTTATATCGCCTGCGCCAGATTCTGATTGCCGCCGGCATCCCCGATCTCATCGAAACCGCCTATGGCAAATGCCGTGTGGATACGCGCAAATTTTCCTGTGATTATTATCGATATCTTGAAGGAGCGCGGGAGGGTTTTTCCGGCGAATACATGAGCGAATATACTTGGGCGGAAGCCACCTCCGCCATCCTGCAACGAAAATAACGCACAAAAAGCCAAAAGCACACCGAGGTGTGCTTTTGTTTCGCTCGTATATGCCGGTTCACGCATTGGCTGCCGCAATGTCAGATAAGCGTGTATCTTTGAGGATGTCCACAATATGCTCCTGCATACTCCGGAAAAATTCCTGACCGGAGTGTTGCTCCGCCGTCTTAGACTTGATCTGATACCCTTCCTTCATGCAAGGAGAGATGCACACATTCCCTTCGATAGCGCAAACGATGTCGTAAACAGATATTTTCTCCAGTGGGCACGCCGCACGATAGCCCCCATGCCGTCCCTGCACCGAGACGATTAGATTCGCATTTTTCAGCGGACGCATAATTTTCATCAGATACAGATGCGTGATTCCGAGGGACTCCGCCAATTCCTCGGCAGAAGAGAGCGCTCCCTTTTTGCTGCCCAAGTAATTCAAGATGCGCATTGCATATTCTGTCGATAAATGAAACTGCATTTGATATACCACCTTTTCAAAGATTTGTTGTATTCGTTAAAAGAATACTCTATTAGGATAATATCAGTTTCACAGTTACACCTTCGTTACAATTCGGGGCATTTGAAAAAAAATCAAAAATTTTTTTCAAATGCCCCGCCTCTTGACATCCCCACCCGCATCCGCTATACTTTTAATTAATGAACAAATATTCATTCATAATTTATCACTGCACAACGCACGTCCACCTGGCCGTGCAGTATACACACCGCCGGCACAAGGAGGCTCCAATATGCCAAAATCTGCGCAGCAGTGCCTCGCACAACGCGAGGAAATGCGCCAAAAAATACTGCGCCGCTCTATGCTATATTTCGCACGGAACGGCTTCTCCGGAACCAAAATGAGTGATCTCGCCCGACATATCGGCATCGGTCAAGGCACGGTGTATTTGTATTTTACTTCCAAAGAGGACTTGTTCCAAGAAGTGTTCCGCCAAATTAATCAAGATCAGGAAGTTGAAGAATTGCGCATGCTCACCTCACTGCCGGTTCCCGCCGCGCACAAGATCCACGAGCTGTCCAAAGCACTGTTATCCCGCTTAGAGCAGGACGAAAGCTATGCGGCAAAAGTGGTGCTAAACACGCAAATGCTGTTTGAAACTAAAGATTACATCGCGCAAGATACCACATATCAATCCAATCTGTATCACGCTACCGCAGCAATCATCCGCCAAGGGCAGCAGGAGTCCAGTGTTGTGGAGGGTTCGGCGCTGAAGCTATCAGATTATTTTTGGGGCGTTGTATATCTGTATGCGCTTAAAAAGCTTTTTACTACGCAGTACGAGAGCATCACGGCGCACGATCTTTCCCGTATTCTTCTCAAGGAGGAAAAGACAGTATGAGCATCAAAACGATTGCGCTCGTCACCGGCGCAACAGGTGGCATCGGCACAGAATTTGTGCGGGAACTATCGCGCGAACCGCTGGATGAAATCTGGGTCATCGGCAGAGATGCAAAGCAGCTTGGTGCCTTGCAAGCAGAATTTGGCTCACGCGTCCGTCCCATTCGCATCGATCTAACAACGCAGCTTGCCGATCTTAACGATTTATTGCAGCAGCAAACCCCGGTCGTTTCCTATCTCATCCACAACGCCGGCATCGCAAAAATGCAGCCGTCTCAGGATTTTACCGCGGAAGAGATTCAGCAGACCATCTGCCACAAC
>CAYVTZ010000020.1:0-51869 GCA_964454685.1 uncultured Christensenellaceae bacterium
ATTGTTTTTGATCGCCTCCCTGGGGCTCTCCTCCATCAGCGGCACATGCTTGTGCGCCGCCGCATGAAACACTATGTGCGGACGCGCCGCCTCAAAGACCTGCCGCAATCTGCTTTCTTCGCGTATTGTGCCGATGCGCACCATGATGTTTACATCCTCGCCCAGCTCCTGCTTCAATTCACATAACAATTCATACGCCGTGTTTTCATAAATGTCGAATATAGTCAGCGATTCAATGGGCAAACGCGCCACCTGCCGGCAAATTTCAGAGCCGATCGATCCGCCCCCGCCCGTAACCAGCACGCGCTTGTCACGCATATATTCCCGAACGCTCTCGTTGTTCAGCTCGATCTCACTGCGGAACATGATGTCGTTTACCTGCACCTCACGTAATTTCAGCATGTTCTGCGGCGTCGCAAGATCCGTTTCCTGTATAAAAGGCAAGGTGCGTACGCGGCATCCCGTGCGCTTGCATTGTTCAACCAGGTTCATGCGTGCCTGATCTCTAATGGAAGGGATCGCAATTACAATGTCCGTGATGTCGTGCTTCTCTACCACCTGCGGAATGTCCTGCAACATTCCCACCACTTCCACATTTTGGATACGCATTCTCTGTTTGCCCGGGTCATCATCTACCGCAAGAATCGTTTTATACTTACGTACAGCGCTGTTATAGATCTGCGAAATCGCAATGTGCGCGCCCGAACCGGCCCCCACGATCAGTACGCGCTGCACGTCCGCTCCCTCACTCACATGACGGCCGCGCAAAAAACGGATCGAGCGATATCCAAAGCGCGAAACACACAAAAGCAGCCCCATCAGCAAGGAAAACAACAACAGCATCGAAAGCTGCACTTGTATCCCAAACAAGCTGCTTACCACGGTGCAGACCACAACGCCCACCATAATAGCAGCTAAAATCCGAAGCGCTTCGGAAAGTCCACTGTACCTCCACAGGCTGTGATAGAGCCGGAACACAAAAAACAGACCGCAAAACGCTGCGGCAAGTATTCCTCCAAATAGGAATGCCCTTCCGACATTCCCCGCGTCGATCAACGGCTCCGGTTGCACCTCCGCAGTAATAAACAGTGCCAGAAACACCGAAAAGATGTCCGCCAGCACAAGCAAAACAAATTTAGTTCCTCGTCTCTTCTTTTTACGTTTCTCCGTAATCAATTCGTTCCCCAATTTCCCCATACAAACACACCGCTCTTGCGCGGCGTGCCCACAACTGCCCATCCATGCTGTCAACTCTTGTGCTCCCTCCTGTAAAATCATTCAGATGCACAGCACGATACACTTATTTCTTTTCAATATCTTGGTCATTGTTGCGCCTTCACGCGTGCTCGGGACGCACTTCACGCCAAGGGTGCATGTGCTACACCAACAACCCGTGTAACCATTAATTACGCCACTTTACACTGTGTATATCTTACTGTTTTCGATTGCATTTGTCAATAGACACCTACGAATTTGCATGTTGCTAGGCCAATCCTAAGGATTCATGTCCACTCATTGCCTTCCGCATATGTCCCTACTCGTCATTTCGTCCAGTATCTTTGTGTACGAGACGGGCTGTTTTTATAAAATTCCGTCCAGTCAAAACTAAATAATGTCCCGATTTTTTTTGCCGTTTGAACGGATGGGCTGCGCTTTCCAAGCTCAATGTTTGCATAGCTGGGCTGCGAAATCCCAATAGCGAGCGCCACTTGTTTTTGCGTTAAACACTTTCTTTTGCGCATTGCTCTCAGCCATCCGGCGTCCATTCTCTCGATCCCCCCTCCCTCATTAAATGCTATATAGCTATATTAGTCGTTATCGTTTCTCTTGTCAATAGCTATGCAGCATGTTTCTTTGCTTGCCAAATATTTCATTAAGCTATATTATAGCTATTAGGAATGGCAAAGGAGAACGCTTTGAATCGGATTAAACTATTACGTGAGCGCTATGGTATCGGTCAAAAAAAACTTGCAATCGAGCTAAAATTGTCTCAGCCTACCATCAGCGATTGGGAAACCGGCAGAAAAGTGCCATCCAGCAAAAGCACACAAAAGCTTGCGGATTATTTCGATGTGTCCATTGACTATTTACTGGGCAGAGCCGATTTCGACGTGCAAGCCCCGGTGGAAATCCAGAAACGCACGTTCTCGCACCATGTCGAGCCGGAGCAGCTTGCTCGTGTTTATGATTCACTGGACGATTGCTTCGCTTTGCGCGTGCGCGGAAGCAGTATGGCTCCGAGAATGCTGGACGGCGATGTCGTGATCGTTCAAAAGCAGCGAGACATTGAAAATGGAAGCACCATGCTTTTTTTGCTCGACCAGTCTGAAGTGCTCTTGCGCCGTGTCAAGCTACAGTCCGCCGGCGTTTTGCTGATTCCTGTCAATCCTGCATATGATCCGCTCTATTATCCCAGCCACAACATTCCTTCCCCTTCCATTATGATATTAGGCAGAGTGATCGAGCTGCGCGCGCTCTTATAGCCCTTGCTGTGTCTCTCTGTGTTTTATGCTGTCTGCGCTGTTTTGCGCCACAAAAAAACCACTCGCCGACGGTGCGCTCGGCCAGTGGTCTGTTTTTTTATTGTTTTTTCTCTTACTCTCCCGCGCAAAAAATCTTCAGGCGTTTCACCGGCCGGTAAGACATCTTTGCCTTGCGCAAGCCCTCTATGCCCATGTCCTCCTCACGATCCACATACGTGGTGTCGGCAAACTCCCGCACCAAAAATTCGCGGTTGATCATGGCATAGCTGCCCTGATAGCTCGTGTCTGCCTTCTCAATCATAATATGTGCCGTGTCCGCGCGCTGCCGCTCCCCGATGGCGCATGCCACCGTCTTTCCCTTCACCTGCAACAAGCACGCCTTCAGGCACAGCGCTTCCATATTGTGCACAAATACCTCCATTGCGCCCCGTTCAAATGCCAGCTCCTGATCCGATTCCGTATTGATCTCATCAAAAAACCGCATCAATTCCGGCTTTTGCTCTGCCGTCACAGGCACATATTCCCAATCATAGCTCGCCATAAATTTATTCACATGGTTGCGCTTGGCATGATATTTTTTTCCCTTTAGCTCAATCAAATCCTCTGTAAGGTACACATAGTCGGACATGTTTTCACAGGGCGATAAATGATATTGCCCCGGAAACACCGCATCTACACGGTTTTTCATCTCCTCGTTTAGAAAATGGAACGAGAAATCCCCCAGCAGCTCGTGCGCTTGGGCAATCGCTGCGGCGAGATCTCCTTCTCCATAAAATTTCACATACGGTTTTTTGTTATAGCGAAATGCCAAAATCAAAACATCATGCAAGATTGCATATTGATAATGGTATTCGTGCGTCCATCCCACCAGCGAAGAAAATGCGCTGCTTGCCTCCTGTGCGTGTTCCAGATATGGCTGGATCACGGCTCGTTCCCCAATCGTTACTGCTCGAAACATTCAAGTCGTCCTTTTCTATCATCATTAAACTTTAATCTATTATTTTTAAACCAATGTACCCGCCGTCAAACCATGCAACAGCACGTGGAATACCTCCACTCCGCCGCTAGGGCATGGGCTGCGCGCACACCGCTTCTGACATTTTCTGCACCAGCCGGTTCATCGCCGCTTCGTCGATCTCCGGCATCGGCACATTGTTTTTTTCCATTTCTTTGCGCACCATGCCAATCGCCAGCTTTTCCCCCGCGGTTTTGGGTTGCAATCGTCCGCCACAGTGCACCAGCGCCAACGCATGCGCACGCAACGCCTCGGAAAACAGCTTTTGCTCCTGCATCTGCGCCTGCTCTGTAAAGCCGCAGCAATAGAAAAGCCCCAGCGGCTTTGTCAGCAGCGCATCCTGCATCCGTTGCAAATACGCCGTCAAGGACGCATCCCCGCGTCCCATGCGGATATATGTTCCCACAATCACGCAGTCATACGCCCCGATGTCCTCCGGTAATGTACTCTTTTTTCGCGCGTCCACCAGCGTCACCTCGCCGCACATCTGCTGCGCCATCCGGCGCGCGCACTGCTCCACGGTACCGCTCTTACTCGCGTATATCATCAACGTGTTCATGTTCCCTCTTTCCGTGATTCCGTCATCACTCCTATCACTGCCGGATATGCAAATCCAGCCTGTACATTATACCGCAAAAGTCATTGTTTTTCAAAGTACAATGGAATATAATGTAGGCGTAGACATTAAAAAAAACCAACAGCCGCGTCAAAGGCGCATCAACATGAAACGAGGGTAACGACAAATGCTACACATCAACAATTTTACGAAAACCTACGCAAACGGGTATAAGGCGGTTGACAATCTTTCTCTGCACGTTGAATCCGGCGATATCTATGGGTTCATTGGTCACAATGGCGCCGGTAAAACCACTACCATCAAGGCCGCCGTCGGCATACTCGATTTTGACGAAGGGGAAATCACCATCGACGGTATTTCCATCAAGCAAAATCCGCTGGAATGCAAAAAGCGCATCGCGTACATCCCCGATAATCCCGATATCTATGAAAACATGACGGGTACGCAATTCCTCAATTTTATCGGCGATGTATTCCACGTGCCGCTGGATCAGCGCGTCGCAGAGGTCGAGCGTCTTGCGGGTATGTTTGAACTCACAGGCAATCTGGGTTCGCTGATCAGCTCTTATTCGCACGGCATGAAGCAAAAGCTGGTCATCATCTCGGCGCTCATGCACAACCCCAAGCTGCTTGTGCTGGACGAGCCTTTTGTTGGGCTGGATCCGAAAGCGGCTTTTACGTTAAAGCAAACGATGAGCGAGATCTGCGCAAAGGGCTGCGCCATTTTCTTCTCCACTCACGTGTTGGAAGTGGCGGAAAAGCTGTGTAACAAAATCGCCATCATCAAAGGCGGCAAGCTGTTGCGCGCAGGCCGCATGGAGGATGTGCGCGGGGATGATAGTCTCGAAGATGTATTTTTGGAGTTGACCGATCATGAATGAAATGTTTTTGCTTATCAAAGCTTATTTCTTAAGCTCTTTCCGCATCAACCGGCTCAAATACGAAGGCGACAGCAAGGCGCGCACCAAGGCAGGCGGCATCACTGTGCTGATCGGCTTTTCGTATGTGATGATCGCCGTTCTGGTCGGATTCTATTCTTTTTTGCTCGCCTCCGTATTTTCGGCGATGGGTGCCATGCACCTGCTGCTTAGCATTATGGCAATGGCAGCCAGCGTGTTTACGCTGTTCACTACAATTTATAAAGTAGATGGGCTGGTGTTCCAGTTCCGCGACTATGATATGCTCATGTCGCTGCCCTTCCGCACGCGTACCGTGATCGCCAGCCGCATGGTGATTCTGTATTTGATGAATCTGGTGTTTACGGCGCTCGTTATGGTTCCGGCATCCATCGTGTTCTGCTTCTATGTACCGGCAACGCCGCTGCTGGTGACCGGGCTGATCGTCGGCATCTTGACGCTACCGCTGCTGCCCATTTCCATTGCAACGTTAATCGGCACATTGATTGCGGCAGCCGCCGCGCGATTTGAGCGGAAAAATATCTTCTCCATGATCTTCACAATCCTGCTGATGCTGCTCATTATGGCAGCGTCCTTTGGCATGAGCAGCTTTTCCACGTCCGGTCAGCAAGCGGAAATCGCCACGTCCATTGCGGGAGTTGTCTCCAAGGTCTATCCCATTGCCGACTGGTTCTCCCTGGGCATTGTGGGAAATGTGCTCAATTTAATCTTATATTTGCTCATTTCCATCCTGCCCTTTGCGCTGGTTGCGTGGGTGCTCTCCAAGTTTTACAGCAAGCTTAACGCCTGGCTCTCCTCCAGCAAAAAAGCCGTGGCGTATGACCGTAGCAGCCTGCGGGCGGCAAGCGCCACCAAAGCGCTGCTGCGTCGGGAGTGGAAAATGTATTTCTCCATGCCGTGGTACGTGATGAACACCATCACCGGACCGCTGCTGCTGACCATAGGCACCGTGGTGGTGCTGGTGGGCGGCAAAGCAATCGTCGGCAGCTTCGCGCCGGGCCTGGTCGGTGAATCGCTGGGGGCAATTGCCGTGGTAGCGCCCATCGGCATGTCCTTTTTAACGTCCCTCTCCTGCACAACGGCTCCCTCCGTTTCTTTGGAGGGTAAGCGACTGTGGCTGCTGCGCAGTCTGCCCTTTTCATCGCTGAATATTATCGCAACCAAAATCAAAATGAACTTGCTGCTGGTGCTGCCCGTCGCGTTCATTGATGTCACAATACTGTGCATCTTCCTGCAGCCCGCATTGCCTACGGTGCTTCTGATGTACATCACCCCCGCAGTCTATTCCGTGTTTTTCGCAATGTTTGGCATGTATCACGGTCTGCGGCATGTCAACCTCAACTGGACGAGTGAAATGGTCGTCATCAAGCAAAGCGCGCCCGTTATGATTGCCGTTATCACAGCAATGGTGCTCACTATGGTGCCGCTTTTCATCAGCTTCGCACTCATGCCGTTTGCGCTGTATATCGCGCTGGCACTAACCGTGATTCTTGCACTCGCCAGCATCGGCCTCTGGCGTTCTCTGCGTACCAAAGGCGTGGCGCTGTTTGAAGCCTTGTAATACAGTGCCGCAACCACACTGCTCAAAAGGGAGGAACCGATATGTTAAAGGAACTCAATCTCAAGCAAAAGCTGGACAAAGAATCGTACAACGCGATCATCAAGCCGCTGCAAAGTGAGTTGTCCGTGCTGCAACAGCGCATTATGCAGGCAAAGATTCCGGTGATCGTCATTTTCGAAGGATTAGGCGCAGCCGGAAAGGGCGAGACATTGTCCTCTCTGATCGTGAATCTCGATCCACGCGGCTTTGACGTGTATTCCACCAGTCCGCCCGAACCGCGCGAGGCGCGCAAGCCATGGCTGGCACGCTTTGCCAAGCATATCCCGCGCTACGGCAATCTTGCGTTTTTTGATCGCGGCTGGTATTCCGGTATCGTCTTTGACGACGGCTACCAAAACGATCTGGACGCTTACAACGCCCGTCTGCAAGACATCAATGTGTTTGAGAGGCAGTTGGCGGACGATGGGTATTTGATTTTAAAATTCTTCCTGCACATCAGCAAGGACGAGCAAAAAAAACGCATGAAAAAACTGCTGGATGACCCCGCAACGCGCTGGCGCGTCAGCAAACAGGACATGCAAAACAACGAACACTATGCAAAGGTGACCACGGCGTTTGATTTGATGGTAACCGCAACGGATAAGCCCTATGCAAAATGGACACTGGTTCCGTCAACAGATCGGCGATATGTGCGTGCCACCGTGTTTCAGACGCTGGCAACCGCGCTCAAGGATGCGCTTGCCAAAAAGGAAAAGCAGCAGGTTGTGGAATATGCCACACCACCCATGCAGCGCGATTGGAATCTGTTACCCACCGCGAAGATCGAAGATTTCGATCTCCATCAGACCATAGACGACGCGCACTACGATGCCGAGTTAGACCGTCTGCAAGGCGAACTGCGCGAGCTGCACAATAAACTGTATCTCAAAAAAAAGCCGCTCATCATCTGCTATGAGGGTAATGACGCAGCAGGCAAGGGCGGCAACATCAAGCGTGTGGCGCGTGCGCTCGATCCGCGCGGATACAGCGTAACGCCCATCAGCGCCCCCTCTACCGAGGAGCTCAATCATCAATATCTATGGCGTTTTTGGAATGCGCTTCCTGTGACCGGGCACATCGGAATCTTCGATCGCACCTGGTATGGTCGCGTACTGGTAGAGCGCGTTGAAGGCTTCACCCCCATGCCCCGCATCATGCAGGCATATAATGAAATCAACGAGTTTGAATATATGCTGACCAAGTGGGGCGCAACAGTGCTCAAATTCTGGATTGCCGTCACCAAGGACGAGCAGCTCAAACGCTTTGAAGATCGTCAAAACAACCCCGATAAGCAGTGGAAAATCACCGAGGAGGATTGGCGTAACCGCGAAAAGTGGGACGTGTATAACGCGGCAATCAACGATATGTTTGCCTATACCAACACACCTTTTGCGCCATGGCGCGTGATTGAATCCGTAGACAAGCATTATGCGCGCATCAAAACGTTGAGTATCATTGTGGATGCCATCCGGCAAAGTCTGCATGATTAATCGCAAAAGAGCTGCCGTTGTCATCAGCGGCAGCTCTTTTTTTTACGTTTCCTGCTCAAAGTGCGGAGGGTCGGTTTGGCGGTGAATCACAAAGTTGTCTAATTATAAAAGCAGACTGATGATGTCAGGTATGATCTAGCAAAATTGCCTTTATAACGGGCAATGCTTCGACCGACTACGCCTCCTGCACCTCTTCATCATACCAGTGCAATCGCCCGTTCGTCAACACAAGTTTGTCATTTTTAATCTTAGCATGAAATTTTTAATGATTGGCATTACGGCTCCAGCGTATCCCAAAGATTTTCCCACCGCCGTGCCCGTTCCGGCTGGTCGGACTCTCCTGACAGCTTGACGAGTGCCTGCACCATCATGGCAAACTCCTGCTTATAGGGGTCTTGCATCAGGTCTGCGTCTTGCGCAAGGCGCTGCCGCACATTTGCATAGCTGGAATTTCCGGCATATTCCGAGTCCATCAGCAGCATACCGGTCTCCGCGACGGCAGAGGCAAACAGCAGATTGCTGCTCATGCCTGATGTACTCTGCGCAAGCGGATATTCGATCAGTGTGCTGCGGAGCGCATCGGGTTGCTTGGAGCGCACACTCAGCGTAAGATATTCGTCGCTGCCCGTGGGAGTGGTCTGCTGATACTTCAAACCCGAATCGGCTGCCCCTTGCGCCTCCACAATTTCATACAGCGCGCTCATGCTGTGCCCCGCACCGATCTCGCCGCCATCCTTGGTATCATCCGCAAAGTCCTCACTGTTTAGTAAACGGTTCTCGTAGCCAATCAGCCGATATTGTGCCACACGCTGCGGGTTAAACTCGACTTGTAATTTAACGTCCTTGGCAACCGTGAACAGGGTGCCGCCCATTTCCTCGATCAACACCTTACGTGCCTCGGCAACGTCATCAATATAAGAGTAATTGCCGTTTCCGAAATCCGCCAATGTCTGCATTTTATTGTCCTTGATGTTTCCGGTGCCAAAGCCCATTACGGAGAGAAATACGCCGCTTTCGCGCTCCCGCTCCACCAATCGTTTCAAGTCGCCTTCACTGGTTATGCCGATGTTGAGGTCGCCGTCCGTGCCTATAATAACGCGGTTGTTTGCGCCTGAAATGAAGTGCTTGCGCGCCAGATCATAGGCAGACTGAATGCCCTGTGCGCCTGCTGTGCCGCCGCCTGCCGTCAGATTTTCGATGGCGGACATCAGCGTGGTTTTATCCGCGCCGGAAACGCCATCCAGCACCACGCGGTCATCCGAAGCGTATGTAACGATGGAAACGGTGTCCTCTGCCCGTAGTTGATCTGCCAGCAGCAGAAACGCGCGCTTCATCAGCGGTAACTTGTCTGCATCTTCCATAGAGCCGGAAACATCCATCAAAAAAACGAGGTTGGAGGGCGGCAGTGACTGTGTTTGCGGCTGCTCCGCCTGCAATCCGATGAGCAGCAGCCGATTCTGCGACCATGAACAGTCGGCAAGTTCCATCGTAATTGAAAATGGCTCGCCCGCACGCGGCGCGGGATAATCGTAAGAGAAATAGTTGAGCATTTCCTCGATGCGCACAGCATCCGGCTCCGGGAGGTTCCCCTCCAACACCTTGCGGCGAATGTTGGCATACGATGCCGTGTCCACGTCCGCGGCAAAGGTGGAACGCGGGCTGCGCATAACCTCATGAAATCCGTTCTCCGTTTTTGCACTGTATTCCTCGGTGTTCCACTGTGGCTCGCGCTCAGCGCTGTCCGGCAAGGAAAGGCCGCCATAGGCACTGGCGCTTTCATAGCCGGCTTCTGCAGATTGGGCGGCGGGCGCAGCGGAGCTTGCTGCCACGTGTATGCGCGGCGGTGCGCAGGATGTTAAGACAATACTAAAGACACCCGCCGCCAAAGCGGCAATCCACTTACGCTTCATGATTTTTTCCTCCAGTGTATTTTTTTGCTTCCCGGAAATGTCCTGTTTGCGCTGCTTGCTGCAGTGCCGTACATCGGAGCATTCCTCTCGGGTCTGGCACGCTTTTTGCGCGCTGATGGGTTGCGTGATTTTTTCTTCCTGATTCTTTGACGTGAGGAGCAAAAGTTTTGTTCCAAAAAAACTTTTTGGAACATTTTCGCTTTTCTATCGCCGGCTTCAAGCGTATAATAGCGTATAATAATAAATGGTTTTAAGTAAAGGAAGCACCGCCATGCACATCAGATTTGCAACCGAAGCAGACAGCGCCGCCATTTTGGACATTTACGCGCAATACATCCACACCCCCATTACGTTTGAGACGCAGTTGCCCACATTGCCCGCTTTCACAGCGCGCATACGCGAGACTATGGCGTCGTATCCCTATCTGGTTTGTGAGCAAAACGGCAACATCGTCGGGTATGCCTATGCCCAGCGGCAGATGGAGCGTGACGCTTATCAGTGGAATGCGGTACTGTCCGTTTATCTCAGCGCGGCACACACGGCAAAAGGGCTGGGGAAGCGGCTGTATACGTCTCTCATTGAACTTTTAAAGCTGCAAGGCATTTGCACGGTATACGGAGTCGTGACGCTGCCCAACGCCCCCAGTGAGCGGTTACATGAGTCGCTGGGCTTTCGCCTGCTGGGAACGTATCAGAAGACGGGGTATAAGTGCGGACAATGGCTGGATGTGGCATGGTATGAAAAGCGCATTGCGGACTGCGGAGCGCCCCGGCCCTTTGTGCCGATTTGTGAGATAACCACACTGCAAGACGTGATGCAGCGCAGCGGCGAATTTTAAAAAAGCGCCTGTTTTAAATACAAGCGCTTTGAAATCCTTATGGGGCATCCTGCCCTTCTTCGTTTTTTTTGCAACACTTCCCACAGCCGCCGCAGTCGTGCTCCCCGTCGCGTTGCCGTTCCCGATCCTGCTCGATCAGCTGGCGCAGTTCTTCGGGTGTGGGCTGCGCAATGTCACTCATTTGTCCTCCTCATCCAGCTTTTTCTGGAATTCATAGAATGCTTCGTTCTGCTGCGTGGAGATTTCTTCATCCGAAAGCCGGCGGCCTTCCTTAATCAGACCTTCAAAAATCAGCATAACACCGTAGATCATCAGGAATGTTCCAATCACCATGCCCGCAATCTCGCTTGCCGCAAATGCGTTGAGCGCAAACATGAACACCACGGCAATCAACGCTACCACGCCAACCGAAACCTTGGTCAGCCAAGCGTCCGTTCCCTTCTTTTTGAGGGAAACGCCCTGCACAATGCGCCATACGCCAAACACAATCAGCCAAATGGTGAGTATGGTCAGTTGATTTTGCGCCACACCGGCAAGCGTCGGCTCTGTCGGAAAGGCGCTGACCGCCCACAGCAGCAGTCCTAGAAAAATGTGCATCAATGCTGAAATCAAATTCACCTTTGGATGCTTGGCGGCTAACAGATAAATCAGCTCCGCAATGCCAACGATAAACAGTACCAGCGCGATGATATCCACCGTTAACAGCGCACCCAGCACCGGCACGGAAAGATAAAAGCAGCCCATCAGAAACAGTACGATTCCCAAAATAATTTTGATTGCTCGATTCATAACTTCCCCCTAATCAATCTTATATTCTCAAGCTTGGAAAAGCCTGATTTGCTTTATTCCTCCCCGCCGCTTTCCGGTTCCCCGCCATTATTCCCGCCTTCGCCGCCACCATTGCCGTTCCCTTCTGTGTTTTGGTTATCGTCCTCGTTGGTTTCCACATTGTCCGATTCCGGCGCGGAAGTGCGCGGCGCAATGTGATCCGACCCTACCGGAACCACAGAAGCCAGCGCTTTATCGTAGTTTTCCGAATCGATCAGCCCGCGAATCACACCCAGTTTCGGGACAGACCCCTCGTTCTTTTTTGAGTCTACCATCACCAGATATTCTTTTTCGTTGGCGCTATCAATGCCGATCACCCAGTTGAGCTCGCGCGCACCGATTACGGCGGTGCCGGTTTTGCCATAGATGCCTTTTCCGGCAAGCTTGGCCGGATAGGCGGTCCCGTCCTCAAAAACGCGGCGCATTGCCGTTTTGATGGTTGCCTGCACATCGCCCGACATGATGCCCTCTTTAAACACAGTACGGCTGTTTTCATATTCGGTTTGTTCGTCCCCACTGATGGTCTTGACGATGCGCTTGACGATCGTAGGGTTTAAAATATCCCCGTCGTTTTCAAATGCGGTATACATACTGGCGACCTGTGTGGGTGTGACCAACAGTTCGCCCATGCCAAATCCCATGTCCGCCAGCAGCTTGATGTTCATTTCAGAGCCCTCGTTGAGGTATCTGGATTTGGTTAAAGGCAGCTCAAACTGCGGCGCGTCTCCGATGCCAATGCGGTCAAGGAACGCAAGAAAGGTCTCCTGCCCCGTTTTCATCGCGTAATAAGCGAAGAAAATGTTGTCGGAGGACTTCATTGCCGTTTCAAACACATATGCGCCGCCGGTTGGCGGGCGATAACGCGTCAGAGGCGGATATACCCAGTTCCACGCAGCGCGATCAGGCGTCCATTTGTTTTCCACAATATTGATGGGCGGCGTGGAGCCTTCTGTCATCACCCCGCTTTCAAACATAGGGATGGAGGAAAACGGCTTAAAGCTGGAGCCGGGCGTCAGCGCCGATTGCGTGGCACGATTGAGCAGCGGCACACCCGCTTCCTCGCTAGTCAGATATTTCCATGTTTTTTCCTGCATGGGAAAATTGAACAGGTTGTTGTCAAAAGAGGGATAGGACACCATCGCCTCCACCTCCCCCGTTTTGGGATTCATGACGATGGCTGCACCCGTCTGCCCGCCTACCAAATTGGTCGCCAGCAAGGTGTATGCCTGCGTCTGTGTGCGCGAATCAATGGTCAGATAAATGTCAGAGCCGTCCAGCTTCATTTCTTCATACAGCATCTGCTTGATTTTTCCCTTATCGTCCTCAATATAGACCGCCGTGCCGTTTGTGCCACGCAGCTGTTCCTCATATTGTCCTTCGATGCCGGATTTTCCCACAATGGAATACTCATTGAGCGTGGGATCCTTCTCCATTTGTTCCTCGCTGGGCGACCCCACATACCCTACCACATGCGCGCAAACGTCGCGCAAAGGATAGTGACGGATGGGTGAGAGCCGTTCGTTGTCGAAGCCCAGCCCCTGCACCGCTTGAATATCTCCGATCTGCACATCGCTGACGGTGCCCTTGGGGAAGGTCGCCATCACTTCCAGCGGATAGCCTTTTTCCACGGCATTGTCATATTTCTTTTTGATCTTTGCCTCATCCAGCTCGTAATTGGTCACGAGGAAGTTTTTGATGGTTTCATAATCGGGAGATTTATCAAAATCCACATAGATGCTGTCCGCAAAGCCATTCTGCGCCAGCAGCACACCGTCGGCAGAAAAAATTTCGCCACGCTTGCCCGTCTGCGAGGAAACACGCACACGATCGCCGTCCTCCAGCATGGGCAAAATCAAATCCGGTGTATACAGCACGGTAAATCCGTTGGGGCCGGACACGATTTCCGTCTCAAAATCGTAATAGAGCGTTCCCAACAGCGCACTGTTCATTTCCAGTGTATAGTTTAGCGTAAACTCGGATTCGCTCTTTTTTTCTACGTTGCGCGAAGAAAGTTTGATGTCTGAAATTTGCAGCGCATCATAGATGCTGTTAAAGCGACCCGCAAAGTCCTCTTTGTTCTTGACGTCCGAAGAGTACACATAGACATAGTCGTATGCGCTTTCATAGTCACGGTTGACCAACTTCTCCACAAAATCATAGCCAGTGGCGGTCGCGCCTTGTGTGAGGTCGGTTTTTTGGCATGCGCCAAGCAGCATACAGCCGCACAGCGCAAGCAGTAAAAGCAGTTTTTTCATGGGAATATTATACCCCGATTCCGGCGAATTTGCAAAAAAGTTACAAAACGTTAAGAAACATTTTTTTGTGCAGTCGCAACCCGAACGATTTCACGGCAGTCAAAAAAACCCTCTGAAGCTGTTTGCACAGCAAAAGAGGGAGATATCAGCCCATCCTTGTCACACGCGGTCGTGGTCTAAGCCTGCCTCTTCTGCTCGTCCAACACCCGCAGCACATCCAGTGGGTGCGCCAGCTCATATTCCGGGTCTGCCATACCGCTATCGTTCATGCAGCCCCAACGCGCCAGCGCAAAGTCTACGCCCGCCGCTTTGCATGCGCCGTAATCATTGATGGAGTCGCCCAAATAGAGGCAGTCTTTCGCTTGCATACCTGACAAATTCAAGAATTTAAGCACCGGCTCCGGGTTCGGTTTCGGATGCTGCACATCGTCCACCACCACGGTGTATTGAAAATATTCTTGAAATCCAAAGTGCCGGATGTCCTCTTCGTATTCCGCACGATTGCGCGAGGTACACACCCCCATCGTATAGCCACGCTCTCGCAGCGTATCCAGTAATTCCTGAATCCCGTCAAACATGGTGATCTCGTTTACATAGGTTGCCGCGATTTCATTAAACAGGCGCACACCTTCCTCATTGCGTTCAGCGGGGAAGCCGATCCGCGTGAGGAAGTCCGAGGTGCACACACCCGCAAAATGAGTCAGATCCTTCTCTTGCAAAGACAGCCCCATATGCACCTGAGCGAATTTGGCGATCGACTTGAGAATCGTACCCTCGCTTTCAATCAGGGTGCCGTCTACATCAAATATAATACATTGATACATGTTGTTCCTTTCCGGTTAAGCGCGGTTTGCCGTACCAAACACGTCCATACGCGCCGCCGCCACTGCCTGCACCGCATCCGCCACATGGATGCACTTTTCAATGTACGCAATGTTGCTTGCCGCATCTTGCGCCATGCAGTCATTTGCCGCAATCGTGAGATCCGTGAAAATATTGATCTTGGCAATCCCTCCGCGAATACACGCTTGAAAATCCGCATCGCTCAATCCGGAGCCGCCATGCAGCACCAATGGCAGATGCAGCGCATCCTTCAGCTCTTGCAGCCGTTGCAGATTCAGTTTGGGTTCGTTTTTGTACACGCCATGCACGGTGCCAATGGCAACAGCAAGCGCATCCACGCCGGTCTGCGCAACAAACTGTTTGGCTTCCTCAACCTCTGTGTAGACGCATTCGTCATCCGATGCCTCGTACTGCCCTTCCAGCCCGCCAACATGCCCCAATTCCGCTTCTGCCGAAGCACCCGCTGCGCGGCACGCTTTAACCACTTCCTGCGTCGTGCGGATGTTTTCCGCCAGCGGCAGTGCAGACGCATCCATCATGATGGAGGTGAAGCCGCTTTTGAGCGCGCGTTCTACAATGGGGAAATTCCCCGCGTGATCTAAGTGCAGCACCACAGGTACCGACGCGTCTTTTGCCATTGCAATCGCAACCTCAGCAAAGTGTTCCAACCGGATGAAAGGCTCAAAAGCCTCCGCATACGCGAGAATCACGGGCGCTTTTTTCTTTTGTGCCGCACCCAGCACGCCGCGCAGCATCGTCGTATTAAATACATCAAAATTCCCCACAGCGTAGCCGTTTTTGAACGCGTCTTGCAGCAGATTTGTCATGTTTACCAATGCCATAGTTTCGGTTCTCCCATCTTTAAAATATAAATTATTTCTTATCAAGCGCCATACAAACAGCACTTTAGCATTCAAAAGTGTCCCCAGTATAATTTTATGAGAATTGCTCCGGAATGTCAACGAACAATGAAATGTAAGAAAGCAAGCAAGGGCGCATAAAAAAACCGCAAGTCAGAAATCTGATTTTGCGGGTTGATTTTCAATAAAAGCGGTTCAAGCAACGCGGCTCGCGTGTGAGCTGCACCATAGCAATAAAAGCAGGTTTCCCCCGCTCCAAGCTGACGAGCAGGAAACTATACCCTGCCGCCGGAGCGCTGCCACGGGAAGGGTCCGAAGCGCTTGATCTCCAGTACGGCAACAAGTATGACGATGAATCCGAACCCAAAAAAGAATTGGATATCGAAGGGCTTGTTTGTCTGCACATAACCAAACACAAAAAAATAGAGGATGCAATAGACTGCCGCGATCCAGTTTTTGACATTGAAATCACGCCGCCACACGATTTTCAGCATATAATATGCCGCAAATACAATCGCGCTGATCAGCGAACCCCAAATAATGATGCTTTGCAGCAATACAAGCAGTTCATTGACGTTGCCTGACATGAATCGCTCCCCCCTATCCTGAAAGATTACCAGTGGATACTACACAAGCATTGTAACACAGAGCAGCGCAGCTTGTAAACCTCATTTGCGGTGGCGCGCAACGGTGCGTCCGGCACCACGGGGAAAATTTTGCGAGCCAGCAATCATTTTGGCGTGGCATCCCCCGATGGAAAACGCGAAAAAAGATTGTAATTCGCAGTGCATTGCGGCATAATGTAAGATACAAAGAATCAATTTTCAAACAATGGAAGGAGCGGCGGTATTGACCGGCTGGAAATCCATACGAACCAAGCTGCTGTGGTTACTCATCATTCCGGTGATTTTCATACTGGTGGAAATGAGCCGCTTGTTTCCGGCGGACGTGGAGCGCATATATACCTACGGTATCTATCCAAGCATCAGCGGCGGTGTAAGCGCATTCACGGGGCTTGTTCCGTTTTCGATCGCAGAGGTCATCGTATGCGTCGCGCTTGCTGCGCTGGTGGCGCTTCTGGTTTACGGGCTGGCGCAGTTAAAGCGGGGAAACCGCCCTGTCTGGCACAGCGTAGTGGGTGTTTTGCTCAGTGTGGCAGTCTTTGTGGGGGGCGTGCTTGGCGCGTTTTACATGATGTGGGGGCTGAATTATTCACGGCCTTCGGTGGCATATTCTATGGGGCTGGAGCTGAAAGAGCGCGATCCGCAGGAGCTGGTGCAGCTGGTGGCCTCATTGGCGGTGACGGCAAGCGCACTGCGCGAACAGCTTCCGGAGGATGCCGACGGCGTCTATCAATTACCGGAAGGAAATCTTGCGGCGCTGCAAAAAATACCCACCGCCTATGCCAATCTAGGCCAAGTTTATCCGCAGTTTGCGCGGAACATTCCCGCCCCCAAGGCATTGGCAAGCTCGGAATTGTTCAGCTATGCCGGAATATCCGGCATCTTCATTCCTTTTACGGAGGAAGCGAATGTCAATGTGCATCAGCATCCGCTGCTGATTTGTGCAACGGGCGCGCACGAGGCGGCGCACCTGATGGGTGTAGCGCGCGAGGATGAGGCGAATTTTATAGGATTTTTGGCATGCCTCGCTTCAGAGGATGCTTTCGTGCAATATTCCGGCGTGGTAATGGCACTGATTTATGCGGGAAATCAGCTCAATGATTTGAGCAAAGATGCCTATGCGCAGCTGCAAGTCTATTACAGCGACGCGCTCAAGCGTGATCTGAGAGCACATGCTGCCTACTGGGATCAGTATGAAGGCAAAACACAGGAAGTTGTGAATCAGATCAACGATACCTATTTAAAGAGCAACGCACAAGATGACGGCGTACTCAGTTACGGCAGAATGGTAGACTTGCTGCTTGCATATTTCGATCAGCAAAGGAGTGGATGAGCATGGAAGAGTTGAAGCGAATTTTTGACGATTACGGACGCATCCTATACGACAGCTTGAATGAGGTCGGAATGGATGCGCAAACCATCAAAAAAATTGTGATGGATTGTGTTGCGCGCCGCTACGAAAGTGTCACACAAAAAATCGTGACAGAGAAAAAGCTGCGTTTTTTAGACCAGCTTTACGATGTCGGCTGGCAAAATCAGGCAGAAACGGATGAGACATGCAGTAAGGCATTGGTGCACGAGCAGTTTCACGAAGTTGTGGAGCAATTCAATCACGAAATGCAGCAGCTCAAGCACATCCTGTACGAGCAGATTCACGGCATTGCGGTTTCGCATGGCGTGACCTCGGAGGAATTGTCTCAAGAGCAGTTGCAGCAATGTGTCATGGAAATTCGCCATATTTTCGATCAAGCACCTTCCTTTTCAGAAATCAAAGATCGTGAGGAAATGGCACGCGCAGAACAGCTTGCGTTGCATGCCGCCATGCAGCGCGCAGACGCAGCAGCGCCACCGGCAACCGATGCAGCACCACACGTGCCGCCTTCCGACGCACAGGAGGGATCAGCCCCGCCGCCTCAGGCAGAGGCCGTTGCCCCCGAAGCGCCGGAAGCAGAATCCGTGATACCACAAACTGCCCTGGCCGAAGCGCCGGACGTCGCAACCGAGGCGCCTCAAATGACAACGATGCCGGAGGCAGTGCAAGCCGCAAAGCCCGTATCCGATCAGCCCCCGGACGCAAAATCAGAGGAAGAGCCTGCCGATCCTGCGCAGCCGCAGTGGGAAGAATTATCGGTGTCACAGCCTGCGCGCCGCCGCGTCATGCCGTGGTGGGCGGTGCTGTTGTGCGTAGTGGGCGGTGTGGCAGTGCTTTGGCTGGTTTTGGGGTTTCTGCTGGCGTTTGGCGTGCTGAACGGTTTCGACCTTGGCTATGCGTGGTTTAACAGCAATGTATTTCCCCTATTTTAAAGCTGCTTTTTTACTGAAACAGCCTCCTGCGCAGTCTTGGAACTGACATCAGGAGGCTGTTTTTTTCGCTTATGCGGCGTTCCTTTTTGCCTGACAAGTGAACGCTAAAGCCGCGCGACTCCGGTCTCCCGTGCCGCCTGCGCCACTGCGCGCGCAACGGCCGCGCTTACTTCCCGGTCCAGCGCGGAAGGAATAATGTAGTCCGCGCAAAGCTGCTCCGGCGTAACAAACTGCGCAATGGCGTGTGCCGCTGCAATCTTCATGGAATCATTGATATCACTGGCTCGCACATCCAATGCGCCGCGGAATATACCCGGAAACACCAGCACATTATTGATTTGATTGGGGAAGTCGCTGCGACCGGTGCCAATTACGGCAGCGCCTGCCGCCCTCGCCGGTTCCGGCATGATTTCCGGTGTCGGATTTGCCATGGGGAACAGAATCGCGCCCTCTGCCATGCTGCGTACCATGTCCTCGGTTACCGTGTTGGGCGCAGAAACGCCGATGAACACATCCGCGCCGCGCATCACATCCGCAAGGCTTCCTCGCTTTTTGTCTAAATTGGAAATCTCCGCCATTTCACGCTTTTCGGGATTCAGATGGTCGCGCCCCGCATAAATCGCGCCATGCCGGTCACACATGACAACATCCCGCAATCCCATCGCCATCAGCAAACGAATGATGGCAATGCCTGCCGCACCCGCGCCGGATGTGACCACGCGGACGTCCTCAATGTTCTTTCCCACCACCTTGAGTGCATTGATCAGCGCTGCCAGTGTGACCACGGCGGTTCCGTGCTGGTCATCGTGAAACACGGGAACATCGCAAGCCTCTTTTAAGCGACGCTCGATTTCAAAGCAGCGCGGCGCGGCAATGTCCTCTAAATTGATCCCGCCAAAGCTGCCCGCCAGCAAAGAGATGGTGCGCACAATGTCGTCTACATTTTGTGTGCGGATGCAAAGCGGGAACGCGTCCACGTCTGCAAAGGTTTTAAACAAGGCGCACTTGCCCTCCATCACCGGCATGCCGGCCTCCGGCCCGATGTCGCCAAGTCCTAAAACTGCGGAACCGTCAGTAACCACCGCCACCAGATTGTGCCGCCGCGTATAAACGTAAGAGAGATCCACATCCTTTTGGATTTCCAGGCATGGCGCCGCAACCCCCGGCGTATACGCAATGGAAAGGTCTTCCCGTGTTTTGAGCGGCACATGCGAAATCACTTCGATCTTGCCGCCCCACTCTTTATGTAAATCCAGTGCTTTTTGATTGATGTCCATTTTATCCTCCTGTTTGCTCCAATCTGCAAAATCTGCTTTCGCAGCACGATATTTTGCAGCGTGAGCGAATTAAATTTTTTCTGTTATTTATTAATAAACAAAACGGACACAATTACACGCCTTTTCGCATCAAAAAAGGCCTTGCAAAATCGCAAGACCTTCGGGTAAGGCGCGCAGAGCCGCTCCTCACCTTAAGCGCATATTTAGCGCCCGAACATTTCCACCGCGTGTTTTAGCTCTGCGGGAATTTTGATGCTCTGCGGGCACGCGATTTCACACTGACCGCATTCCACACATTTGGAGGCAATGCCGCCATCACGCGTTTCCCACGCGTAGTTTGCTTTGGCGCCCTCGGTGTTGTGAAAAATCAGTTCATTGTTCATTGCGGTAAAGATGCCGGGGATGGCAATTTCCTGCGGACAATCTTTGATGCAGTAACGGCATTCGGTGCAAGGCACCTGCGGGATGCCGTCGAGTATGGTACGCACCTGCGCAACCACTGCCTGTTCCTCCGGCGTCAACGGCCGGAAATTCTGCATGGTGGCAATGTTGTCTTGGAGCTGCTCCATGTTAGACATACCACTCAAAACCGTAACCAAACCGTCCAGCGAAGCCGCAAAACGCATCGCCCACGAAGAAGCGCTTGCCTGAGGGTCTAATTGCAAAAAGAGCTTTTCCGCCTCAGGCGGCAGCTTTGCAAGCGAGCCACCCTTCACCGGCTCCATCACAATGATGGGCTTCTGATGCTTTTGCGCAACTTCATAGCATCGTCTGGATTCCACCGTGCGGCTTTCCCAGTCAGCATAGTTGATCTGAAGCTGAACAAACTCCATTTCCGGATGAGCCTGCAGCACATCGTCCAGGGCCTGCGCATGGTCGTGTATCGAGAATCCCACGTGCTTGACCAGCCCTTTGGACTTCAGCTCCTGCGCAAATTCCCAGATGCCAAACGTATCAAATGCTTCCGAACGCCCGTATCCCAGATTGTGCAGCAGATAATAGTCAAAATACCCTGCACCCGTGCGCTCCAGCGACGTCCAAAACATCTGCTTGGCTTCCTCTGCCGACTGAGGGCCTGCCCATGCAGGCAGCTTGGTTGCCAGCTGAAAGGACTCGCGTGGGTAACGCTCCACCAGCGCCGTTTTGACTGCTTCTTCGGACTTTCCATCCAAATATCCGTAAGCGGTGTCAAAATAAGTGAAACCGCTGGACAAAAACAAGTCTACCATTGCTTTGGTCTGCTTTAGGTCGACTTCGCCGTCGATCATGGGCAGACGCATCAAACCAAATCCTAATTTACCGATTGTCTCGCCTAAATATGCCATATTGTTTCCTCCTGCTCGTTATACATTGAAGCGGAACAGCACCACGTCCCCGTCCGCAATCACGTACTCTTTTCCTTCGGAACGCACCAGTCCCTTTTCTTTGGCTGCCTGCATGTCCCCATTCAGCTCCTTGAGCGTATCAAACGCAATGACTTCCGCACGGATAAACCCGCGCTCGAAATCGCTGTGAATTTTGCCCGCTGCCTGCGGCGCTTTGGTGCCGCGCGTAATGGTCCATGCGCGCACTTCTTTTTCCCCTGCGGTCAAATAGCTGATCAATCCCAGCAGCGCATAGGATTTTTTGATCAGTTTGGAAAGACCGGATTCCCCGATGCCCAGCTCCTCAATGAAGAGCTGCTTTTCCTCTTCCTCCAGCCCGGCAAGTTCCTCCTCCACCTTGGCGCATACCAGCATCACATCGTTGCTTTGCCCGGCAGCATACTGCGCCAAAGCGTCTACCGCGGCGATGCCCTCCTTGCCTACCTGCTCCTCGCTGATGTTTCCCACATAGATGATCGGCTTGTCCGTCAGCAGAAACATGCCGCGCACCAGCTCACGTTGCGCATCGTCCAGCTCCATGCCGCGCACAAATCCGCCTGCTTCCAAATGTTGCAGGATACTGTCGCACAGGGCTTCTTCCAGCGCGTATTGCTTGTCGCCTGTCTTTTTCATTTTGGCGGCCTTATCGCGGCGCTTTTGCACCGTTTCCATATCCGCAAAAATCAGTTCATAGTTAATGGTTTCCGCGTCGCGCACCGGATCGATGCTGCCGTCTACGTGCGTAATGTTATCATCGTCAAAGCAGCGCACCACTTCAACGATGGCATCCACCTCGCGGATATGAGACAAAAATTTATTGCCCAGCCCTTCGCCTTTGGACGCGCCTTTCACCAATCCCGCAATGTCCACAAACTCAATCTGAGCCGGCGTGAATTTCTGCGGATGATAAATCTCAGCAAGATAATCCATGCGCGCATCCGGCACAGATACGATGCCCACATTCGGCTCAATCGTGCAGAACGGATAATTCGCACTCTGTGCGCCCGCCTGCGTCAATGCGTTAAACAGCGTACTTTTCCCAACGTTGGGCAAGCCAACGACTCCCATTTTCATGTATGCCTCTTTCCGATGCCGGACGGATGTGCAATCGCGCACAGCCGCACTATGACATAATCCCTTTTTTTGATTCTTTCCTATTATATCTGTTTTTCGCGCAGGATTCAAGATTGCCTTGCGCAAATGGAAATGATATAATGTTGCTGGCTTCGTGGTTTGCCTTTGCGATTGCAAACAAAGGCGGCAGCGAACCGCCAAGATAGGCGTTGAGCGATTGAAAAAGGCAGGCCTGCAAGAACGATCCGGATGTCGGACGGCATGATAACGTTGCGCCAATCGTTATGCTCTTGGGATAAAACGCAAAAGCAGACGTGGTTTGTTACAGTTTTGTAAGGCAAGCGTAAGCAATAGAAATGGCATGCTGATTGCGTTCTTGTTAGAATGTGGTTTAGAAAAATAGGGAGATACGGAAAGGGATAGACAATGGATTTATTACAGGCGATTGTGCTGGGTGCGGCGCAAGGATTTACAGAGTTTTTGCCCGTGTCCAGTTCTGGGCATCTGGTGTTGCTGCAAAACATATTCGGCATTGGCGGCGATGTGCCTATGATTTTTGATATCATGCTGCACGTGGGAACGTTGATTTCGGTTTTTGTGGTGTTGTGGAAAGATATTTGGGCGATTCTGCGCCATCCGCTGCAAAACAAGCTGGGCATGCTGGTTTTGGCGACGATCCCCGCAGTCGTCGTGGCGCTGTTGTTTGAAGATCAGATATCCACGGCGTTTGACGGGCAATATCTCGCCTATTGCTTCTACGCCACCGCCGCAATTTTAATCGTTGCGGAAGTGATTGCAACGCGCATCAAGGCAAAGCGGCAGGAAGTGGTGCTGCCCAATGCACTTGCAATGGGCTGTATGCAGGCGCTTGCCATTTTCCCCGGCATTTCGCGTTCCGGTTCAACGCTGGCGGGCGGCTTGGCATCCGGGCTCAACCGCAACACAGCTGCGCGGTACTCCTTTATCATGTCCATTCCGGTGATTCTCGGCTCCCTTGTGGTGGGTGCCAAGGATCTGAAGGAAAACGGCATGGGCGAAGTTGGCGGTTTGGAAATCCTGGTCGGCACGGCGATTGCCGCAGTGTGCGGCTTTGTGGCAATCAAGTTTATGCTTAACTTGATTCAGCGCAAGCGGCTGTATGGGTTTGCAATCTATGTCGCGTGTGTGGCAACCTTTGTGCTTCTGGATCAAAACGTGATGCACTGGTTCTTCAAATAAGCATTCTGCGCAAAGAATGCGCAGAGGCAGGCTGCCGAAGTGATATGCAGGCTGCCGAGCCCGGAAGTGTGATGGTCGGGTTGCGCGCCTGCATGAATAGGTCAGACGAAAGGCACTTCTGTTGTACGCCGGGATGCAGCAGAATGGCAGACGGTGTGAATATGATAACGGGATACTATTGTACCAATATTTTTTCGGAGCAAGCAGAGGAGCTCATTGCGTTTTACAGACAAATACTAGAAATACCCTTTCTGAAAACTGATGACGACCATTCCAACGGGGTTTATCTTGGCTTTTTAGAAAACGCCCCCATGCTTTGCATCTGGGACTGCAAAAAATGCAACGTACCGCCGACGGGGTTTCAATCCTTCGTCTTTCAAACAGAGTCTCTCGATGCAACCATGCAATGTTTGAAGGAGAAAGGGCTTTCCTTGCCGGAAGCTGTCAGGCATGACTGGGGCACGTATGAAGTTCGGTTGAGCGACATGGACGGAAACGAAATCGTGATTGCAGAGTTTTTGTGATTGATGGTTCCTGTTGATGGGCAAAGATGTCAGGCGCGCCGGATTGCGCCGTTCGCCATGTGTGAAACGCAACGCATCCGCCGCGAACGTCCCGCAGCTTGGCATAGCAAATACAATACATACAGAATATGGCAAGGCGCAGAGCCAATCACCGGCGAGAATAAAACTCGCAGTGATTGGCTCTTTTGAATGCTTGTCTACTGCACGGGACAGTTTGCAGCATTGCCGCTGCCATCCCGCAATCCATTGCCGCGCCCTGCGCCGCTGCCGTTTTGCAATCCGGAACCATTGCTGCGGTTGCTTCGTCCACTTCTTTGTCCCGCATCGCTTTGTGCGTTACGCTGATTTCCTTGCGGCGTGTTGGCACAAAGGTCACACAAGCCGTCGTTGAGGCATTGCGCATTGCCTCGCGCTTCGTTTTGTGCGTTGCCGTTCTGCGGCAAATTTGCGCATTGCCCGCACAGCCCGTCGTTATTGCATATTGTATCGGTTTGCTGTGCATTGTCGCGTCCATGCCGCCCTACGCCGTCACCTGCCGTGTTGCTTTGCGCGTTGTCCTGCTGCGCACGATCCGGCGCAGTGATTTGCGCTTGACTGCCTGCTTCCGGCGTGGTGGTTTGCGGTTCGCTGCTCATCGGCGGTGTTGCTTCCTGCTGTTGCATCGCTGCGTTTGATTGTGCATTTTCCTGCGCAATGCCGGGCTGCATCCGGCGCATGTCCGCTTGTCCGGCACGCGCAAACTGGCTGCCCAGCACACCGCCCAAAATACCGACACCCAGCGCAACGCATGCAACTGCGGCAAGCCATGCGCCCTTGTTGCTCTTTTTTTCGGGCTGTGCGGCGCGTGGCTGTTCTTCTTGTTGCTGAGGGAGATTGTTTTCGTTCATAGTAGCCTCCTTATTTTGATTCTCCTTTACTTTATCAGCGCAATGTGATAAACAGGTGAAGGAAAATGTAAAAAATCATTAACCCCCGCATCCTTGCTCCCCTTTAGACTGCATTTGGCAAAAAAGTTGATTTCCTTGCCATTATTATGTATAATATTTGGGAATTGTAATTTGGGGTAGAATGCCCTGTAATCCAAACGGCAACGCAAACACGCTGTCACAGAAAGGGAACGCATCACAATGAAAATTGTACTCATCGGGCCGGTATACCCTTATAAGGGCGGCATATCGCACTATACAGGGCTGATGCACAAAAGTCTGTGCAAATCGCATGACGTCACCACGATTTCATACAAAATGCAGTACCCGAAAATCATGTTCCGCAAGGAGCAACGCGATTATGACAACGATACTTTCCGCGCAGACGGCGCACAATTCTTGATTCACACGGCAAACCCGCTGAATTGGGGCAAGGTTGCCAAGCGCATCAACGAGATCGCGCCGGACTTGGTGATCGTGCAGTGGTGGCACCCGTATTTTTCGCCCTGCTACAACGCAATGGTGAAAAAACTCAAACACACCAGGGTGCTGTTTGTCTGTCACAACGTGTTCCCGCACGAGCGTTTCCCCGCAGATCGGAAGCTGACGCGCAGCGTGCTTTCCAGAGGAGATTACTTTATTGTGCATTCCGAGCAGGACGCGCAGGATTTGCTGTCCGTCAAGCCGGACGCAAAATATGAAAAAACGGTGCACCCGACCTACAATGCGTTTCGCATCCAAGGCGTCACGAAGGAACAGGCGCGCATCAAGCTGGGCATCGGGGCAGATGAAAAGATTTTACTGTTTTTCGGCTTTATTCGGGAATATAAAGGCTTGAAGCATCTGCTTACCGCACTGCCGGACATCGTGGCGCGCGTTCCCGATTGCAAATTGTATGTTGTGGGCGATTTTGGCGGCAACCGCGAAAAATACGAGGAACTGCTGCAAGCGCCCGCCGTGCGCGATCATATCATCGTCGTAGACGGATATGTGCCGGATAAAGAGATCGAGCCATATTTTGCGGCATGTGATCTGGTTGTCCTGCCTTACGAATCCGCCACGCAAAGCGGCATCGTGCAGATTGCCTATGGCTTTGAAAAGCCGGTGGTCACCACAGATGTGGGCGGACTGCCGGAGGTGGTGCTGGACGGCAAAACCGGCTATGTTGTGCCGCCCAAAGACCCGCAGCAACTCGCACAGGCGATTGTACGTTTCTTTGAGGAGGGTAAGGCGCAGGCATTTGAAGAAAATGTGCGTGCAGAGGCATACCGCTATGATTGGGATCGCATGACCGAGACCATTGAAAGGTTGACAAAGCAATGAAAAAAACCGTATTATTGACCGGCGCCACCGGATTCATCGGCAAATATATCGCGCAAGCACTGGTCGAAAAGGGCTACGCGCTCAAATGCCTCGTGCGTGAAAGCAGCGATACCTCTTTTTTGCAAACGCTGCCGGACACCGCTATTGTGGTGGGTGAACTGACCCAACCGCAGACCCTCGCGGGCATCGGTGACGGTGTTGATTTTTGCATCCACCTCGCCGCAATGGGGCATGTCAGCTCTGTTTCAGAGGAATCCTATCGCGCTTTTGTGGCGCTGAATGAGGCAGGCACGCAAAATTTGATCGATGCGCTCAAGGCAAGCGGCGGCGTGGAAAAATTCGTGCATTTTTCCAGCACGGCAGCAATGGGGCATGTGGGCGATCCCGTTTTGGACGAAACCTCGCAGCCAAATCCGCTCACACCGTATCAAAAAAGCAAGCTGCGCAGCGAGGATGTCGCAAACAAGGCGGCGCAGGAAGGATTTCCCGCCGTCATCGTGCGCCCGTGTATGGTGTACGGGGTAGGCGGCAAAGGCGAGTTTTATAAGTTTTACCGGCTGATGATTCGCGGGCGCTTTCCCAAGGTGGGCAAAGGACAAAATCTCACGCCGCTCGTGCACGTGACGGATGTGGCACAGGGCGCGATTTTGGCAATGGAGAAGGGGCAAAACGGGGAAACCTATCTGCTGACCTCCGAAACGTCCATTCCAATGGACGAAATGCGTAATCTGACCGTGCAGGCAGCAGGGGTACAGGCGAAGTATCCGTATATCCCCGCAAAGCTGGCGCTTACAGGCGCAAAAATGGTGGAAAAAATCGCGGCGGCACGCGGTAAAGAACCGATGGTCACCTATCGCAACATGGTCTCCACCATCACAGACCGCACGTTCGACATCACCAAGGCAAAAACGCAGCTCGGGTATGCGCCACAGGTGGATTTCGCGCAGGGCATTCAAGAGACTGTGCAGTGGTTCTGCCAACAGGATCGCGCATAGGCTCAAACGCCACACGCGGACAAAAGCAAAGGAAAGTTTTATGTACAAGGGTATTGCGCTTCACGCAATCGGCAAAATCGCGTTCGTTCTGGGAAGCTACGTGCTTCATTTATATTTAGGACGCGTGTTGAGCCCGTCTGTATACGGCATTGTCGGAACGATCATCATGATCATCAATTTTGATTATCTGTTCCTCAACAACGGTGTGCGGCAGGCGATCTCCAAAACGATTTCGCAGGATTGTTTTCACGACGCAGACACCATCAAAAAGGGGTTCCTGTTTCAAGGCGCGCTCGTTTTGGCGTTGTTTGCCATCAATTATTTTGGCGCAGACCCCATCGCGCAATTTTTAAACGATCCGGGCATGGCGGACTATATCCGCATGGCGGCATTCATCATTCCGTTCATGGGCATTTATTTTGCCGCGCTGGGTGTGTTCAATGGCAAAAAGCTGTTTGTCATCGAGGCAACCATCGTCATCATATATCCCATACTCAAGCTGACCTCGCTGCCTTTTGTGCAGTTTAATACCTTTGGCGATGCCGTCATCGGCACCGAAATGGGCTTCCTGCTTGCGGGCGTGGCAGTGTTCGCCATCAGCCTGTTGTTCATGGTCAAAATACGCGGCAAATATGTATCGAATCGCCCCAGGGTGGAGACCAAAGGCTATATCAAGACGGCGATTTCCTTCTCCATTTTGTTTGCGATCGCCTCTGTCATTATGAATTTGGACACGCTCATACTCAAGGCGCTCACACCCAATAACGAGATTGTGGGCTTTTACACCGGCGCCGTCACCTGCGGCAAGGTTCCGTTTTACTTCATTCAGGCAGTGTTTCTGGTCATCTTGCCTATTGTAACCGGCTATTACGCACAAAAGAAAATCGAGGAAGCGCGCAAAAGCATTCAAGAGGTATTGCTGCTCACCATCGCGTTGGTGCTGCCCATGTCTCTGATCGTCTCCGCCTCCGCGCCCAATCTGTTGGTCTCCTTTTATAAAGAAGGCTTCGAGGCTGCAAGCGGCGCGCTGATCTATCTGATTTTAGGCAGTTTCTGTCTGGGCATGCTGATCATGTTCGGCAACATCCTTTCGGCGGCAAACAAAAAAAAGTTTGTCAACTGGTTTTCGCTGATCATATTGGTGGCGTTTGCGCTGGTTTGCTGGTGGCTGACCGCCGCATATTCCATGTCCGGCACGGGCATGGCTTCGCTGCTGGTCTGCTCTGTGGGGATGCTGGTGGCTATGATTGCCACTGCCAGGGTGTTTGGCAATTACTGGTCGAAAAAGCTGACCGTGACGGTGCTGCTCAACATTGCGCTGTTTGTGGCGGTCAAAATCGGCTTCCAATATTATCACAGTACCAATCTGCTGACCATCATCTTTGTATACGCCGCAATTTATGCAGGATATCTCATCCTCTTGCAGGCGTTTAAGGTTGTCAGTGTCAAAAAAATAAAGGATATGCTGCTCAAGAAAAAAGCAGCGTAGGAAAACAAGCGAGGGAATATGAACCGAGATCTGGAACTAAAACAGAACATGCAGCCCTTTTTGGCAGCGTTCCGCAAAATGCTTGCGCAGCGCATCGGCGCAAAGCAAAATCCGCTCATCCTGATTCAGGGCGGATTTGGCAAGCACAATACAGGCGACGATACGCTGTTGCGTGTGGCACGCAACGAGGCGCTCAAGGTTTATCCGGGCGCGCGGGTGGTCGCGCTGTGCCATATCCCTCAGCTTTTGCAGGAAAGTTACGGAATCGAAGGCGTCGCATTCAAGTCCGCGGCATTCTTTAAAATGATCCGGAAATGTGATGCGCTCATTGTGGCGGCGGGCGGCTTGGTCAATAACATCGATTATAAATCCAAACTGAAAAGTTTGATCAACATGCGCGGCAAGTTTGTGTTCATCAGTATGCGCATGTGCATCAAGCGCCATGTTCCCGTGGTATTGTTTGGCGTGGGAATGCACGATATTCCGGATTTCATCGTCAAGCATTTGATGGATACCACCATCCCCAAAGTAGACCTGATCAGTGTGCGCGACGAGCACACCACAAAGCTGCTGGATCGCATGGGCGTGCAAGGATATTTTGCCCATCACGACCCCGCGTTGCTTTACCGTCGGGAGGAAACATGGGATCGGGAGCGCGCCAAAAGCTATTGCGGCGTGACCAAAGACAAATATATCGTCATCAACTATCGTATGGTCAAGGACGAAATTGTCACACAGCGCACCATCGATGCGTTGGCAGGCTATCTCAAATGGGTACAGGATACCTATCCCGATACAGACGTGGTGATGATGCCCTTCAGTCTGCATCCCACGTTTGAACTGGAAAGTGATACGGCGGCCGCAGCCGCGCTGCTCACGCACGCAAGGCAGAAGTACGGCGTGGAGGGTATCAAGGTCATCGACCGGTATTTGCGCGCGGATGAAGTCAAAAACATCGCGCAGCATGCCGAATTGCTGTTGCTGGCGCGGCACCATGCGCCTGTGCTCACGTATGAGTGCGGCGTGCCCACCATCATTTTATCCTATAATGTCAAGTGCAGAGAATTTGGTGTGCTGGGCGGCTATGAATATATTATCGATTATACGGATATGACGTGCGAAGCGCTGGCGGATGATACGCAAAAGGCGTTGGCGCGGGGCAATCAAGGACCCAGCCTGCACGCACAGCCCGCAGAGGAGAAAACCAATGAATAAAAAAGATTTTGTGACACAGTTGTTCCCGAGGATTGTCAAATATAAGCTCAACCGCTGGTTTGGCGCAGGCAAGATCGACCCGTTCACCGTAACCTTTTCCGTTACGGCAGCGTGTCAGTCCCGCTGCAAAACCTGTCAGATTGGACACCTGTATCTGGAAAACCCCGAACGCGCAGACAAAGATATGTCGCTTGAGGAAATCGAAAAGATCTTTGCGACGATGAAGCCGGTGTATTTCTTTAACATCAGCGGCGGCGAGCCTTTTTTGCGCAAGGATCTGCCGCAAATCGTGGAGCTGGCATGTAAATATCTCAAGCCGCGTGTCATTCATACGCCCACCAATGCCATCATGCCCGATCGTATCGAGGAAAAGACGCGGGAGATTTTAGAGATCATTCGCGCCTACGACCCCACGGTGCCCTTCACTGTAAAACCGTCCATTGACGGCGTGGGGGAGATGCACGACGAAATACGCGGCGTAAAAGGCAATTTCGAAAAGCTGCTCAAAACCATCGAGCGTTTGAAAGTGGTGGAGCAGGACTATGACAATTTCCATTTAGAGCTTGGCACCGTGATCTCCAACTTCAACATCGATCATTTGGCAGAGATTGAAGATTTTGTGCATTCTCTGGGTGTGGAAAGCTATCGCAACGAGGTCGCAGAGCAGCGTACAGAGTTTTTCAACATCGGTGATCCCATCACGCCGGACGCAGCAACCTATCAGCGCCTGATCAAAGAGTTCGCGCGCAAGACAGAGGAAAACATCGGCTCCAAAAAAAGTCTCGCCAAAATGACGGAAGCCATGCGCGTGATTTATTACGATATCGCAGGCAAAATTTTGGAAGAGAAGCGTCAGGTGATTCCCTGCTGGGCAGGTGTCTCCAACGTGCACATCAACTATGACGGCGGCGTATGGCCGTGCTGTGTGCTGGGGTACGATCAGCAAATGGGCAATCTGCGCGATTATAACTACGATTTTCAAAAGCTGTGGTATTCCCCCAAGGCAAAAGAAGTGCGCAAGTTCATCAAAGATCAAAAGTGCGCTTGCCCGCTTGCCAATCAGGGATATTCCAATCTGCTCATGCACTTCCCAACTCTGGTCAAAGCAGCAAAGAAAATGCGGCAGTTTGGAAAGCAGCAATAGTGGTTTGTCATAGCGTGGGATCAGGAGCGGTGAAAGCGGCTCTTTTTCCGTTTGCACCGTCGGGCATGCTTTGTCCCTATCGCCTGGGACCGGCTGGTATTCCGGGCGGCACAGGCAGGCATTTTCAACCAGCTTGAGGAAGGATTTTTTATGACACAAGAAGTGCTACCCATCCGGCGTTCACAGCAAAAAGAGCAGATCATGCTGTGCGTATATACCGCAGCACTGATTCTGATATCCATTTTATACATTAACACGCCCATTTTGCCGCGCTATCCCGATCCCTTCGGATATCTTTCCAGCGGCGCTTTTTTTGCGGGATACGATTGGAGCGGCGCCACCTCGCAAATGACGCAGTATTACGGTTTCGGCTACGGCACGGTGTTAACGCCTATTTTGGCGGCAGTCAACGACGTCTATGCGCTGCGCGCGCCTGCCGTATTGCTCAATGTCGCGTTCCTTGCCGGCACCTTCCTTTTGTTGACGCGCATCGGTGTGCGGCTTGCAAAGGATATGAACCGGCAACTTCTGTATGCGTCCTGCTTCGCCATCTGCATGTATGCGGCGAATGTGTTCCAAGTCAATTTTGTCATTCCCGAGGTCATGCTGGTGTTCTGCGTGGTCTGCGGCACCTTTTTACTGCTCAAGCTGGAGGAGTCTTCCAAAATTTGGGTGGCATTGGCGCTGGGGGCGCTGGTAGGGTTCCTTCCCGCGCTGCACGGCAGATGTCTGGGGTTCGTGGGAGTCACCGTTCTTGCCGTCTCGTTTATGCTGGTCTATAAAAAAATCAGCAGAAAGCAGTTTATCGCGTTCCTTCTTGTGTTTGCCGCATTCTTTATGCTGTATCGGCTAATGGATTCAGCGGTCAAGGCACAGCTGTATCAGGCAGGCAACGCAACGCTGGTGAACACTGCGGACGGCTATTCCGTCAACATCAAAAACTTCTTCACCGCAGAAGGCTTCGCGGGAGCCATAAAAGTGTTGTTGTCGCAACTGTTCTATTTGGGTTTTTCCACCGGACTGATTTTCCTGCTGGGTCTGTTCAGCGGCATCGTCTATGTGGTGCGCGGCGTGGTTCGCATGGTGCGTTGCAAATCCAAATCGGTTGGGCCGCATGCGGTGGTGAAATGTTCCATCGTGCTCAACACCGTGCTGCTGTGTCTGCTTACGGCGATCATATTTCAAAAACCGGCACGGTTCGATCATATCCTGTATGGGCGGCATAACGAGATGATCTTGCCGCTGGTGGCACTGTTGGGCTTCTTATACGTGTATGATCTGTTGCGGCAAAAGCGTATCAGCAAAACGCTGATCGTCACACTCATCACCTTTGCGCTATGCGCCGTCATGGCAACCGTGCTCACCTATTCGGGAACGGTACGGGGCGGGCTGGTGCCGCGCACCGTCACCGGTGCGGCGCTGTTTGTCAAACAGTTTGCTTTAAATCCCATGCTGCTGATCGGCGCGGCGGCAGTGGTGCTGGCAGCGGTCGCGCTGTTGATTCTGCTGCGCAAAAAATGCAAGGCAAGCACCGTGTTTGTCGTGTGCGTTTCCTTGTTCCTGACGCTGCAAATCGTCAACGGACAGGTGGCGATCGCGCAGGAGCGGGAGGATAACATCGGCGCGCGCATCAACCAAAGCGCAGTGCAATCGGCCATGCAGCAGATTCCCGCAGGTGACGCCGTCTATCTCGCGGCAGGGCAGGAGGATGTGCTCAAAAACACTTATTGGGTGCGCCTGCTGGATTTCCGGCGGGATATGAAGCGCATGACGCAGGAAGAAGTCCTGAAGCTGAGCGAAACAGGCAGCGGCCATCAGAGCATCCGCGCCCTTCTGGGGCAGGACAGCGCGCTCATCGTAGGCGGGCAGGATTATGCGCTGGAGCACCTGATCGACGGGTTTTACGCGGTTGATCTGTTTGACGGGCTGGAAAATGAAAGAATGTTCACTTGGGCGTACGGGGAGCCGCTTGTCTCCCGTTTGCAAGAGGCGGGGTTCACGCTGACGAAAGGTACCGGCACGCGCGTCTACACCGCCGATGATCTCAAATTTACGGCAGGGGCACAGCGCGAAGGCGATCAAATCGTGCTTTCGCAAGGTGGGATGCAGTTCGGGCCGTATACCACCGTCACACCGGGTAAATATGTGGTCGTGGTCGAAGGCGCGAATTTGCAGAGTCTGCAACCGGCTTGTACCTATTTGGAGGGGCAGCAAAGCATTCCCGTCCAAATTGTGCAGCAGACCGCTGAACGGATCGAATACACCTTCACCGTGGATCACGTGATCGAAGGAGTGGAGTTTACGCTTGCAAATCCCGCGCCGGAAGCGGCAACAGTGCAGCGTGTCACATTGGCTTTAGACAGTTAATCGAGGGGGTCGGGGAAATGGGAATGGTTCAGCTCAAAGAAAATCGCATGAATACTGCCGCCAAAGAGCGGCTGATGCTGTGCGTGTATGCGGCGGCAATCTTCATCGTGTCCATTTTGTACATCGCGGCGGAAATACTGCCGCTGTATCCCGACCCCTTCGGGTATATTTCCAGCGGCGCATACTTCGCAGGCTACGATTGGAGTAGTACAGCCGCAAGGATGGGCAATTATTACGGCTTCGGCTATGGTGCGGTGCTTGCGCCCATTTTGGCGCTTATCAACGATGTGTTTGCGCTGCGCGCGCCCGTGGTGCTGCTCAACACCGCCGCTCTGGCAGGCGCGTTTCTGCTGCTGACCCGCATTGGCATTCGGCTCGCCAAAGCCCTAAATCGCCAGTTACTGTATGCCGTCTGCTTCGCTATCTGCATGTATGCGGCGTACCTCTTCCAAGTCAATTTCGTGATTCCCGAGGTGCTGCTGGTCTTTTGCACCGTCTGCGTCGTGTTCCTGCTCTTCAAGGTTCAGGAATCGCGTAAGCTATGGCCTGCCGCGCTGCTGGGCGTGCTGGTCGGGCTGATGCCGTCGCTGCACGGGCGCTGTTTGGGCATCGCCGCCGTGACGGCGCTCACCGTGCTGATTCTGCTGATTCTAAAAAAAATAAGCTGGCAGCAGCTGCTGGTGTTCGCCATTTTGATCGTGGGGGCGCTGGCACTATACCGCACGGTGGACGAGCTGGTCAAAGCGCAGCTTTATCGATCAGACGGGGAAGAGCTCATCAACACGGCAGGCAGCTTTATGCCTGCCATCCGCGCGTTCTTCACGCCGGAGGGCTTTGTCAAAACCATGACCATGTTGCTTTCTCAGTTCTTTTATCTAGGCTTCTCCACCGGGCTGTTGTTCACCTTCGGGCTGCTGAGCGGCATCGTCTACGTGGCGCGGGGGTTCTTCCGTGCCGCACGCAGAAAATTTCAGCAGGTTTCGCCACTCGCCATCGTTAAAGCGTTTGTCATATTCAACGCCATTCTGCTGTGCATGATGACGGCAATCTGGTTTCAGGAGCCGGTTCCCTTCCGTTACGATCATATTTTATACGGGCGGCACAACGAAATGATGCTGCCGCTGGTGGTGCTGATGGGCTTTTTGTATGTGTTCGATCTACTGCGCCAAAAGCATATCAGCAAAACGGCAATCATCGGCATCCTTTCCTTTGCCGCGTGCGCCGTGGTCGCCACGCTCGCCACAATGGCGCGCCCGGAAGGCACGTTTATGGTGCAACGCACCATTTCGGGTGTGGCGTTGTTTGCCGCACAAATCCCGCAAATGCCGATGGTGCTGATCTATGCGGCAATCGCCGTCATCGCCGTCGTGATTATTTTGGCGCTGCTGCGCAAGAAGTATGCCGCCACCACGGTACTGATTCTGTATCTTGTGTTGTTCCTTGCATTGCAACTGATAAACGGGCAGATCGCCATTGCCAATGAGCGGCGGGAGAATATCGGCTCTCAAATCAGCCAAGGCACAGTGCAGGAAACACTGGGTGCTCTCACCCCCGGGCAGAGAATCGTGATCGTGCGTGATCGCAAAAAAATCGTGCGCAGTACCTATCTGTTGCGTCTGTTCGATTTCCGTCGCGAGATCGTATATCCCACGATTGATCAGGCACAGGATATGCTGGCAAGCGGCTCGGTAAACGGCTTACTCGTGCTGACCAGCCCAAAGGATCTCACGCAATATAAAGGGTGTACCTTCCTGCCGGAGTTGTCCGGGCAGACAGAGCTGTATATCTACCGGTGTGACTAGCCCTAATTCCATCTGCATCATGCAAAGAGGCTGCCCGTTCTTTTACGCGGCAGCCTCTTTTTGTATCCTCAGCGCTCATTGCGCAATCTGGTGGGAATGCCATCCCGCCTCATTCATGCGTGTGCTTCACCCGATTGGGAAATATAACTCCGTAATCAAATCCTCCGGCTTGGTCTCGGCAGGGTCGCTGATGTACTTTTCATAAGGCGGCGCAACCACTTTATAGCCGTTTTCCTCAATCCATTGTCCCAGCTTCAAATAGGTCTGGTTCAAACCATCGTATGCACCGCGGTGCACAGCCTTGGCACACTTACTGCCCGCCAGAATGCGGATTTGTTCCCCCGTTGCTGCCACGGGGCATCCCAGCTCTACGTCACAGTCCTTCGGATCAAATTCCTCGCAATGATAGATTGCGATGGGTGCGTCTATGCACTTCAAACCGCGCTCCGAAAGCAATGCGAACATTTTGCCAAACAGTTTATCAAAGTTTGCAACGTCAATGTGCTCTCGCACGCTGAATAAATTACTGTTTTGTGTTTCTACGATTTCTACGTTAAATGCCTGTTTCATGAGATGATTTCCTTTCTGCATCTGTTCAATTTGCGTTTTCAAGTTTTGTATGACTGCATTCAGCTGGTGCGCCTGCATGCTGCGCTCTTGCAGCTTGCGTTGCATGGCATCCAGAAGCTGCGCATCATCGGCGTTCAAAAGCTGCCGAACTTCCTCCAAAGAGAATCCATACTCCTTCATCTGCAGGATGCGCAGCATATCTTGAATCTGCTCCGTTTCATAGTAACGGTAGCTGTTATCCTCGCCATATCCCGCGGGATGCAACAGCCCGATGGCGTCATAGTGCCGCAGCGCCTTGGGTGTAACCATACATAGCTTTGAAAACTCTCCGATAGTAAACATGTTCACGTGGTATGATACGAAATCATACATCCTCCATCAATTGATGATCTCAGTTTACACCTTGCCCCAAGGGCAAAGTCAACTGATTTTTTTAAGATTTTTGAGGGCATCTCTCCGGCAGACACGCAATCATGCAATTTTTCCTTGACAATCTTTCAAAAAATATGCTATTCTGACATAAGAAAATGTAAGGAGACGCAGACATGAGTTTTACACTCGCGCTACAATCCATTCGCAGCCAGATGATGATTCTAGGAATCATTCTGATTAGCGTGCTTTCGATTGGCATTATGTGGCGGCGAGGGGCTTTGGTTGCGTAAAGCAATTTCACCTTTCGTCGCGGTATAAAAGCGCGGAAGGTGTATGTAGGAATCTCACACCTTCTGTTTCAGAAGGTGTTTTTTTATGGATCGAAATGGATAAACCAATAGAGAGGGAATCAGCATGGATACAAGAGACCGTTTGAAAAATCTAAGAGAAGAGCTTGGTATTTCGCTTGCGCAGATGGCGCAGGCAACGGATGTGACGGAGGCGCAATACGAGCAACTGGAGGGAGGCAATGCCGACCTTTCCTTTACCTTCCTGTTCAAATGTGCGCAAAAGCTGGGCGTGGACATTTCCGCGCTCGTAACGGGCGACGAACCGCGCCTTTCGGCGTATACGCTGACGCGAAAGGGCGAAGGTATGCCCATCAAGCGGCGCGAAGGTTTTGAATATGCACACATCGCATATCTGCTCAAAGATCGTCTTGCGGAGCCGTTTGTGGTTACGGCAAAATATTCCAAAAAGCTGGAGGACGCACCCATCGATCTTTCCACACACAGCGGGCAGGAGCTGGATTTTGTTTTGAGCGGTGCGCTAAAGGTCAAAATCGGGGAGCATGTGGAAACCCTGCATGCCGGAGACAGCGTTTACTATGATGCGCAAAAGCCGCATGGTATGGTGGCAATGGGCGGCGAAGACTGTGTGTTTTTATCCATCGTGGTCAAGGGCGACCCCGCGCAAAACATTGTTCGCGTACAGCAGCAGCCCGCCGCCGCAACCGCGCACACCGATCTTTATGCACAGTGCATCTATAAAAATTATGTGCGTGAGGCGGTGGATACAGACGGGATGCTGACCAATATCGCGTTTGATGTACCGCAAAACTTCAACTTCGCTTACGACATCGTGGATGAAATCGCGCGTAAGCAGCCGGACAAATTGGCGATGATGTGGGTGGACGCGCGCGGCAACGAAAAGCGTTTCTCCTTTGCAGATATGGCGCAGTCGTCGGCACAGGCGGCAAATTATTTCGCAAAGTTGGGCATCCGCAAAGGGGATCGCGTTATGGTAGTGCTGCGGCGGCATTATCAATTTTGGTTCACGCTGCTGGGACTGCACAAGCTGGGTGCGGTGGCAATCCCCGCAACGGATTTACTCACGGAAAAAGATTTCCTCTATCGCTTTGAAAAGGCAGGCGTCAGCGCACTGGTGTGCACGGCATACGGCGACGCAGCGCAAATGGCGGAGCGCGCGATGCAGCAGTATGACGGTGTCAAAGTAAAGATGATCGTAAACGGCGCGCGCGAGGGCTGGCTGCCCTTTGATGCGGATACCGCGCAAGAAAGCACAGAATTTGAGCGCGTAGACAGCAATGCGCAGGATCCGATGCTCATGTACTTTACTTCCGGCACAACGGGATATCCCAAAATCGTCGTGCACAGCTTTGCTTACCCGCTGGGGCACGTGGTTACGGCGCGCTGGTGGCACAATGTCCGTCCGGACGGGCTGCACTTTACCGTATCGGATACGGGATGGGCAAAGGCAATGTGGGGCAAGCTGTACGGGCAATGGCTGTGCGAAGCGGCAATCTTCACTTGCGATTTCGAGAAGTTTAATCCGGTGGACATCCTGCCGATGTTTGCAAAATATGGCATCACAACGTTCTGTGCGCCGCCCACCATCTATCGCTTCTTCATCAAGGAGGATTTGTCAAAGTTCGACCTGTCATCCTTGACCTACGCGACCATTGCGGGCGAAGCGCTGAACCCCGAAGTGTATCAGCAATTCTACAATGCGACGGGCTTAAAGCTGATGGAAGGGTTTGGACAAACGGAATTGACGCTGACCATTGCCAATTTGACGGGCATGGAGCCTAAGCCCGGCTCTATGGGCAAGCCGTCTCCGCAGTACGATGTGCGGCTTATCAACGATCAAGGCGAAAATGCCGCGCCCGGCGAGGTGGGCGAAATCGTGGTTTACACAAAAGAAGAAGCGCCAATGGGTATGTTTGCCGGATATTATCTGGACGAGGACAAGACCCGCGACGTGTGGAGCGATGGGGTCTACCACACAGGCGATGTGGCGTGGATGGATGAGGACGGATATTATTGGTATGAAGGGCGCACGGACGACCTCATCAAGTCCTCCGGCTATCGCATCGGGCCGTTTGAAATCGAAAGCGTGTTGATGGAAATGCCCTGCGTGACGGAATGCGCCGTCACAGGTATTCCCGATGAGGTGCGCGGACAACTGGTCAAAGCAACGGTGGTGCTTACGAATGGTTACGAACCGAGTGACGCGCTCAAAAAAGAGATTCAGGACTATGTCAAGCACCGCACCGCACCTTATAAATACCCGCGTGTGGTAGAATTTGTTCCTGCATTGCCCAAGACCATCAGCGGAAAGATCCGGCGCGTAGAGTTACGTTCCTAACAGGCATGCGTCCGCTCTGAAGCAATTCGCATCTTCCTGAAAAATCAAGCAGTTTCCGCCCCTCGCCCAAACGCGAGAGGGCAGAAACCGCTGGGTTTGTTTACGCTTTTCATATTGAATATATCAAATACAGTAGGAGGTTTTATGAACAAAAAAACAAACAGAGTCGCAATCATCATTGCAGCGGTGGCAATCCAGCTTTGTCTGGGTGTCGCGTACATCTGGAGCGTATTCCAGACGGGCATCGCGCAAAGTATCTTCAGCGGCGATAACGCGCAGGCAAGCCTGACGTATTCGCTGCTGCTCTTCATCCTCACGGTGGGCAGTGTCATCGGCGGTAAACTGGCGGCGCGGTTTTCCACCCGCGTGGTGGTCATTGCGGGCGGCATCATACTGGCGGCAGGGTTTTTCCTTGCATCCACCGTTACCGCCGCAAATCCGTGGATGCTGTGGGTCACCTATGGCGGCATGGGCGGTATCGGCATGGGTTTCACCTATTCCACCACCATCGCCTGCGCACAAAAATGGTTCCCCGAAAAGAAGGGGTTGATTACAGGCATCATCGTTGCGGCGCTGGGCATGGGCGGCGTGGTGTTCACGCCTGTGATTGAATCGCTGATCACGCGCTTTGGCGGCGCTGCGGTGGGCGAGCTGCAAACATTCTTCGTGCTGGGCTTTGTGTTCCTCATCGTTTGCACGGTAGGCGGCTTATTCCTCAAGGATGCACCGGAGCCTAAGGCGGCAGCGGGATCCTCTGCGCCCGCCGTGGTCAACTTCACGTCCGGTCAAATGCTCAAAACGCCGCAGTTTTATCTGATCTTGTTTGCCATGATGTTGGCCTGCATGGGCGGTTTGATGATGATTGGCTTTGCAAAGCCCATTGCGGTAGCAAAGGGCATGGGTGAAGCGGCAACAGTGGGGGTATTGCTGATTTCCGTGTTCAACTCTGTGGGGCGGCTCACGTGGGGTATGGTCTCAGACAAATTAGGCAGAACCAATACGTTGATTGTGCTGCTGGCAGGCACCACCATCTTGTCGCTGCTGGTAAACGCCGCAACAGGCGCAATGATCTTTGTGCTCATCGGCTGCATCGGCTTCTTCTATGGCGGTTTGCTCAGCAATTTCCCGTCCTTGACGGCGGATTTGTTCGGGCCTAAAAATCTGGCAACCAACTATGGTTTTGTGCTTTTGGGCTTTGGCGTAGGTGCCGTGGTGTCCTCGTACATCGCGGGATATTTCAAGAACATCGCGGCGCAGGACATCAACCTGATGTTCCCGGCGTTCCTCATTGCATCCGTCTGCGCGGCGGTGGCAGTGGTGTTCATTGTGCTGATCAAAAAGACAAAGGTGAAGCCGCCTCTCGCAGTCAAGTAAAGGGGCGGGCTGAATACGCCGCTGCGCGGCATTGCCGCAGGCAGCAGTACATTTATGGGCAGTTGCCTGCCTTGATTCTTACAGACTCCTTACAGCCATCCAAAGGCTTTCTTACACTTGTGGTACAAGCCTTGCAAGCCTTGTGGGTTTGTGCCACAATGGGAAAAAAGGAGGTAATTATGAAAAAGATAATTGGAATCGGAATGGCTGTGCTGCTTTGCGCCACCTTGCTGGCAGGATGCGGTGAGAGGAAAGAGAAACCTGCGGCAGGTGGTCTGCTGGAGGGCAGCGGCGCCAAAGCAGGCGCCGCTGTAACTTTTTCTCATGACGAGCAAGGCAACCGCACTTATCAATACACCAATCCCGACGGCTCGGGTGGCGGTGGCGTAGAAATTGAATAAAGAGCCGACTAGCCCCGAATCATCTGCATTTTGCGCAAAAATTCCTCAAAGCTGGCTGACTGTTCCCGCGCAGCCGTGCTTTGGGGCTCCAGTAAGAACGCAATACGCATTTGAGAGGGGTCTTTTTTTGCCGCAACCATGACATATTCCCCATCTTGGCTGCCCAGCCCGCCGCGCGCAACTGCGCGTTCCTGCTGGCCATAATACGCTCGCGCTTCTTCAAACAATGCCATGCGCTTTTCAACTTCACACTGTATTTTATCATTGGGAAAGGTGTAAGCGTCCAGACGGGTGCTGCCCTTGGGAAAGGAAGCATCACGTGCCTCCGCATCTAAATCACTGACTTCCGTCAGTGTGATTTCAATTTCACCGCCGTCGCATTCGGGTTGATACGAGCATCGGCTAAACACATAGCGCCAATTCCGATGCTCTGCCACATACAGCTCCGGCAACTTTGTAAAGGGGATGACATACCGCACCCCATAATGCTCAACGTGCTTTTCCACAAACGGAATGCTTGTTAAAAAGGTGTCGGCGCTTGCTTTAGATGCAAAGATCCCCACAATGTTTCGCGTTTCGTCCTGATGGATTTCCATAAGATAACTCATACCGCTCTCCCTCCTCCTTTGCGTGTCGCATGCGCGTTGCTTGGGTTCGATCATCCAAATCGCGCAATCAAAAAAGCTTCCGCCCAAGCTTAGTTAGGAGGAAGCCTCTTTTCAAGAACCACTGGAATTGCTATATTCGTCCAATCCGTAAAACATGTATTTGCTCATGTCCTGCCCGCGCGCTTCCGCAATTTGCATCATCTGCGTAACGGTCACAAATTGGTAGCCCTGCGCCGCAAGATCGGGAATGATTCGCTTGTACGCCTCCACCGTCGTGGGATGAATGTCATGCGAGAGCACGAGCGCGCCCGGTCTCATTTGGCTCATCACATTATTGTAGACAATGTCGGGGTCACGGTTTTCCTTTTTCCAATCGTTGGGGTCAAGGTTCCACATGATCTGCGCACGACCGGTTTTTTGCGCCAGTTCTTCATTCATTGCGCCGCCCGGCGGGCGATCGATGATGGTGCGCTTGCCTGTGAGGGCTTCTACCATATCGTTGACTTTGCCGATTTCCTCGTTCATCATCTTGTCAAAAGACATTTTGGTATAACTGTTGTGGGAATAGCTGTGCGTAGCAAGCTCATGACCACGATCATAGATGTCCTTGAGGTATTGCTCGTTATTGCGCTCCAGCATAGAGCCGGTGACAAAGAACGTCGCCTTGCCGCCCACTGCGTCCAACGCATCTAAAACAGTTGTCGTATATTGGCAGGGGCCGTCGTCAAAGGTCAGCGCCACAAATTTTCCATTTTGCACGTCCAAGCCTGAAATGTCTCCGGGCTGCATATATTTTCCCGCGTCAAATTGCAGTTGCTTGAGCGTCACAGGGCTCACCGTCGGTTCTGGCTCCGGCTCCGGTGTCGGTTCGGGCGTAGGCGTTGGTTCCGGCGTGGACATCGCATATTCCGTACCCTCAATCACAATCGGGCTGGCTTCCTCCGCATGCGCAAGCATGGAGCAGCCGGCAAGCATAACGCAAAGCCCTGCACTAAGCGTAAAAAACAAGATTTTTTTCATTACGTATTGCTTCATATATCTCTCTCCTATTGCTTCATATTAGCATAGATAATGGCGGGAATCAATTTTTTTGAGGAGACAGAAGTGTTAACTTTTCGTGAACTACGGCTTGCAGTCCGCCATAGAATTGCGTCACAGCTTGGCAACGGTGCATTCGTCATAGTTGCATGAAGCAGCATGTATGGTATACAATAGAGGCAATGAGATGGATGGGATGAAGTCATGACAAGAGCAGCACAACATCATAACAAAGGAAAATCGATGCGACCGGTCGTCATTGTGCTGGTTCTCGTATTGGCATTGCTGATTGGCGCGCTTTTTTATTTGTTGCAGCAAAATGGAGCGCAGTCACTTGATTCGCCGCAGAACGAAGCCACCGTCATCGAGTCTGCGCACACGCCGCAAAGCAGTGCCGCCGCGGTTCCCTCCGCTACGCCAACGCCGAGCGCCGTGCCAACCCCGCAACCGGTCACACAAATCACGCTGTCACAAGCGCAGATCACACTGGACTGCGGGCAGGAGCAAACATTGGAGTATGTCACGCAGCCCGCCGCAAACGCAAGCGAGTTGGTTTGGGAAAGCAGTGATGGGAATGTGGCATGGGTGGAGCAGGGCGTGGTACGCGGTAAGGCAAAGGGCAGCGCAGCCATCACGCTCCGCAGCAAAGAAAATGCGGCAATCTTCGCGGTGTGCGAGGTCACCGTTCCCAACGGGCCGTCCGCGCCGCTTTCGCCCATCCTGCCCGGTCGGTTTATCCCTCAGAAAGACGGGGTGTGGCGTAACGCTGCCGCTGCGCAGAGCGGGGAAGCGACCTTGATGTTTACCGGTGATTTGATGTGTTTGAATGCGCAGATCGGTAAGGCAAAGCAAGGAGAGGTCTACAACTTCAACAAGAGCTTTGACCTCGTGCGTGATGTGTTTGCGCAGGCAGATTTTGTGATGGGTAATTTGGAAAGCCCCGTGGCATATTCCTTCTCCTTTACAGGCCCTGCGCCGCCGGTTCCCACGCCCGACCCGGCAAACCCCGAGGCGCCGCTGCCCAAGCGGGAAAATCCTGTGCTCAATGCGCCCGCAGCCTACCTTGACGCGCTGCGTTATGCAGGGTTCGACGCGGTAGCCATGGCAAATAATCATGGCAGCGATTTGGGCGTTCAGGGGATCCGCGAGACGCTTTCTGTCGTAGACAACTATTTTCTTGCGCGCACCGGCAGCTTTGCTGCGCCGGAGGAACCGCGGTTCTTGCTGGCGGAAATCAACGGGATATGTGTTGCTTTTTTGTCCTATGCAGACTTTTATAACGCACAGATCGGTGCGGACAATGCCTTCATGGTCAACCGCTTCTCTACCGATCAGTTGCAAACAGACATCGCCACAGCGCGAACAGCAGGCGCAGAATTCATTGTGGTGATCGACCATTGGGGCGAAGAAAACACGCATACGGTCTCCTCCACACAGAAAAAAGAAGCACAGCAAATGGCGGATGCGGGCGCAGATTTGATCCTCGGCTCGCACTCGCATTGCTTACAGCCGGCCGAAGTGCTGACGGCGCAGGACGGACGTCGCGTGCCTTGCGTCTATTCCATGGGGAACTTTGTTTCCAGCATGGCGCGGGAGATCAACAACGACACCATCATCGTGCAGGCGGACTTGCGGCGCAATGATGCGGGCGTGGAGCTGGCATCCTTGCGATATATCCCCTGCAGAACCTATGCGTCGCTGGACGGACGCAACTTTGTGACCGCACCCATCACGGACAAATCCGGCGCGGCGTATGCGCGCATTACTGGCGTGATGGGGGAGGAGGAGATTTGGGAGCCGTGAGTGTGCGAAGGAAGCTATTGTAGAGCAGTTTTTATTCAGTAGCGTTACCTTCTGGCGATTGAAAAAAATGATCTGGGGCTTGGGCGATAATGTTTTGGACGTAGGCTTCCTCGGCATCATAATCTTCAAGTGAAGCATATGCCTGCATATAGTAGCCATAGATGAAAAAAGTCAACATAGTCGGAATTGAAACAACTACAGATAATTCATATAAGAAAGCATATATGTTAGGATATATAATTTGATTCACAGATATTATGTTGAGCGTGTATGCTATTGTTACAAGTACGCCAGCAACTAGGGCAAAACTTAATATTCGTGCAAAATGATATAGTAGAACGCTTTTTGGCCCCTTGCAAAAGATTCTCATCTTGCATTCATGATATTGGCGCTTTCTCAGCGATACTGCAAATGCATGGGTTACAGCATAACGCGCCAATTCAAGCACCAGTAATACACTAATTGACATCACAGCAGCAAAAAGTATGAATGTAGTGACGCTAAAATTGTCTTCTGCAACGCTCATTGTTTTAAAATATGAAGTGGCAAATGACAATGCAACTGCAACAAAATAGCCTAGAATGTAGGCAATTAGACCTTTAGTAGCATATTTATTTTTCAACACTTCGCGTTTCGACCGTTCCCAATCGTATTTTACTAAGCATTCAAGATAATAAACTAAATTACAAATTTCCTCGTTGATTTTTGGATTTTCGAGCAAAGAATCACTTGGTGAAGACGCAATTTCACGTTTCAAGCTGCATACCGCATCCCAAATATGGCTATCGCTCATAAAAAACTTCATTTCGAAATTGCGAGACTTTGTGATATTACCATTTTTTTGCTGGATTCTAAGTTCAGTATTGGGACAGGAAGTGTTTTTACCATAAGGATTAATCAACGATTCGAGCTCTGCAAAGTACTGCTGACTATCCCGCTTAAGTTGCACTGACGTGGTAGCAGTTTGGAGCAACCCTACCATTTGTGTAACGGCTCGCACCTTCTCTCGCCAGCTTTCACGTTCCTTTGTAACATACTGCAACTCAGCATTTCGCTTGTTGTTCGCAAAAGAAATAACTCCTGCAATGATTGCAGCAATAACAGAAGAACCTAAAATAACACCCAACATTTCCATGAATGATCCCTCCCTAAATAGAATTGTGTACGATGATGCAAATAGAATTAATGAAGTTATGTAATATGAAGATAACCATATATTTCAGCGGAAAACAATTTATTGGAACAAGCAGTATCAGAAACCAGCACGTAATATCGCTAGCTATATTATACAATGCTAGATCTGTCGCGAAAGAACGACTCTAGGTACACGGTTCCCAAAAAAACACTCTTGCCGTCAGGTAAAACTCTGCTATAATGAATGGAGTAGATGTTTTCCCGCAAGGGTATTGTCTGCGGGAAATCAGTATTTTTATATCTCGTTTCAAAGCAAAGGAGAACTGTATATGGGATTGATCAAAGCGGCAGCAGGCGCAATCGGCGGAAGTCTTGCGGATTCGTGGCTGGAGGTCATGCAGCCGGGGGAAATGGACGATAAAACCGTCTTTGTCAAAGGCGTGATGGCACGCAAGGACGACAAGCGTTCCTCCAACACCAAAGGCACAGCGGATGTGGTTTCAAACGGCTCCATCATTCAGGTGTACGACAATCAGTTTATGATGCTGGTGGATGGCGGTAAAGTCATCGATTATACGGCAGAGCCGGGTTATTATAAAGTGGATAATTCTGCCATGCCCTCGTTGTTCAACGGGCAGTTTAAGGATTCTCTTAAAAACACGTGGCAGCGCTTTAAGTTTGGCGGAGTTCCGCCGCAAACGCAAAAGGTGTTCTATGTCAATTTGCAGGAGATTAAGGGGATCAAGTTCGGAACCAAGAATCCCATCAACTATTTTGACAGTTTTTATAATGCAGAGCTGTTTTTACGGGCGTTCGGCAATTATTCCATTCGCGTAAGCGATCCGATCCTGTTTTATCAGGAAGCGATTCCGCGTAACGCCGAACATGTGCAGATCGAGGAAATCAACGATCAATATTTGTCCGAATTTATGACGGCGTTGCAGGCGTCCATCAATAAGATGTCCGCAGACGGCGAGCGCATTTCTTTCGTTGCGTCCAAAAGCGTAGAGCTCAGCAAATATATGTCGGAAACGCTGGACGAGGATTGGAACAAGATGCGCGGCATGATGGTGCAAGCGGTGGGTATCGAAAGCGTCTCTTACGATGACGAATCGCAGAAGCTCATCAATATGCGCAATCAGGGCGCAATGCTCTCCGATCCCGGTGTGCGTGAGGGTTATGTACAAGGCTCTGTGGCACGCGGTCTTGAATCTGCAGGTTCCAACCCCAACGGTGCAATGGGCGCGTTTATGGGTGTGGGCATGGGCATGAATGCGGGCGGCAGCTTTATGGGTGCGGCATCCAATAACAACATGCAGCAGATGCAGCAGCAACAGACGCAGCAAAATCAGCAGGCACCGGCAGGCGGCGCTGTCGCGGGTGGCTGGACGTGTGCCTGTGGCGCGCAAAACACCGGAAAGTTCTGCGCGGAATGCGGCAAACCGCAGCCAAGCGCATGGACATGTGCGTGTGGCACGCAGAATACGGGGAAATTCTGCTCCAACTGCGGCAAACCCATGCCGGCGGACTGGACATGCGAGTGCGGCACGCAAAACAGCGGGAAATTCTGTTCCAACTGCGGCAAACCGCAGCCGTAAGCGCAACATGCAAAAGCGTCCTCGGTTTTGGATCGAGGGCGCTTTTTTTAGAAAGAAGGGAGCATCCATATGAATATCAAAGTGGGAATCTTGTGTGCTGGCGATACCGAGCTGGAGCCATTTTTGCCGCGTATCCAACACTGCGCCACCACACAAAAAGCAATGCTGACCTATTACACCGGGCAGATCAATGGCGTGGATATCGTGACGCTGTACAGCGGCGTTTGCAAGGTCAATGCCGCGCTTGCCGCACAAATCTTGATTGACACATTCCACGTGAATTGCATCATCAGTGCAGGGACGGCAGGGGGCATAGATGCCTCCGTACAATTATTCGACACAATCGTTGGAACGCAGGTGGCGTACCACGATGTGGATGACGACATCCTGACAGACTTTCACCCGTGGATGCCCTCCATCTATTTTGAAGCGGATGCACGGTTGCTGCAAGCGGCGCGGGAAATAGCGGCACAACCGGAATACCCCTTGCGCTTCGGTTGCATGGTGACCGGTGAGCAGTTTATTGCAGATGAAGCACGTTCCGAGATACTGCGGAAATATAAGCCGCTTTCGGTGGACATGGAAAGCGCGGCAATCGCACATGTATGCTATGTCAACCGCGTGCCGTTCCTTGCGGTTCGCACGATTACGGATACCGCGTCACATGCAGGGCTTGAGCATTTTGAGCAGAACTGCGCCCGCGCATCGAAAATTGCCGCCGATGTCGTCGCCGCGCTGCTCGAATGTCTGGCGCGCTCCAAATCCACATTCCGCACAATCACCATTCGGCAGGAGGCCGTCGCTGATTTTCCGGCCGTATATGCTTTGATTCAAGAAGCGTTTGCATCCGCAGAACATGCGGACGGTAACGAGCAAGACTTGGTGGTTGCGTTGCGTGCCGGCACGGCATTTGTGCCGCAGCTTTCATTAGTTGCCGAGGTAGACGGGCACATCGTCGGTCACATTCTTTTTACCGAAGGTAAAGTCGGTGCACAAACCGTGCTGATTCTCGCACCGCTGTCCATTTCTCCCGCGTTTCAGCGGCAAGGCATCGGCACGGCTCTGCTGCAAGAAGGACACAGAATCGCCACATCGCTGGGCTATGAGTATGTTTTGGTGCTGGGCAGCGAGCAATACTATCCGCGTGTCGGATATCTTCCGGCAGAGCGCTTGGGTGTTGTCGTGCCCGAAGGCATTCCCTCCGAAAATTTTATGGCGATCTGTCTGCGTGAGCACGCCGCGCCTCTGTGCGGCAGCGTAACCTACGCCGAGGAGTTTGGGATGTAACTCATCACTCCATCGATTTCAAGGATTCTACCATGTCTACCTTTTTCAGCTTGAAGTGCATCACAAGGTTGACGCTGAGCGTAAATCCAAGTGTAAACAGCGCCGCAAGGATGAAGCCGGATGGGGGAATGCCCTGCGCAAACATGACTTCCTCGATCTCGGCGGTAGACGCAACAAACTGCTCCAGGAAAATGCCGCCAATCAGCCCCACGCCAATACCAATCAGCGACGAAATGATGTTCTCACGGAAGATATATCCTGAGACCTCTTTATCATGAAATCCCAAAACCTTGATGGTCGCAATCTCGCGAATGCGCTCCGTGATGTTGATATTGGTAAGATTATACAGTACGATGATGGCAAGAATACCTGCCGAAACAATCAGCACCAGCACCACCGTTATCAGGCTTTCCACCGATTCCTCAAAGTCGTTGCGCGCATTTGTCATCAGCTGTACGCCCATGATATCGTCATTTTTGAGCATTTGCGATACAATTTGATCGCCGTCTGCGCCCTCTGCAAAGTTCGCCAGCATAACGTTATATGTGGGCACTTCGCCCGTCAGCGATTCATAATATTCCGGCGTCACATAGGCATAGTGCATCGTATAGTTCTCTGTAATGCCTGTGATGGGCATGGAAAGCGGATCGCCGTCCAAATCCTCCATCGTGATCGTATCGCCCACTTTGAGTTTAAACAGTTTCGCCAGCTTCTCGTTGATGATGGCGCCGTTGTTGTCCAGCGTCAGCGGATTGCGGCTCACGCGCTCGTGCAGGCGGATGTAGGACTCCGTCTCGGAAGGCATCTGCGGCACAAACAGATTGACCGATATGGTCTGCCCGGCAGGCAATTTCATCTCCATGCCCTCCTGCGAGACCAGCATCGCGCTGCTTACCCCGTCAATGCCAAGCGTGTGCTCTTTTACGCTTTGCGCCTGCTCCGGCGTCAGATCGCTTTGCAGCGCGCCATAGGCGCTGTATGCAAAGATGTCCGGATATTGCTTTGCAACAATCGCCGTAACGGCGTAGTTGATGCCGAATCCGGTCAACATAAGCGCAGTGCACCCCGCAATGCCAATCACTGTCATCGCAAAACGTTTCTTATATCGCAGCAGATTGCGCACGGTAACCTTCTGCGTAAAATTCAGCTTGTTCCAGATGGCAGGGATGCGTTCCAGCAGCACGCGCTTTCCCGCCTTGGGCGATTTGGGGCGCATCAGCTGCGCGGCCTGTTCCGCAATTTCCACGCGCACAGCAGCAAATGCAGCTAGACCGGTGCACAGCACCGACGCAAGCACACACCAAAACGCATAATCCCAATGGAAAGGCGTTAAAATCACGGGAATCACATATCGGGTCTCATACGCCGTGATCACCACGCCGGGGAACAACTGGAACCCCACGATCAGCCCCACAATGCTGCCAATTACACTGGCCAGAGTCGCATAGATCAGGAACTTTGCCGCAATCGCCTGTCCGCTGTATCCCAGCGCCTTGAGCGTGCCTACCTGCATGCGCTGTTCTTCCACCATACGCGTCATTGTGGTCAGGCAGACCAACGCCGCCACCAGAATGAAGAACACGGGGAACACCGCCGAAATGGCGTCAACCTTGTCTGCGTCACCGGCATAGTTTGCATATCCGGGGTTGTCGTCACGATCTTGCACATACCACTCCGGCAGCTTTAGATCATCCAATTCTTCCTGCGCATCCGCCAGCTTCTTTTTTGCGTCTCTGATCTCCTGATCCGAGTCGTCTTTGCCCTCTTGGTAGTCTTTGCGGGCATCCGCCAGCTTCTGTTCTCCGTCCTTAATTTCCTTCTCCGCATCCGCAAATTCCTTCTCTGCGGTATCGATGCCGTCCTCCAGCTTCCGTTCATTTTTCTTGAGCTCGGACCAGCCAGTGTCCAGTTCGCTGCGCGCCGATGTAAGCTGACTTTGCGCGTCCGCAAGTGCCTGTTCGCCCGCCGCAAGCTCCGCATAACCTTGGTCAATGCCCTGCTGCATCTGTGCGATGCCTCCGCGCCCCTGCTCAATCTGCTGCTTGATTTGGTTCATGCCCTCAATGATGCCGTTGCGCAATGCGCTCAGCGCCTCATACTGCGGTTCTTTGGAAGGGTCTTGCGGGTCCGTCAGCACGTACTGCGTCAGCATCCCCGCAATATCCACGCCGTCCGCCAGCGCAGACAGCATACCCGCCGCCGCAATCGCCTGCTGCGTTTCCGGCGAGATCGCGGCAGGGTCGGGAATAAACGTGCTGCGATATCCTCGCCACACGCCGTTAAATGCCTCCATCGCGCCACGGATGCCGTCCAGTTGTGCCTGCGCGTCATCCACCTGCTGCTCCAGTTCCTTCTTTTGTTGCTCTACTCCCGCCAGTTTGTCCAGCGCCTCTTGCTTTTGCTGCGGGAATGCGGCTGCTCCGGCTTCGTAATCCGCCAAACCGCTCTTGTATTCCGCCTCGCCATCGTTCAGCTTCTTTTTCGCGTCTTTTATTTTTTTGCGCGCAGAAGCCGTCTCGTCCTCAAATTCCGCCTTGGCGTCCTCCAGCTCCTTGCGTCCATCATCCAGCTCCTGTTGCGCATCATCGATCTTCTTCTGCGCATCGGCAAGCTCTTTCTTTTGCGTAGCCTCACCATCGGCAAGCTCCTGCTGCGCCTCGTCAATGTCCGCTTGTGCCTCCGCCTTAATCTCCTCCAGCCGTGCCGGTTCGCGCACATCCGCAATCGCCTCAAAACGTTTCTCGGCAACGCTTACCGCGTCCTGATACGCCGTGTCAAAGGGAAACAAGCCTTGCGTGCTGTTCAGAGTCAAATAAAGGTTGGTGTAAACGTCCAGCGCAAACGCTTGCTCCGGAATCATCAAAAACAAATCAATGGTGCCGTCGCCCAGCTTGGTTTTGCCGCGGTCAAAACTGATGTAAAGCGGGGATTGCACAATGCCTACAATGGTATAGGTATCCTGATCCAGCAGATCGGAGATTTCCTCTCCCTCCTCCGCTTGCAGGCGTACATCGGTGCCGATTTTCAATTCCGGAAAATGGTTGAAGGTCGCTTCCTCAATCACACACTCGTTTGCCGCTTGCGGCATACGTCCCTCGATCAGCGTAACCTGATTGAGGTTGCCGTCCGCCGGTTGCGTGTCCGGCAGAGACAATACATGTGCAATGGTGTCCGTCTGTCCTTCAATATCCAGAAACAAATCGGCAGAATATCCCTTCTCCAGTTTGCGCACATCCGGATCCTGCTGCACGGCGGCTATGTCGTTTTCATTGAAGCCATAGGTGGAAAGCAGCTGAATATCCATCAGTTGCACCTGTTCCACATATTGCGCCATCGAAAGCTTCATGTCCGGCCCGCTCGCCTTGACTCCCGCAAAAAAACCCACACCCACCGCTACAATGGCGAGTATGGAAATAAATCGATTTTTTGTTTTCCAGATCTCTCGAAAGAGGTCTTTTCTTAAGCTGCTTTTCTTCATCGGATTACCACTCTATGCTGTCAATGTCCACAGGACATTCGTTGATCCGGATTTCTTTGATCTTCCCGTTTTTCATGCGAATCACGCGATCTGCAACCGGCGCAATCGCCAGATTGTGTGTAATGACGATGACCGTCATATCATTGATTTTGCAGGTGTCGTAGAGCAGCTTCAGCACGTGTTTGCCCGTCTCGCTGTCCAGTGCGCCGGTGGGCTCGTCGCACAACAGCAGCTTGGGTCTTTTTGCCAGCGCGCGCGCAATGGAAACGCGTTGCTGCT
>CAYVTZ010000021.1:0-51246 GCA_964454685.1 uncultured Christensenellaceae bacterium
CGGTTCAAATCCGAAGTCGTTTTTTCACACTGGAGAACAAAAAATTTCGGCTACTACTGCTGTTTTTGATTATGGGAGCGGGAGCTGTTTTTTATTTCAGTGGCATACAGTGGGGGCTGCCCATGCGTTTGCATTCGGATGAGGATACGATTGTAGACGTTGCAATGCAAATGGCCGCAGCCGGAACATTTGAGCCGACTGTTTTCTTTCGACCGGATCACCTTTTAATCAAATTAGATACTTTACTCTATCAGGTATATGCGAGTCTGACAGGACAGAGCATTGCGGTGTTAATCCAAAACACGCCGGAAGTGTTTTGCTTGATCGCGCGCGCGTTAACCGCAGCGTTTGGGGTGGCGTGCATTCCGCTTGCGTACGGAATTGGCTGCAAGCATAAGCCGGCAACAGGATTGATCGCAGCGGCATTGTTTGCGATTTTTCCTTTATATGTACTGCATTCACATTATGCAACGTCGGATGTTCCTACGGTATTCATGACGTTGGGGTTGATTTATGCGGCGATTTCGTATTTTCAGAAGCCGTGCTGGGTCTGGTTGGCCGGAATGAGTTTATTTGTAGCGATGTTTGTCACGATCAAATATCCGGGGCTGGTGATGCTTTCAGTTGTGGCGATTGCTGTCGTGTTTGTTGGGATCCGCACCAAACAGATCAAGCGAATGCTGCTGCATGGGTTTGCGGCGATCGGGATTTTCGTTGCAGCAACATTTATCATATCGCCGGAATTATTTATTCATTTTGACAAGGCGGTTGCGGCGTTTACGCAGGAAGCGCGCCCAGGACATCTTGGAGCGGATGGACTAGGATTTGGCGGGAATTTTTTGTTTTATTGGCAAGAGTTTATTATGTCAGGTAGCTTTGTTATGTTTGGCTTTACAATCCTGGGATGTGTGGCAACGATTAAAGATAAAAGAGCGGATTTATTGCCGGTATATTTGGGATTCATCTATTGGACTGTTCTCAGCACGCTTGCGCTGCATTGGCAGCGTTGGGGGCTTCCGATGTTTGTAGGCCCGCTTCTGCTGGCGGCGATTGGCATTCAGTGGAGCTGGCAGACAATTCGGGAAAAAGTGAAAACAAAGCATGCGCGTGTGGCTTGGAAAGTAGTTCTTGTTGCTGCGATCAGTGTTATGACTTGCGCGCTGATTGTCTCATCTACTGCGAGAGTAGTCATGCATTGTGCAAAAGATAACAGGCTGGCGGGATTGGAGTTTTGCATCGAACAAGGCATTACAAAAGAAAATGCGATTTTAGACGCCTATATGCCTTTAAATCCGGATGATTCGGCGATTATGTTTGATGAGTTTGAGTGGGGCGATGGGGGCAGACTTGTTTCAAAGGAGCCCAAACAATATGTTTTGATCGGAAATTCGAAGTACCGGAGATACCGCGCAGAGCGGGAGCGGTATCCGGAAGAAAACGCGATTTATGATGCGATTGAATCACAAGGTACACTGATTGCATCCTTCAAGCCGGACATGGGACTGACGCAGGGCTGGTCTGCCATCAACAATATTATTAAAAATATTGAAATGATGCAAAAGGCATCACAAGGCGCGATGTCCGGAGGGCGATACTGGATTTATGAATGGAAAGACTGGAAGTAAAAATATTGTGCGAAGCAAACGCGCGAATATATGTGAAAGAAGCCGCGTATAACGCGCATCGTGCACGATAGATTATTTCTTTGGTATATCTTTTGAAAAAGAGTTGCCGCGCGCAGAGGGCGCGGGGGAAAAGGATGGGTTATGCTTCTAAATTCACTTGCTCACCCACTGCGCCCATCAGATTTGCGGCACTTTGCACGACTGCTGTATTAGGGCTTTTGGCGGACGTTTTGGTTATGGAAGTGGTGCCGCCTTTGACATACATACGGTGACATTCGGGACAGCAGCCCATCTGCAAGGTTACGGTCTTATTGGTGATGACCTCGCCGTTTTCCTGTGCGCGAGCTGTTTCGCGCGTGGCGTGCTCACCCTCATGAGAGACCACGGAAAGCGCGGCCGTAGAAGCGGGGACACGCGTCGGCGCCTGAAAGGATACGCCTGCGTCGCTGGACTGATCTTGATAGGTGCGGCTTTCGCAAGTTTTGCAGCCGGAATAGGGCTTGGCCTTTTCACTGCCCTGACTCTGCTGTGCCTTTGGTTGCGCAGTGACGGGCGTAGCAGATGGCCGGGCTGCACGCAGCGGAGACTTTGCGGAGGAGTCTGCACCGGAAAAGGGCGGTATGACACTTTGCGTGGGATTGCCGGAGGCAACATTTTTGCCAGCTTCCGACCACAACAAAAGCGAACGCATGGGGGATAGGTTTTTGCTTTGGTCGGAGGAGGGTGGATCCAGAAAGGACAGTTTTTGCTGTGCCGGCTGATAAAACGCAGATTTTTGCAGCAGATCTTGCGGTATTTTTTCCAACATCAAATCTGCACGCAACGCGAGGTTATGCGTCGCGTTTGCGGCAGAGGCCGGTTGCGCCGTAAGCGCGGCCGGACGTGATGGATTGGTGGTTGCAACTGCCTGTGTCATCTGCTGCCGCTGCCATTACAACAGCGCCTCCCGCTGATTTATTTGGTATCCGCAACAATGTTTGGATACTCATTATTATAAAACAAATGATACAGATTTCAAGTGGATTCTAGCCGTTCACATCCAAAAGCGACAAATTGTGATCGGATTAAGGCAACAAGGGCAAGTAATCCCCATAGCCCTGAGCTTCCATCTCTTCCTTGGGGATGAAGCGCAGAGACGCGCTGTTGATGCAATAACGCAAGCCCCCGCTTTCAGCGGGACCATCCCGGAACACATGTCCCAAATGCGAATCGCCCAGCGCACTGCGCACCTCGGTACGCGACATGCCAAACGAATCGTCCGGGACTTGCTGAAGCAGGGATTCATCGATGGGCTTAGAAAATGCGGGCCAACCGCAACCGCTGTCAAATTTATCCGTCGAGATGAACAGCGGCTGACCGGTTGTAATGTCCACATAAATGCCTTCGCGGAACTCTTGATCATACTCGTTGCTAAAGGGTGATTCTGTATCGCCATTTTGCGTGACGCGCTGCTGCAAATCTGAAAGCTGCGTCTGCATCTGCTCCTTTGTCATTTTCTGATATTTGGCGTTCGGGTCTACGGCATCCTTAACCTCGCGCATAGCCTGGGGAGAGATGTGGCAGTAGCCATAAGGGTTCTTATCCAAATAATCTTGATGTGATTCTTCTGCACGATAGAAATTGTCCAGCGGCTGTGCCTCGATTACAATGGCATCGCTGAAGTGTTGCTGCAACGCGGAGAGGGAATCGTCGATGATACTGCGATCCTGCGGATCGGTATAGTAGATTCCGGTACGGTATTGCGTGCCGATATCATTGCCTTGCTGATCCAGCGAGGTGGGATCAATGATTTTGTAAAATTGTTCCAGCAAGAATGGCAGCGTGAGGGCATCTGCGTCATAGACGACATGAACCGCCTCGGCTGCATCCGTAACCCCGGCACTGACCTGTTCATAAGTGGGGCTGGGTAAATTGGAATTGGCATAACCCGCCGTTGTGCTCACCACGCCGGGCAGCAGACTCATATATTGCTGGACACCCCAAAAGCATCCACCTGCGAGATAAATCTCTTTTTGATTAGGCAACAAAGATGGCACCTCCTTCGTAGTTGGTATTGTGGTTGTAGCGGCGCTGCATGCACTCAAAATCAGAATGAGAGCAATGATACCGCAAAGAACGCGCTTCATGGCTACATTCCTTTCTGTGTATATTCGCTTATAGATAACCAATATTTTGTGAACATAAAATGAAATCGGTTGAAAATCGACGTGTTTGTGATATAATCATTAGGTCAATAAAAGAAAGGATGGATACTATGAGAAAAATTATTGTTCTGCTACTGGCAGCCATAATGGTTTTTGGCCTGGCGGCAGCTTGTGCGAAACCTGAGCCGCAGGAAACACCGGTTGTTGTTGAAACGACCCCGGAACCTAGCGTAGAAGCAACCCCGGAGCCTACCGTTGAAGCAACGCCGGAGCAGCCGGCAGCGCCGGAGAATATCTCCCCCACGACGGGACTGGAGAACACAACAACAACCTACAAGCCTGTCTGGGTACAGATCGACAACGAAGCGCCTGCGCGCCCGCAGAGCGGCATGCAGCTTGCAGACGTGGTTTATGAGACGCCCATCGAAGGAGCAGACACGAGACTTTCGGCGATTTTCAACGACGTAATTTGGTCGGATAACGGCATGGATAAAGTGGTTGCAGGGGCGGTGCGTTCCTCGCGCTATTATCACCAGTGGATCCAGAGTGAATGGGATGCTTTGTATGTGCACATGGGAGGTCCCGATAAAACCAACAACCCCGACAGCGACATTTGGGGCGCAGCGAGTAAACACATCAAGCAGCGCATCAACGGCGCAGGTAAGGGCGCGGTGAGCGCAGACATGTTCTTTAAGAACGACAAGGGTGATCCGATTTCGCATTTTGCGATGACGGACGTGAAGGCGGACGCTGCCATCATGAAATATGAGCCGAAGCCGCGTGAGCCGTTTAAATACTATCCGTTGGAAGCATACGCGGATGCGCCGCAGGTGGAGAGCATCTCGCTGCCCTTCTTTAACAGCGATAATTTTGTGTCTTATCAGTATGACGCGGCATCCGACAAGCTACTGCGCTATATGAAAGGCAAAGAGTTTATTGCGAAAGAGACCGGCAAACCGGTGGAAGTGCAGAACCTGATTGTGCAGTACGTGAGTGCGGGGGATATGGCAAATGATGCGCCGCGTAAAATGGTCAATGTGTTTGGCGAAGGTCCGGCGGAGTTCGTGATTCACGGCAAATATTTGGAGGGAACCTGGAAGCGCGCGGACGTGAATGCGCCCACAAAATATTACCTGCAAGATGGTAAGGAAGTGACGCTGACACCCGGCAACACCTGGATTGCAATGCACCCCAACACCAAAAACAGTGTGGTGAAGCTGGCGGGCGGCGCAACCGCTGAAAGCGCGGCGCCGAGTGCATCACCCAGCGCAAAAGCGGATTGAAACCGGAGTGCGGACAAAGAGCCAACGAGCCGAAAGGCTTTTGGCTCTTTTTTTGCGTTCCAAATGTGTGCCAAAGCGCAGCGTTCAGAGAGGAAATACGGAAAAAAAGCAACAAAATGATGGAATCGGTTGTGGACAATGGGTGTAATGTGCTAGAATGAAAATAAATACGAGACCGATAAGGAATCAAATGAAGCAGGCAATATTGTATGTGCCGAACAAAGGCAGAAATCGGCACCACAGAATTCGTATCGCAGATGGCTGCGGCAAGAGGCCGAGCCTATCGTCCGGAACGCAATCTTTATTCATTTCGACAGTGTACATTGGCGAAGCGCTAAGGCAATTCGCTGATTGGCTGAACGGTGTGAGACAAAGGTAACTGCGTTTCAAGCTTTAGATAACTTTTTCGCCCGTGTATTTTTTACAGAAGCAACAGCGAGAGCTAGGCAGGTGACTGTAACTCCGCTAGGAAAGATACAATAGGATTAGGCGTGCAAGCGAAACTGTGTTGGGTTCGTTTTTTTCGCATCTAAAAACCATCCATGAATGTGAGGCAACAAAATGGAGAAGCAGATTAGCAAGGAATTACCACATTATCTGACACCGAGCGATTTTCAGAATGTGATGAAGCAGCATATCAAGACGGCTCAGGAGACGGGCGCACAAGTGGCGCTGGTTTCTCTTGATTTTGATAATTTCAATTATGTCAATGATTTGTTTGGATATGAAGTAGGCGACCATGTGCTGGAGCGGCTGGAGCAGCACTTTTCCGAACAGGTCCACCAAAGCGAGTGCTTTACGCGGGATCGTGCAGATCATTTTTTATTCTGTCTGGAATCAAGCACGGAAGCAGAACTGATGCAGCGCTTTTACGAGATGACGCAGTTTGATACAGCATTCACGGGGGTTTTGCCTGCGCATTACAGATTGATTGCTAGCGGAGGGCTGATTGCCGTGACAGGCAGTGAACCGTTGCTTTCAGCGCTGCTGGATAAAGCGAATTATGCTCGAAAAAAGGCCAAAGGAAACGATAGAAGCACCTGCCTGATTTATGACGAGAAAATGGGCGACCATGTGCAGTGGCAGAAGATTGTGACATATTTGATGGAATCTGCATTGCGCAACCGCGAGTTTGAACTGTATTTACAGCCGCGCGTGTTGATCAAGGATGGGCAGATAGTGGGCGCGGAGGCGCTTGTGCGTTGGAGCAACCCGATTTACGGCATGATTTATCCGGATCGATTTATTCCCATTATGGAGCAGAATGGATTTATCCGGCAACTGGACTTCTTTATGCTGGGAGAAGCGTGCCGCTTCCTAAAGAATTGTATTGAAACGGGGATTCCGTTGCTGCCGGTTTCGGTAAACTTTTCCAGATTCCACCTGATGACGGAAAATCTTGTGGAGCGCATTTTCCAGACGGTGCGGGATTGGGGTATTTCTCCGCATTTGATTGAAATTGAATTCACGGAGAGCCTTTCCGTTGAGAGCTTTGAGCGGCTGATTCGCGCTGTGGTAGACTTGAAAACGCTGGGATTTGTGGTTTCATTGGATGACTTTGGGAACGCATATTCCTCTTTGAGCTGCTTAAAAGACATGCCCTTTGACGTAATCAAGATTGACAAAGGGTTTTTGGAGGATACGACAGACACAGAAAAAGGCAAAGTGGTCATTGCCAAGATGGTTGAACTGGTGAAGTCGATGCGTATGCTTGCGGTGGTGGAAGGCGTAGAGACCGAAGAGCAACTGGAATATTTGCGGAAGTTAAGCTGCGACATGGCACAGGGTTACCTCTTTGCAAGACCGATGCCGATAGCGGAATACGTGAAGCGTCTGAAGGAGAGCGAGGTTGTGGAAAATCTGGGAGAGTATATCTCCGACCCATCCAACCAGACGACGAAGTCTTATTTGAGTGTGATTCCGGAGGAATTTCAAATGGACAACTGGGAGCTGTACACGCTGGGTAAGAACATCGACATGGGACTGATGAAGGGGTATTTGGATAACGATGCCACCGTGCAATATGTGAACGACCGTGCATTAGAGTATTTAGGATATAGCAGGCAGGAATTTCGGGAACTGTTTAAAAACAGCATCGTAGCCTTTACACACCCTGATGATGTGCATGTTGTACAAGCGAATGTGGTGAAGCTGGTGGAAACAGGCAAACCGCTGGAATTTCAGACGCGCGCGATTCGCAAGGATGGCAAGGTGATCGTTTTACAGGGGCGGTCTTCCTGCGTGATGGATGGGCACGGGCGCCCGATTGGCATATACGCATTTCAGGATGTGACGGAGGAGCTGGAGCGTACAGAGGCTTTGCAGCGTAATTTGCGGGAAAAAATGGAACGACTGCGCGCCAGCGAGGAACGCTACCGCATCATCGTAGATCAAAGCGAGGATATCGTATTTGAGTGGGATTTTATGTCCGGCGACATTCACTTTTCGCGCGCGTACGAGGAACTGTTTGGGGAATCGGCATTGGAGGAGCACGTGACGAACAATGCGGCGATCCGCAAGCTGGTGTACCCGGACGACATCGAGGTGTTTGACCGTTGGGTGAACGAGCTATATGAGAAGCCGAGACGGGCGGAGGCACAGTTTCGCATTCGCGCATTCAACGGTAAATATATTTGGATGAGCTGCCGCGCGACATCGCTGAGTGTGGGGAACAATCCGCCTTTTAAGGCGATTGGCGTTTATTCCAACGTGACGGCGCAGAAGGATGAAATGGATGCGTTACTGCACAAGATGCAGCGTGATCCGCTGACCAATTTGTTCAACCGCGAGGAGACGTATCGCAGAATTCGTGAGGCGATGCGTCTGCACCCTGCGCAAACGGCTGCATTGTTTATTGTCGACATTGACGACTTCAAGCAATTTAACGATTCGCTGGGGCATCAGGCAGGGGACAACATTCTGGCAGAGATCGCCCAGAAAATGCGCACTGTTTTTCGGGAAACGGACATCATCGGGCGCATTGGAGGAGACGAGATTGCGGTGTTTATGCAGGATTGCGAGGAGAATGTGGTGCGCCAGCGTGCCAGCGTACTGGCGCAGGCGCTGCATATCACATACCACGGCGCCAAAGAGCAATATCGGGTGACGGGCAGCGTGGGCGTGGCGCTATATCCCAAACAAGGGCGTTCCTTTGAGGAACTATACCAACTGGCAGACATTGCGTTGTTTGAGTCCAAGAACAACGGAAAAGACTGCGTGACGCAGTATCACAAGGATTTGACAGGCGACATACAGGACAACCGCACACCGGTGGATTGGGCGGACAGCTTTTTGAACACGCACTTCCAGCATGATTTTCCTTTTAAGGTGTTTGAGACGTTGTATGAGACCAAAGACATCCATGCAAGCATTCAGATGATACTGGAGATTTTGGGGAACCAATATGCGCTGGATCGGGTGTACATCTTCCAAAATGACGAGAATGAGCTTACCATCAGCAATACCTATGAATGGTGCGCGCCCGGCATCAAGCCGGAGATGGATTTGCTGCAGAGCATTTCGATGGAAGAACTTAGCATTTATTATTCCCGGTACAGCGAAGAGGGCGTGTTCTGCTGCAGCGATATTCGTGAAGCGGGCGAGGCGGTCTATGAGCTTTGCGAGCCGCAGGGCATCAAGTCGCTTCTGCACTGCGCATTGCTGAACCAGCGTGACATGATTGGCTTTGTGGGATTTGATGATTGCACAGAATACCGAAACTGGTCGGGAGAAGAGATCGCAATGCTGGGATACCTTTCCCGCATACTCTCTGTGTTTTTGAACAAGACCAGCACGGAAAAACAGCTGGAAAGAAGCTATCGGCACTATGTGGAGATGCTGGATAACCTGAATGGGTTTGTCTATGTCATCGATCCACAGACCTATCAGACCCTATACCTGAACAAGGCAACGCAGGCGCTGGGGGTTTCGGTGGGTGTGACGTGCCATCAGATGGCGTTTGGTTCGGATCAGCCTTGTGAGCGATGCCCCATGAAAAAGTTCACGGATGCGGAGGGCTACGCGACCGAGGAAATCTATTCTGAAATGCTGAACGGGTGGGTGCACGCTGCGGCCTCCCGCTTTAAGTGGGAAGGCGGTCAGGATGTGGTGCTCATTTGCTGTACGGATATTTCGCAATACAAGACGAGCTGAGCAGGGCGCGCTCTGCAACAGTGCAAGAGCCTTGTTGATGCGCGGATACCTGATGTGAAACAAGAAAAAATTGTTTTAGTTCTGTCCGGATTCGGGTATAGTAATGTGAAGAAGGGCAGAACCGCGATGCGGGATTGCCGATCTCGGAGGCGTTTGTGGCGCGGGGAAAGCGCTGCGAAACGGTAGAACAGGGAGGTAGGACAGATGTCTGCGATTACTGTGATTATATTGATTGTAATGCTTGCGCTCGGGTTTGTATTGTGCTTTTTCGGGTGCAAGAATTTCAGGTGGCTGATCGGGATTTATGCCGGCTTGCTGACCGGTCTTGCGATGTACACCTTTGGACTGGCGATGGGATGGGCGGCGGCTCCGTGGATTGCGCTTGCAGTCGGCGTGGCGGTGGCGTTCCTCGCATACTTTTTCTATGTGGTGGGCTTATTCCTGACAGGACTTGGATTTGGCTTTACATTGGGAGGACTGCTGGGCGCGCTGTTCGGCTGGCCGCCGATGGCGTGGTATAGCTGGGTGGTTTGCATTGTGCTGGGGATTGTGCTGGGCATACTGATGGTGAAGATCCGTCGGGTGTTGATTGTGCTGGCGACCTCTTTCTTTGGCGCAGACTTGATGTTGACCTCCATCATGACGCTTGCCGCAGGTGGGCAGCTTGCAGCGGGAACAAGCTCCAGCGCCATTTCCACGATATTCTCGCCGCAACCGCTGTGGGGTGTTTTGACGCTGGTGGTGGCGATTGCAGGCATTGTCGTGCAATTTGTGAAAACAGCACCAAGAGAGATGTGATGCGATGGAACGCGCGTAATGCGCCCATGGCGCAGTGCCGCAGGCGGGTGCGAGAGAGTGGCGGTGCATATCGGGCGACTGCAAGGGTCGCCCCTGCCGTTTGACGGTTATGAAATTTCATTCAATATTTTTGGACCTAAAACAGTTGCCGGAATTCTGTAATCCGGTGAAAGGTTTGACAAAACAACCACGGCTGTGCCTTTTTCTACATTAAAACCAAGATAACTGTTATATGCGCCGGTTCCGCCGTTGTGCCACACAATATTGTTGGTGGCATCAATGATCCAAGCCATGCCGATTTCATCCATGTTAATACCCATTATGCGGTTTTCATCAGAAGTTGCATCTATATTTTTGCAGCTTTTGTGACACTCTTGAAAAATCACAGTTTGATCAAGTTGCATCTGTGCATACAACAACATATCCTCGATATTAGAGGTGATAGCGCCGGCGGGAAGATATGCGTCGTCATCATTCCAATCCCAATAGCTTCCTAAATCGCCGGTTCCGTCGGAAACTTGGGTGTTTGCAAGACCCAATTCCTTTTGCGCAAATTGATTTAAAAGTGATTTATAGTCTTGCTCATACACGTTTTCAAGAATAAGACCGAGAACGGCGTATCCAAAATTTGAGTATTCAAAATCATGTGCCTTGTCCGGAACAGACAAACGGTCTATTTTATCCACTACCATATCCTTTGTAATGCCGTAAAAGTCATTTTTTCCACTTAAAAAATTTGAAATCATCGGACTTTCAAAGTAGTAAGCCTTATAACCCGATGTATGTGTCAGCAACTGCTCTATTGTTGGGTAATTACTGCTGTTGGGCAGATTAAGGTAAACATCAATAGTATTTGATAATTTTATTTTGTTTTCTTGCGATGCTTTACATATCATTGCGGCAGTAAATGTCTTGCTGAGGGAACCTATTTCATACGTATGCAGCGCTTGCGGAAGTTCTTTTCCGTTTTCTCCATATACAGTATAAGAAGCCTGCGCATTTTTTATTGTTCCGACCGTTATAACTGCATGTTTATTGCCTTTTGTGGAATAACTGATTATTTCATCAGAGGATAAGCCGGGAATTTTGCTCATTTGCTGCTTTCCATATAACGAAAAAGCCAACAAGCCACCAATCACAATGGCTGCAGCAATGAATAATACTGTAATGATTCGGTTTGTTTTTTTAGCCATAGCTTTTGCTTTCAAATGAAAAAATTCTTGCATGATTGCATCAATCCGGTTAAAGGCGTTTCGGGTCTGTGCTTTCTGTGCAAAGGAACCTAACTCCGAACACGGCTTATGGGGAGAATTATATCATCGGGCGATAAAAGGTACAAGCGGGAATTTGTTGGTTTTTTGTGATGTTTAGCGCATAGCGGCACGTTATCATAGCCGTTGCACCTGCTCAACTTATCACCGGACAGGCTGTGTTTTCGTTGCGCCATTCCGCAGCCTCATATTTACCGGGTGGGATGCATCGTTTCCTGAAGCTGTTTTTTTATTGCAGAATCAAAGCATATGCGGTAGCGGTGCTTTGATCGGAGCATTGCACAAATTGTACTTGTGCTGTCATACAAAAAGGCATATAATTGTGCTGATACCAATCGCTTGTCTGCATTGCGAAAGCAGAATATGCGCGACGCGAAACTTGTGGAGCAAAAAAGGTGCGGTTGGGACATGCTGTGCGTTTTACAATACCAGCGGTGTGTGGGAGAAGGATCATGAAAATCGTAATTGTCGGGGATGGCAAGGTTGGATATACGCTGACCAAGGAATTGGCGAACGCGGGACACGATGTGGTTGTGGTGGATAAGAATTTCACCGTTTTGCAGGAATTGCAGGAAACGGTGGACGTGCTGGTGGTAAACGGCAACGGCGCGAGCCTTGAAGTACAGCGGCAGGCCAAGGTTGCAGAGAGCGATTTGCTGGTGGCGGCGACCTCCGCGGATGAAATCAATCTGCTTTGCTGCGTTTTGGCGAAAAAGCTGGGATGTCCCAATACAGTCGCGCGGATGCGCAATCCGGAATATAATGCGCAAGTGCGCTTTTTGCGAGAAGAGCTGGGGCTATCCATGACCATCAATCCGGAACGCAGTGCGGCGCGAGAGATGCTGCGCATGATACAGCTTCCGTCTTTTTTAAAGCGCGACAGCTTTGCGGCGGGGCGCGTGGAACTGGTGGAAATCAAGATCAAAGAGGACAGCAAGCTTGCAGGAGTGCGGCTTTCCCGCTTTTACGAGATTGCCACGGACAAGGTTTCTGTTTGCGCGGTGGAGCGGGACGGCAAGGTTACGATTCCATCGGGGAACTTTCAGATACAAAAGGGCGACAAGATTACGGTGGCGGCTGCGACCAATGACCTGGCAAAGCTGATTAAAAACCTGAAAATATTCACGCAGAAAATCCACGAAGTGATGATTATTGGCGGAAGCCGCATTGCCGTTTATTTGGCGATTCGTTTGATTGGTGCGGGCATTGACGTGAAGATCATTGAAAAGGATGAGAAGCGATGCGAAATATTGGCGGATTTGCTGCACGACGCAATCATCATATACGGAGACGGCACGGATCAGGCGCTGCTGCTTTCTGAGGGCATTGACCAGATGGACGCGGTGGTAACGCTGACGGGGTTGGATGAAGAGAACGTGATGGTTTCCATGTATGCGGATTATTTGGGCGTACCCAAGACCATTACAAAGATCAATCGCGTGGAATATGTTCCCATGCTGAACGAAAAAGGGATCGGCAGTGTGGTCAGCCCCAAGCTGCTGACCGTTAATGAGATTTTGCGCTATGTGCGCGCGTTGAGTAACACACATGTGGAGGACAGTGTGCTTTCCCTGCACCGCATCGTAGGAGAGCAGGCAGAGGCGTTGGAGTTCCGTGTGAGTGCCAGCATGAAATATTTGGGTGTGCCGTTGCGGGAGTTGCGTGTCCGCGACAACGTTTTGGTGGCGTGCATTACCCGCGGAGACGAAATAATCATACCACGTGGACATCATGCAATGGAGCTGGAAGACATCGTAGTAGTGGTTGCGGCAGCTGACTTGGCGATCAATGATTTGAACGATATTTTCGAGCGACAGGTGTGACATGAACATTAAAGCGGTTGGCTATTATTTAGGCCACATTCTATTGATTGAAGCGGTGTTTATGCTGCCGGCTTTTTTTATTGCGCTGGCACAGGCAGAGACATCGGCGGCATATGGGTTTGTATGGACGATTGCAATTTTAGTGTGCGGCGGTCTGCTGCTGCAACGCTTTAAAAGTGCGACCAAGAAGGGGATTTTTGCCCGCGAAGGCTTTGTGACAGTGGCGTTGGCGTGGGTGGTGATGTCTGCGCTGGGGGCGCTGCCCTTTTTGATTAGTCAGGCGATTCCGAACTATATTGACTGTTTGTTTGAGACAATCTCCGGCTTTACCACAACGGGCGCGAGCATTTTGACCAATGTGGAAGCACTGCCCATGAGCCTTCTATACTGGCGCAGCTTTACACACTGGCTGGGCGGCATGGGGATTCTGGTTTTTATGCTGGCGGTGGTATCCTTTACCAAGGGCAGCGGCGAAGAATTTCATTTGATTCGTGCGGAGAGCCCCGGACCGATGGTGGGCAAGCTGGCACCGCGCATCCGGCACACGGCGATGATCTTATATGGCATCTATGTGGCGATGACGTTGATTGAAATGCTGATGCTGATGGCGGGCGGGATGCCCTTTTTTGACAGCATCACGACCGCGTTTGCAACAGCGGGTACGGGTGGGTTTTCCATCAAAAACGCGAGTATGGCTGCGTACCCAAGCTATTATTTGCAGGGTACGGTTGCGGTGTTTATGGTGCTGTTTGGCGTGAACTTTAACGTGTTTTATTTTGTGCTGATCCGTGAGCTGCGCGCCATTTGGCGCAGTGAGGAGTTCCGGCTGTATATCGGTCTGCTGGTGGCATCGGTGGCGCTGGTGACCATCAATGTGCTGTCTATGTTTGAGGGCGTTTTTCAGGCGTTTCACCACTCCTTTTTTCAAGTGGCGTCCATTATGACAACGACGGGATTTGCAACGACGGACTTTAACCTATGGCCGGAGTTTGCACGATGTTTACTCGTCGTGCTGATGCTGGTGGGCGCGTCTGCCGGATCGACGGGCGGGGGCATCAAGGTATCGCGCATTCTAATTATGCTGAAATCGATCAAGAGCCATGTGCAAAAGCTGCTGCATCCGCGCAGTGTGCGCGTGATCAAGATGGACGGGCAGACCATTGACGCAACCGTGATCTCCAGCGTGAACTCCTACCTGGGGGTGTATGCGCTGATTGTGATATTTTCCACGCTGGTGCTTGCGTTTGACAACTTTGACATGGTGACGACGACGACTGCGGTGCTCGCCTGCATCAACAACATCGGTCCCGGGTTGAATTTGGTGGGGCCGCTGGGGAACTATTCGGAATTTTCCGTTGTGAGCAAAATCGTGCTTTGTCTGAATATGTTGATCGGGCGTTTGGAGATATTCCCGATGCTGATGCTGGTGCTGCCATCGGTATGGCGCAGAGACAAGCGATGAGAGAAAACGAGATCATTAAAAATTTACATAAAAAGCAGGAGGAAAGAAATGAAATCAGACATTTTTCAGGTACAGGAAAAATTAAATCGTGAGCCGGTGCTGGTACAGGTGGAGAGACTGGCAGAGCTTGCCGGAACTGAAAAGAAGGACGCGCTGACATTGCGCTTGCTTGCCGAGGAGATGCTTGGCATGGTGGAGCATCTGCTGCCTTTTTGCAGTGGCGGTTTTTGGATGGACAGCAAGGATCGGAGCTTTGAGCTGCACTTGAAGGTGGAGGCAATCGTCACACAGGAAAAGAAAGAGGAATTGTTGAGCGTTTCCGCAGGGAAGAACGCTGCGACAAAGGGCATTTTAGGAAAGATTTCCGGCGTGTTTGAAAGCATGCTGTTTGAGAAGCACTCCATTGATACGGAAATGGGCTATATGCCGCCGGATCAGTATGTGATGCTGGGTGGAGAATACAGCCATGCGTGGTCGCTGGTCAACTACAAGGAGCAGGCGGAACCTACGGTGCAGCAGGAAGATTGGGATGGTTTAGAGCGCTCTATTCTTGCCAATTACGCAGATGACATTGTGATTGGAGTGCACGCGAACCGTGTGGAGATGGTGGTGAAAAAGAAATTTGCGTAAGGCGTACAGTGTATGCGGCGCAGACAATGTTTTGTTCGTTTGAGCAAGCGTTCGCGGTGAGACATGTGCTGCCGCGATAAGATGCGAGCGGCCGGAGTGATAACCACAACCTGCTTATGCAGTCGAATGCGGAAGGTAACCCAAACGCAATTTCAGGAATGCGGCAGAACCGGAGTGCCTGAACCGTTTGGGTTATTTGTTTGCGTTGCGAAAACGGCGGATTTGTGCTACACTATTGCCAAATGAATGTTTGGGAGAATGAGAATGGACATAAAAAACGCGCTTTGTGCGGAACTGGAAAAACATACCGGACTGGAAGCGCCTGTTTTAGAGGAGCTTTTGGAGTTCCCGCCTGATCCGAAGATGGGGGACTTGGCTTTGCCGTGCTTTCAACTGGCAAAGACCTTGAGAAAAGCGCCGCCTGTGATTGCGCAGGAATTGCAAGACAAGATACAGTTGCCGCAGGGCATTGCGCAGATGCAGTGTGTGGGCGGATATTTGAATTTTTATTATGATCGCGGTGTGTTTGCATCGGATGTGATGCAGCGCGTTTTGCAAGCGGATGCATGGGGCGCGAGTGAGATGGGCAAAGGCAAGACCATTGTCATTGACTATTCTTCCGTGAATATTGCAAAGCCTTTTCATATTGGGCATCTTTCCAGCACGGCGATCGGCAGTGCGCTTTATAAGATTCATGCGTTTTTGGGATATGATGTGGTGGGCGTGAACCACTTGGGCGACTGGGGCACACAATTTGGCAAGCTGATCGTTGCGTACAAACTTTGGGGTGACGATGCGCGCATTGAGGAAAATTCTGTGATGGCGTTGCTGGATTTGTATGTGCGGTTCCACGCCGAGGCGGAGCAGGACGAGAGCCTCAACGAGCAGGGACGCGCTTGGTTTAAAAAAATCGAGGACGGCGATGCGGAAGCGATGCGCCTGTTCCACTGGTTTAAGGAAATCACGCTGCGTGAGGCGCACAAGATTTACGCCAAACTGGACGTGAAGTTTGACAGCTATGATGGCGAGAGCTTTTATAACGACAAGATGCAGCCTATTTTGGACGAACTGCGCGAAAAGAACCTGTTGGAACTGTCCGAAGGGGCGTATGTGGTGCGGCTGGACGAGGAAAAGCTGCCGCCCGCAATTATTTTGAAGTCGGATGGAACGACCTTGTACGCGACGCGCGATTTAGCGGCGGCGGATTATCGGAAGCGGACATATGACTTTGCGAAGAACTTATATGTGGTGGCGTATCAGCAAAACTTGCACTTTAAGCAGGTGTTTGCCGTATTAAAGAAGATGGGACGCGCATGGGCGGATATGTGCGAGCATGTGGCGTTTGGCATGGTTTCGCTGGAGGATGGCACGATGTCGACCCGCCAGGGTAAAGTAGTGCTGCTGGAAGATGTGCTTGCGCAGGCGGTGGAAAAGACACTGCGTGTGATCGAGGAAAAGAACCCCGATTTGCAGAACAAGGAACAAGTGGCAAGCGATGTGGGGATCGGCGCGGTGCTGTATTCCACGCTATCGCAAAACCGCATTAAGGATATTGTATTTTCCTTTGACAAGGTATTGAACTTTGACGGGGAGACCGGCCCGTATGTACAGTATACGCACGCGCGGTGCGCAAGCGTACTGCGGCGCGCGCCAAAAGCAGCGGCGCAGCCGGACTTTACCTCGCTGCAAAACGATGAGGCGTTTGCGCTGCTGAAATTGCTGGAACGCTTCCCGCAGACGGTGATTGCGGCAAGCGAAAAGTGTGAGCCGTTTTATGTGACACGGCACGTGACGGAGCTGGCGCAGGCATTCAACAAATTTTATTATGAGCATCGCATCATTGGCGACGATGAACCGCAAATGGCGGCGCGACTTGCTTTGACGCAGGCGGTGAAAAACACCATCCAGTCGGGATTGGGTCTGCTGGGGATTCGGGCACCTGAGCAAATGTAGCTTGCCGGCTGACGAAAAAAGGTACGGTGCATGAAACGTGTGTTTTCGTTCATCGCTGCCTGGCTGCGCGAAATGCGAGGCGCAGCGTTCCGCTGCCGGAACGTGCAATCGGCATTTGTGAATATGCGTAAGTATTATATTTTTTTAAGATAGAAGGTAAATGAAAGATGCTGGATTTAAGAATTATTCGGGACAATCTACTCACCATTGCGGATGCGCTGAAAAAGCGTGGGAAAGAAACACATTTGGAGCGATTGGACGATCTGGTAGATGCGGATGAAAAACGCCGTACATTCCTTGCGCAGGTAGAGGAAATGAAGGCGCGTCGCAACAAGGTGTCCAAGGAGATTCCACTGCTGAAAAAAGAGGGCAAGGACGTTGCGCCGCTGATGGAGGAAATGAAAGAACTTTCCGCTAAAATCAAGGATGCGGATGCACAGCTTGCGCAACTGAGCGAAGTGGTGCAGGATCACCTGATGTCCATTCCCAATGCGCCGAGCGCAGATGTGCCGACGGGCACGGACGATATGGACAACGTGGTGGTGCGCGAATTTATGACGCCTACGGTGTTTGACTTTGATCCGAAGCCGCACTGGGATCTTGGCACCGAGCTGGGTATTTTAGATCCGGAAACGGCAGCGAAAGTGACAGGAACGCGCTTTATGTTTTACCTAGGCGCGGGTGCGCGTTTGGAGCGCAGCGTCATTAACTTCATGCTGGACACGCACACGGCAGAGCATGGCTATACCGAGGTGCAGCCGCCTTTTTTGGCGAATGAACGGGCGATGATCGGTACGGGGCAACTGCCGAAGTTTGCCGAGGACATGTATCACATTGAAAATTCAGATTTTTATTTGATTCCTACGGCGGAGGTTCCGGTTACGAACATGTATCGGGAAGAAATTTTGGAGGAATCGCGCCTGCCCATCCATCATTGCGCGTATACCGCGTGTTTTCGTGCGGAGGCAGGCAGTGCGGGGCGCGACACCAAGGGATTGATCCGGCAGCATCAGTTTAATAAAATCGAGTTGGTGAAGTTTGCGCATCCGGACAAGTCTTATGATGAATTGGAGTCCTTACTGCACGATGCGGAGCACATTTTGCAGCTTTTGGAGATTCCATACCGTGTGGTGCTACTGTGCGGCGGAGACCTGGGGTTTTCTTCCGCAAAGACCTACGACATCGAGGTTTGGATGCCCAGCTACAACCGTTATGTGGAGATCTCGTCCTGCTCGAATTTCGAGGACTTTCAGGCGCGGCGGGCAAACATCCGTTTCCGTGACAGCGACGGCAGACCACGCTTTGTGCACACACTGAACGGCAGCGGGCTGGCGGTGGGGCGCACGGTGGCGGCGATTATGGAGAATTACCAGCAGGCAGACGGAAGCATTCGTATTCCAAAGGCGTTGCAGGCGTATTTCCGCGCGGACGTGATAACACGATAGAGGGTTTGCATTAGGGGGGTTGTGCCTTGCGGTACGGCTCCTTTTTAGATTCCGGCAACGCAAACCATGTGCGCATATGACGCGCTGTGTAAGCAATAATGTTACAAAATGTTCAATGTTTGGCACGCAAATCGTAAAAAAATATGGTATAATGGAACCCATCTACAAACTTTTTTCCCGGCAACAGACGATGCGGCGGAAAAGCGTGGCAGGTTGAGGAATATGATTGGAAAGCAAGAGGGACACCGGTGAAGTTTTTAAGGAATCGCCCATTGATTATCACAATATTTGTGATCTTTATACTGATCTTATTGATCGTGGCGACCAGTCGCGGTGCATCGACGGGGAAGATCTCTTATCTCGGCGGTGTTTTTGTTCCGGTGCAGCGCTTTTTTTACCAGATTTCAGACAACATCAACAAAGCGTTTGGTGTGCAGAAAACGGAAGAGGAAGTGTTGGTGCAAAACCGCGACTATGAAAAGCAACTGGATGAATTGAAAAACAAATACAGCGATTATGACGAGATTTTGTCCGAAAACGAACGGCTGACCGACCTGCTCAATTATAAGCAGGACAACCCGCAGCAGGAATTGAAGCTGGCAAACATCACCGGCAAGGGCCCGGGCAACTGGTTTGAGGTGTTTACCATTGATCTTGGCGAGCAGGACGGCGTGAAGTCGGACATGCCCGTGATCACGGCGGATGGCGTGGTGGGGCGCGTGGAAGAAGTGGGGCTGAACTGGTCGAAGGTGATGGCGATTGTCGATGGAAGAAGCGGCGTATCCGCAATCATGGAGCGCACACGTGACGTTGGTGTGGTGCGCGGGAGTGTGACAAACGACAAGCTGGACATTCTGTTATACATGAACTATTTGCCCACAGATGCAGACATTGTGGTGGGTGACAAGATTTTGACATCGGGCTTAGACGGACTGTATCCGAAGGGCCTGACTATCGGGTCTGTTTTGGATGTGAGCGACAAGGGACTGAGCGGCAAAGAGGTGCGTATTCGCCCGGCGGCGGACTTTACCAGTTTGGAAGAAGTGTTTGTGGTGATGGAGGTGCAGCCGGAATCGTTGCCCGGCACACAGCAAAGCGCGGTATCGGTGGAGCCGCAGCCCGCAGCGTCTGCCGATGTGGAACAGAACGGAGAATCGCAGACGGCGGTGATCACCGGTGAAGAGCAGGGAGGGCAATAAGCCATGCGCGTGGTGATTTTTATCCTGCTGGGGTCTGTGAGCGTGATTCTATCCGGATCGCTGACCAGCGGACTCAACATCGCGGGTATCCAGGTGGATTTGCTGCTGCTTATTTGCGTATCGCTGGCATTGCTGGAACGGGATTCGGTTCCCGTGATTTTCGCGGCGGCGACAGGTCTGATGATGGACATTATGTTTTCGGACGTATTGGGCGTATATGCCATCTGCTATACGGCGGTGGTGGCGCTGGTGCTGGCGATCGTGCGCCGTACGGACAGGCTCAAAGTTGCTTATTTATTTGTTGTAGGTGCGCTGGGATACATCATAAAGGAATTGATTCTGGCGCTGGTGGTCTATCTTTTGGGAGCGCGCTTTGACATGATATACATGGTGGTGCGCTATATACTGCCTGCGGCGGCACTCAACGGTGCGCTGCTGTTCATCGTTTACTGGCTGCTGTGGATGCTGTATCGCAAGAGTTGGATGCGGCGCAAGAGCGAGTATGAGGATGACCTGATGGCATAGGTGATATATGTTAAAAAATACCAAGATACAATTTTCAATTTGCTTTGGCGTATTGGCATTGGTGTTCGCATTTCTAATTGTGGGACTGGCGAACCTGACGCTTTCGCAGGGCGAGCTGTTGGCTCAGGAATCCGAGACCAAGAAGGTGCGCACGCTGACCGTGAAGGGAACGCGCGGGCAGATTACGGATGTGACGGGGATTCCGTTGGCGTACAATCAGAAGAGCTACAATGTGGAGATCGTCAAAGATCCTTCCAGAACGACATCTACGGATAAATCGTATTTTACGGACGTCATCGACCGCACCATTAAGATTGTGGAAGAGAACGGCGGTACGACCATAGATACGTTTGCCATTGTGCGGGATGCGGACGGCACATTCCGCTTCTCCTTTGGAGATGTGCAGGAGGACGTGGCAAAAACACGCGAGGAGAACTGGCGTAAAAATATGTTTGTGAGCACAACCTCCACGCCGGATGTACTGTATCGTGATCTGCGGGCGCGCTATCGCATCCCGGAGGAATATACCTATGAGCAGGCGCGCAAGCTGCTGTCTGTGTGGCAGGAAGTGCAGCTTTCCTCTTATCGCGCGTATGTGCCGGTGCAGATTGCAACGGATGTTTCGACGGAGACGGTGGCAAAGCTGGAAGCGAACGCACATATTTTGGATGGCATACAGGTGGCGGAAGGCTCCACGCGTATTTACCCCAAGGATAATGTGGCGGCGCATATCATTGGGTACATCGGCAAAATGACGGACGCAGAGGAAATCAAGGAGATGCAAAAGCTGGGATATGGTCCTAACGATCTCATCGGCATCACAGGGATTGAATCCACGATGGAGGAGCATTTGACGGGCAACTCCACCCAAAAGCAAGGTTCGCGCACAGTGGAGGTCAACAATCAGGGTAAGGTGATTCAAGAAATCACGGCGACGCCGCCGATTTCAGGAGATAATGTAATGCTGACGCTGGATTTGCAGATGCAGATTAAGCTGGAGGAGGCACTGCGCAAGAATATTGATGAAATCTATCAATCGCAGCTGAAAAAATACTACGAGAAACAAGAAGAATATGATCAGAAGATTATTGAAACCAAGCGGAGCGGAGACAATCCACTGGACAAAGTGAAGCTGGCGAAGTCCGGCGCGGCCGTGGTGATGGACGTAAAGACGGGTAAGGTGCTCGCCATGACCAGCCAACCGTCATACGACCTCAACGTCTTCACGGGAGGTATTTCCGACGCGAATTTTAAGATGTTGCGTGAGGACAAAGCGGCTCCGCTATTTAACAATGCGATCGCGTCCAAAGGTACGCCGGGCTCTATTTTCAAGATGGTGACGGGCATGGGCGGCTTGATGGAGGGCGCGGTTACCCTGAACACGCGCATTGACGACGAAGGCGAGTATCGAGAGGGGTTGCGCGAAGGCGCGCGCGGGCCTGCCTGCTGGGTGAAGCCATATTTTGAAGAGCATGCGCAGCAAAACATTGTAGATGCGCTGAAAAACAGTTGTAACTATTACTTCTTTAAAACGGCGACGCTGATGGGAATTGACAAGCTTTCGGAATGGAGCGACCGGTTTGGGCTGACGGCGCGTTCGGGCATCGAGCTGCCCGGTGAGACGGTGGGGCATATCGGTACGCAAAAGACGCTGTATGACGCCACATTGCCGCTGAACAAACAGAGTACATCCAAGCCGTTGCTGAAAAAGGCGGAGCTGATCTCTATTTTAAAAGAATGCGGCGATGCGCGCAATGTAGAATATGAGGATGAGCAGCTGAGCGATGCATCGGAGCGCTTGATTGAGCTGGTGGGCATGAACACCAAAGAAATGGGACCGCAGATCCGCAGCGTATTGAGCGAAGTGCTGGATATCCCTGAAACGATGACGCGCACGCGGGGCTGGGATAATGTGATCAACAGCGCACTGCTGGAATTGCTGTGGAACCCGACCGAAACCGCAAACTCCGGCACGGGCACAGGCATTACACTGATTTCACCCATTGCGACGGCGCGATATATTTCGGCGGTGGCAAACCGCGGTACGGTATATGAAGCGCAGATTGTGGACAGCATCACGGATGCGTCGGGCAACGTGATCGAAAAGAAGGAACCGGTGGTGTTCAACCAAATCGATGCGCCCAAGGAATATTGGGACGCGATTCATGAAGGGATGCGCGAGGTGGTTTCCGCAGAGGACGGCACCGCGGCAAAGACATTTAGAGACTGGAAATACAAGGATCAGATCGGCGGCAAGACCGGTACGGGTGTGGTATCTACGATTGACCTGGAGAGCAACGCATGGTTTGTGGCGTATGCGCCGTTTGAAGATCCGGAAATTGCGGTGGTGGTATACATCCCCAATGGATCGTCCGGCGCGAGCGCAATTCCGACTGCGAGAGACATTATAGAGTATTATCTGGACGGCAAAACAGAAAAGGAGCCGGCGGAGCTGCCGACTTATGACACACTGGTGCCGTAATATGCGCGCTGCCGAATCAGAACGGCTGGTGCAAAAGGGGGAAGCGCCATGACGCAATGTGTGACAATCAAAGGAAAAGAAGGGAAACTATCCGTCTGGCTGGACGAGCGCACGCCCTATTTGGAACTGCGCGCGACACTGATGCAGATGTTGGAGCAGTATCGGCACTTTTTTGAAAAGAGTGCGGTGCCGGTACGGTTTTCGGGTAAGGAACTGACCGTGGCACAACGGCGGGAACTGCGGTTGATGTTTTCCATGGACTACGGCATTACAGATGTGACCTTTACCAGCACGCAGGAGCGCCCGGTGGAGGCTGCCGACAGTGCGCAAAACATGCCGCAGGCGGCGACGCGGCGGGAGGAAGAAAGCTACTGGGATGGCGCAAGCCTGATTGCGCAGACGGCATTTGACCAACAAGCGGTGATTATTCCGGCATCTTTGACCAAAGGACAGACGGTGGACGCGCTGGGTGACGTGGTGGTGCTCGGACATGTGCCGCAGGGCAGCGAGATTATCGCGGATGGCAGCATCATCGTCATGGGCAGCGTTGCGGGCAACGTGCATGCGGGATGCGAAGGACGCGAGGACGTTTGCATATCGGCCTTGCAGATGCAGACGGAAACGGTGTGGATTGCAGGGCGCTGCCTTGCCAACCACACGCAGGAAGCGGCGGATGCCCCCTGCGTCGTGACCAGCGAGAAGGGTAAACTCTCTCTGCGTTTTCTGCGGGAATAGACGGCGGAGCCAAGCGGAATGAAGTGCGCAGGCGCGCATGATAGGAGAAATGTGTGAGACCAAATGTAATCAATAAAAATATGTGGCGGTATGTAGACTGGTTTTTGGTCGTGATCGTACTCATCATATTTTTTTACGGAATGTTTTCGCTGATTAATGTGACGGCGAAGCCGTTTACCGGTGATGAATCGAGCATCAGCAGTTTTTTTGCCAATTTGGATTTGACGTATGCGGCGCGCCAGTTGATGTTTTTTGGAATTGGCGCAGGTATCATGTTTGGCATTATGCTGATCGACTACCATAAGGTGCCGCGTGCGGCGGACATCGTTTACTGGGTGTGCATCGCGCTTTTGTTGTTTGTAAAGATTAACGGCAGCACTCAACGCGGCGTGGCGGGCTGGATCATGTTTGGCACGTTTGGCTTTCAACCTGCGGAGTTTGGCAAGTTGGCGGTGATTCTGGTGCTGGCAAAGGTGCTGTCCGACAAGACGGATCTGACGGAGGAGGGCATTCGCACCTTTCGGGATATTTTTCCGGCGCTGTGGCGCTTTGTGCTGCCGACTGTTCTGATTATGTCGCAGCCGGACATGGGCAGCGCGCTGGTGTATGTGGCAATTTTCATCGTATTGCTGTTTTTTGCGCGGGTACACTGGAAAGTGGTGGTGATGCTGCTGGTGATTGTGGCGGCGGCGATCCCTATTTTGATGCTAACGCTGGAGGACTATCAAAAGACGCGATTATTCGGGTTCTTTAATTCCGAAGGTGTGAGTGAGGAAGCGCTTTATCAGGTGAACCAGGCGAAGCTGGCGATCGGCTCCGGACAGATGTTTGGTAAGGGCGCGTTTGCGCCGGGATCGCTCTCGCAGCTTGGGTATGTGCCGGAACAGCACAATGATTTTATTTTTGCGGTGACGATTGAGGCATTCGGTTTTATGGGCGGGCTGCTTTTGATTTTGCTGTATGCGGTGATGATCATACGCATGTTCATGCTGGCGATGCGCGCGCGGGACGACTATGGCGGGTTTATCATTGTAGGGGTGGCGGCCATGATGCTGTTCCATATTGTGGAGAACATCGGCATGAATGTGGGAATACTGCCTGTGACGGGCATTCCACTGCCCTTCTTTTCCTATGGAGGTTCCAACATGGTGACCAACTGCATTGCGATGGGTATGGTTTTGAGCGTGGATATGCGGCGGCAGCGTTGGACGAACAGCGCGGGGAGAATTTGAGTACGGATTTTCCGGCAGGGTCGCGCACTTACGGAGAAAGCAGGCTCTTGCGTTACAAAGAGAACTGAAACAAGTGAACAAGTGTGCGCGTGCGCATCTTAGAAATTTCGAGATCAGGAAAGGGAGAATCATTGGAAGGACTCAATTTGATAGAAAAACCTGCCCGTTATGTGGGTGGTGAATGGAATGCGGTAATTAAGGAGGATGCGGCGCTGCATGTGGCGCTGTGTTTTGCAGATGTCTATGAAGTGGGCATGAGCCATCTTGGGCTGCAAATTTTATATGAAGGCATCAACGATCTGCCCGGCGTTTACGCCCAGCGGGTTTTTTGCCCGTGGACTGACCGCATACAGCAGATGCGGGAGCAGGGAGAAGTGTTATGCTCGCTGGAGCAAGGCAAGCCTTTGGCAGAATTTGACTGGATCGGCTTCAACCTTTCTTACGAAATGTCGTACACCAATGTGCTGGCGATGCTGGATCTGGCGGGTATGCCGCTGTATGCCGCGGAGCGAGGTGCGCAGTACCCGCCCGTGATTGGCGGCGGCGCCTGCACCGTGAATCCGGAGCCGCTTGCGCCTTTTTTTGATGCGTTTGTGATTGGAGAAGGAGAGGAAGCGGTGCGGGAACTCTGCGCGCTCAAGCAGCAATTCCCCGACAAAAAGGAATTTCTGCGTGAGGCGGCGGGGCTGGAGGGCGTTTATGTTCCGGCGCTGTATGAAGTGGAATATGCAGAGGATGGGAAGATTCAACGCATTTCTCCGGAAACGCCGGTCGTGCGGCGTTATGTGCGCGATTTTAGCAACGCACGCAGTGTGCGCAGGCCGGTGGTGCCGTATTTAAACACGGTGCATGATCGCTGCGTGCTGGAAATCATGCGCGGCTGTCCGCGGGGATGCCGCTTTTGTCAGGCGGGGTTCATGACGCGCCCGCTGCGTGAGCGGGACGCGCAGCGCGTGATGGAAGATGCGCGCGCGGTGATTGCCGCGACAGGCTATGAGGAAATTTCGCTCTGCTCGCTTTCGGCGGGAGACCATGCTCAAATCGTGCCTCTGGTGGAAGGGTTGATCGCGGAATTTGAACAGCAACGCGTTTCGGTGGCGTTGCCTTCTTTGCGGCTGGACAGCTTTGAAGACGGGTTTGCGGCACGGTTGCAGCAGGTGCGCAAGACGGGTTTGACCTTTGCGCCGGAGGCAGGCAGCCAGCGGCTGCGCGACGTTATCAATAAAAACATCACCAAGGAGGAAATCCTGCATAGTGTGCGTATGGCGTATGCAAGCGGGACATCCAGCGTAAAACTGTATTTTATGATTGGGCTGCCCACGGAGACCATGGAAGATCTGGACGAATTGGTGGCGCTGGTCAAGGAGATTAAGGACGCGTTTTTTGAGCTACCCAAAGGACAGCGCAATGGATTTATCAATATCACAGTGTCGGCATCTTGCTTTGTGCCCAAGGCAGGAACGCCGTTTCAATGGGAAGCGCAGGATGATTTGGAAACCCTGATGCAAAAACAGGCATATTTGAAGGAAAAATTGAAGATGCGCGGCGTAAAATTCAACTATCACGACGCGGATATGAGCGTGATGGAAGCGGCGCTGGCGCGAGGGGATCGCAGGCTTGCTCCGGTGATTGAGCGGGCATACCGAAATGGCGCGGTGTTTGATGCGTGGTATGAAAATTTTGACGCGCAGCGCTATGAGCAGGCATTTGCGGACTGCGGGCTGGAATTGGCATGGTTTGCGACGCGCGCGCGCGAGGTTGATGAAATCTTGCCGTTTGCACATTTGGACAGCCGGATTTCCAACGCGTTTTTGCGACGGGAGCGGGATAAGGCATACGCCTGTGAGACGACGCCGGAGTGCCGCAAGGCGTGTGGCGGATGCGGTCTGCAACAGGAATGCAAGCTGGCGGGAGGTGCAAAATGAGAGTCCTGATCAAATATGCGCGTAAGGACGCGGCAAAGTATATCTCGCATTTGGACATGCAGCGTTGTTTTGCGCGGGCACTGCGGCGCGCGGGGGTGGATGTGGCATATTCGCAAGGCTTTAATCCGCATATCGTGATGTCGTTTGCCTCGCCGCTTTCCGTGGGGATCGAGACAAACGGAGACTATTTAGAGGTGGCGACGCAGGGGGCGCAACCGGCAGACGAGATTGCCCGGCGGCTGAATGAAGCGCTGCCTCCGCAGATTCGGGTTTTGCTGGTGCGCGAACTGGCGGGGAACAAAAAACTGATGGCACTCAACCATAGCGCGCGCTACAAAATTGATTTTGACAATTTTGCGAATTGTGATAGAATAAGTAAGGCAGCGGAAGAGATGATGAGCGCGGAACAGTTGCTGGTGGAAAACAAGCATGGAAAACAGATTGACGTTAGGCCGTTGATTTTGGAATTAAGCGCTCAAGAAAACCGCATCGATGTAAGACTTCAAAATTCCAGTGCCTCTAGCCTGAACCCGGCTGCGTTTGCAAAGGCGTTGATGTCCTTTGCGCGCACGGAATTGCAATACAGTATTTGCAGGGAGGATTGCTTTGCGCTGCAAAATGGCGTGGCAACCCCTTTTAGCATGATAGATTTTAGTGAACTGGAGAGCAATCAATGACCAAAAGAATCATTGCGGACGTGAATCCGCACGAGGCAAGGGTGGCGTTGATGGAAGACGGCATGCTTGCTGAGATCCAAGTGGAGATTCGTGGCAAGGAACGTTTGGTGGGGAACATTTACAAGGGGCGCGTGCAAAACATTCTTCCGGGGATGCAGGCTGCCTTTGTGGACGTTGGGCTGGACAAAAACGCATTTTTGTATGCGGGTGATATCCTTTGTGATGAATCGGATTTCTATTTTGACGAGGTGCTGGACGAAAGCAGCGTGAAAAAGAAATTGGAAGTACCCAGCATCAAAGAGCTGCTCAAAATAAACCAGGAAATCATGGTGCAGGTTTTGAAGCAGCCGGGCGGGACAAAGGGCGCTCGCGTGACGACGCATATCACCTTGCCGGGCAGGCTGCTGGTGCTGATGCCTACGGTGGATCATGTGGGGGTATCGCGGCGCATTGAGGACGAGGACAAACGCGAACAGCTGAAGGAAATGGTAACGCAGCTGAAGCCTGAAAAAATGGGTGTGATTTTGCGTACGGTGGCACAGCGTGCCAGTACAGAAGAGATCGAAACGGAGCTGCGCTTTTTGGTGCGCTTGTGGCAGAAAATTCAGGAAAAATCTGACTTTGTCAGCGCGCCGCGGCTGATTCATGCCGAGGAAACATTGTTGTTTCGTACGGTGCGGGATATGTTTACGGATGACGTGGAAGAGTTCATCATCAACGACCACGACTATTTTGAAAAAGTGCGCGCCGTGGTGAACATTGTTTCGCCGCACATGGACGAGCGCGTGAAGTTCTTCGAGCAGGAGGACAATATCTTTGACTATTATGAGATTGAAGAGAAGATCGCCAAGGCATTGCAGCGCAAAGTGTGGATGAAAAACGGCTGCTATCTAGTGATTGACGAGACGGAAGCGTTGACTGTGATCGACGTCAATACGGGCAAATATATCGGGGAAGACAATTTGCAGGATACCATTTTGAATGCGAATCTTGAGGCGGCGCACGAAATTGCGCGGCAGCTTCGTTTGCGCGACATCAGCGGCATCATTGTGATTGACTTTATCGACATGGACATTGTAGAAAACAAGCAACGTGTGGTGGAGGAGCTGAACGAGGCGCTCAAGGAAGATCGCACTAAGGCAAATGTGCTGGGTATGACGGAGCTGGGACTGGTGGAAATGACGCGCAAGAAGGTGCGCCGCAAGCTGTCCGCTTTGACCGAGACCATGTGCCCCTGCTGCAACGGATCCGGACGCGTGTATAATTTGGAGACGATGGCGATGCGTGTGCGCAGGGAGATCGTGCGCGTGGTGAAACCTTCGGCGCGGGGGAGATATCTGGTGGAGACCAATGAGCATCTGGTGGAGTACATCTCCAATAAAAACTCCGCAAATCAGGCGATTCTGCCGCCATATGACGATGTGCGCTTCTATATTCGCGGGGTGCGCAACGTGCATCCGGAATCCATCAAGGTGACGGCGATTGCGGAGGGTGCGGATTTGGGAGATGCGCAGGTTTTCTGTTGACAGTACAGTGAAATTGTAGTAAAATAAATAACTGAGCCGCTCGCATCAGGTAACTGAACTCGCAAGATTTTGCGGACCGATTTGCGGCGAGAATGGGCAAGGGAGGTAAGAACTGCATGTATGCAATCATTCAAACAGGCGGCAAACAGTTCAAGGTTGAAAAAGGAACGATTATCAACGTTGAGAAACTGGACGCACAGGTTGGCGATCAGGTGACGTTTGAAGCTTTGATGACAGAAAACGGCGGCGCTGTTTTCGGAAATCCGGTTGTGGAAGGCGTGAAAGTTGTGGGCAAAGTTTTGGCACACGACAAGGCAAAGAAAGTCATCGTCTTTAAATACAAACCCAAAAAAGATTTCAGAAAAACGCAAGGTCACAGACAGCCGTTTACGAAAGTTGAAATTGTTGATCTCGGGATTTCCTGAGTGATGGGCTAATGAATTGAGAGGTGTGAAAGCATGGCACATAAGAAAGGTGTCGGTAGCTCGCGCAATGGCCGCGACTCCGAATCCAAACGTCTTGGCGTAAAGCGCGCAGACGGGCAGCATGTACTTGCGGGTAACATTCTCGTGCGCCAGAGAGGCACGAAGATCCACCCGGGTATCAATGTTGGTCGTGGCGGTGACGACACTCTGTTTGCACTCACGAGCGGCGTGGTCCGCTTTGAACGCAAGGGCAGAGACAAAAAGCAAGTCAGCATTTACGAAAACTAAGAATCAGCGAAAGCGGCGCACGAGTTGTGCCGCTTTTTTGATATGCGCAGTATGGCTTGAGTGGGAAGCGGTAAAAGCTGGCGTGCCGCGCGTGTTTCATTCCGTGACGGCCGGGTTGCTTTGCATTGCCGTGCGGCAGATTCCGTGATATAATAATGGCTACCAATAAAAATGGGAAAGAGAGCGACATGGAGCAAAGCAAAGGGAAAATTTTGGTGGTGTGTCAGCACTATTGGCCGGAAACCTTTCGGGTGACGGACATCTGCGAAGGGCTGGTGGAAAACGGCTACGATGTGGATGTGTTATGTGGCATTCCGAATTATCCCAAGGGGCAATTTTTTGACGGATATTCTTACACCAAAAACCGCAGACAGGTGAAAAATGGCGTCAACATCCGTCGTGCGTTTGAAATTCCGCGCGGGAACAACACCAACGCGCGCATTCTGATCAACTTTGTATCCTTTCCATTGGCAGAGCTGGCGCATTTGCCGCGGCTTTGCCGACAGAAATATGATCGCATCATGGTGTATCAGCTATCGCCGGTTTTCATGGCATATATGCCCATTTTGCTGGCAAAGATGAAGAAAATTCCGCTGTTTATCTATATTTGCGACTTTTGGCCGCACAGTTTGTTTTCCATTTTGAATTTTAAAAGCAAGTGGATTCGGGATCGCATCACCAATATGTCCTACTGGCATTATCGGCAGGCGAACGGGCTGATGGGTGTGTTTGAGGGCATTGCAGAGCGGCTGCACACGCTGGTGGGCATCGATAAGAGCAAGATCCGGTATATTCCGCAGGTGTGCGAGAAGCTTTACGAGCAGCAGGTGTATGACGAAGCGCTGCAAAAGCGGTTTGCGGGAAAATTTAACATCGTGTTTGCGGGGAATATCAACCCGGCGCAGGACTTTGAGACGGTGACGGCGGCGGCAAAGCAAGTGAAGGACGCGGGCATTGCGGATATCCGCTATATCATACTCGGTGAGGGCATGAGCAAGCAATGGCTGATGGACGAAGTGAAGCGCATTGGCATGGAAGAGGACTGGGTTTTTGAGGGATTGGTGCCGGTGGAAGAAGTGCCCAAATATCAGACGATTGCGGATGCCTTGCTGGTTGCGCTTTCCAAAAGCGATTTATTTGAATATGGGATTCCGGCGAAGGTGCAAAGTTATATGGCATCCGGCAAGCCTGTGATTTCCGCGATGAATGGAGCGGGGCGCGACCTCATCAACGAGAGTGGATGTGGGATGAGCTGCGACAGTGGGGACGTGGGCGGGCTGGCGCACATCATACGAGCCATGCACGATATGAGCGCGGAGGATCGCGCACAGATGGGGCAAAAGGGCAGAGCGTACCATTTTGCGAATTTTGAACGAAACGCGAACTTGCGGAAGTTGATTGAGTTTGTGTTTCACACGGAGGTATAAATGCAGGCAAGCCAAGTGGGCGCGAACATGCGACGCGCGCTGACACCGTCGAAATTTCAATGGAAGCAGAAGATCATTTTGATGATTCTGTTTGCGGCGCTGATTTTGGGATATATGTTTTTGTTTACACCGCGCACGACTTTCGTGGGGACGGCACCCATTGGCAACGTTAAGACGGCGGCGGAGCTGACAGACGGCATGACGCTGACGCAAGAAATTGACGGCGGCGGCGAGGTGCTCAAGGGGATCGGCGTGGGGTTTGACACCTTCTATCGCCGCAACACCGCAGAATATACGATATCTGTTGCAGACGGCGCAGGCAATGTGCTGGGGAGCAGCACATTCAACGCGGACAAGGTGCCGGAGGAAGGCGTGTTTTATGTGCCTATGCCGGATGTGCCGTTGCAGCAAGCGGAGCGCTATACCATCTCTATCACGAGCAAGGGGGCGACGCCGGGCAACGCGCTGGGCATTAAGCTGAATGAGGCGCAGAGCGCGGTGGGCTGCAGCATCAATGGCAAGGCGCAGAGCGGCGGCCTGCTGATGGACCTCGGCTATGAAAGCTTTTCGGCGGGCATTGTATGTGCGACGCTGATTTTGGTGGCGCTGGTGTGTGTGGCGATTTTGTTCTGGTCGGACAAGCTGCACATCAACGTGCTGCTGTTGGCGCTGATTTTCGGGGTGCTGTTTGCGCTGTTTACGCCGATTTTGGACACGCCGGACGAACAGCAGCATGCGGCGAGCGCGATTTTGATGAGTACGGGACAGTTTGTGGTGCCATCCGTTTCGGGAGGGGAACTGCCGAATGTGTGGATTCCCATAAACAACAATACCTACGCGACGCTGTTTAACAATACGTTGGGCGGACTGGCGGTGGACGGCGGAACCTTCCACAATGTTTGGGGAGCGGGACAAATCTTCATCGGCTATTTGCCGCAGATGATTGGCTTGTGGTTTGCGAAGCTGTTTGCGTTTGACGCAATGGGGTTCTTTTACGCGGGGCGTGTGGCGAATGCCGTATTTTATGCGATTTGTGCGTGTATTGCTGTGAAAACCGCGCCGCGGTTCAAGATTTATCTGGCGGCGATCGCGCTGATGCCGATGGCATTTTATGTGGTGGGCAGTTATAATTCCGACGGTTATACGTATGGACTGGCGCTGATTTTGGGCGCGTTGTTTTTGCGTATGTTTTTTGAGCGGGAACGCAAGATCGGCTGGCGGGACGTATTGGTGTTCCTGCTGGTGTGTGCGCTGCTGGTGATGAAGAAATACAATTTGGCGCTGCTGGCGTTTTTGCCTATGCTGGTGCCGGCGGCACGCTTTGAAAGCAGGAAGATCAAGTGGATTGGCTGTGCGTTGATTTTGATTGCATCTGCGGTGGCGGCGGTGGCGCTGATGCAGGCGAGCGTGGCGCTTAACGCTGACCCGAACGCGACATCGGCATTGCAGGCGGGCGGCATGAACGACCGCGGTGCGAGCATGGGCGGGCAGATTGCCTTTATGCTGGGGAACCCGGCGGCGACCGTCTCCATATTCAGTAAGAATATTCTGCACAATTTGGGTGGGAATTTGCAGCAGATGTTTGTGCTGGGGCAGTACATGACGTATCAGGTGGACACCATCTTTATCTTTGCCTACTTCGCATTTTTGGCGGTGGTGGGCTTTGCCTATGCGCGGTATGAACCGGATACGCAGATAACGCCGGGATGGCAGAGGGTTTCGCTGTGGAACCGCTTCTTTGTGGCGGTGATCCTGCTGGGGAGCGTAGTGCTGACGTATTTGATGCTGTATCTTTCCTGGACACCGGTGGGATCGGACGCGATTTTGGGGGTGCAGGGGCGGTATTTTGTGCCGTTGTTCTTCCTGTTGCCGATGCTGGGGCAGAATGTTTCGCCCGTCATCGGGCGGGAGGCGCGCGAGCGCAGTGCGTATCACATCCTGTTCGTGGCGGCGCTGTTTGCGGCACTCACGCTCATGAGCATCTTGTTCCAGAACTATTGAGCGGAAGACGTGTCTCGCACCAAAATTGTACAAGTGTTAACGTGAGGGCGCGAGATGTACAAGTGTTAAATCTCTATGGACTTTCATGGAAAGTGTGCTATAATGTAAGCATTGGCTCGTTTTGAGCTCATGAATTTATGGGAGGTATTTTTTAGTATGGGAGAAGAAAATAAGGAAAGTCGTTCGCAGAAATCGCGTATGAACGTGAATGACATTGCGAGAAAAGCGACCAAGGGCAGCAAAGTTGCGGGGATCATTATCGCAATTTTGATGGTGGTTTTAGGTATCTTGTTTTGGGCAAGACCGCTGGGAACAGTGATCGCGGTGCAGTGGTTTGCGGCGCTTGGCTTTGCAATTTATGGTGTTTTCCTGATTGTGATGTTTTTTAGAACAGCATCAGAAGAACGTAACGGCTGGACACTGGCAAATGGTATCATCTTTGCGCTGGTAGGCATTTTGCTGACCGTTCCTTCGGGATATGGCGCGCTGGCGGATGTGGAGAGCAGAATGTTTGTGTTTGCGTTCCTGCTGGGCTTTATGGCTTTGTCAAGCGGTATCACAATGTGCACTTCTTACGGTGTATTTAAGAAATCCGGCGAGCCGGGAGCCGGCTGGATTTTGGCGAGCGGCATTATTAACCTGATTTTGGGCTTCTTCATCATCGTTTCGCCGTTTGCGTTCACCTGGGTGCTGGCATTCCTGCTGGGGATCTATTTGGTGATTGGCGGCATTGCGCTGTTTGCAGAGGCATGCTCCGGTAAGCTGGCGAAGAAATAATCGGGCGCCTTGGGCGATCTGAATTGGAAAACGGAACCGGTCAAATGTGATCAGGAAAAGCGTACCCCTGTGGTGCGCTTTTTTGATTGTGCAAAAAGGTAAAAATGCGGTATAATGTTACATAAAAGACAGATGGCGGCTTTGCGCCAAGCACGGAGGGAGGAAGCATGCGCATTGAACTGAATAACGGGATGCCGGTGGATGTGGATGTGCAACGTGGCGACTTGCAGTGGATGCGCTTACAGATATACCCAAGCGGTAAGGTGAAATTGACTATGTCACAGGAGGCAGAGGAGGCTGCGGCACGCGCATTTTTGCAAACCAAGCGCGGATGGCTGCAACAGCAACTGTGTGGTGAAGCGCCGCAGCAGGAGGTGCGCTGGCTGGGGCAGACATTGCCGGTGCAGATACAGCAGAAGGAACGCAGTCGCGTCTTTGTGAGCAAGGGTAAGCTGAAAATCTGGTGCGTACAACCGGAGGAGGCACCGGTTTTGCTGGAGCGATGGTGGCGCGCGCGGGCAATGGAGATATTGCGGAAGTTTTGCGGGATTTGGGTGCAGCGGCTGGAAGCCGAGATGCCGAAGCTGCGGATCTCAAAAATGCGCGGCATGTGGGGGCGTTGTGACTATCGTAAGCAGGAGATTTGCTTTCACCCGTCGTTGCTGTGTGCGCCGCCTGTTTGCGTGGAATATGTGGTGCTACATGAACTGGCGCATCTGAAATATCCCAATCACGGCGAACGGTTTGGTGCTTTTTTGCGCAGCAATATGCCGGATTGGAAGCGGCGGCAGGAGCTGTTGCAGAGGGAAACGGCGTGGATTGATAAAAATATTTTTGAATTGTCGTCGGAGGGATGAGACGGTCGGCTTGCGCAGGCGAGCCAAGTGCAGGCGCTTTTGAGATACAGAAACACGTGCACTTGAACCAACCAAGCGATTTGCACCATGTGGATTTTTTGATTGGTTCAGCAGTTTTTTTGAATCGAGGATGACACAAATGGATTATCAAAAGTTAATGGATTTTTTCAATGAATCGGATCGCTTCTGCAAGCACAACGGGATTCGCGTGGTGTGCGTCCGTGAGGGGTACGCCGAGGTCGAAGTGGAAGTGGCGGAATCGTTGCTGAACGGTGCGGATGTTTTGCAGGGGGGCGCGATGATGACGATGGCGGATGCGGCGGCGGGTACGGCGATGCTCAGCCACGGGAACTGGTGCTGCACGATGTCCTGCCACACGGAATTTATTCGCAGTGCAAAGGCGGGCAAGGTGCGCGCGATTGCAACGGAGGTGAGCCGTGGAAAGACACTGGCGCGCTTTGACGTAAGCGTATACGATGAGACACAGACGGTGATTGGAAAGTGTCTGGTGGTGATGTTTGATCTGGGGAAGCCGATTGGGGACATGATGGCGGCGGCGGCACGCATCTAAATTTGTTGTGTGAGAAACACCAGCAACACGACCCAGCCGATGCACAGCAGAGGTACGCAGACGAAAAACAGCGGCTTGCGCGTTTTGTGATGAAAACACAACATGCCAAGGAGAAACAAAAAGGCACCGCCCAATGCGCATAGCAAGAGCAGTGTACGTTCGCTGATGCGGCGTTTGTGACGAATGGCGAAGCGTTTGTCCGCAAAGCAGGCAAAAAATGCGATCGGATTGATGAGGAGCAGATAGCACAACAGAATATTCATATCAAATATTATAACACAGATGTGGCGAAATGCTCAAGAAAGGGACGTATGCAGCGATTTGAACTCAAGTCATTGTTGGAACAGGAGCCGGTGATTGCGGCGGTGGGAGATGAGCAGACGCGTGAAGCGGCGCTGGCTTGCCCCTGCAAGATCGTCTTTGTACTGTATGGCGATTTATGCAACATCACGCAAATTGTAAGCAGTTTGAAAGATGCGGGGAAGATGGTGTTTGTACACATCGATCTGGTGGCGGGTCTGGCCGCGCATGAGGTGGCGGTGCGCTTTTTGCGGCAATACACGCAGGCGGACGGCGTAATCAGCACGCGCCCAAACATCGTGAAGGCTGCGAAAGAGCAAGGCTTTGTGGCGGTGCATCGCTTTTTCATGCTGGATTCACATGCGCTTGCTAACATCGAAAAGAGTTTGGGCTCCACACCTGCCGATATGGTGGAGGTTTTGCCGGCTGTGCAGGGACACGTGATCAAACGATTGTGCGAAAAGAGTCGCTTGCCTATTATTGTAGGCGGCCTGATCACGCAAAAGGATGATGTGCTGCGTATGCTGGAGGCGGGAGCGGACGCAATTTCGACCACGGCGGCTGAGATTTGGGAGGCATAGCCAAAGCTGTTTTTTGCACAACCGAATGAATTCAAACTTTGTTTGCAGGGGACGTAATGTTTGGATGCAAGGCAGCATAATGCCGCGCGAAGAGCCGGAGCAGCGATTTGACGAAGTGTGTGGAACCGCGGCTAACGCCTCACGTCAGTGCAAAAAGAGACGGTGATGAAGCCGTCTCTTTCTATAAAAACCCAACGATGAATGAGAGATGCGCAAATCAATAATTGATTTCGTGAATCTCGAAGTAGCTGCGCGGATGCGCACAAACCGGACAAACTTCCGGAGCGGATGTGCCAACATGAAGGTGACCGCAGTTACGGCATTCCCATGTCACGCTTTCAGACTTCTGGAACACGGTATTACCATCCACATTTGCCAGCAGTGCGCGATAGCGTTCTTCGTGCGTCTTTTCAACTGCCGCAACTGCGCGGAATCTTGCCGCGAGTTCGGTAAACCCTTCCTCTTCTGCATCTTTTGCAAAGCCTTCATACATATCTGTCCACTCATAGTGCTCGCCTGCTGCCGCTGCCGCAAGGTTTGCTGCGGTATCGCCCAGTTCACCCAAAGCCTTGAACCAAAGCTTTGCATGCTCTTTTTCGTTATCGGCGGTCTTGAGGAACAGCGCGCTGATCTGCTCGAAACCTTGCTTTTTTGCGACAGACGCAAAATAGGTGTATTTATTTCTCGCCTGAGATTCTCCGGCGAAGCCGGCCCGCAAATTTTTCTCTGTTTTACTACCCTTTAATTCCATTGTTCTATTCTCCTTTATTTTAATGTTCTGTGTGACGATTGCAATGATGGCAAAGCCCTTTAAAAACGAGATCGTAGCCATCTATTTTCATGCCGCTCGGTGCGATCTGCTCGAGTGGCATGTGCGGCATCTCTACATCCAGTACGCGCCCGCAGGACTTGCACTTGAAGTGATGATGCTGCATGGTATGAAAATCGAAGCGATCCGGTGCGTTGGGAAGTTCCACCCGTAGAATTTCCCCTTCCTCTGCAAGCGCGGAGAGATTACGATAAACAGTTCCTTTGCTGATGGTGGGGCATTGCGCTGCCACCTTGGAATAAATCTCGTCCGCTGTCGGGTGCGTCCTCAAATCCTGCACGGCTTGAAGAACCAGATTGCGCTGTATGGTATTTCTGCGTTTCATAGTAATAATTCCTTATTAGTAATTATTATCGACAAATTAATAATAAACTCATCTGCTTTATTTGTCAACTGTTTTCTGCGAATTAATCGGGAAAAAGATGAAGATGCGGCAAAAGACCGTAAATGATGCGCATTGGGTGGTCATTTTTACATCAAATTGGCTTTACAAAGCCACCATGTAGGGATTATAATATCAAATAAGGTTATCTGCGGCACTTTGTGGCGCGGGGCACGGATGCAATTCGAGGATCGCAATAGAAAACTAGAATTAAATAAGAAGCAGTGCGCGATTGCGCATGCAGTGTGGGAGTAGCTATGAAAAAACTGTTGAAACAATGGTTGTTTTTGATTTTGTTTGGCGTTGCGGCGATCATTCAGCTGGTATTGGCGGTGCAGGTGGGAAATGCGTTTTGGGTGAATGTAGCTTTATTTACGTTTGCCGTGCTGTGCTTTTGGATGAATTTTCTGGTGGCGGGATTTTTTATTCTTTCAGGCGCGTTTTTTGTATCGATCTGGACGCTGCTTTACCCCGATCCGTACTTCACCAATGCGGAAGCTGGTGTCTTTTGCTGCGTGTTGATGCTGGTGAGTGGCATCTTGCGCACAGTGCACTATGTGAAGCAGCGCAAAAGACAAATCGAAGAGGCTCTTTGGGAGGAGGAAATCGCTTCGGGGCGGCCAAGTTCGCATTAAGCGGATTCTTTGTGCGTGGCAGCGCAAGATTTTTGCATGAAATGCTTTCAACAAATGAAAGATTTAAGATTTATTATTTCAAATATAGGACACAAAACGCTAAAACAGGACTATAATCCTGATCAATATGAAATATATTTATTTTGAATTTCAAAATTGAAATAATGATGGTTGACATTTTTTTGCAACTCGCGTATAATAAAACATGTAATCGGCAACGGTGCTGATACCGGCAAGGTTTGAAACCGCCCGGCAGCCGTTGCCTTTCTTATTATTTGAAAAGGACGGAACGAAAAGGATGAGATACTGTACAAAATGTGTCTTGCCGGATACGCATGAAACCATTGCGTTTGACGGGCAGGGTGTTTGTAACATTTGTCGACAAGCTGAGATCAAGCATACACAGATCGACTGGGAGGCGCGCGGCGCAATGCTCGGTGATATTGTGAAGCAATACAAAGGCAAGGGTGACTATGACTGTATCGTTCCGTTTTCGGGCGGGAAAGACAGCGCGTTTCAGCTTTGGTATGTGGTGACGCAGCTTAAAATGAAGCCTTTGGTGGTGCGCTTTAACCACTGGGGCATGCGCCCTGTGGTGCATCGGAATTGCGAAAAGCTGTTCAAAATTTTGGGCGTGGACATCCTGCAATTTACACCGAACTGGCATGTGGTGAAGAAGCTGATGCTGGAATCACTCAAGCGTACCGGTGATTTTTGCTGGTTTTGCCACACGGGCGTCTTTGGGCACACGATGCAGATTTCGGTGCGATACAATATCCCGCTGGTGATTTGGGGGGAATCCACTTCGGAATACCGCGCATATCACTCTGCGGAGGAGATGGAAGAGCTTAACAACAAATTGTTTAATGAGATGATCAACCTTTCCATGACTTCTGACGATATGTTTGAATATCTCGGCGGCAGCGTGGAAAAGCGAGAGCTAAAGCCGTTTGCCTTTCCTAAGGATGAGGAGCTTGCCGCGATCGGCAGTAAATCGATCTGGCTGGGGAACTACATTGAATGGAACACCAAGCGCAACGTGGAGATCATCAAGCGGGAGCTGGGATGGCAGGGAGAACAAGTGGAAGGCATTCCGCCGGAATATGACTATGAAAAAATTGAGTGCCGCTTTCAAGGGGTGCGCGATTACTGCAAATACATCAAGCGCGGGCATGGAAGAACCAACCACCTTGCCTGCATCGACATCCGCAACGGCGAGCTGGATCGGGAGACCGGGATGGAAATGTCGCTTCGATATGATGGGAAGCGCCCTGCATCACTGGACTATTTTTTGCAGATCTGCGACATTACAGAGGATGAATTTGTAGACATTCTGACAAAAAATCAGGTGGCGAACTGGGGCTTTGACCGCAACAATGTGCCTATGGGTGAGCCGCTGCACGATATGGACGAGTGGGACTATACAGTTTAGAGCAAGAAAGGAAGGACGCATGAGCAAGTTGATCAGACCGGCGGGATATGATCCGGGTCTATCCGTTTACGAGACACAGACGGCGATTGGACAACTGAGAAGGATTTTTGAAACGGAATTGGGAGAGGCGCTGAATTTGCATCGTGTTTCCGCACCGCTATTCGTGGATCCGACAACGGGGCTGAACGATGATTTGAACGGGGTGGAACGCGCGGTTTCCTTTGACATCACCGAAACGGGCGGCACGGCGCAGATCGTACACTCGCTGGCAAAATGGAAGCGCATGGCGCTGCACCAATACGGGTTTCCGGTAGGGCAAGGCATTTATACCAATATGAACGCCATTCGCCGCGATGAGGAAATGGACAATCTGCATTCTATTTATGTGGATCAGTGGGATTGGGAGGTTGTGATTGAACGCAGCAGCCGAACCATGGAATTTTTGCAGGACACAGTGCGCTGCATTGTGAATGCAATTTGCAGCACAGAGGATCAACTGGCGCGGCTTTATCCGCAGCTTACGGTGGAAATCTGCCGTGACGTGGTATTCGTAACCACGCAGGAGTTGGAAAATCTATACCCGAATCTGACGCCGAAGGAGCGGGAGAACGCATTTGTGCGCGAGCACAAGACGGTGTTTTTGATGCAGATCGGCGATGTGCTGGCATCCGGACAAAAGCATGACGGTCGCGCGCCGGACTATGACGATTGGGCGCTGAACGGAGACATTTTGTTTTGGAACGATGTACTGCAATGCGCGTTTGAGATTTCCTCGATGGGCATTCGTGTGGATGCACAGTCGCTGGCGGAACAACTGAAAAAGGCACATGCGGAGGAGCGCGCGCAGCTGCCCTTCCACAAGATGCTGCTGGAAGATGTGCTGCCGCTGACAATCGGCGGCGGAATCGGACAATCCAGATTGTGCATGCTGATGCTGAAAAAAGCGCATATTGGCGAGGTGCAGGTATCGCTGTGGGACGAGGAAACCATGGCGGGCTGCGCGCAGGCAGGCATTCATCTGCTGTAATCCGGAAATGGTGAAGAGCTGAAACGATATTTTAAACGATGAGGTGACGTATGAAACAAATCCCCCAGGTGTTTGGGAGCATGGTGTTTGGCGAATCCGTGATGCGGGAACGTCTGCCCAAGGAAACATACAAGAAATTGAAGTCGTGCATTCAAAAAAATGAACCGCTGGATCCGGCGATTGCCGATGTGGTGGCGGGCGCGATGAAGGACTGGGCATGCGAAAAGGGTGCGACGCACTATACGCATTGGTTTCAGCCTATGACGGGCATTACCGCGGAAAAGCACGACAGTTTTATTTCGCCGGCGGCAGATGGTGCGATCATCATGGAGTTTTCCGGCAAAGAATTGATCAAAGGCGAGCCGGATGCTTCCAGCTTTCCTTCCGGGGGGCTGCGCGCCACATTTGAAGCGCGTGGATACACCACGTGGGATCCGTCCGCATACGCCTTCATCAAGGATAAAACATTGTACATTCCTTCGGCGTTTTATTCGTACGGCGGAGAAGTGCTGGATAAAAAAACGCCGTTGCTGCGTTCGATGGACGCAATAGACTTGCAGGCGCGCCGCATCCTCAAGCTGTTTGGCAAAGAGACATTGCGCGTTCTGACTACGGCGGGTCCGGAGCAGGAATATTTTCTGATTGATAAAGAGTTGTTTAAAAAACGCAAAGACTTGATTTTTTGCGGCAGGACGCTGTTTGGCGCGAAACCGCCCAAGGGACAGGAACTGGATGACCATTATTTTGGCAGTATCCGCCCGCGCGTTTCTGCGTTTATGCAGGAGCTGGACGAGGAGCTGTGGAAGCTGGGCGTACTGGCGAAAACCAAGCACAATGAGGCTGCCCCCAGCCAGCATGAACTGGCACCGGTTTTTACGACAACGAACATTGCCACGGATCACAACCAAATTACGATGGAAATGATGAAAAAGCTTGCCGATAAGCACGGCATGGCGTGTTTGCTGCATGAAAAACCCTTTGAGGGTGTGAATGGCAGCGGCAAGCACAACAACTGGTCGCTGGCGACGGCAGAGGGTGTGAACCTTTTAGAGCCGGGTGATTCGCCGCAGGACAATGCGCAGTTTCTGCTGTTTTTGACGGCGGTGATTTGGGCGGTCAATGAATATCAGGACTTGCTGCGCATGACGGTGGCGACGGCGGGCAACGACCATCGTTTGGGAGCAAACGAGGCTCCGCCCGCGATCATCTCCATGTTCTTGGGGGATGATCTGACAGGGATTTTGGAGAGCATTGCGGATGGAAGCGTCTACGCGCCATCGGATGCGCAGGCGATTGAGATTGGCGTGAATGTGCTGCCGAAGTTCCCCAAGGACACGACTGACCGCAACCGAACCTCACCCTTTGCCTTTACGGGGAATAAATTTGAGTTTCGCATGGTTGGGTCTACCGCATCCATTGCCGGATCAAACTTTGTGCTGAACACCATGGTGGCAGAGACGCTTTCGCGCTTTGCAGACCGCCTGGAAGGGGCGCAAAATTTTAATGCCGAGTTGACCAAACTGATTTGTGAAGTGATTCGGGAGAACAGACGCATTATTTTCAACGGAAACAATTACGCGCAGGAATGGGTGGAGGAAGCAGAGCGGCGCGGACTGCTGAACTTGCGCACGGCGCCGGAGGCATTGCCGTTGTTTGCGCAGCCGCAAAACATTGAGCTGTTCACCAAGCACAAGATTTTGACGGAGAGCGAAGTTTATTCGCGCATGGAAATCTTGATCGAAAGTTATAACAAGGCGGTGACCATTGAAGCGCTGACGTTGATAGACATGACGCGCAAAGAGATTTTGAGCGCGACGCTGGAATATAGCGGAGTGCTTGCGCAGATGGCGACGCAGAAAAAGCAGTTGGGCATATCTTGTGAAACGGAACTGAGCCTGCTTCAGAAGCTGGTGGAACGATCGGGATCCTTACAGGAAAAGGTGGAGATGCTGGACGTGGCAGTGGCGGAGGCGAAGAGCATGCCGGATGCACAGCAGGCATCCTTTGCATTCAAGGATAAGGTGCTGGTGTTGATGGAAGCGATGCGCACCGATATTGACGAGCTGGAGACCATCATGCCGCAGCGATACTGGCCGTATCCGACTTACGCGGAGCTGCTGTTTAGCGTGTAAGGTTTAACTTGAAAAGAGGATGTAGCAGTTTTTTTGTGCTGCTACATCCCCTTTTTTGCACATAGAATACGTCTTTTATGCCGGAAGAACAAACCCGAACAGTCCAAGTCCGAAATTGTTGGTATCAGGTGCTGCATCTTCCATGGATACATCCAAGGTGCCGTTGTCGTCTACCTCTGCGATGGTATTGGGGTGCACGATGGTGCCGCCCGTCATGCTATTGTTTTGCATCACGATGACGCGGTCATTATTTTTACCGAAGGAGAAGGGGATTTCGAAGTCGATCACACCTTGATTGACCGGAACCCACTCGTTTTTGGCAGAATCCCAGGCGGCAAGTTCCGCGACATAGACAAGGTTACCAGTCATGCCCTGCTTTTTCATCTCATCTGCAAACATTTGCCATTGCGGGGTGGTATTGTCATAAGTTGCCTGCACATAGACCTGCTGACCTGCGGGCATATCGGGGTCTGTATCAATGGGCGCTCCGGTGGGCGCGGCGGATGAAGCGGTGGCATCTTGCGCTACCGCGGGGGCATCTGTCGGGATCACAAACCCGAACAGGCCAAGTCCGAAATTGTTGGTATCAGGCGCTGCATCTTCCATAGACACATCCAAAGTGCCGTCGTCGTCTACCTCTGCGATGTTACTGGGGTGCACGATGGTGCCGCCCGTCATGCTATTGTTTTGCATCACGATGACACGGTCGCCTGCCTTACCAAAGGGGAAAGGAATATCAAAATCGATGATGCCCTGATTGACGGGCACCCACGCATTTGCGGTGGAATCCCATGCGGCAAGCTCCGCAACATAGACGAGCTCCCCCTGCATGCCCTGTTTTTTCATTTCGTCCGAGAACATTTGCCACTGATAGGTGGTATTATCGTAGCTTGCCAGAATGTATGCCTGCTGGCCTTGGGGCATATCGGGGTCTGTATCGATCGGTTCGCCGGTGGGCAGAGCAGGAGCATCAGATGCAGGTGCCTCGGATGCGGGTGGCTCGGACACAGGCGCTTCAGATGCCGGAGCTTCGGACGCCGGAGCGGGTTGCTGTGTTGCGGCGGGAGCGGGCGCACACGCTACAATCAGCATAGCGCAAACCGCCAATACGGCGATGATGAGTGTCAGTTTCTTTTTCATGTTGATTTCCTCCATATATCATGTGTTTCTACTGCGTAAAACGAAATCAGATTTCCAACCCGATTTTGCCTGTTGCAGCGCTTGGAACCAGTTATATGCCGATATGATATCGGCACAGTCTTTACGATTGCTGACCAGATCCGAATAGCTGAAATATACGCTGCCTGCAACGTTTTGGTACTTTTCATTCAATGTAAGTTGCGTTTCGATCTGTGCGGCGATTGTATCTTTGTAGATGCCCTGACCGATGTAGAGCGCGACATTGGTGCCGGTGAGCGCATTGTCCCACCACTTGACCAAAGTCTCGTAATCGGCAGATTTGTGGCCGGTTTCCCAATAAATTTGCGGAACCAGATAATCGACGGTGCCCTCCTTTGCCCAAGCAAGCGGATCGCACGCCATAGCATAATAAGATTCGTTGCCTTTGGTGGCAGAGCCGGCGGGGTCGGAGGAGCTGTTTTTCCAAATCCCGAAAGGGCTGACCCCAAAGGCGATAGAGGGATCGAACGCTTTGACCGATTTTGACACCATGCGGATCAGCTCATTGACGGCGGTGCGACGCGCGTTGTCCGCCTCGCCATCACGACTTTGTCCCTCCGGCAGAGGATAGCCGGAAGGATAAAAATAATCATCAAAATGAATGCCGTCTACGGCGTAGTTTTCAATGATTTCCTGCACGATGCTGACGATGTGATTGCGCACCTCCGGCAAAGAAGGATCGTAGTACATTGCTTTTTCGTAGGTAAACACCCAATTTGGGTTTTGTACTGCGGGATGGGCGGACACCAACTCGGACTTTTCAATACCGGGCTTGGTGACACGATAAGGATTGATCCACGCATGTAGCTGCAAGCCGCGTTTGTGCGCTTCTTCAACGGCGAACGCGAGGGGATCGAAGCCCGGGTCTTTCCCCTGCGTGCCCGTTAAATAACGAGACCAAGGGTTGATCTTGGACTGATACAGTGCGTCTGAGGAAGGGCATACCTGAAAAAAGATGGTATTCATGCCCCATTGCGCCGCATTCTCCATAATTCGGATGATTTCTTGCTTTTGCGCTTCGGCATTACCCTGCGTTTTTGGAAAGTCGATCCCGTCAACGGTAGCGACCCATACGCCACGCATCGTCGCATCCTTGGCAAACGCCGTCATCGGGAACAACAAAATGATGCAGGTCAGGATGAAGAGCATCGTTTTTTTGAGTCTGTTCATGCGCATCCTTTCAGCGGTTGTGATAGTGGTATGATAGGGCGAGCGTACACATCCTTCCCCACCAAAGCGTGTGTGCAGAGCCGGGTGTGGGAAACGGTGGAAATGACAATGCCTAAAACAGCGATCCGGTTCACACGACGCAGCCGATTGCGAGCAATACGGGCAAGGGTATGAAACGAGCAGCGTATCTTACGACGACATCGTTCGCTCACCACACATGAGACCATTATAACAAGCGTAGAACGCGGAATCTATGCAAAGACGATACAGTTTACAAAATATTCAAGGTTAACCGGGCTGCGCCATAATTTGGATTCATCTTATCAAATTGGCGGCGGGAACGCAAGTGTGAGTGACGCAAATGCAACAAAAGCGAAAGGAATACGACGAAAGCACGAGGCCCGTTTGGACAACAGGGGCATACAATCAGCAGGATCAGAAACAGAGTCAGATTAGAACTGGTAAAAGCGGTGGAGATTGCCCTGTGATCGGGTTGTGTTCAACCGGGGCGGAAGCAAAAAAAGAACTGTATCATTTTTGTGAATAAGCCGTTGTTTGCATTGTGAAAACGCCGAAAATATGCTATTCTGTGAATGATTAAAAGTTTTTGTGAGGTGTGGATGAAGCGACCGTTATGTTTGCTGCTGGACTTTGCGTTTGGCAGGATCAAAAAACCACTACTGCTGATTTGCATTGCCATGGCAGTGGCTGAGACCGTGCTGGTGCTGCTGATGGCAAATGCACAGGAAGCTTACTTAAAACCATACGAAATTATTTTACAGACGGCATGGATTCCGCTGGTGTTTGCGGCGGCGGCGGGTGGTCTTGTTGCTGTGCTGCTGACGCAAATCCGCTGCTATTATGCAAAGCAAAAAGGGATTTACACGCTTTTGACGTTGCCTGCGCCGCCAATGACTTTTGTGTATGCGCATGTGTTGACGGCTGCGGTAAGCATTCTTTGTTTAATTGCAGTGCAAATATTGATTGTGATTGCGTTATACGCGCCCGCCGAGGCGGTTGCCAATGCGTACAGTGCATCGCCGGCGGTGATGGAACAAAACAACGTGCAGGGCGTGGTGCGCCAGTCGCTGCACAATGGTCTTTTCCTGACATTTGTACGCAGCGCGTTTTTGCACACGTTGTTACCGTTTGGCTGGCAGGGAATCTTGCTTTTGGGGTCTATCGTATTTGCATGGTCTGTATTGCCGGTGTGTGTGATGTTTTTGCGCGGAGGCGGGCTGGCGGTGGTGAGCGGCACCATTGCGCTGGCAGCAGCGGGGGTGGCGACGGTGTACGCCTTTTTGGTGAACACGGTCAGCGTCACGACCGTAGCGACGGAAATAGACTTGATTTCCAGCAACGTACTGCCTATTGCGGGGCTGTTTGCTGTGGCGATCGTATTTTTGCTGATCCTGCGTAAGCGGGTTTTGACGGCATCGCTGTTGTATGGGGGTGCCGCATGAAAAATTTAAAATGGATGCTGGTGATGCTGGCAGGCGTTGTGGCGGTGCTGGCAGGTGTGGCGATTTGGCGCGGCGCCAGTGCGCCCAATGAGCGTTTGGAACTGGTGGATGTGCAAGGAGACCGCAGCGCACTGAATGACTTTGTTTTGGAGGGCGTTTTAACGGATTATTTGCATGACGTCCGTTTTTCCATCGTGGAGGGGCAGCTGCAAAAATCTTATGCGCAGTATGACAAAGGAATCCTCAACCCTGCGATCGCGGAGGTTTACGAGGAAAGTGAGATCACGGTGGATGGCAAGGTCATTTCCGTGAACTATGGTTTTGCACCCGTGGATGGGGACGAGACCATGCAGGCGATTTCCGTGACCAATGATCAGGGAGAACGCGAAAGTGGCGCGGTGGCACGGCAGGCGCGACTGCTGATTGAGGTTACGGCGGCGCAGCCGGGTGGTAGTGAGCCGCCGGTGATGCAGGTGATCCCGACGGAATTGACGACAACAGCAGAGCCAAAGACCTATTTTTATTTTAAAAAGATGAGTGATGACACCTATCGTTACGATTATAGTTATCCCATGCAGTTAGAGGAATTGGGAATTGCCGGATGCAACGACAAACTGGGAGGCATTTTGACCACGATGGGCAACAGTCTTGTTTTGCCTGCCGAGGAGGGCGTGATACTGACTGCGGGCGGCAACGCATTGCTGGGCGGTGATAATGCGCTGTATGGGCTGAATCTGCGGCGCGCAGATGCGCAAAATCCGCTGGGCAAGGTAAGAGTTTTATCCACCTTTGAGAACAAACAGAATCAGCCGCTGTATTTGACGCGGCTGCAAGATAAAATCCTGATGCTATGCTCCAAAAGCGCGGGTGACAATGTGTTGCTGAGCGCGCTGTTGTTTGATGAAAAGGGTGCGTTAACGAGCCAGCTGGACACGGGGCTAACCGGTGTGTTTGTGGGCGCGGAGTGCTATGAATATGCGTCGCCGCAGCGGGAAAACGAGATAAACTTTGCTGTGGCGGGCGGCACCAGTAACTATTTTCTTGGGCTGCGTTTGGATGACGCAGGCGCGCTGACGCTGGACTGGAGCGTGCGCGTGGAAGATGCGATGCAGGTGACCTATACGCAGGCATTGGCACGCAGTGACGAGCGGGTGTTACGCATTTATACGGCGCCGGTTGCCGGAGCACAGAAAGAAAACAACTTCTATGAATATTTCGGGACGTTTTTGCAGGTGATGGATTTGAACGGGAATGTGCTGTATGACGCAGAACTGCAAAACGATTCTATGCAGGATTACCAGCAGACGTTCTCGCCTACGGAAAGTGGCTGGTTGTTTAGCGATCTACTGGGGCAAAACAGTTTCTTTCGTTTGTTTGCAAACTGGGATGTACGGGGTGCGTGACATGGTAGAGATCAAAGATGTGATTTGTTGTTATGACGATCTGAAACAAAAAGCGGCGGATGTGCCGGAGCTGGTGATAGAATCGGGCAGCATTGTGGCGCTGCTGGGCGAAAACGGTGCAGGCAAGACGACGCTGCTTAAAGCGATTTGCGGGTTGATGCCACTGGTTTCGGGGAGTATTTTGATCGATGGTAAACCACCGCGCGACGCGATGAGCGATATTGCCTTCATCACCGAGGAGATCAGCCTGTTTGGTTTTTTAAATGCGCAGGAGATGAAAAGCTTTTTGATGCCGTTTTACCCGAAGTTTAACGAGGAGCGCTATGAAGTATTGTTGCGCTTTTTCGATATTGATATGGAAAAGCCCATTGCGCAGATGAGCAAGGGGCAACAGGCAAAGGTGGAAGTTGCGGTGGGGTTTTCAAAGGGCGCTTCTTTGCTGCTGCTGGACGAGCCATTTTTGGGGAAAGATTTATTTACGCGACGGGATTTTTTGAAACTGATGAAGAGTTCGCTGCTGCATGGTGAAACCATCGTGATTTGTACACATCAAATTGATGAGATTCAGGATACGATTGATCGCGCTGTGGTGATGAGCGGCGGCAAAATTGCGGGTGAAGTGGACATGCAGGTGATGTCGCAAAGCAGTTTGGCACAGGAACTGGCGCGGTTGCTGCATTATGACAGTGAGAAGCTGCATAAGCTGGAAGGGGCAGTTTGAAGTTTGCTGCATTCGGGGGGAAAACAGCTAATGCAGAAGGATTTGCCATGATGGCATTAAAAGATACAACGAATGGGAGGGCAGAAGTTTGGAAATTTATTTGACACGAATACGCGATGAACTGGGTGTGACCCAGCCGCATGCGCAGCATGCGGTGTTACCCGCATACGCACACGACGGTGATGCAGGTATGGATCTGCGCGCTGCGGTGGCAGCGGTGATCCCACCCGGTGAGACGCGGTTGATACCGACGGGCTGGGCCATACAGCTTCCGGAGGGCTATGAGGCACAGGTGCGTCCGCGTAGTGGACTGGCGCTCAAGCACAGTATTACCGTTCTAAACGCACCGGGAACCATTGACAGCGGATATCGCGGCGAGATTGGCGTGGTGCTGATCAATCACGGAAAGCAAGATTTTGTGGTGGAGACAGGCGAGCGTATCGCGCAAATGGTGATTGCGCGGTATGAACGTGTGACGGTGTGCGAGGCGGAGTACATTGATTCGGACACGCAGCGCGGCACGGGGGGATATGGCTCCAGCGGGAGAAGATAGGCAGACTGACATCTGCAAGATATGGAAAGGGAACAGTGACATGGCTGAGGAACGTATAATTGTACGAAACATAACAGAAGATTTTGTAGAGATGTATTTGGACGGTTGCATGGAAGGGCAGGACATGTGCACGTGCCCGAAATGCCGCGCAGATGTGCTGGCGTTGTCTTTGAACCGCTTGGCGCCTCATTACGTGGTGAGTGTGGCAGGTGAAGCGATGGTACGCCACAGCGCACAGACCACGCAAGGAATGGCGGACATTGTTTCTGCCATTGCCGGCGCAGTAAAGATTGTAAAGTCGAACCCTGATCACGCGGAGTATGTGGATCAGAAATGATGACGCGATGCGCGGCAGAATCGAGTATCGAAACAAAGAGACCTTCTGCAATCTTGATGAAGCAGGAGGTCTTTTACTATGATATGTATGCGCGGTTGTTTGGAGGCATCATTGGATTGAGGCGGAGCGTTGTAAGGCGCGAGTGCAAGAGAAAAATCGCGCACCGTTTTAGTACGCGGCTTGCGGTATCATGCTGCTGGCGGACAGAGAGAGATACCCGCTGCGCGGGCTAAAGACGACCTCTCAAACCCTTTCTGCGAAAGGGTTTTTCATCCGAACCTGCGCCGTCCATCCACAAAAAAAGAAGCCCACACCTTCGGTGTAAACTTCTTTTTTGGCGGACAGAGAGAGATTCGAACTCTCGGAACGCTATTAACGTTCACACGATTTCCAGTTTGACTGGAAGCAAACGAACGGAGTGCATTTGAGTTTATTATTGTTCATTTCGCCTTATCTGTAACTTGCGGATTTTGGTGGTGTCATGCGTGTTGCAGACTTTTACAGTCTAGGGAACTGATTGCAAAAGGGGCTGCGCGTTTTTGGAGTGTTTCGCGGCAGTTCGAACTTTTTCGGCTTGCACAGCTCTGATTTTCGTGGGGGAGGGTGAATGCTTTGTGTGAAATGATCGGTGAATAAAAAACGTCTGTGCCGAGGAGCATAGCTAGGTTTTGTTATAAACATTTTCAGAAGTTCAAATCTGTTTACCAATTTTCATTAGCAATAAATCAATTAAATATGCTGGGGCTGTAGCAGTAAGCAGCAAGCCTCAAGCAAAAAAACGAGCCAAGACATGAGTGTCAAGGCTCGTTTTTTGTAGTAAAATGAATTTGTGAAAAATACTAAACTACAAGTAAAAGATACCGTAAAATCCATCGAAATGCAAGCAGTAATGCCGTTGGATTTAGGAATCAAAATTGAAGCGGATGATAAAGTGCGCACGCTGATCGAGGTCACGGAAAGGTTGGATTACAGTGAGCTTAACAGAACCTATCAGCGGCAGCCCCGCCAAGGTGAGGCAGCACCAAAGCAGATGTTTCAAATCGTGACTCTAGGCTTTATGCAGGGCATATACTCCACGCGAAAACTGGAAGATGCGTGCAAGCATGACATACGCTTCAAGTATTTGCTTGGGGCATGCAAAGCGCCTGAACACAGCAAGATCGCGCGGTTTGTGCAAAAGAATCTGCGCGGTGTAGCGGAGCGATTGTTTTATCAAATGGTATTGCTGTTAAAAGAGTTGGATGAGATCAAATTTGAGAATCTGTTTGTGGATGGAACAAAGATGGAAGCAAATGCCAATCGCTACAGCTTTGTGTGGGCAAAATCTACGAACAAATACGAGGCGCGCACAGACGCAAAGCTTGAGAATTTGCTCGACCGGTTGTTCTTGGAGTATGGGTTTGTTTTAGAGACCGCCGCCGCATATAAAATAGCGCTTGAGAATTTAGCCATCACAAAAGAAATCAAGTTTGTCCATGGGCGCGGGAAACGAAAAACGCAGATTCAGCGAGATATTGAGGTGCTCCAATCGCTGCTGGTGCGCAAGGTAAAGTATACGCAATACCAAGCCACCTTCAAAGGACGCAACAGCTTTTCAAAGACAGACTCTGATGCAACATTCATGCGTATGAAGGACGACCACATGCGAAACGGGCAGCTGAAGCCGGGGTACAATTTGCAGATTGGTGTGGAGGGCGAATATATCGTTGGAGCGCATATTTGTGCGGAACGATCGGATGAGCTGGCGCTTTTCGGATTACTGAAACGAATGGATGCGGGGCTTGACGAAAGGCACGAGGCGGTGATCACAGATGCGGGATATGAGAGTGAAGAAAACTACACACGTCTCAAAGAGCGTGGTCAAACTGC
>CAYVTZ010000022.1:0-48845 GCA_964454685.1 uncultured Christensenellaceae bacterium
GGAGACGGCCCGGGAGGATAGGTAGCTGCCGGATTCCATTTATAACGAGGAGTTCTCTTGCGTAAGCTTGAGGACTTTTTGTTATACCTGTATCTTTTCAAGGATGATTTTTTAAAAAATGATGTTACCAAATGCGTGATTTGCGCCTCTTTAAGAGTGAACCGGTTCTCATATAATTTGGGAAGGAGCAAACATATGCAAATCATCGAAGCAATGCGCGGTGTGGGGAGTAAGACGATGAACGCAGAAGAATACTTTAACAAGATATACGCGCAGACCAGCAGGGATATTCTAAAATGCATCGTGATACGCACAAGCAACGCGCATCAGGTAGACGATATTTTTCAAAATGTATATCAGAATTTTTTTGTGCGGCTACAACGCAAGGGGTGCGCAGACATTGAAAATCCGTATGGTTTTTTGATCAAGCTGACACAGAAGGAACTTGCCAAGCACTATAAGCGCAAGTCAGTAAGCAAGGAAGTGACATTGGAGCAGGCGGAGGAGCTTGCGGAGGACATCCCGTTTGCGGAATTGACGCAGCAAAAGGAGTGGCTGGATCGGATCGGCGAAATTGTGCAGGGGCAGCCCCTGCTGTCTTACCAGTGTTTTGTACTGTACTATCATTACGATATGGCGGTAGCTACGATTGGAACGACGCTGGGAATCAGCGCTGACAGTGTCAAAATGCGATTGATGCGCACACGTAATGCAGTGCGCAGTGCGTTGAAAGGAGAAGAACGATGAGCGATGAGCGGTTTTTATATGAGCAGTCGATGAAGCGGATGCTGCCGGACTTGGAGCAGGTGCGCAAGGAGATATTGGGAAAAGGGCTTAAAAAGAAAAGCAGCACGCGATGGCTGGTGCCGGTGGCGGCGTGTGCGTGTGCATGCGCGCTACTGTTTACTGCTTTTCCTGAAAGTGTAGAAGCAGTGAAGATGTTTTTTCAGCGTAATTTTGATGTAGCATCATATATGAGAGTTCCTGCTGAGAAGCGCACTGAAATTGGCGATGTACAGGCGGTGATTCAAGCGCCAGCTCCCGTGACAGACTCTAAAATTTTGCTGGGCGCAGAATTGCCGGATTGGGAACTGATCAGTGAGGACAGAAAGCAAAACGATTTTCCCGCATTCGACCAAAGCGCTTTTGCATGGCTGAAGGACGCAAAGGCGAAAGTGCGCGAAGTCATGTATGACGGGAATCGTATCATTGTCACAGGGCAAATAAAAACAGCGCATCCAGAGGCGTTCTATAGAGATTATATGCCAATTCCAGAGGCGAAGCAGTGGATCAGCATGGTGGGGGCGACGTTGAAATTAGATTCCGATGCGGAGGGTGTGCAACTGGCTGGCGGAAGCGGCTTGCAACTTGACCCGGCTGCATATACGGAAGGAGAGCAAGGTGTTCTGAACGCCAACATGGAGTATATTCGTCAGGCGGATGTGCCGTTCTATGTAGAGTTTGAATTAGCCAATGCACCGGAAGGTTTCAAAATTTCTGATGGAATCACACGTGTTGAGGTAAGCATGGATATCAATGATGGAAGTGTAGATCAGCAAGGTGACGTTGGAAAGATCGCTCAACTCCGATTTGACACGATATTTGATGCGACGAAAGGGAATACATCGAACCGCACACTGGACGTTCAGCAACAGCAAACATTGGATGGAAAAGCGATTATTACGCTTGGATCTAGCAATGAAAAGGAACATTTTTACAGCAACATGGAAGCATCACTAGATGGAATGGAACTATTGGTGGATCAGGTAGAATCATCACAAACGGGTATGCGCGTTCGTATCTTAGAGAAGCTGCCGCCAAGCTGGACGGAAGAGATGAAGCAGGGCTATTACTACGGATATAGTGCCAAGTATGGTGGGTTGAAATTTAAGCTGCTTTTGGACGGCACAGAGCAGGAGATTTTGCGCCCGTCCGGCGGGAGCGTAGGCGATAATGCAAGTGAGTGGAACTTGGAAATTCCGATCTTGCCGTCGGAACTAGCGGGAATTCAGTCAATACAGCTGGTGCCGATTATTGAGTATATGACTGCATTCAATGGCGAACCAGTGCCAATGGGAGAAAAGAAGGCGTTCACGCCTTCCCAAGATGGCTCTTGGGAGGACACAACAGAGTATACGCAACTGGACAAATTTGCTTTAACGATTCAAGGGTAATAAACTATTTTGGCGGAAATTACCAAGGGGAGCAGTGGAAACATTGCTCCCCATCAAACTGTTTGGCACTCAGACACGATGTATCATGAAAAGCATATTTGCAACAAAAACCAGCCCTGAAATTATTTCCGTAAAAGTAAATAAAACATGAAATCATTAACATATTGACGAAATAATGCGATATAATGAATACAGAGGAATTGCAAGGATGCATTTGGTCTAAGGACAGGAGGTTGAGTGAAATGAACATTCAAGGTGTTGGCAGCGGTTATCAGACCGACTTATTACAGATGAACACGCAGGTTTTGCAGGCAGCAAGCGCCCCGCAGGAAGAGCCGGCGGCGGTTTTTGAGAAGTCAGAACCGGCTTCTGATAAAAAGGCAACGTACGAGAAGCCGAAGGCAAGCGACGTTAAGGCGCTGATTGAAAAATATGAGCGGGAAGTTTCGCAGTTTACGCAGATTCTTTCCAAGTATTTTGTAGAGCAGGGAAAATCCTACGGTCTTGCAACCAAGAACATCAGCGCGCAGGTGATGCAGCGCATTTCGGAAGGCGCAACCAGCGAGGACATTGAAGCGGCTAAGGCACAGATTGCGGAAGGCGGCTTCTATTCAGTGGAAAAAACGACGGATCGTATCATGGATATGGCCGAGACACTTTCGGGCGGAGACCCGTCGAAAATCGGCATCTTAAAAGATGCAGTGATCAAAGGGTTTGAGCAGGCGACTGCGGCATGGGGTCAGGACTTACCTGAAATCAGCCAGAAAACGTACGATGCAATTATGGCACGGTTTGACGCTTGGGAAAACAAGGGTAAAACAGATGCCCCTGAAAAGGCGGAAGCTGCCGCAAAATAAGCTGAAATCAAGACAGCTCTTTGAGAACACTCAGAGAGCTGTTTTTTTGTGGGTGGTTCGTGGCATGTTGATGGCGGCGAGATGATTCGGCATCCCTAAGATACGTTCACTCGTGCATGCGGACTATGCAAAGTGCGCGCTGCTGATTGATAAATGGACGACGGGAGGGCTCTATCAACGCGCTGACCACTCAGGAGGTACGCCGCCGGATGAGCAAGAAACCCCAAGCAATGCAAGAGGAAATGTCTCTGTGACGCAGGACATGTGACGCAAGATGCTTACACAGGCTGTGACGGAGGCGCAAATGCGCATGCGGCTTACCCGGCAGGGTGAATGACAGTAATATTCTCTACTGTTTTTGATATTCGGGGCACACATAGCGGTGCGACTTTTGTGTTTGGTTTTTGATATTGATTGCCTTCATGGGGCAACGATGGATGCACGCATAGCAGTTGATGCAGTGATTGCCAAACTGCGGCTTGCTTCCGATCATCTCAACGTTATTTACGGGGCAGACATTCCGGCAAAGTCCGCAGGAAGAACAGGAAAAGGACACGGTAAACCCTTTGCTGCTTGCCATATACTTAGAAAAGCTGTTATGAATCCAACCGGACTTGAGCCCGGCCATGCCGGTGGAGTCCGATTTATGGATTGCTTTGCCATCCGAAATCTGCTGCGCAACGGAGCGTAACACGGGAACCGCTGCTTCAATGATGGGGATTGCCTGATCGGGGGAAGGTATACCGCCTGAAAAATAATTGTTAGGCATAACAACACCGCAAAAGCCTTGAAACGTCATGTTTTTGCCTTGCGCGATTTTTTGGCAAAAGCGATCGGTGTTTCCTGAATTTGCGCCCATTGTTCCGACAAAATACAAATTGGAGTTACCGGTAAATTCTGCTTTTACGATCAGCTGCTCCACAACCTGCGGGAAACGCCACGCATAGATGGGCGCGATGATTACAAATGGTTTTTCGGAATGAAAGGCAGGAGAAATTCCGTTTTTGATGAAATCATTGAGGCATATAACCTCATCCTGCAATACACCACCGATGAGGTCGGCGGCGAATTTGCTGTTTCCGGTTCCGGTGAAATAAAGTATCATAGTTGGTGCTCCTTATTGATTGAAACATACAAGTAATTTGCGCTTTCTTAAGTATAAACTGCTGTACACGGAAATGAAACAGTTTTTTTACCGCAAGCGCACAGCTAAAATGTTAAAAACCGGCGCAAAGGGCTACGTGCGTTTGCGGCGCATGGACTCTCGAAACGAAAGAAAGCGGACTGCAAGCAAGCGATGCAAGCGCGTGGCGGGGGGTGCAGTAAGTTGCTTGAATGGATCGAGAGCAATTCGATGCAGAAAGTCATGTGGATTGCCTATGACAAAAAATCAGCCGATCATCCCGCTTTGTGCAATGCGCTGAATTGCCGCCTCGATTGCCTCCACGGACTGCACGAGAGCGAAACGAATGTATCCTTCGCCGGCAGGTCCGAAGCTGCTGCCGGGCGTACAAATCACGCCTGTTTTTTCGATCAACTCCAGCACGAACTCAGTGGAGTTGACGTAGCCGGTCGGTAGCTTTGCCCACACAAACATAGTGGCGGGAGCATCGGTGATTGCCCAGCCGATTGCGCGCAATCCGCCGCACAGCGCATCCCGCCGGATGCGATAGCCGTCGCGGTTACGCTGCAAAATATCTTGCGGGCCGTTCAGCGCCGCAACGGCAGCCTTTTGCACGGGATATGAGATGCCGTAATCGATCTGCGAACGCACTTTTTTGAAGTTGTGGATCATGCTTGCATTGCCCAGCGCAAAGGAGATGCGCAGCCCCGTCATATTATAGGACTTGGAAAGCGAATTGAATTCAATACCGACATCCTTTGCGCCATCAACGGCAAGGAAGGACATCCCCGGATCGCCATCCATGACCAGTTCGGAATAGGCGTTGTCGTGCACGACAAACACATGGTGCTGCTTTGCCCATGCGACCAACTTCTGATAAAACGCCGGCGTTGCCTTTGCCGTTACCGGGTTGTTGGGATAGGACACTACGATCATCTTAGCGCGATGCGCGACTTCGTCCGGAATGGAATCGAAATCGATCAGGTATTGATTTTGCTCTAAAAGCGGCGTGTAATAGATTTCACAACCGGCGAGCAGTGGCCCAAACATAAACACGGGATAACATGGGTCGGGCGCGATGATCAGATCGCCGGGATTGCAGAAGGGCAAAAACACATGTGAAATACCTTCCTGAGAACCATAAACGGAAGTGATCTCCTCCGGCTGCAAGGAAACGCCGTAACGCCGCGCGTACCAATCTTGCACTGCAGTGGTGAGCTGCGGCATATCCACCAGCGAATATTTAAAATTTTCAGGGTCGGCAGATGCTGCGCACAGTGCGTCCACGACGTGCTGATCCGGCGGAAAATCCGGCGTTCCCACCGAAAGATTGGTCACGATCTGACCGCGCGCAATCGCCTGCTGCTTTTTTTCTTCCAGCTTGGCAAAAATATTGATATCAAAGTGCTGCATTTTATCTGCAAACTGCATGAGAATCCTCCAAAAATATGTTTTTTAAACATAGAATATCATACATCAAATATGCGCTCTTTACAAGCGCGGGAAATGGTGCAATAATATCTATAAAGGAACATGAAAGAGGACGAATGTAATGCCACTGATGGTCAAACAGAATTTTACCAATGAGGATATGGTGCTGTGCTTTGCCTGCAAACATTATGCGGTGCTGTCCTTTGCGCCGGGAATGGATGAACTGTCCACCTGCGACCTGCATGCCAACATCGATCCTGAACTTTTAACGGGCGAAAAAAAAGAATGCCCGGACTTTGAACCCGTAGACTGACGCACAAACAAAAGGCATGATGGATTACGGGTTGGAGAACGCCTCGTCCACGATTGCCATGATCTCATCAAACCACATGCCGTTACTGCGCGCCTCGCGCACGGCAGATTCAAACTTGGCAATGATTTGCTCCTTGCGCATTGCTTTCAAGTCGGCGGCACCTGCGCAGACAAAATCACCCACGCCGCTGACGGAATAAAGCACCCCTTCCGCTTTGAGAAAATGATACGCTTTTTGTACAGTATTCGGATTGATACCGAGCTGCTTTGCCATTTTGCGTACGGAAGGAATCTGCTGATCTGCGTGCATCTTGCCCTGCATGATCTGCGTCTTGAAATAATCAATGATTTGTGCGTATCTTGGTACACCGCTATCCGGATCGATTTGTAACATGACTTCTCCTGAAACATTTGACTGATGTTTTGCGGACGATGCAGTCCTGCTTCCAGTGTAAGCCAAGAAAAATTTTCTGTCAATATCCGGACGGCGACATGCACACGCTTTCCAAAAAGTGAAACATCTGCGCAAAAGGGGTAAAAAATGGAGAGGTCAGCTATTCTGTACAAAAAAAAGTAGAATTTTTGCATGAGATTTCATGAAAGAATTTGTATAATAGATACATTCAAAACAAAACTTCATATCATTTGATTACGCATTCTAAAACCAAGGGGAGGTTATTTTGCTATGGACATGGTATTATTGGCACCCATCGGCGCGGCGATTGCTTTGATTTTTGCAGCGCTGACCGCAAAGGGCGTACTGAAAAAATCGGAGGGCGGCGACAAGGTGAAAAAAATCGCGGCTGCAATCCGGCAGGGCGCGAACGCCTATCTGAAGCGACAATACAAAGGCGTTGCCATCTTTTTTGTGATTGTGACGGTGGTATTGGCGATTTTGGCTGCGACAGGCTATTTCTCGCCATTTGTGCCGGTCGCGTTTTTAGTGGGCGGTATTTTTTCCGCGATGTCCGGCTTCATTGGCATGAAGATTGCGACGGCAGCTAATTCGCGAACGGTGACGGGCGCAAAGCAGAGCTTAAACTCCGGACTGCGCGTGGCATTTTCTTCCGGTGCAGTCATGGGAATGACAGTGGTTGGACTGGGGTTGGCGTATTTGGCGGCGTGGTACTTTATTCTGCGCGCGGTGTATGCGGGGCTGCCGGAGACCGAACAAGTGGCGCGGATTGCAAGCGAAATGCTGATGTTTGGCATGGGTGCATCCTGTATGGCGCTGTTTGCGCGTGTGGGCGGCGGCATTTTTACCAAGGCGGCGGATGTAGGCGCGGACTTGGTGGGCAAGGTGGAAGCCGGCATTCCGGAGGATGATCCAAGGAACCCTGCAACCATTGCGGACAATGTGGGCGACAATGTAGGCGATGTAGCCGGCATGGGCGCTGACTTATATGAATCGTACGTGGGCGCGATTATTTCGGCAGGCGCACTCGCGGTTGCGGCGGGGCTTGGCGGCATGGGTCTTGCGCTGCCGATGGTGATGGCGGCGATTGGCATTATTGCCAGTGTGGTCGGGACATTTTTTGTTAAGACCAAGGAGGATGCATCGCAAAAGAGCTTGCTCGCGGCGCTGCACAAAGGCGTTTATGTTGCGGCGATCATCATTGGCGTGGTGAGCTTTTTCCTCGTGCAAAACATGCTGGGCATGGAAAATATCGGGGTATACGCGGCGATTCTCAGTGGGCTGGTTGCGGGCATCGGCATCGGATTTTATACAGAATATGTGACGAGCGATCACTTCAAACCAACACAGAAGCTGGCAGACGCGGCGACGACGGGTCCCGGAACGACGATCATTGAAGGGATCGCGCTGGGAATGAAGTCTACTGCTTGTCCGGTGATTATTGTAGTAATCAGCGTTATGGTGAGCTTCTTTGCGTCGGGTGGCGCAGATAGCTTCCAGCTGGGGCTCTACGGCGTTGCGATTTCGGCGGTGGGCATGCTTTCTACGCTGGGTATTACACTGGCGACGGACGCATATGGCCCGGTGGCGGACAACGCGGGCGGACTGGCGGAAATGAGCGGGGAACCGCATGAGGTGCGGGATCGTACAGACGCGCTGGATTCGCTTGGCAACACCACAGCGGCGACAGGAAAAGGCTTTGCAATCGGTAGTGCGGCACTGACGGCGCTGGCGCTGATTGCGGCATTTGCGGATCAGGTGACGATGATTGACCCGAAGGCACTGAACCTATCCTTACTGAACCCGCCGCTGTTGATGGGATTATTTATTGGCGCGATGCTGCCCTTCCTGTTCTCGTCGATGACGATGAACGCAGTGGGAATTGCGGCGCAGAAAATCGTGTTTGAGGTGCGCAGACAATTCAAAGAAATCAAGGGAATCATGACGGGGGAAGCAGAGCCGGACTATGCTTCCTGCGTGGATATTTGTACGAGAAGTGCGCAAAAACAGATGTTGGCTCCGGCGATTCTTGGATTTGCGGCTCCCATTGTGGTGGGCTTGGTGCTGGGCGTGAACGGTGTGATTGGTATGCTGGCAGGCGCGACCGCCTGCGGATTTGTGCTGGCGGTGATGATGTCCAACTCCGGCGGTGCGTGGGACAATGCAAAAAAACACATCGAGACAGGCAAGCACGGCGGCAAAGGCTCTGAGGCGCATAAAGCTGCGGTAGTGGGAGATACGGTGGGCGACCCCTTTAAGGACACCTCCGGCCCTTCACTGAACATTCTGATCAAGCTGCTTTCTATGGTGGCGGTGGTGTTTGCGTCCTTTATTGTCGGAAACTCACTCATGTAGAGGGCAAAAGGATGGGAAAACAGATTAAAACGATGGTGGTGTGCGCACTGCTTACGCTGTTGCTCTTGGTGATTGCGGGATGTGCCCCTGAGATCGGACTTTTACGAAGAAAAGTATGATTTGGGATGTCAAGTCTTAGAGTATGTGGATGACTATCTGCAAAAAGGGGAACCCACCGAGACGCTCTCACCCAAGATTGAGCGGTTGCAAGATAACATCAGTGCAGTGGATGCGGAGGACAGTGATCCTGTGGCAAGCACGCGCTTATCCGCTGCGGTGAATGATGTAAACTATCAGATGAAGATGCTGGCGCTGAAGGAGGAATATTCCAGAGTAGTAGAGGACGATGAACGAAAAGCAAATGTAGCGGATTTGCAGAAGGCAAGAGGAAAGCTTGCCGGGGTATTGAAAAAATAAAAGAAAGAAGCCCTTCTAACGTTGCGTCGGAAGGGCTTCTTGCGTTATCGCCGTAATATTTTATCGATGATATATTTGGGTCTGCGTTTGGATTCCATATAAGCTTTTCCGACATATTCCCCCACGATGCCGATGGCAAGCAACTGTAAGCCTCCCAGCAGCCACACGGACATCATGACGCTTGTCCAGCCCACTTGCGTATTACCGAGTGCGTTTTGCACCAGCGAATAAATAAGCATGACCAGACTGACCGCAAAAATGATGACGCCCACCGTGGTGATGATGCGGATGGGCTTAACAGAGAAGGATGTGATGCCGTCAAAGGCAAATGCGAGCATCTTTTTGAGCGGGTATTTGGATTCGCCCGCAAAACGCTCTCCGCGCGCATAGGTGACTTCGGCTGTCTTGAAACCGATTTGCGTGACGATGCCGCGCAGGAATAAATTGACCTCGCCATATTCACGCAGCGCCTGTAATGCGCGTTTGCTCATCAAACGATAATCCGCGTGATTATATACCACTTCCGCGCCCATAGCGCTCATCAGTTTATAAAACAGTTGCGCGGAGGTGCGCTTGAACCCGGTATCCGTGTCGCGGTTATCCCGCACACCATAGACGATGTCGCAGCCTTCGAGATAGCGCTGCATAAACTGATCGAGCACCTCGATATCATCTTGTAAATCCGCATCCAGTGAAATAGAAACATCGCACAGTTCGCCTGCCGTCATGAGACCTGCAAACAGCGCGTTTTGATGCCCTTTGTTGCGCGCCAATTTAACGCCTGCAACGCGCTCATCTTCCTGACACAATTTAGAAATAATGTCCCATGTGGCATCTTTGGAACCATCGTCTACATACAGAATGCGGCTTTCGGGTGAAATAAGCTCCGCGGCCAGCATGCGCGATAGTTTGTCTGTTAACCGCCGGTTGGTTTCGGTGAGTACTGCTTCTTCATTATAGCATGGCACTACCAGATATAAAATGTTGTGCATCCCATCATCCTTACCTTGCAGCGTTAGGTACGCCACAAACGTTTTTTCTCGGAAGCCGCAACGAATACGGAATCCATGAGTCATGTTTTCTAAAAATATTGTAGCTTGTTTTGGTGGAATGTGCAAGGGAAATGATATTTTACAAGCGCATCGTGACAATATGGGAGAATTGTGGTATAATGCTTGCAATCGTCCGCACGGGACGTAGTATTGGGCAAGGCATGAGAGGATAAAGAAATGAAACACACAGAGATCAAAGAAGTACGGTCAGCCAGAGAAATTGGTACAACACAGACGGTTTGCGGATGGGTGAGAACCTCACGCGATTCCAAAAATGTTGCGTTTTTAGAACTGAATGACGGTAGCTGCCTTGCGAATTTGCAGATCGTGCTGGAGAAAGAAAAGTTGGGGGACGTGGCGGCGTACATGCGATTGGGCGCAGCATTGATGATTGAAGGTGCAATCAGCGAGACCCCGAACGGCGAGGTGGAGTTGTCGGCGGCGGAGGTGACGGTGTTGGGAGACTGCCCGCTGGAATACCCGCTGCAAAAGAAGCGGCATACGCTGGAATATTTGCGCAGCATTCCGCATCTGCGGCTGCGTACCAAAACCTTTAATGCGGTATTTCGTGTGCGCAGCGTGGTTTCGATGGGAATACATGAGTACTTTCAAAGCAACAATTATATCTATGTGCACGCGCCTATCATCACGGGCAGTGACTGTGAAGGCGCCGGAGAGGTATTTCAGGTGACGACCAACGGATTTGCGCCTGAGATCAAGACCGAGGAAGAATATGACGCGACAGATTTTTTTGGGAAGCGCGCAGGGCTTTCCGTTTCGGGGCAGTTGGAAGGCGAAGTGTGTGCGCTGGCACTTGGAAAGATCTATACATTCGGCCCCAGTTTCCGTGCGGAGAACAGCAACACGCCCCGCCATTTAGCAGAATTTTGGCACATTGAGCCGGAAATGGCGTTTATGCAGCTGCCGGAAGTGCTGGAAGTGGCGGAGCAGATGTTCTGCTATGTGATCAAAAAGGTGCTGGATCAATGTCCCGACGAGATCGCGTTTTTTGAGCAGTTTTACGAAAAAGGGCTGCGCGAAAAACTGGAGCACGCAGTGGCAGAGCGATTTGGCGTGATTACTTACACCGAGGCAATCGAAGTATTGAAGCAATCGGGCGTTCAGTTCCAATATCCGGTGGAGTGGGGCTGTGATTTACAGACCGAGCATGAGAAATATATTGCGGAGAAGCACTTTAACAAGCCGGTATTTGTGATTGATTACCCCAAAGAGATCAAATCTTTCTATATGAAGCAAAATGACGACGGTAAGACGGTTGCGGCGAGCGACTTACTGGTGCCGGGCGTTGGAGAGCTGATTGGCGGCAGTGAGCGTGAGGCAGATTTGGAGAAGCTGCTGGCGGCGATGCGCGATCGGGGAATGAATTTAGATGATTATGAAAACTACATTGCCTTGCGCCGGTTTGGCAGCGCACCGCATGGCGGATTTGGGCTGGGGCTGGAGCGCATGGTGATGTATGCGACGGGTATGAGCAACATCCGTGACGTGATTGTGTATCCACGGACGGTGAATTCGCTCATATAACAATTTACAAATCAGACACCCGCCGCGCTGATTGTGGTTGGGTGTCTTTTTGAAATAAAATATGAAAAGAGGGAATGGAATTGAAAGAAAACATTTATGACAAAGAAAGCTTTTTTGAAAAGTATGGACAGATGACGCGCTCGCAAATGGGATTGCAAGGCGCAGGCGAATGGGAAACGTTGAAAAAACTGTTGCCCGACTTTAAAGACAAGCGTGTGTTGGACATTGGTTGCGGATATGGCTGGCATTGCATTTATGCGATGGAGCAGGGCGCTGCGTCGGTGGTGGGCATTGACCTGTCCGAGAAAATGCTGGAGGTGGCGCGCGAAAAGACACAGTTTTCGCAAGTGGAGTATCGGTGCATGGCGATGGAGGACATGGACTTTGCGCCGCAAAGCTTTGATGTGGTGTTAAGCTCGTTGGCATTTCACTATGCAGCGGACTTTGACATGATTGTAAAAAAGGTGTTTGACTTTTTAAAGCCGGGTGGTGAGTTTATCTTTTCTGCGGAGCACCCTGTGTTTACCGCGCAGGGCTCGCAGGACTGGCATTATGCGCAGTCGGGCGAAATCATGCACTTTCCGGTGGATCGGTACTTTGACCAAGGGAAGCGCACGGCAAATTTTTTGGGTGAGGCTGTGGTCAAGTACCACAAGACGTTAACGACATACGTAAATGCGTTGCTCAAAAACGGTTTTTTGATTCGCGGGCTGGAAGAACCGCAGCCGACTGCTGAAATGTTGCGCGAAATTCCGGGGATGCAAGAGGAATTGCGGAGGCCGATGATGCTGATTTTGGCGGCGCAAAAGGGATGACTGCGGGATGATGACAGCAAGAACGTGATGCTTGGAATTGCCTGACCCGACCGATCCGGTACCGGATGAGGCGCCGGAAGCGCAGAAGGCGATTGCCTTAATCTCCATACAGGATGGATAACGAGCTGTGAGGAAAACGTTGTATTGCGCAAGGAGAACACACCGTAAGGGATGCCACGCAACAGCGGCATAAAGCTAAATACCTCCGCCATCGGAGCGCAAGATGCGCAATCGGTGGCAGAGGTGTTTTTTGCTGAGATCGTGCTATTCCTTTGCATCCCACAGATGATAGGTTGCGGTGTTTTGAATTGCCGCGAAGATGTTTTCCGCTGCCTGCGGGTTCAAGGAATTGAGGTATTGCGTAATTTCCTTTGCCTGCTCGCGCTTGGTAGAAAAGTCGATGGGGCAGGGGTTTTTGGCGATGGGTACATCGCAGGAGCGCACGGCGCTGATGATATCCTGTTCCCGCGCGAATACAAAAGGGCGGATGAGCGTGATATCCGAGCGGCTGAGATATGTTTTGGGTGAAAAGGTATTGATACGGGATTCGTACATCATACTCATCAAAAAAGTGTGCAATACATCGTCCGCGTGGTGCGCAAATGCCGCCTTGTTGCAACCGAGCTGCTTGGCGCGCTCATACAACGCGCCTTTGCGCATTTTGGCACACAGGGCACAGGGATTTTTTTCCTTGCGGATGTCGAACACGATTTCGGAAATTTGCGTCTCAATGATTTCGCAGGGCACACCCAGCGATTGCGCATATTCACGAATCACGGGCGTGGCGTAGTTGCCAAAGCCGAGGTCTACCGTGATGGCGATGATCTCGTAATCCTTCTTTTTGAATTTCTGATAGAGCGTGAGCGCATAAAGCAGCAGCATGGAATCCTTACCGCCGGACAGCCCCACGGCAATTTTGTCACCATCTGCGATCATGGAAAAACGTTCGTCCGCGCGACGCAGACAGCCTAAAATCTTTCGCATTGTAAACCTTTCGTGAACTTTTTGATATCGGTAGACATTATATCACAAGTACGATAGAATGTTAACCGATGCGTGAAAACGTGAATATTAAAATAATAGGAGAAAAGATTTTATGAGTACAACTCTTGCGGCATGGATGACATTCGGCATTTCGATGTTGCCGCTGGCGGAATTGAAGGTGGGCATTCCATTCGGGGTAGGGAACGGGCTGCCGCTGCTGATGACATATTTAATCGCACTACTGGGATCGTGTCTGCCGGCGCCGTTTATTATTTTCTTCATTGAAAAGATTTTGCGTTGGATGCAACGAAGCAAGGTTAAATTTTTCAACAAGTTTTCCAACTGGTTGTATGGCAAGGTGGACAAGCATCGTGATAAGGTAGACAAATTCGGCTATTGGGGCGTACTCATTTTTGTTGCAATCCCGTTGCCGGGCACAGGCGTTTGGACAGGATCACTGATTGCAAGTGTACTGGGGTTAAAACCAATCAAATCCCTGATCTTTGTTTTGATTGGCAATGCGATTGCGGGTGCAATCATGCTGGCATTCTCCGGCGTATTCTTCCATGGGCTGTTGGGCGGATAAAAAAGCCGTGTTTTTAATGGGAAAGACAGAAAAAGGTTTGTATTTCAGAGGAATCTTTGGTAAAATATAATTTACTGGCAAATGCTTCTGCTTTGCGAGCGTTTGCGACATGCGCGGCGGCGGTGTGATGCTTGCTGTTGTGGCAGATTTTTGTGCGCATAAATGTTGTTAGAAAATATGGATATAGATGGTGCGCTGCACCACAAGGAACAATGGAGGTTAAAACATGAGAAGATTATTTACTTCGGAATCTGTGACTGAGGGGCATCCGGATAAGGTTTGCGACCAGATTTCTGATGCGGTTTTGGATGCGATTCTGGAGCAGGATCCTGACGCGCGCGTGGCGTGCGAAACTGCGGTCAACACAGGTCTTGTGCTGGTGATGGGCGAGATTACGACGAATGCGTATGTGGACATCCCCAAGATTGCGCGTGAGACCATCAAACAAATTGGATTTGACAAGGCGGAATACGGCTTTGACGGCGACACCTGCGGCGTGCTGACCAGCATTGACGAGCAGTCCCCCGACATTGCGATGGGTGTGGACAAGGCGCTGGAAGCGCGTGAGGCGGACAACGAGGACAACGGTGCGGGCGATCAGGGTATGATGTTTGGATTTGCCTGCAACGAGACATCCGAATATATGCCGATGCCGATTTATTTGGCACACAAGATGTCTAAGCGTCTTTCTGACGTGAGAAAGAGCGGACAGATCGAATATCTGCGACCGGATGGAAAATCGCAGGTGACGGTGGAATATGACGAACATTGGATGCCCAAGCGTGTAGACACGGTGGTGCTTTCCACACAGCACGATCCTGAAGCGACACAGGCAACCATTCGCAAGGATATGATCGAGCAGGTGATCAACGAAGTGATTCCGGCGGAGCTGATGGACGAGGATACCAAGTTCTTTGTGAACCCGACCGGACGCTTTGTCATTGGCGGACCGAAGGGCGACAGTGGTCTTACGGGCAGAAAAATCATTGTGGATACATATGGCGGCATGGGACGCCATGGCGGCGGTGCATTCTCCGGTAAGGATCCGTCCAAGGTGGACAGAAGTGCGGCGTATGCGGCGCGTTATGTTGCAAAGAACATTGTGGCGGCAGGGCTGGCGGAAAAATGTGAAGTGCAGCTTGCTTATGCGATCGGCGTTGCGCGTCCGGTTTCCGTATTTGTGGAAACATTTGGAACGGGCAAAATGCACGGTACGGAAATTGCGGACATCATCACCAAAATTTTCGATTTGCGCCCCAAGGCGATCATCGACAGATTGCAGCTTAGAAAGCCGATTTACAGACAGACTGCGGCATACGGCCACTTTGGACGTAGCGATTTGGATCTGCCGTGGGAGAGACTGGACATGGTGGACGCGATCAAAGCGGAAATTAAATAAGGCAGACGAAACTTGAAATGGAATCCTTTGGTGGGCGCACGTCTGCCAAAGGATTTTCTGCATTGTGGGAAAGCGGGGAGCGCATGGACGAAATTACCGGGACGGTACAAGCTCTGATTTTTCAAAGCGAGGACGGTTACACCGTGGCGGAGGTGGAGGCGGATCAGCCTATTGTGGTGGTGGGAAATCTGCCCAACCTCAAGCCCGGAGAACGTGCGCACTTTTTTGGTGTGTTTAAAAATCACCCGCGCTTCGGTGAGCAGTTCGCCGTGGAGAGTTATACGGCGATGCTGCCGGATGAGCTGCACGACATGGCGCTGTTTTTGGGGAGCGGCATGATCAAGGGGATGGGAGAAATTCTTGCGCAGCGCGTGGTGGAGCAGTTTGCAGAGCAGACCTTTGAAGTGATCGAACACAACCATCGCGCGTTGACGTCGGTGCGCGGGATCTCGCGGCGACTGGCGGACAGTGTGCATGCGACTTTTTTAGAATATGCACAGAAAAAAGAGGAATACACGGACTTGATCGGGCTGGGACTGTCCAGCAGACAGGCGAGCGCCATTGTTGCGGCGCTGGGGGATGGCGCGGCGGCGCTGGTTAAGCAAAACCCATATCTGCTCATCCGGTATGTGCGCGGCATTGATTTTCAGACGGCAGACAAGATCGCCATGAAGCTTGGATTGGAGCAAACCGCGCCATTGCGCATTCAAAATGCGGTGCTGAATGTACTGCAAAAGACATTGATGCGCGGGAGTACCTTTGTGCGCAAGGAACAGTTGGTGCCGCACGTGGCACAACATTTGGGTGTGGAAGAGGATGCGGTGCAGCTTCAGATATTAAAAATGGGGATGGACAAGCAGATTGTGCTCAAACGCTATGGCGGGCAGCGCAGCGTGATGCTTTCTTATGCCTACGACGCGGAAAACTATTGCGCGGTGCGCCTGTTTGAATTTGCACATACGCGCCCGCAACTGCATAATGTGAATGTGGAACTGCTGCTGCGCAAGAAAGCGGAGCAATACGCGTTAACAGCGGAGCAGAGCAGTGCGGTACAGATGGCGTTGCAAAATCGTGTGAGCGTCATCACCGGCGGACCGGGAACGGGCAAGACTACGATTTTGCGTGCGCTGATTGAGATATTGGGAAATCTGGGTGTGGAATGTGCGCTGGCGGCACCTACGGGGCGCGCTGCCAAGCGGATGCAGGAGGCGACGGGAGTTGCTGCCGCGACGATTCATCGGTTACTGGAATATTGCCATGCGGAGGATGAATATAATTGCAGCTTTGGACGAAACGAGGAAAATCCGTTGGAAGCGGATTACATCATTGTGGATGAAGCATCCATGTTAGATGTGTTTTTACTGCGCAATTTGCTGTGTGCCGTCAAGCCGGGCGCGGCACTGGTGTTGGTTGGAGATGCGAACCAACTGCCTTCGGTGGGGGCAGGCAACGTGATGGCGGACGTGCTGGCATCGGGAGAGGTGCCTGCGCTTGCGCTGACCTATCACTTTCGCAATGCGGGCGGGATCGCCGACGCGGCATACGAAATATTAAACGGAGTTGTGCCCGAACAATTTGACGATACGGTGCAGTTTCACCTTTGCGACACCCCGCAGGAGGCGCTTATGCGGGTGTGCGCGCTTTATGAAGAGGCATATAAGAAGGGGCGAGATGTGCAGGTGATTGCGCCCATTAAACGCGGGGTGCTTGGAACGGTGGCGCTCAACGAGGCGCTGCGCGAGTGCGTGAACCAGAAAACGCCGCGCAAATCTGAAATTGGTGTTGGAGAACGGCTGATGCGCGAAGGAGATCGCGTTATGCAGATCAAAAACAACTATGCGCGGGAATGGACGGACGACCGCGCGATATCAACGGGCGAGGGCGTGTTCAACGGGGATATCGGAACGGTGATACACATTGCCGCCGGCACGGTGGAGGTGCTGTTTGAGGATCGTCGGCGCAGCGCATACGAGGTGCAGGATCTGGGTGAGCTGGACGGTGCATACGCGTACACCATACACAAGAGTCAGGGTAGCGAATTTGAGATGATTATATTACCCATGCTGTATGAGCCTACGCCCTTTTTTGCGCGAAATCTGCTGTACACTGCGTTTACACGCGCTAAAAAGCAGGTGGTGTTGGTGGGTGACCGCGAGACGTTTGCGTATATGGTGCGCAATGCGACGTTGCTGGGGCAACGATATACAACGTTGCAAAAGGAGTTGGCATTACTGGGGAAATTGAAGGAAGCACGGGGATGAAAGAAATATTGCGGGGATTGCTGCACGGCGCTTCACGCTGTGTTTACTGCAATCGGGATGTGCCGCCGCCGCAGACGGCATGCGAGCAGTGCCAAAGTATGGAAGATGCGGCGCGCAACGAGCGACCGGAAGAATCTGTCGTATTGTATGTGTTTCGCTATGAAACGGTGGTGCGGGATTTGATTTGCGCTATGAAATTTGGAGACCGTCCGCGTCTTGCGTATTACATTGCGCAGAAGATGGCGGATTTTTTGCAAGGATATCAGGTATACGCAGATTGTGTGGCATACATTCCTGTGCATGCAAAGCGGCGCAGGCGGCGGGGGTTTGACCAATGTGAATTGATTGCGGGGCATTTGGCGGTGCTGCTGGACGTGCCGATGCAGGACTTGCTGGTGCGCACGCGAAACACACGCCCGCAGTGGCGATTGGGTGCGAAACAGCGCAGTGCGAATGTGCGCGGAGCATTTTCAATGGTGCAGGGACAAGACGTTGGTGGAAAGCGCGTTTTGCTGATTGATGATATCTATACCACCGGAAGCACGGCGGCACAGTGTATGCAGGTGCTGCGCGAGGCAGGGGCGGAGGTGCAGATGCTTGCGTTTGCGCGCGAGTTTGTGGAAAGAAATTGAGCCGGAAAGAGGAGTGCAGGATGGAATACAGAATGGCAGATGTGCGAGATGCGGAGCGCTTTACGCAGGTGAGGATGGAGTTTGTGCAGTCGATTCGCACGATTGCGAGCGTGAAAGAATTTGCGGCGCGTACACGTACGTATTTGCAGGAACACTTAGGCGGGGAGGAGTTGACCGTATTTCTTGCTGTGGAAGGGGAAGAAATTGCTGCATCGTGTATGGCGTGCATTTACGAGACTGCGCCGTTGCCAAGCTGTACCTCGGGCAAGAGCGCGGAACTGCTCAATGTGTACACAAGGGACGCATACCGCCGCCAAGGACATGCGGAGGCATTGCTACGCCTGTTGCTGGAAGAATCGAAACAGCGGGGCGTGGAGAAGATGGTGCTTGAGTACACGGAGGCGGGGCTGCCGCTTTACCGGAAGCTGGGGTTTGAAGTGCTGGAACGGCAGATGGTGCTGAAGGTGTGAGGGGGGAAAAAAACGTACACGAGCCGTTGACGTGTACGTTTTTTTTGATGATTAGGATTGCACAAACTTTGTAAGGGGTGTGATGTCTAAATCTTCGCTGTGGCTGACCATAAAATCATGCAGCTTTTGTGCGATGATTTTTGCGCCGCCCACGCTGTCGCTTTCCATGTTGATGGGGATGAGCGGATCGTGCAGAGAGAGGCGCACGAGGAACCAGCCGTCACCCTCGCCTTTACCAAAGGAGACGCGAATGCCTTCGTGATTATCCGGCGCGACCTGCCAGCCAGCCTGCGCTTGTGCATACTGCGTTAGCGACTCGATCAAACGATTGCCGCAGGCTTTGAAATCTTCGCAGTTGATGTTCAAGCGGATTTCCACACTTTCTTCCGGCTCGCGCAGGTCGGCGATCAGCGATTCGATACTCTTGCCCTCTTTGCTGAGGCGGGCAAGCTCGATGAGAACGCGCGTCATGAGGTATGCGCCGTCATCGAGGAAGTAGTTTTCTTTGAGTGCCGCATGACCTGAGGTTTCGATGGCAAGCTGAGAATCAATCCCTTGCGCATTCAGCCGCAGGGATTCGTTGATGACATTTTTATAACCGCGCTTGAAGCGCAGATGCTTGCCGCCATGCGCCGCGATGAACTCTGCCAGTCCGCTGGAGGTGATGGAGTCCGTGACGATGGTGGTGCCGGGGTTTTCGCGGATCAGGATTGCAGAAATTACAGCAATCAGGCGGTTTTTGTTGAGCTGTTTGCCGTCTTTGTCCACCGCGCCGGCGCGATCTACGTCGGTATCAAAAATGAGTCCGAAATCTGCCTTGGAAGCGAGCACGGCATCCACGATGCTGCGCATGGCGTCTGCGTCCTCCGGGTTGGGGATGTGGTTGGGAAAATTGCCGTCCGGCTCTAAAAACTGGCTGCCTTGCGTATCTGCGCCGAGGGGCTTGAGCACCTGATCCACATAGAAGCCGCCAGCGCCGTTTCCGGCATCCACGATGATTTTGAAGCCTTGAAAGGGAGTTTCCTCGCCGGTGGCTTGCTTGATTTTTTGTTGGAGCAAACCGGCATAGACGCTCATAAAGTCCGCGGTTTGCACGCTGCCGCCGCCTGCTTGCGGCATATCTGTTGCGGCAATGGTGATGAGTGCGGTGATATCCGCTTTTTCCAGCCCGCCCTGCTTGGTAAAGAATTTCAGCCCGTTGCGGTTTGGGGGCAGGTGGCTTGCTGTGATCATGATGGCACCGTCGCACAAGAATCCTTCCGTGACTGTCGTCATGAACATGGCAGGGGTGGAGGCGAGGGCGCAGTCAACGACTGCCGCGCCTTGTGCTTGCAAGCCGTCCATAGCCGCCTTACGCAGATCAGGACCGGACAGGCGGGAATCCATGCCGACCGCAACTTTGAGCGATTGTTTGCCCAGCTTTTGACCCAGCCACACGGCAAACGCGCTGCACAAGTCGAACGCGGCGGCGGGAGTGAGATTGGTACCTTCCCCGAGTGCGATGCCGCGGATGTCACTGCCGTTTTGAAGTTTTGAATAGTCCATTTTATCTCTCCGATCTGAGTTTTTGAGCGGTGGGGCAAAAGCAGTCTGCCGCCAACCGCGATATTTCATACTTCTATTGTACGCATATTATATCGTTTTTCAAGCGCGAAAGGGCTTGGATTGCATGAAATTACGAAAAAAACCATCACAATCAACAAAACAGTTGAAAAAAAAGGGCTTCTATATTACAATGATAGTGTTATACAATGGCAATATGTATAAGAGAATCAAGAAAAGTGAGGCTGTCCTACATGGGATTATTCGGAATGAATTACAATGATATCGGGATCGACCTTGGAACCGCAAGCGTACTGGTTTATGTGCGCGGCAAGGGCATCGTGTTGCGCGAGCCTTCGGTGGTTGCAGTGGATCGGATTTCCGGGCGCATGCTGGCGATTGGCGAGGAAGCGCGTATCATGCTGGGGAGGACGCCGGGAAATATTGTGGCGGTACGACCGCTGCGTGAGGGAGTGATCTCCAACTTCCATGATACCGAGAGAATGCTGCGCTACTTTATGCGTAAAGTGATTGGCAGACGCATCTTTTTCAAGCCGCGTGTGGTGGTGTGTGTGCCCTCCGGCGTGACGGAAGTGGAAAAACGCTCTGTGATTGAAGCGACGGAGGAGGCCGGTGCACGGCATACCTGCCTGATTGAGGAACCGATTGCGGCGGCGATTGGCGCGGGCATTGACATCGGCGCACCGCGCGGCAACATGGTGCTGGACATTGGCGGCGGCACGGCGGACATGGCGGTGATTTCGCTGGGGGGTTCTGTAATCAGCGATTCGATCAAGATTGCGGGAGATACCTTTGACGATTTTATCATGCGCTATATCAAGAAAAAATACAACATGCTCATCGGTGAGCGCACGGCAGAGGAAATCAAGATTAACATTGGCAGCGCGTTCCCGCGCAAAGAGGAAGCATATATGGAGGTGACGGGGCGCAACCTGATTTCCGGTTTGCCAAAGACCATCACCATCAGTTCCAATGAGACAATAGAAGCGATGCAGGAGCCTTTGAACCGCATCATGGAAACCATGCACACGGTGCTGGAGCGTACTCCGCCGGAATTGACGGCAGACATCGCGGAAAACGGCATTTGTATGACAGGTGGCGGATCGCTGCTGTATGGGCTGGATCGTTTGCTGACCGAACGCACCAAGATTCCATGCTATGTGGCGGAGGACGCGGTTTCCTGCGTGGCGATCGGCACGGGCAAGGCGCTGGAATCCATTGATATTTTCAGTGCGGGCGTGGTGTATGACTATCGCCGCGGGGATTATTACAGCGGAAATTATTGAGATGCAACATGCAATGAAATGAGAAATGCGACCGCCTGATTCAAGCGGTCGCTTTTTTTTGATTGCATCAAAAATGACCTTGCAGAGCGCAAAACGGAGAATGAATTTTTACTTTGTGCATTATTAACATTTTATGAATTTTCGTAAGAATGGATTTGCAAATCGGGCAAAACGTATTATCATGACAAATAGAGTTTTTTATAAAATTTTTGGAGGAATGGTAATTTTGAAAAATCGAGTTTTAAAAACCGCGATTGTTGTGATTGTGGTTGTGGCAATGGCGATGGCGGCAACCGGATGTAATATGCTTGCCAGCGCAAAAGAAGTGGCAGAGGATCCGGGCTCTGTGCTCGTGACATCGGATGGTGAAGCGCCGCAGCCGGCGGAGAACGCAACGCCGGAAGAACAGCAGCACATCAGCTATGACGAGACAGCAGGCAAGACTACGGTAGAATTTGACGGTCAGAAGTATCAGCCCAAGGAAGGCATGACAAACGTGCTGCTGATGGGTGTGGATGCGGACACGACGCGTCAGGATGTGGGCAGAAGCGATATGCTGATGCTTTGCTCCATCGACACCAAGAACAACAAGATTTCCTTTATCTCGGTTCCGCGTGACACGCGCACACTGGTGTACCACTTGGACGCAAGCGGAAACAAGACCAAAGAGGAAACCACAAAGATCAACCATGCGTATGCGTATGGCGGCGGCGCGAAGAAGTATTCTCCGCAGAACGCGATGAAGGCGACAGAAATGTTTTTGGAAGTTGACGGCAGACTGAACATTCCGATCGACAAATACATTTCTATCGATTTGGCGGGACTTCCCAAGATTTCCAGCGTGCTGGGCGGCGTTCCGGTGACCTTGGATCAGGATGTGCCGGAAGTGGGCAAAAAGGGTCAGACGGTGGAGCTGGAGGGCAACGATGTGCGCCTGTTCCTGCAAAACAGAAAAGACATGAGCGACGGCGAGACCACGCGTCAGCTGCATGAGCAAATGTTTATCAAAGCGATGGCGAAGAAAATCAAGGACATGGGCGCGGCAGAGGCGGCTCCCAAACTGTTTGATTCTTTCACGAAGTTTATGAACACCAACCTGACGGCGGAAGAAGCGTTGGCACTGGCAACGATTTTGGACAAGGCCAGCCTAGACAGCATGGACTTCCAGCTTTTGGAGAATGGCCATGGCGAAATGCTGGGCAATCCTGCGGTATGGTTCTACATTGCCAGCCAGGATGAAGTGCTTAAAAAGATGCTTGCAACATATTACGATGCGGCATAACAACATCATTTAAATATCATGGAAGGCTCCTCGCCGGATTGGCGGGGAGCCTTTTTTGATTACAAAATTTATTGAATTTAACAAAGACAATACCGTACAAATGAGAGTAGGCGGAAACGGGATGGGATTTTGTGCGAAGCAAGGATGAAAGCCTGTGAGTGTCAAAAAGCTTTCGCGCTTTGTTAGGCTTGCTCGAATTGTGCGATGTTGCCCAAAGCAATTTACGAGTACAGAATTGCGATAGGAAGGTTTACACTCGCGCTAGTTATATACGTCATAGGACATATCACTAAAAACAAACTCCAGCGGTGATGCTGCGCCCTCGTAGATGGGAACCGCGGTAATCTCGTGCATTGCGCCGCTGTTTGCAATGGGGGTATCGGATTGAAACAGCACGGGTTCCTCTCCCTCGCGGTTGACGAGATAAGATTCATATGCTTCGCCGTATGCGTATAAATGCAGGATATCTTGTTCGTCATAAGCATAGAACAAGGTGTATTCCGGAGGGGCGGAAGATTCCACTTGTGATAACGTAATGGGGAGGAGTACCGATAAATCGATGGATTGAATCCGTTTTGCGTCTTTGGGAGGAGCGAGCGCAGCTTCCGAAAAAGCAACGGCAGTATATTTCGGATCAACTTGCTTGCGCTCTGCATCCGATAAGTGCTTTAATACAACACTGCTTCCCATGCTGACCCGCTCCTCCCCCGTGGCGGAGGGATTGGGAACGACGGTGGCGGTTGGCGAAACCCTCGCATGCTCTGCGAGCGCGCCGGGTTGTGCGGAGGGAGCGGCGCAACCGGCAATTGTAAACATGCAGGAAAGTGAAAAAGCGATTGAAACACGCATTAGCTTCATGAAAATTCTCCTTGAAAAATAAATACTTGTAAGCTATCGTATCATTAAGGATAGTATTTTGCAAGAGCATTAGCAATGCATAAGGAAAATAGAAAACCTGCAAGGTTGGAACGACGAGACTTGCAGCTTTATTTACAGCCTGACAAAGCGCTAAGACTTTTTTGACACTCTCAATCCGGGCAATGAGCCGGACTTTTTTGCGCACGGATGTGCTTTGCAAAAAGAATTGGTTTGAGGAAGGCGTTTTGGATTATTAATAAAACACATACTTGATACCATTGGTTATGCTGCACTGCATACCACATAGGAAGCGGGAACTGGTGCATGGCGCAGAAAAAACGTTTTTTTGGTCGGTTTGAGGTCATATTCGATTTGGCTTATTTGTGCATCGTACTGTGCCTGGGCATTTTTCTCTTGGCGGGTGCGCAGACGCGGATACAAGCATTGACCGGCATGATGGCACTGGTGCTGGGCGCGGGCGACGCATTCCATTTGATTCCACGTGTGCTGGTGATTGTGCGTCAGGAAACGGCGCGCCGTCAACGTGCATTGGGGCTGGGAAAGTGGGTGACATCGCTTTCCATGACGATTTTTTACGTGCTGTTATGGTATTTGGGCTTGCTGATATTTGGCAGAGAGCTGCCTGCATGGTATACCATTCTGTTTTATGCGGTGGCAGGGATACGCATTCTGCTGTGTTTGCTTCCGCAGAACAACTGGATGTCTGAGCATCCGCCGCAGCGGTGGGGTATCTATCGCAACATTCCGTTTGTAGTGCTGGGCGCGATGGTGGCATTGTTTTATGCATTGTGCGCGCGGGGCGGGCTGAAATGGATGTGGCTGCCTATTACGCTAAGCTTTGCGTGCTATTTACCCGTGGTCTTGGGAGCAGAGAAGCGACCCATGTTGGGGATGCTGATGCTGCCCAAAACCTGCGCGTATCTTTGGATATTATTTTTATTTGTTTCTAACCTGTGAATTTCGTGCGCCTTTGGCGTAGACATCGTGGCTGAGATGGAGCAGGACGATATATCTTTAAAGGAGGATAAGCAATGAGTGATTACAAGAAACTGACCAATGAAGTGGGCGCGCCGATTGCGGATAATGAAAATTCCATTACCGCAGGAGCGCGCGGACCCGTGGTGATGCAGGACGTTTGGCTGATGGAGAAAATGGCGCACTTTAACCGTGAGGTGATTCCGGAACGGCGCATGCATGCCAAGGGATGGGGTGCATACGGCAAGCTGACGGTGACGCATGATATTTCGCGTTATACCAAGGCGAAGGTTTTGCAGCCGGGTGCGGAAACAGAACTGTTTGTGCGCTTTTCTACGGTGGCGGGTGAGCGCGGCGCGGCTGACTGTGAGCGCGATATCCGCGGTGTTGCCGTAAAATTCTATACCGAGGAAGGCAACTGGGATTTGGTAGGAAACAATACGCCGACTTTCTTTTTGCGCGATGTACACAACTTTTCAGACCTCAATCGCGCGGTGAAGCGCGATCCGCGTACCGGACGGCGCAGCGCACAAAACAACTGGGACTTTTGGACCTTGCTGCCGGAGTGCTTCCACCAGATCACGGTGGTGATGAGCGATCGTGGGATTCCCGCGTCGTTCCGGCACATGCATTTTTTTGGAGAGCATACATTCAGCTTCTATAACGCAAAGAACGAGCGTGTTTGGTGCAAATTCCACTTTAAGACACAGCAGGGCATTCAGAACCTCTCCAACGAGGAGGCGGCGAAAATCAACGGCATGGATCGTGAATACCATGGCAAAGATCTTTATGAAGCGATTGAGCGCGGGGAGTGCCCCAAGTGGACGATGTATGTGCAGATTATGACGGAGGAACAGGCAAAAAATCATTATGAGAACCCGTTTGACATCACGAAAATCTGGCGACATGCGGAATTCCCCTTGATTGAAGTGGGTGTGTTGGAACTGAACCGCAATCCGGAGAATTACTTTGCCGAGGTGGAGCAGGCGGCGTTTACCCCCGCACATGTGGTGCCGGGCATTGGATTTTCGCCGGACAAATTTTTGCAGGGCAGACTGTTTGCCTATGGCGACGCACATCGGTATCGCCTTGGTGTGAACCACAATTTGATACCCGTCAATCAGGCGAAGTGTGAAGTGAACGATTATCACCGTGACGGCGCGATGCGCACCGATGGAAACTATGGCAGTACACCGGCGTATTCGCCCAACAGCGGCGGATATTGGTCGGCACAGCCGGAGACGATGGAGCCGCCTTTGGAGCTGGACGGCGCGATGTGGCACTATGACCCGAAGGATGATCCGACAGACGACTGCTTCCGTGCGGGCGGAGATTTGTGGCGTGTGATGACAGAGGACAAGAAACAAATCTTGATTGACAATACTGCGGGCGATATGGCATCGGTAACGGAAAATATCAAATACCGTCATGCCGTGCATGCGCTGCATGCCGATCCGCAATATGGAGAGCGCTTGAGTCAGGCGCTGGGACTGGACTTTGGCAAGGTGCAGGAGTTGGCGAAGCTGACCAACGACGAACTGAACCGCGCAACCGGCAGTAAATAAATGTCTGCTTGCGGCGGTTATAATGCTACCGTGCGTCCGGACGTTTTTCGCAAGTGAAGCGGATGGTTACACTTTCAAGGAATGATGCACGCATCATTCCTTGATTTTATGTATAGAGCCGCAAAGGCCAGGGGAAGTGGAAAGGGTGCGCGGATTGGGCGGTGTGCAGCGTTTTTATGCCGCGGTGTGAAGTCGGGATTTTGCGGCAGGCGAACTTTGACGTTGAGGGTTTGGAACAATGCGCCGGAACAGAGCGGTTTTAGAACCTGCTGCTTCAAAGGGAGTGGACCTAAACAATCTAAAGCCAAAGCAGCTACAACAGTATGAAGATTGGATAAACAATTACCCACGAAGGATATTCGAGACCTTAGGGCTACTGGTTAAAATCTTGGGCAATTAAACTTGCAATTTGCATCCGCCTTTTTTGCAGTGCATTTTTCTTGAAAAAGTTATGAAAATGGGCTATGATATAAGGTACAGCAATTTCTGACGTTGCATCGGAACGTATGGCGAAATTGTGGGGAAGTTGGAGGTAGTTGCTTGGAGCAGGGCAGGAAAACATTGGGGGCCGCGATTTGCATTGCAATCGCATTTGGACTGATGGCATGGGTGGGCAGTGCGCCTGCCGCACTCGGTTTGTTTGCGATGTTTGTGCCGATGCTGTTTGTGATTGCGGGCGTGCGCACACATTTACCGGTGGCGGCGGTGGGCATGGTGGCCTGCGGCGCGCTGATCGGTTTGATTTATGGATGGCCCATTGCCGTGATTACGCTGGTGTGCAGTGCTCCTGCGGTCTTTTGCATGATTGTTGTGCAAAAGAAGAAGATGTCGCTGTATGCAAGCACGGTGATTGGCTGCATCAGCTATTTAGCGGGACTGCTGCTGCTGGTGTGGCTGTGCCAGATGTTTTTTGGCAAGAGCCTTGCGCAGATCATGCACGAGTCTTTAACGGCTTTCTTGACACAAAATGAAGTGATTTCCAAGGCTTATTATTACGCCTTGACGGTGGTGCAGAGCGGCGACGCATCCATGATGGCGATTGCGACGCCCATGCAGGTGATGCAGGTGCCGCTTGAGCAGGCGGTGAACGGACTGATGCGTGTGATCGACCCGGCGATTGTGCCGCTGCTGATTCAGCTATCCATGCTGTGTGTGGCGTTGTTTGGATTCTTGAACTATATCATCCCGCGCGCGGTGCTGCGCAAGATGGGCGTGGACGCGGGCGGCAATGTGCCGCGTTTTCGTGATTTGGCGTTGCCGAAGCGCTTTGGTACGTGGACGCTGGTGGCGCTGTTGATTGCGTTCATCGGGGTTTCCATGCAATGGAACAACTTTGATCTTGTCTATTCGATTATGATTGGATTTTTGGGGATCGCATACTTGATTCAGGGCGCGGCGTTTTTCTACTTCTTTCTTGCGCGGAAAATTCCCTCCCGTGGCGGCTGCGTTGCAATTATTATACTGATTGCATTTGTAGGCATGCTGTTTGGACTGAACCTTTTGATGTGGCTGGGTTTCTTTGAGCAGATTGTAAAACTGCGCAAACGGGACGAATTCAGGAGTGAGACATGAAAAAGCATTATCTGTCTACTGAACTCGTCATCATGCTGTTGGTTTTGCTGGCGGGGGTCGTGGTTTCTGTGTTGCCGGAGAGCACCTATCAGAGGCTATGGGGCTTGCTGGCGGTGTTTGCGGTGGGTATCGTATACTTTTTACTGTACACGATGCGCAAGCAGCACTGGTTTTATGTGGCGGCGCAGATGCTTGCCAAGAATTCGGACAAAATCGATCAATATTTGAGTGCCGGCTCTATCCCCATGGCGGTAACGCTGCGCGGCGGCAAGATCTGCTGGCACAATCCGGCGTTTTTCATGCTTGCCAAAATGCGTTGCGAAGGGAAGAATCTTTTTCAGGTGTTCCCGCAGCTGAGTAAACTGGAAAAGGACAAGATTGTGACCATTGGCGGCGTGCGCTATTACAAGGACAGCATGGAAGAGCGAGCAAGCGGCAAGGAATATGTGCTGTACCGCTTTTTGGATGTGAACAACACGCATGAGAGCTCTGAACTGGCAAAGGTTGTGATGGCGGCGTTCTGCCATGTGCAAGTGGACAATTACGCGGATTTGCTACGCGCGATGTCGCCTTCCGAGCACGCGCGGGTGGATACCGAGATTGAGCGCATCCTATTGCAGAATGCGCAGCGATTTCACGCGACATGCCAGCAATACGAGAAGGATTCGTATTTACTGATTTTGGAGCGGCGATTTTTAGACAAGATGGTTCAAGATAAATTTCAGCTGTTATCGCAGGTGCGCCAGATTCAGACGGGGGTGCAGGCATTGTTTCCCACCATAAGCATGGGTGTGGGCGTGGGGACGGACTTGCGCACGGCGAATGCAAATGCGCTGGCGGCACTGGAGCTTGCGCTGGGACGCGGCGGAGATCAGGCAATCGTGAAGGATGAAGCGGAGTTCCACTTTTTTGGCGGAGTGCAGCAGGCATCCGAGAAACGCACACGCGTCAAATGCCGCATGTTTGCGGGCGCGCTGCGCAACATTATGGAGCAGAGCAGCCAGATTATTGTGATGGGTCACGCGGTGCCTGACTTGGATGCGATGGGTGCGGCACTTGGGCTGGTGGCTTGCGCGCGGCAGGTGGGCAAGGAGGCGCGTATTGTGCTGGATAAACCCAACAGTGCAATCGGCGCGCTGGTGGAAGAGATGAAGCGGCTGCCGGACTATAAGGACGTGCTGATTACGCCCGGTGAAGCGCAGACTTTGCTGGACGATCAGGCCTTGCTGGTGGTGGTGGATACACAGATACAGACCTTTACGGTTGCGCCGACGCTGGTTTCCCACGCAAAAAACATTGTGGTGATCGACCATCATGTGCGCGGCACCTCTTACATTGAGGAGCCTGTGCTGCTGTTGCAGGAACCTGCGGCTTCCTCTGCATCTGAAATGGTGACGGAAGTGCTGCAATACTTTGACGAGCGTATGGAGGTGCGCCCGTTGGAGGCGGAAGCGCTGCTGGCAGGCATCACCATTGATACCAAGGGATTTTCCTACAAGACGGGGGTGCGCACCTTTGAGGCGGCATCCTATCTGCGTAAGCTGGGCGCGGACACGACAAGCATACGGCATTTGTTTCAGGATGATTTACGTTCCTTTACGATGCGTGCAAAGATCGTGCAGGCGGCACATGTGACGGAGGATGGATATGCGATATCGGTATGTCCGGGCGAGGTGGAAAACCCGCAGCTTTTGGCGGCGCAGGCGGCGGACGCACTGATTGGCATTCGCGGAATCAACGCATCCTTTGTACTGTGTGAGCAGAACGACGGGGTGGCGATCTCCGGGCGCAGCGCGGGGAACATCAACGTACAGCGCATTTTAGAGAAAATGGGCGGCGGCGGCCACGCGACCATTGCGGGCGCTCAGGTGAAGGGCGTGACGGTGGAGCAGGCGGCGGATCAATTACAAGAAGCGATTGAAGAATATAAGAAGGAGAATTGAACAAAAATGAAGGTAATACTGAATCAGGACGTACAGGGCAAGGGTAAGGCCGGAGAGATCATTACCGTCAACGACGGATATGCGCGTAACTTTTTGTTTCCGAAGAATTTGGCGAAGCAAGCGACGGCGCAAAACCTGAACGCGGCGCAGCAGTCTATTGCGGCGGAAAAGCATAAAAAAGCAGTGCAGCTGCAAGATGCGAAGGAGACGGCAGATAAAATTGCAGGCATGACGTTGACCATTGCTGCAAAGCATGGTGACGGCGGCAGGCTGTTTGGCGCGATCACCGTGAAGGAAATTGCGCAGGAGTTCGAGAAGCAGACGGGTTTTGCAATCGACAAAAAGAAATTTTCCGCGCCCAATATCAAGATGCTGGGCGAATATGAGGTGAGCGTTAAGGTGTATGCCGAGGTGAACACAAAGATCAAGGTTGTGGTGGTCGATGGCTGATCCGGCTAGAATACCGCCCAATCATTTTGAGGCGGAACAATCTGTGCTGGGCAGCATGCTGCTGTCTGAACGGTGTGTGTTTGAGGCGTTGGAATCCGTTTCGGAATCGGACTTTTATCATCCGCAGCATCGTGATATTTTCCGCGTGATGAGCGACCTTGCCGGCGAGGGTATTCCCGTTGACCTGGTGACGGTGGCGCAGCGTATGGAGCAGACAGGCAAGATGCGAACGGGAAGCGCGGAATATTTGGTGACGCTTTCTTCGGTGGTGCCTTCTACTGCAAATCTAAAATATTATGTGGATATCATTCGCCACAAAGCAAGCCTGCGCGCGCTGATTGAGGTGTGTGCGGAGATTAACCGCGAGTGCTATGAATCGGAAGATGACGCACGTGATATCGCAAACCGAGCTGCCAGCCAGATATTAAACATTGCACTGAAAGACAACCGCAGCAGCATGGTGCACATCAAAGACGCGCTCAAGGAGACGATGGTTAAATTTGGCGCGGTGCTGGAAAAGAAAAAGGGACTGCTGGGGCTGCCGACGGGGTTTCCGCACATGGATAACATGCTTTCGGGGTTGCAGGGCGGTCAGCTGATCGTGGTGGCGGGGCGCCCGGGCATGGGCAAAACCAGTTTTTCCATGAATATGGTGCAGCACATTGGTTTGACGCAAAAGGCGACCTGCTTGGTGTTTTCGCTGGAAATGTCCGCCGATCAGCTTGCGGGGCGTATGCTGTGTGCGGAGGCACGCATTGATTCGCAGATCACGCGAACGGGTGTGGGCGCAACACAAAATGTGTTGATGAAAATGGGCGAGGCGATGAAGGTGCTGTCTAACACGCAGATTTTTGTGGATGATTCTTCTGTGGTGAACACCTCCGAGATGCTGGCAAAGGCGCAGAACCTGAAGCGGCGTGGCGCGCTTGACATCGTCATGATCGACTATTTGCAGCTGATGCAGGGAACGCGGCGCACGGAAAACCGCCAGCAGGAGATTTCGCAGATCACGCGAACGCTAAAAATCATGGCGAAGGAGCTGAACGTACCTATTTTGCTGCTTTCCCAGCTTTCACGTGCATCGGAAAAGAGTGAGAGACGATCCAAGATGCCGATGCTTTCGGACTTGCGTGAATCGGGCGCAATCGAGCAAGATGCGGACGTGGTTATTTTTCTGCACCGTGAGGATTATTACCCCGAAGATCGCACCCCTGAAAATTTGGGTAAGGCGCGTGTGATCATCGCAAAGCAGAGAAGCGGGCCTACCGGGTATATTCAGATGCAATGGAACGGGGAATACACCAAATATGTTGAGGTGGACGTGGTGCACGACGGGGAGGAAGCGGAGCATTGATTACGAATCTGTGGACCATCGGTGATGTAACGCTGGCAAAGCCGGTGCGCGAGCGCGTGTTTGTGCAGGAACAGGGCATTGCGGCGGAGCTGGAATTTGATCTTGAGGATTCGATGGCGATGCACCTTGTACTGTTAGAGGACGAGCTGCCCATTGCGGCGGGGCGCATTGTACATGATGGGAAAACATTTGTGCTGGGGCGCATTTGCGTATTGCCTGAAAAGAGGGGCAGCGGCGTAGGTGATCTGTTGATGAAGCTGCTGCTGGTGAAGGTGTTTTCCTTTATGCCTACCAAGGTGCGCATCAGTGCACAGGCGGACAAGCAGATTTTTTACGAGCGATACGGCTTTATAGCGCAGGGACAGCCTTATTTGGACGAAACCGGCATTTCGCATATCGATATGTTTGTCACGACGCAAACGCTTGTATTTGCAAGTGGATGCGGCAAGCAGATGCGTTATGACGATTTGGTGGAATCCGGACTGATCCATACGATAGAGCAAAAGCAAGACGAGAGTTGAGCGCGCGTGCCGAGGACGGCAGCATTAAAATACGAGAACAATCAGATAAACATTACAGCGGTTTTAATTGCGGCACACGCGGTTGGGAACCGGGCACAAATTGCAGATGAAACAAATGCGATGCTAGGGCTGGAATGCCAAAGGAATTGATGGTGTAAGATGGAAAAAAACCGCTCCAAGAGACATATTGCACTGTTCGTCGTCATTGCGGTTGCGGTGAGCTGGTTTGTGTTGGCGATCGTGGGCTACATGGCAAACATGAAATCCATCCAGAGACAGGCAACCAACCGTGATTTGGCGACGGTGGCGGACGGCAATGCAAATCAAGTTGATTTCATGATGGAACAATATATTAAGACGCTCACCGCTGTGGTGACTTCTGTTCAGGCGTATGATGATTTGACATCGCCTGAAGTTTTGGCGATACTGGATGAAATTGCGCATGATGATATCTTTGAGCGCCTTGCCATCGATTTTGCGGACGGAACGTCATACACATCGGATGGCGGCGTTTTTGACATTTCATTTTTGGGATATGCGGATAGAATCAGGGAAGGGAAACCATTTGTGCTGGATGTGGTGGACGCGATCAAGGATGGCACGCCGGTAGTGAGCGCGTTGGTGCCCATTGAGAGCCGCAACGGAAGGTATCGTGCTGCATTGCGCGGCTCCATATCCACCGAGAGGATGACGGCGCTATTTGATCGCACGTTTGCTTTGTATGGCGGATATTACCATGTGGTGGACGGCAACGGCAGATATGTTTCTACGGGCAGCTCGAACAACTCGTTGTTGATGGAAGAGAACTTTTTTGACGCATTGAACAAGCTGAAATTTCAGGAGGGGTATTCTGCGCAGCAGATTCAGGAGGCATTTGTAAAGCATCAAAAGGGATTTACGCGCTATGCTCTGGGTGAGGAAGCGCGGTATGTATACTACACTCCGGTGGGCATCAACGACTGGATGCTGTTTATGATATTACCCATGGATGTGGCGGAGCAAACAGCGAACCTCAACATGCTCAACGCACTGCTGCTGACGATGCAGGTGGTGGCGATCATGTTGCTGCTGATCCTCTATGTATATTTTACACAAAAACGTGCGCGGGAGTTGGCGCAGACCAGTGAAAAATGCTTTACCGTTCTGGCGGAGCAGACCAACAAAGCGATTTTTGAGTGGAACTTTGACCGAAACGAAATCAGCTTTTTATCCAATTTTGATAAGATGTTTGGAAAAGAGGGGAAGGCATTCGCCGTTCCGGACGAAATGATTGAAGCGGGCGTGGTACACGAGGAGGATCGGGCGGCGATAGAGGAACTGTTTTTGTCAGTGAAGCACGGACAGCGTGTTTCAAATGTGCGGCTGCGCCTTGCGAACGGTGAAGATGCTTTCCAATGGTGCGAGATCTCGATTGCGTTTGTTGCATCGCAGTCCGGCAAGCTGCTGCGTGCTGTGGGATTTATTGAGGATATCGATGAGCGGGTCAAAAAAGAAGAGCGCTTGCGCAGGATGTCTGAAACGGATCAGCTGACGGGACTGAACAATAAAATCACGACGGAGTACCGGATTGAAACGGTGCTGATGGCATCCGAGCCACAGGAGGATCACCATGCGCTCTTGATTGTGGATATCGACAATTACAAGGATGTAAACGACTGCTTCGGGCATTGGTATGGGGACATGGTACTAGCGCAGCTTGCGGCTGTTTTAAGAGCGGTGTTTCGGGAAAGCGATATCCTAGGCAGGCTGGGTGGCGACGAATTTTTTGTGCTGCTGCGGGATGTGGGCAGCCTCAAAGTGATCGAGCAGAAGGCGAAAGAGATTTGCAGCGGGTTTCGCAAGACATATTCGGAGCAGGGGAAATCGGTGCAGATTTCTGCCAGTGTGGGGGTTGCACTGTACCCGCGAGATGGAATAACGTTCGAGCAGCTTTATCAAAACGCGGACGCGGCGCTTTATAATGTGAAGGCGAATGGCAAAGACGGGCAGCAGATCTATGATGGCGCAAGAATGCAGGGATATAGCTCTGGGCGCACAGACATTGACGCGTATGGCGAGAAGCAGAAGAGCTTCCTTGGAAACAAGGCGGAATACATCTTCAAAATGTTGTACGGCTCGGAGGACGAGCGCGGTGCGGTGCAATCAGCACTGCGGTTTATTGCGGAATTTTATGGATTTTCCCGTGTGAACATCTACGAATCGGATAAGGCGAGCCGGCTGGTCTCCGAAACCTTTGAGTGGTGCGCGGATGGCGTGGCGCTCACCATGCCGGAGCAGCAACACCTTCCGGTGGAGCAGTTTGCACACATCAAGCAGGAGTTTGCCAAGCAGGGCGGGATGTTTGCCATCAGTGTTAAGGACTTTCCGGAGCATACGCATGCGTCGTATATGCGTGCGGATATTCTTTCTGTGATCTATTTTGCGATTATGGACGCAGAACGGCTGGCTGGCGCTATTACCTTCCAAGACTGTGCGAACGAGCGCATCACGCTTAGCGAAAGCGAGATGAGTGAATTTCGTACCATTTGTGAGGTGATTGGCACTTTTCTGGTGAAAGTGCGAGCGGCGGAGCGAAAGGAAGAACATCACTTTGCACTTAAAACCGTGATTGAGAACATTGACGGGTATGTTTATGTGGTGGATCCGCAGACGCATGAGATCTTGTTTGAGAATCAGCAGGTGCGCGATTGGATCGGGAGATCCAGCGTTGGAAAGAAATGCTACGAGGTCTACATGCAATGTGATTCGCCGTGTGATACTTGCGCGATGCTTGACGTTGGCGTGGAAGAGAAGAAATGCACGGTGGAGGTGGAAAGCCAAGCGCGCGGGCTTTGCATGCGCACGACGGCAGCGCTGATCGAATGGCTGGACGGGAGAAACGTTTGCCTGATCAACAGCATTGACATCACGGAGTACAAGCAGAACAAACAGTAAAAAATGCGAAGCATGAAAAAGGGGGCTGCCTCAGTTTTTTTCTGAGACAGCCCCTTCGTGTGTGATTGAGATTATTTCATTGCTGCGTAGATGTATTCGTTTAGGATGCTTTCCAGCATTTCCTGTCTGCCGGACTCGTTTTTGATTTCGATTTCCTGCGCATAAGCGGCGAGGTCTTTGAGGGTGCATTTGCCATCAATGATGTCCTTGCCGATGCCGGAATCATAGCTTGCGTAGCGGTTTGCAACGAATTTTTCAATTACGCCGCCTTCCAGCATCAGGTGTGCTGCTTTCAGACCAACCGCGAAAGTATCCATGCCTGCTGCGTGAGCGTGGAACAGATCTTCCGGCTTGAAGCTGCCGCGGCGTACTTTAGAATCAAAGTTCAGGCCGCCTGTGGTAAAGCCGCCCATTTTGAGGATTTCGTACATACCGAGCGTGGTGTCGTACACATTCGTGGGGAACTGATCGGTATCCCATCCAAGCAGCATATCGCCTGTGTTTGCATCCACAGAGCCGAGCATGCCATTGATACGCGCCACGTGCAGATCGTGCTGGAAGGTGTGTGCCGCCAGCGTTGCGTGGTTTGCTTCGATATTGAACTTGAAGTGATCTTCCAGACCATAGGTGCGCAGGAACGCGATGCCGGAAGCAACGTCGAAATCATACTGATGCTTGGTAGGCTCTTTGGGCTTGGGCTCGATGTAGAACTGACCCGTGAAGCCGATCTCTTTTGCATAGTCCACAGCCATATGCAGGAAGCGAGCGAGGTTATCCAGCTCCAATTTCATGTTGGTATTGAGCAGTGTTTCGTAACCTTCGCGGCCGCCCCAGAAGGTGTAGCCGGTTGCGCCCAGTTCTTTTGCAACGTCCAAACCATTTTTGACCTGACCTGCCGCATAAGCGTATACATTTGCATTCGGGCTGGTGGCTGCGCCGTGCATGAAGCGCGGATTGCCAAACAGCGAGCAGGTTGCCCACAACATTTTTTTGTTGTTTTCATCCATCAACTGTTTGAACAGTTTGACGATGACGTCCAGATTTTTGTTGGTCTCAGCAAGGTTTTTGCCTTCCGGTGCGATATCGCGGTCATGGAATGCAAAATAGTCCATATCCAGCTTGTTCATCAGCTCGAACGCTGCGTATGCTCTTGCCTTTGCATTTTCCATCGGATCGCTGATGCTGTTCCAAGAACGCTCCATCGTGGCGGTGCCGAACTGATCTGCGCCCGAACCGGTGATTGCGTGCCAATAAGCCAGCGAGAATTTCAGATGATCGCGCATTGATTTGCCTCCGACCATTTCTTCCGGGCGATAGCGACGGAAGCAGGGTTTCGTCGAGAATTTATCTTCAGTGTACTGTAACTTTTGAATGCCTTCAAAGTATTCTTTCATTGTGATACCTCTTTCATAAAATCTGTGTTATGCCGGAGTTTGCACCCCGAATGATTTCTAACTTACGCGTTTTTGAGTGCATCGTCGAATGCTCCGACGTTGGGGCTGATGTTGATGCGCTTCGTAAATGCGCACGCCTCAGCGCCACCTGCGAAGCGTTCCATACCGGAGTCCTCCCACTCGATAGAAAGCGGGCCATCGTAACCGATGGAATTGAGCTCGCGAATGATTGCTTCAAAGTCCACATGACCTCTGCCGGGGGAACGGAAGCTCCAACCACGACGCGGATCGCCAAACTCGATGTGGGATCCGAGGATGCCGTTGAGCCCGTCCAGCGTGACACCTACATCCTTGATGTGCACATGATATACCCGGTCGGGAAGCTCACGAATCATCAGATGCGGCTTCATGCCCTGCCAATAGAGATGGCTGGGGTCGAAGTTCATGCCGAGTGTCTTGCGATATTTGAACGCTTCCAAAAGCTTGACAAAGGAATAGTAATCAAAAGCAATTTCGGTGGGATGCACTTCCAACGCAAAGCGGATGCCTGCTGCGTCCATCTCGTCGAACAGGGGCGTCCAACGATCCACAATGGTCTGATATCCTTCGTCTACCATTTCCTGCGAAGTTTGCGGGAAGGAATACCAATACGGCCAAATGGGGGAACCCATAAACCCAGTGACCACGTTGATGCCGAAATTTTTTGCGGCTGCGATGACATCACGCACTTCTTGAATCGCCCAAGCGCGCATCGCTTCAAAATCGTTGGCGACAGATGCAGGTGCAAAGCCGTTGTGGCGCACATCCAACACATCACCAACCACTTGTCCGGACAGATGACAGCTGATTGCCCAGCATTGCAGCCCATATTTGGCAAGTGTTGCCTTGATCTCGTTGACGTAATTCATGTCCTGAGCTGCTTTTTTTGCATTAAGGTGATTGCCCCATGTGGCAAGCTCCAGACCTTCATACCCCATCTCTTGTGCCTTTTTGCACATTTCCTCAAAGGGAATGTCCGCCCATTGTCCTGTAAAAAGTGTTACCGGTCTCATTTTAAACCCTCTCTTTCCGATTGAATCAATCTATCATAGAAATCGAATGCGATTATGCTGATACTTCGTGAATTTTGACATGTATACTTTTATTATATTGAGTTTTCGAGGTTTGTCAATACGAGATAGCAAGAATGCCATAGCGCAAAGTCGAGCAAAACTGCGCTTGTGAAAACTGCTGCGAAAGCCTGTGTGAAGGGAAAAACAATAAATCGAATTTGTGCGTTAGACGATGCTGCCCTGGTTGCGGGCAGTATGCTTCGCGCGAACATAGCAAAGATGTAGGATGCAAATAGCAAATATGTCAAAATAATGATGCGCAATGAGGTCTTACGCGGCAAAGCACCAAAAAACCGCTGCGGCGATATGCCACAGCGGTTTTATTTTGAATCTTATCCCGAAGTTCAAATTGTAACGGTAATGTTATTGAGCCATACCAGTTCTGTCCTTCACGGAAGCATCGTTGATGTCACGAACGAAGTCGCCATTTGCTCTCTTCGTCATGTAAGCATCGATGTCAGAGAAGGGAACCAAAGAGTTGCCGATTTCATTGATGTTTTCATCGGTGTAAACTGTGAAGTTCGTGAACACGAATTTTCTGTAATCTTCGCCTGCGAAGTAGGACTTGAGCTGCTGATACAGGAAGTCACCTTCAAGTGCTGCGGAGTGATTTACGTCCAGTTTGATTTCGCCGTTCTTCGCCCAATCCCAGGAGATTTCTCTGCCGTTGGAGGAGAAGAGGTAGTAGTCAGCCGGTTTCAGACCAGCTTCCTGGAAAGCAGCCAGAACGCCTTCCATCATCGGGTTGTTCTGCGCATAAACTGCATCAAAACCATCAACGCCCAAAGATGTGATTGCATCGGTCATCACTTTTTTTGCAGGATCAGCGAACCAGTCACCGGAAGCCCACACAACAACCTCAACATCCTGAGTGCCGTCCAGCTTCGCGTTGGACTGCTGCTCCATCAGTTCTTCAGCGGTCAAACCACCGAGGCTCAGGCCTGCATCTTCGTATGCTTTCAGCATGCCGTAGGACTGTGCCTGCGCCGTGCCGCCACCCAGGAAGCCCTGAATGTTGACAACTTTTTTCACGCCGCGCTTGATCATGTCCAGACCGGACTGATAGCCAACGTCAAAGAAGTCATAACCGATAGAACCGGCTGCATCTGTTGCATTCGGAACTGCCGAGAAATCGTGACCTGCGCCGAAGTACGGGATACCCGCATCTACGCATTTGGTGATGCACTCGCTGGTTGTCTGCGCATTGTTCTGAATCGCGCAGATTGCATCAACACCAGAGGTGATAAAGTCTTCGATTGCTTTAAGCTGAGCATCTGCGGTGTTGTTACCAACCACATATTCAACTTCCCATTTGACATCAGGATCAGCATCTGCGCAAGCCTGCAGAGATTCTGCGACCATTGCGTAGTAAGAATCCGCGCCATCAGCAAAGAAGCCGATTTTCTTGGGAGCAGCAGCGTCAGCAGCCGGAGCCTCAGATGCCGGAGCTTCGGAAGCCGGAGCCTCAGATGCGGGAGCCTCGGAAGCCGGAGCCTCAGATGCCGGAGCTTCGGATACAGCCGGAGCCGCAGCCGGTGCGCAAGCTGCGAATAAGCCAACGCTCATCACAACGCATACCAAAATAGCAATAATTTTTTTCATACATTTCCTCCTTATAGGTTCTGCTTATCATTTTTTGGGATAAGTTTATATAAGCGGGAATCCCGCATTATATCATTATTTTGCAGCTTCTGCTGCTTTTTGCGCCTCGTACTCTTCCTTCTGCTGCTTGAGCAGGTTCTTTTGCTGCATAGAAGCGGCAATTGCGCCCAGCGATACAACGAGAATGAGGATGGCGCCTTTGACGACAAACTGCCAGTCTGCCTGAATGCGCAGGATGTTCATGCCGTTGCCGATCGCGCCCATCAGGAATACGCCGATGATAACGCCAATGATGTTTCCGCGTCCGCCTGCCATGGCGACACCGCCGATAACCACTGCGGTAATAACATCAATTTCAAGGTTTTGACCTACGGTAATGATTGCGGTGCTGTTACGTGCCAGTGAGACGATACCCGCGATTGCGACCAACAAGCCGTTGAGCGAGTAGGTGGACATCACAATGCCCTTGACGTTGATACCGGCGAGGAAGGCTGCCTGACGGTTTGCGCCGACCGCATAAACACGTCTGCCATATTTGGTGTATTTCATAATCAGGAAAATTGCAACTGCTGCAATCACAAAGAGTATAACGTAAAATTGCAGTACGAGCGGAAGATTGGTAACAGGGTCTTTAAGACCTTCCGGAATCATGTTAACCTTGAGCCAGTCTACCACGCCGCCGTCGATGCGTACTTCTTTTTGGTTGCAAATGACGAGCGCGATACCGCGAATACTGATCATACCACCCAATGTGATGATGAATGGCTCAACATTAAAGCGGGAAATAATCAAGCCCATACCTGTCTCCAGCAGAATGGCAAACACAATGACCATAATCAGAGACAGTGCAAAGGGCCAGCCCCAATCGGTGTAGGACTTTGCCACAAACAGTACGACGAAGGAAACGAGCATACCGATGGAAAGATCAATGCCTCCGCCGATCATGACAACTGCCATGCCCATTGCGGCGACGCCGACAACGGATACCTGCATCAGGATATTAAACCAGTTAGATGCCGCAATATACTTTGGATATGCGACAGCGCCGGTGGATGTTGCTGTCATAATTAGCTCGACAACTGCGATGCCGATAACGAACAGAATGAATACCAGTAAAATTTTGCCGTTCTCGCCTTTGAATACCGAACCGCCTCTTTTGACGGACGGTGTTGCGTTTGATTTCATATCTTTTTCCCCCCAATAGAGTATTCGAGTACATTTTCTTCGGAAATTTCATCCATGGCTAATTGACCAGCGATTTTTCCTTCTTTCATGACGATGATGCGGTCGCTCATGGAGCAGACCTCAGGCATATCCGAGGAAACCATGATAATGGCTTTGCCCGCACGTAGAAGATTTGTCATGATTTTGTAGATTTCTTGCTTTGCGCCAACGTCGATGCCGCGTGTGGGCTCATCGAAGATGAAAATTTCACCGCCGGTGTTAAACCATTTTGCGAGCACAACCTTTTGCTGATTGCCGCCGGAAAGGCTCATGACCAGTGCATCAGAACTGGTCGCTTTTGTACCCAGCTCTTTCACATATTTATCGCCGACCGCTTTTTCTTCGGCGGGCGTCATAATTGCGCCTTTGGTTTTTACCATGTTAGCGAGTATGGTATTACGCGCGATGGTGTGAATCAAACAAAGCCCTGTGTGCTGGCGATCTTCTGTGATGAAGCACATTTTATGCTTGATGGCATCAATGGGGCTTTTGAAGTTGACCTTTTTACCCAGCAGCGTGACTTCGCCGCCCATGACTTTTGCACCACCAAACAGCAATGTCATCAGTTCGCTTCGTCCGGAGCCGACCATGCCGGCAAAACCGACGATTTCGCCGCGGCGCAAATTGAAACTGACGCCACGAACGCCGTTGCCAGCTAGATTTTGAACGTCCAAAACGACCTCGCCCGGCTCAAAATGCTCGCGGCTGTAAAATGCCGAAACATCGCGGCCGACCATTTCACGAATGAGCTGAGGCTCATCGATTTCCGATGCGGTGTAAGTGCTGACCAGATGCCCGTCGCGCAGGACGGAGATGCGATCCGCGATCTTGAACACTTCTTCTAAATGATGGGAAATATAAATGATTCCGATGCCGCGTTCCTTGATGCGTTGCACGATCTCTAAAAGATTTTCGATTTCAGCAACGGAGAAAGATGCCGTAGGCTCGTCCATAATGATGACTTTCTTGTCAAACACCAACGCCTTGGCGATTTCGACGATTTTCTGCTCACCCGATGTAAGCGTTTCGACGATGGCATCCGGACTGATCGTACTTTTGAGAAAGTCCAACCCTTCCTGTGTGCGCTGCCGCATTTCGTCCTTCTGCATGACCCCGTTTTTTGTGATTTCCATTCCTGCAAAGATATTCTCTGTGACGGAAAGGGGGCCGAAAACCATATGCTCTTGATAAATGGTTTGAATGCCCAGTTCCATTGCAAGGTGCGGATTCAATTTGATGGGCTTGCCGTCCACGCTGATTTGTCCGCCCACATCCGGCTCGTATGCGCCCGAAATGGTCTTGATCAAGGTGGATTTGCCTGCACCGTTTTCGCCGCATAAGCAATGCACTTCGCCGCGATTCAGCGAGAACGTGACATTACTGAGCGCCTTCACACCAGGAAATGTTTTGGATACATTGCTTAAACTTAAAATTTCCTCAGCCATGTTGGGTGATCACCTCCATTGAATTTAACAATATGCAGTTAGGCGATTGTGCTGTTCCTCCGCTGTTGCATTTTTCGGGCGATTTCAAACAGCAAGCGATTACGCTCCGAAAAACAGTACATCATATATCTACGCAAAAAGCATATTATCTATCTGTGTAAATGTGATGCAGCGGCATGATACGATTGCATCACATTACAATGCAATCAAATAGCCCACTGGTCATATATATTATTTGATTCATGATTCTAGGCAGAACGCAATCACTGTATTAAACGTTTAATTGCGATGCGACAAGATGCAAGTATAACACGAAATACAGAGTATTCCGCGCAAAATGATGTTCTCCTCCAGAATCCATTATCATACTACACTAAAAAAAACGAGAAATCAAGAAAATTTAAAAATTAAACTTTCACAAAAGTGAAAGTTTGGCGTGAACAAATTTTCAAACAGACGAAGTATGGTATTGAATTTTCATTGAATTGGCGATATACTATACCTAGATTTTCAAGAGTAAAACAAGGGAAAATTCGGCCAATCGCCGTGCGTGGCGATTTTGGCAACGGGCGGAGTGCTGTAAAGCGAAAACAGGGATGCCTGTGGGCATCCGAATTGTGCCGGATTACGCGTTGCGTGTGGATGCCGGAGGAGATCAGATCATCAATCATATCTAATTTCTTAATAATATTATTGAAGGAGAATGTATCATGGGTGTATTAGACAAATTTAAACTGGATGGAAAAATCGCGGTTGTAACGGGCGCGGCAGCGGGCATTGGGAACGCGGTTTCGCAGGGCTTGCTGGAAGCCGGCGCAACGGTGGTTTATTCCGATTTGAAGCTGGAAGACGCACAGGCGGCGGCGGAAAAAGGCGCGCAGATTACCGGAGGAACGGCAATCGGCCTGAAATGCGCGGTGGATCAGCCGGATGAAGTAGAAGCGATGTTCAAAGAGATCGTGGATCGCTTTGGCAAAGTGGATATCCTGTACAACAATGCAGGGATTGCAAACGGCGCTGACTTTCTGGTGAACCTGACGCCGGAGTTTATTGCAAAGCATGTGGACGTGAACGTGAACGGTACCATTTACTGCTCGCGCGAGGCGGCGAAATATATGACCAAGCAGAAGAGCGGGTCTATCATCAACGTGGCATCCATGTCTGCGCATATTTATAATGTGCCGCAGCGTGCGACCTATTATGCGGCGACCAAAGGCGCGATCATTTCCTTTACACGTGCACTGGGCTGCGAACTGGCTCCGGACGGCGTGCGCGTCAACTGCGTCAGCCCCGGATATCACATGACGGAACTGAATCTGAAATGGAAAGAGATGCATCCCATTTGGCTGGAACGCATCCCGATGGGACGCTTTGCAGAGCCGTACGAGCTGGCGGGCACCATCGTATACCTTGCGAGCGACGCATCCTCCTATGTGACGGGCGCGGAGATTATCTGCGATGGCGGGTATGTGCTTTATTAATCGACTGCCTTGAGCAAAAGACCGTTGGTGCAGTTCAGATGCCGACGGTCTTTTTTTACGGATTCGCTGTTGCTGCGTAAGGCGGTGAATGAGTTAATTTTCAGTTAATTTCGAAAATAAGTGAACAAATGATCAGTAAATCGGGTGTGCATCCTTGTAACGCGCTGCGCAGAGTGTTATATTTAAGCTACATATCTTACAAATCAATGGGTTTTTCACAAAAAAATTGAAGGAGATCGAATATGGGTGTATTAGACAAATTCAAGTTGGATGGCAAAATTGCTGTGGTAACGGGCGCTGCGGCGGGCATCGGCAAAGCGGTTTCGCAGGGCTTGCTGGAGGCGGGCGCGACCGTTGTGTATACCGACCTGAAGCTGGAAGCGGCGCAGGCGGCTGCGGAAGAGGGAATGAAGGAGACCGGCAAAGAGGCGTATGCGCTTTCCTGTGCGGTGCACAAGCCCGAAGAAGTGGAAGCGATGTTCAAAGCCGTAGTAGACAAATATGGCAAAGTGGACATTTTATACAACAATGCCGGAATTGCTTCTATTGAAGGGAAATTGGTTGATCTGGATCCGAAGGACATTGCGTTTCAGGTGGATGTAAACACAAATGGCACCATTTACTGTTCACGCGAGGCGGCGAAATACATGACAGAGCAGAAGAGCGGCTGCATCATCAATGTGGCATCTATGTCTGCGCATATTTATAATGTGCCGCAGCGGGCAACCTATTACGCCGCGACCAAGGGAGCGATCATCTCCTTCACGCGCGCGCTGGGCTGCGAGCTGGCGCCGTATGGCGTGAGGGTGAACTGCGTCAGCCCCGGATATCATATGACGGAGATGGCAAAGCAATGGACGGACATGCATCCCATCTGGTTGCCGCGCATTCCCATGGGGCGGTTTGCCAATCCCTATGAAATGGCGGGCACCATCGTCTATTTGGCAAGCGATGCGTCGTCTTACGTGACGGGTGCGGAGATCGTTTGCGACGGCGGGTATACATTGTATTAATACCGGTTTTTTGGTTTTGTGAAAGAGGCTGCTTTGCAGGAAATGCGGGGTGGCCTTTTTTGATACCCTGTGCTGCGCGCTCCTTGACAGTATTCGCGGAAATCAGTATAATGAAAGAAGTGTTAAATTGCCGTGAAATGCGATGGGAAAGCGGATTTGCGGCACTATCAATCCAACAACATTCCAACGGTTTTAAAGATAGCAGCAAACGGAGGTAGAATATGAGCGAGATTAGAGTTGCAGTCGTGGGGCTGGGCTTTGGCGCGGAATTTATTCCCATTTATCAGAAGGTGCAGGGTGCGCAGTGCGTTGCCATTTGCCGCAGAAATGTGGAAGAATTGAACAAGGTAGGGGAGTTGTTTGGCATCGAAAAGCGATACACGCGCTTTGAAGATGTGCTGGCGGACCCGGAAATCGACGCGGTGCACATTAATTCGCCCATTGCGGATCACGCGCCCATGAGCATTGCGGCGCTGAAAGCAGGCAAACACGTTGCTTGCACCGTTCCTATGGCGATCACCGTGGAAGAGTGCAAAGAAATTGCGCGTCTGGAACGGGAGACGGGCAAAGTGTATATGATGATGGAGACCGCGGTGTATACACGCGAGTTTTTGTATGCGCGTAGCCTTTATGAAAAAGGCGAAATCGGAGAGATTCAGTTTCTGCGCGGATCGCATCAGCAGAACATGAGCCTGCCGGGGTGGCCGTCCTACTGGTATGGATTCCCGCCGATGTACTATGCGACGCACGCCTTATCGCCGTTGTCTATGATACTCGGCAAACAATTTGAGACGGTGCGCTGCATTGGATCCGGCATCATTGAGCAGGAATACATCGCAAAATATGACTCGCCTTTTGCGGTGGAAACGGCGCAGTACACCTTTGCGCACAGCAATGTGACTTGTGAGGCGACGCGTTCGTTGTTTAACACGATTCGCCAATACCGCGAGAGCTTTGACGTGTATGGAACCAAGATGTCCTTTGAGTGGGAGCAAATTGCGGGAGAGGATCCTGTGATTCACACAGGTTTCGAGGATGCCAAGCGCGTATCGGTACCGGATACGGATTTCATGCTGCCGCCGGAGATTGCCGGATTTGCGCTGAAAAATCGTATTGTGGATGATCAGCATGTGTCCTTCATTCAAGGAGATGGGCACGGAGGATCGCATCCGCACCTGGTGCATGAGTTTTTGAGTGCCATTCGTGAGGGCAGAACGGCTCAGGTGGGCGCGGCGCTTTCTGCAAACTGGACGTGTGCGGGGATTTTAGCGCACAGCTCGGCAAAGCAGGGAGGAAAGGTGCTGGAAGTGCCAACATTTTAAATATCTGTAAGAATGAGTAAAATTACTAATAATAAGGAAGTAAAAAAATATGAAACAACTGGTAATTGGCGTTGCGGGAACGCGGCGCGACGTATTTGACGCAAATGAGGCGAAGCGCTTCAAGGACTTGACACTGCAAAAGGTGCGCGGCTTTGAGGGTGTGACGGTTGTGGACATTGAGGACATCAATGCGGAAGGGCTGCTGTTTGACGATCACGATCTGCAAAAGGTGATTGACAAGTTTGTGGCTGCCAAGGTGGACGGCGTATTCTTCCCGCATGGGAATTTTGGTACGGAATATCTGGTGGCGCAGGTGGCAAAGGCGGTGGGCAAGCCTACCTTGATTTGGGGGCCGCGCGACGATGCGCCAGGTGAAGGCGGGCTGAGATCGCGCGATTCGCAATGCGGGTTGTTTGCTTCGGGAAAGGTGCTGCGCCGCTTTGGAGTGCCCTTTACCTATCTGACCAACTGCAAGCTGACAGACCCGGAGTTTGACAAGGGATTTGAGCTGTTTTTGGGAGTATGCGGCGTGGTGAACGCATTCCGCAACATTAAAATTTTGCAGATTGCGCCCCGTCCGGCGGCGTTTTGGACGATGATGGTCAACGAGGGAGAGCTGCTGGAGCGCTTTGGCATTCAGGTGCACCCCATCACGTTGACAGATTTGATTTTGGGCATGGACAAGATCATCGAGGAGAATGCGGCGGACTATCAGGCTGCGGTGGCGCAGGTTTCTCAGATCAACTGCGACATGCTGCAAGGCACGGACGGTGTGCAAAAAATTGCGGCGATGAAAGTATACATTCAGCGGACGGCACGCGAATACGACTGCAATGCGGCCTGCATCCAGTGCTGGAATGCATTGCAGGATGCGATTTCGTTGATGCCATGTGTGGCGAACGGATTTTTGACGCAGGAGGGATTGCCGACCATGTGCGAAACGGATATCCACGGGGCGGTCTCCTCTGTGATGCTGTATGAGGCGGTGCGGCGGCAAAGTCCCATCTTCTTCGCGGACTTGACGGTGCGCCATCCCGAAAACGACAATGCGGAATTGCTCTGGCACTGCGGTAACTTCCCGTATGAACTGGCGAAAGACCCCGCGCAGGCGAAGGTAGGCTGCCAGTTTATCTTGAAAAACCAACCGCCGGGCATTGGCAACTGGGAGGTCAAGGGGGGCGACATCACGGTATGCCGCTTTGATGGCGACAACGGAGAATATAAGCTGCTGATGGGTCAGGGCAAGGCGGTGGATGGGCCTATGACCAGCGGCACGTACGTCTGGTTTGAAGTGCCGGACTGGAAAAAGTGGGAATACCAGCTTGTGACGGGGCCGTATGTGCATCACTGTGCGGCGGCGCATGGCAAGGTGTCCGCTATTTTGTACGAAGCGTGCAAGTACATTCCCGGTTTGGAGCCGGATCCGGCGCAGCCAACGAAGGAAGAGATTGAGTATGAGCTCATACATTTACAATAATTGATGGAGGTAAAGCAAATGATGAAAAGTTTGACAGACACATTCAAGCTGGCGAACGGGGTGGAAATTCCTTGCGTGGGATTTGGCACGTGGCAGACACCGGACGGCGAAACGGCGGTGAATGCTGTAAAATGCGCATTGCAATCGGGATATCGGCATGTGGACACTGCGGCGGTGTATGGCAACGAGGTCAGCGTCGGCGAGGGCATCGCACAGTCGGGTGTGAAGCGTGAGGAACTCTTTGTGACGAGCAAAGTCTGGAACGATTTTCGCGGATATGAAACGACGCTGCAAGCATTCCAAAAGACACTGGACGATTTGAAGCTGGATTATTTGGACTTGTATTTGATTCACTGGCCGGCAAATGCCAAGCAGTTTTCCAACTGGAAAGAGCTGAACATACAGACATGGAAGGCAATGGAAGAATTGTACAAGGCAGGCAAGATCAAAGCGATCGGGCTGAGCAATTTCTGGACGAATCATTTGGATGCGCTGCTGGGAAACGTTGAGATCAAGCCGATGGTCAACCAGATTGAATATCATCCCGGCATGATGCAGCCGGAAGTGGTGGATTATTGCAACAAGCAGGGGATGCTGGTGCAGGCGTGGAGCCCTCTGGGAACAGGGCGGATGCTGACCAATGAAACGCTGATGGGCATTGCCGCGAAATACAACAAGTCGGTGGCGCAGCTTTGCGTGCGCTGGGTGCTGCAAAACGGGGTTCTGCCGCTGCCCAAGTCTATCACGCCCGCGCGCATTGTCGAGAACACCAAAGTGTTTGATTTTGAGATCGATGCACAGGATATGCAGATCATCAATGCAATGGAATACTGCGGTGGATCGGGACATAATCCCGATGAGGTGGATTTTTAAGGCAACACCGTGCAAATAAGAGTAGGCGGAACCACGATGATATTTTGTGCAAAGCAAGGATAAAAGCACAAAAATAGCAGAGCTGTTTCGAGCATTTTAGACGCGGCATTGGCAAAAAAGCGCATGATTACGGCTTGTTCGAATTGTGCGGTGCTGCCTTAAGCCGCGATAGCAGTTAAGTTTTCCATAGAATACGAATGACGCGCCCATGCTTTGTGGGCGCGTTTGCGCATCAAAAAAGTCCTTTTTCTGTGCAGGCCGGCAAGAAATGCCGAGACGGGCGGGCATCGTAGCTAACGTCGCTGATGGGCGTTTATGGACAGCATAAACGCGCCCGTGTTGCACGGACGCGCTACTGCTTTTCCCCAAACCCCGACGGATTTTCAGCCGTCTGATATTTTCTTCAACGTTAGATAAGCATTTTGCCTCAAGAAAAGTATATCATACGGGGGTGTCGGATTTGGTCAATGTGCAAAAAAAAGTTGAGAAGGCGGGTACAGTATGGTGATTCTGTTTTGCCTTGTGGTTTAATTTGATTAGGTTTTTTCGCTGTTTTCCGGAAAATCTGGTGCGCCGGGCCAGTTTAGCTGTGTGGAGTATTTGGTAATGATGCCGCGGTCGGTGGGGCAAAAGCTTTCAAGATAGGAATCCTGATCGGAAAACAGAGCGCGTGTGGTATTCCCTGCGCCGCCCACAGCGGCCGTTTTGCTTTCTACAATGAAATAGGCGGTGTCAGCTGTGGGGGTGATG